>JAWXUM010000029.1:0-34412 GCA_044432645.1 Clostridia bacterium | reverse complement strand
GTGTTGGTTCTTCAATTCCGAGTTCTTCTGCTGTGCTGATTTTCCAATTATCATCACTGCTCCAAAAGCTGATATTGTAATCTCTGCCATCACATTTGATGTCTTGTTGTTCCAAACCCTCGCCTAGGCCGTCACTAAGTTGACCTGATTCTGATTCCATAAATTTTTCAAGTTCTTGTTCTGTTAGTGGAGCATTTAACTGCAAATTCATAACTCCCATGAGTTCGCCTTTTACAGTTTCAACAGATAAGTCATATCGCTGAACTTTAGCATTTACGCTGTCTTTGGCACTGTAATATTCCATCAATCCACGTTCTGGCAAATCGTTTTGATAATTTTTAATGTAATCATTGATTTCATCTTCGTAATCTACCAACTCCTGTGGAGAGATTTCTTCTTCGTAATTACCTTTTTCATAGTAGCCATAATCGGTTTCTTCATCATAGCTGACAATTTTTAAGGGTACATAAAGTTTCATTTCTTGTGGCTCAAAGGTGTTATCCAAATTCATGTGTAGATTCTTATTTAAAATATCAATCATATCTTGGTTATAACCTTTGTAGGCAACATATCCTTGAAGTGTAAAAACTCCTGATTCTTCCAACATTCTATCAATTCCATATTTATTGAAATCGGTATATTTTTCAAGTTCCTCATCATACTCATATCTGCCACTGTCAATTATCATGTGTTTTCCATAATCTAATGTACTATACACATTTGGGATTAATTCAAATTCATGTTGTGCATTTAATAAGGTTTTTAGTTCTTCGGCTGTTGTTATCTTTGTTGCTGTAATAAGTTCGTCAAATTCAAAACTTGCACCTTTTTCGTTGATAATATTTGCAAATTCATTCAAATTTTCAAGCCTAAAATCAGAGAATATAATTTCTGAAACTTTTTCTGGCAAATCATGATCTTCTACTGCAAGTTCTGCTTTTGTGACATCGTCTATTTCTAATCTTTCAAGTGCTTTGTCAATCTCGGCTTGCTCACAAGGTAGATAAATAAATTCACTTGCTTTTTCTGTTTCAAGTCGCATTGTAATTGGGCAAGGTTCATACCAAAAAGCTGGCAATGTTTTTCCATTATAAACTTCGTATTCTTTATTTCTGTTTGGATACACAAGTCCATATTTTGAGGCAAGTGGGGAAGGGTTATTTCTAATCATATTTTCCACATAACTTTTTCCGTCAAACTCTCGCAACACGCTTGTAGCAACGCCCCCTTCTTCGTTGATGTACAACTTTCGTCCTAACTCTTTAAGGTCGCTAAAATCGTCTACAAGGCTATAACAATTTGTGTTCTGTGTCAAGTTTATCAAATCTTTCATGTTGTCGAGCTGCTTAGCACTTGCCACTGCATAAAAAGTCTTGATTCCATATTTTGATAGGCTATCAAAATATTTCATAAAAAAATTTAATTCATCAAGATTGGTTTCTTTATCCATTAGAATTTCAGATAAATCATCATTGATATATACTTCGTCAATTGTGATTTTAGACTTTGTGCTATTCTCAAGACCCAACTCCTCATAGCACTCTGCAATTTCTTTTTCCTTGCCAGGTAAATTAATACTGCTTTGATTGTTGCCATTGTTAATGTAAAATCTCATATTTTTCTCCTTTAAAATCATTTTGTTTTTCTGACTTTTTTATAACGCTGTTTTAAGATAATTAAATTTATATCAGAAACCTTTCATCATAAATCCTTGGGTTTGCACTGGTTCATTTCGTTCTAACTCCTCTGCTGTGTTGATTTCCCAATCTTTATCACTATTCCAAAAGCAGATATTATAATTTTTGTTTCCACAAATGATTTCCTGTTGCTCGATTTTATCGCCTATACCTGTTTTTAACTGATTTACCTCTGAGGACTTGAACTTTTCAAGTTCTTTTTCTGTAAGTGGAGCATTTAATTGTATAAGCATTACACCCATTAACTCGCCTTTTACTGTTTCAACAGTTAATTCATATCTTTGAACTTTACAATTTACAACATCTTTTGCGAAATAATCTTCCATCAAGCCACGCTCTGGTAAATCTTTTTGAAAGTTTTTGAGATAATCAGCAATTTCATCTTCATAATCAGCCAACTCTTGTGTAGAGATTTCTTCATCACAATTTACTATTTTTAAAGGTACATATAATTTCATTTCTTGAATCTCAAACGTGTTATCCAAGTTTATATTCAGTTTTTTGTTTAAAATATCCATCATATCTTTGTTATAACCTTTGTATGCTAGATAACCTTGTGTTGTGAAAACTCCTGATTCTTCCAACGACTTCTCAATTCCATATTTATTAAACTCAATATGGTTTTTATCGTTTTCACTATTCATAGTCATATATCTACCTAATTCAGATGTGTCGTGAACATTTGGAATAAACTCTAATTCATATTGTGACTTTAGTAAGATTTCAAGTTCACTAGTAGTCTGGATATCTATTATACTAACAAGTTTTTCTAAGGAATTGGTTGAGCCATACTTTTCAAATATTTCTGCGAATTTATTTAAGTTTTTTAAGCTAAAGTCAAAGAATATTATATTTTTTATTTTCCTAGACCAATCACAATCTTCTACTAAAAGTTTTGCTTTAGATATATTATCAATACCTAATCTTTCAATTGCTTTGTCTATTTCTGTTTTTTCACAAGGTAAATATAAGTATTCGGTAGCGGTTTTGGTTTCAAGTCGCATTGTTAACGCACAATGTGTACACCAATATAAAGGAAATGTCTTTCCGTTATACGCTTCAACTACTTTATTATTATTGGGATATATTTTTCCATATTTTGATTCAAGATAGGGAGTATTATTTTCTATGATATTCTCCACATATCTTTTACCGTCAAACTTTTCTAAAATATCTAGTTCCATACTTTCATGTTCATGAAGATAAAGTTCTTTACCAAGTTCATTCAGATTGTTGCAATCATCTATCAGATTATAACAACTGGTGTTGTATGCTAAATTTATTAAATCTTTCATATTATCGATTTTCTTGGCATCTGCAACTGCGTAAAGTGTTTTAATATCTCTTTGTGAAAGGTTCTTATAATATTTCATAAAAAAGTTTAGTTCTTCAAGATTTACTTCTATATCTTTTAACATAGTAGTCAATTCACTAAAGTTGACAACTTCTACAATCTTTACTTTTGTTTTCATATCATTTTTGATATTTAACTTATCACAAATACCTTGCAAATCTTTTTCAAAGCAGGGAAGCCAATCTGTAACAGTGTGTTCACTGTCTTTTCTTTTTAATGTAAAATACATTTAATTACTCCTTTTAATGTTGTTTGTTTTCTTCTGATATTTTCCTAATACTGTTCGAAGACACTCACCTTCTTTCGTATAACACAAAAAGCCATGGGATGCATACTTGCAACTCCCACAGCTTTCAAACGGTTTATTTATTTCTTCTTCGGTCGCTTGCGTTTGTATCGGTATATTATTTGTGTCATACAAATGTGGTTGACCATTCTTTTTATATCGGACTAGCATTTCAAACTCCTTTTCCATAAAATAAAAAAAGACCCAGACTATCAATTAATTTGATAATCTGGGGCTTGAGTTTAGTTTTCTTTTATTTTTGCCTAAATGTAAAAAAGACTAATATCAAATGCAACAATTATATTTGCATCTCATATTAGCCTTAGTTTTTATTATTAAATTGTGTTGTACAGAAAGGGCGCCAGTCAGTGAAGATTTTAAAAAACAAAAACGGCACTACTTTTTTAGATATATTTTTTGACTTCGAATTTTTTTAATTTATGTATTATTTTTCTATATTTTATCTAATAAATTTTAGGGCGCTAGTCGAAATGGGGGATTTTACCTGTTCGTATTAGTTCAAATCCTTTTTAACCACATAGTACAGTACTCAAAACGCACTATCAAAAAACACCTTTTTAGATAGAAAAAGTAGCCAATAAAGGGCGTAAACACTGAGTTTTTTCTCAGGTACATCTTTATTGACTACAGTATATGGCGGAGAAGAAGGGATTTGAACCCTTGCGCCAGTTTCCCAACCTACTCCCTTAGCAGGGGAGCCCCTTCACCACTTGGGTACTTCTCCAAGGTGAATATATCTTTTTAAATAAAAAAATGGCGGAGAGGAAGAGATTCGAACTCTTGGTACCTTTCGATATCACTAGTTTTCAAGACTAGCTCCTTAAACCACTCGGACACCCCTCCGCATATTCAGCAGTATTGCTGACTGCTGATATATAATAACACAAAACAACTAAAAAGTCAAGGGAATTTGTAATTATTTTTTTAAAAATTCTATACCTTTTGGTAAAATAAATTTTATTTTATAAGGACTTAAAACTATACTTTCTTTTTTAACTTTTTGTCCTTCACCATCTTGTACACAGTAAACTTCATTTTTGCTTGTTATTTCCATGCTGTAACCTTGACGGTAAATTAAATATGGTTCGAATTTAGCGTCGTTTATATGCTCGCCATTTTTATAAAGATTTACAAGTCCTGGAATTTTCACAAGTGGTGGCTTTTTGATTAAAACAAAGTCGATTAGCCCATCATCAACCTTAGCTAAAGGTGCAACGTTAAAACTTCCACCGTAATATTGACCGATTGAGGCTGTTGCAAATAAAAATCTGCCTGAAAAATTTTCTTTTCCATCTTTAGTTTGAAGTGTAATATCAAAATCGTCACCAATGCGTGTAAGCAAACTGTTTGCAAGTGATAAGTCATATGCTCTTGAGCCACCCACTAAAGGTAACTTCTTAAATTTTGTCATGCCAATAGCGATTTTAGCGTCGAAACCTAAGCAAACATTATTGATGCTTATTCCGTTATCTGTTTTTATTAAATCAACTTCAATACTTTCACCGTCCATTTGTGCAGCAAAATCAAGGAAATCTTTTCTTTGTCCAAAAGTTTTGATGTAATCATTTCCACTACCACTTGGAAAAACTCCAAGTTCAACATTATCAAAACCAACTATGCCGTTAACAGCTTCCCAAAGTGTGCCGTCGCCACCAAAGCAGTAAATTCTAACTTCATCGCCTGTTTCAGCTTCGCATCTACAAATGTAAGTTATATCGCCTTTTTCTATAGATTGGCATATTTTATACTCAATTTCACTATTAGCGAAATGACGATTTATCTTATTTTCTACATCTTCATAAATATTTTTAACACCAGCGTTAGGATTAACAACAAAAACGTATCTCATATTATACCTCTTTTAATTTATTTATAATACATAAAAACTTGACATTTTAACATTCCATTATAAAGTTTTCTTCTTCTATCAGCTGTTTTGCCAAAGATTTTTTCAAACTCTTCGTCTGGGCTTATAATAGTGTAACCCCAACCTTTTTGAGGCTGGAATACTTGCCCCATCGTTTTGTATAAATCTCTAGCAGAGTGCAAATCTAACAATCTTTCGCCATAAGGTGGGTTGCAAATTACACAACCATATTGAGTATTTCTTTGGAAGTCTATAATATCTCTTTTTTCGACCTCTATTTTGTTAGAAACGCCTGCTTTTTTTATATTAGCTAGGCTTAAATCTACAGCCTCTTGGTCAATATCACTTCCATAAGCTTGAAAGGTTGCATTTCTTTTAATTAAATCTTTTGCTCTTGCTCTTTCTGTTTCCCAAAATGAAGTATCAGACCATCTCTCTGCTGCAAAATGTCTTTTTAGACCTGGTGCAATGTTATGAGCATATGTAGCTGCCTCTATTAAAATTGTGCCAGATCCACAAAACGGGTCATAAAAAGTTGCATCGTCACGAACTCTTGCAAGTTTAACCATCATAGCGGCTAAAGTTTCTTTGATAGGCGCTTCTGTCGAAGTTTTTCTGTAACCTCTTTTGTGAAGTCCTGCGCCACTTGTGTCAATCATAAGGCTTACTTTGTTCTTCATTATCAAAAATTGCACTTGAATTATAGAATCAGTTTCTTTAAACCAATCGGTTTTATAAGATAGTTTTAATTTTTCTACAATCGCTTTTTTGATTATCGCCTGACAATCAGGAATGCTTGTCAGTTTACTGCCAACGCTTCTACCTTTTACAGGAAAAGCATTGTTTCTGCCAATAATATCAGCCCACGGTAACGCTTTAGTTCCTTCAAACAAAGCCTCAAAGCTATCAGCATAAAAATTGCCTAGCTCTATTAAAATTCTTTCAGAATATCTTGAATTAAGGTTAGCTCTAGCAATCATTTGCATGTCGCCAGTAAAGCTTACTCTACCATTTTCGGCACTTACGCCGTTTAAATTCATCGCTCTTAATTCTTCGGCAACTAAGCCCTCTGCCCCTAATAAACAAGGGCATACTACGTTATAATTTGTCATTTTAATTCCATTCATTTTATAAATTAAACAAGCGCTGTCAGAAATCTAAAAGACAGCTGAAGCGCTTGACTGTTTTCTTATTTATCACGACGTGAAGAATGTCCACTTCTTCTTGAGTCTGTATTGCGTTTTAAATTTGAAATTTTTTCGTCGCTTGACTGTTTGAATTTTGAAAGCATGTCTTCAAAATCTCCAGTACCTTGTTGCGATTTATTTTGCCACTCGTATTCGCCTGGTCTGCCTGGACTAACAACTGGTTCGCTACGTCTAAAGTTATTTCTAGGTGGTCTGTCTTGTCTTTTTTCTCTTGGCGCAAATTTTTCTTGGCGAGGTTTTGCCGTTTCTGTGGCACGCTTAATAGAAAGCGCAATTTTGCCATCTTCCGCAATAGATAAAACCTTAACTTTAACATCTTGACCCATGGTCAAAAAATCTTTAATTTCCTTTACAAAAGTTGGTGCTACCTCAGATATATGAACCATACCTGTTTTGTCTTCTGCAAAATCTACAAAAGCACCAAATTTAGTAATTCCTGTAATTTTTCCGTCAAATATTGCTCCAACCTCAACTTGCATATAAAAACTATGTCCTCCTGGGTTATTCCCCTTTAATTTGCACCTATTATTTCAAAAACTCTTTCGCCTATTTTTGAGTAATCATACTCGGTTCTAGCTTCTTCTTCTATTAATTCGTCTTGACCGTCTTCGTATTCGTCTAAAGAAAATTTAATTTCTTCATTTATAACTGATTGCACTTCTATTTTGTCATTAAAATCTGAAAGTTCTTTTTCTTTATCGATAATAGTAACTTGCAGACTGATTATTGTTCCAATTAAAAACACAAAGCCAAAAATTATAGCTATTTTAAGAACTAGGCTTGGTTTGTATTTTTTTGTAGTAATCTCTTTCAACTCTATAACCTCACTTATATAGATATATTCTATTATAACTTATAAAGCAATGAATAATCAAGTAAAAAAGTGTAAATATATTATTTTTTTCTTCTTTTTGTGAAATCAAACAAATATACAACACTTGTAAAAGAAATACTTTGACAAAAAAACTGTATAAATCTTAATCTCCCATTAGCAATTGTAAGAGCTATTGCAAAAACTGTTAAAACGCATACAATTGCAAAGGAAAAATCGAGCAAAAAATTGACGACTTTATTAACAGAAAAAAACATTTTTATAAAGCTGTTAAAGCTATAAACAACGCCTAGCATCAAACCCGAAATCAAATAAACGGTTATAGCTTGCTCAGAATAAACAATACTGTAATCCATATTTAACTAACCGAAAATTCTTTTCAAAAAATTGCTTTTGCTGTCTTTATCGTAATAAGTAAAAGAATTAATTAAGCCTTTTATAGTGATAACACCTGTTTCAGAGTTTAAATTATCTACAAACAAATTAGCTCCTTTTACACCTATCTTCCCCACTTGAGTATCTAACAAAACACCCTCTGGAGATAAATATTCCACCTTGATAACAGCAGTTACCGTTAGTAATTCCTTTGAATTTAATGTTACTGTATGATTTATTTTTATGTTTTTGTCGTTTGTCAATTTCACCAACACCTTTATAGCTTTTTTAATATTATGCTATAAAGTTTAGATTTATTCTTCTGAAATCACCTCGTACATTTCGCCAGCGTTTTCTTTTCTAACAAATTCTAAAACTGTTGTAACTTTCACCTTAATAGAGCGTACACCTAGTTGTAAATCCAAAACATCGCCCTCTTTTACGTCGTAAGACGCTCTTGTAATTTTGCCGTTTACTATAACTTTGCCAGCATCGCAAGCTTCATTAGCTACAGTTCTTCTTTTTATAATTCTTGATACTTTCAAATATTTATCTAATCTCATAATAGCTCCTTACAAATGATTTACTTAATTATACATCACAAAAATCAAAAATGCAAATTTATCAAATCAAAAAGTGTAACAGCTTAAATTTAAGTAATTAATTTTTAAAAAAGAAAAACTCCTACACAATTGTGTAGGAGTTTTGAATTTGAAATTATTTAACTTCAACTTCTGCGCCAGCTTCTTCAAGTTTAGCTTTGATTGCATCAGCATCGTCTTTAGAAGCAGCTTCTTTAACAGCTTTTGGAGCGCCGTCAACAACAGCTTTTGCTTCTTTAAGGCCAAGACCTGTGATTTCTTTAACAGCTTTGATAACTGCGATTTTGTTACCACCAGCAGATTTTAGAATTACGTCGAATTCTGTTTGTTCTGCAGCAGCAGCAGGAGCAGCGCCACCAGCCATCATTACAGGAGCAGCAGCAGAAACACCGAACTCCTCTTCAATTGCTTTAACTAATTCGTTTAGCTCTAAAACTGTAAGAGCTTTAATGTCTTCGATAAATTTTGCGATATCAGCCATTTTATATTCCTCCGATAAAATTTAATTTTAATAATTTTTTCCACTTTTGTGGTTAATTTTGCTTAATTAAGCAACATCGCCCTCTGTTTCTTTTTCTGCAATAGCATTAAGAGCAACTGCAAGACCTCTTGTACCAGAAGTAAGAACACTAAGAAGCATTTGTAGTAGACCTTCTTTACTTGGAAGCTCTGCTAATTCTGAAATTTCAGCAGTTGTTAATACTTTTGAATCCATATAACCGGATTTAATTGTAAAAGCACCCTCTGATTTTTTTGCGTATTCGTTAAGAATTTTCGCAGCAGATATTGGATCTTGTGATACAGCCATAGCTGTAGTTCCTTCTAAAACTGAAGAAAGACCTTCGAAATCTGTATCTGCTATTGCTAATTTTAGTAGTGTGTTTTTAACAACAAAGTAGTCAACACCAGCTTCACGTAACTCCTTACGAAGTTTTGTGTCGTTTTCAGCACTAATTCCTTTGTAATCTACTAATACACCTGCAACGCTAGATGTAACTTTTTCTTTTAGTTCAGCAACAACTTTTTGTTTTGCTTCTAAAACACTTGTACTTGGCAAACCATTCACCTCGCTTTAATAATATAAAAAACCTTCCCCGTTTAACCGGGAAAGGCATAATGACACAAATACAGTATCTTTATTGCTTCCTCGGCAGGTGGGCGAACCTTTAACTGACTAAGTCAGACCTGCTGTCTATGGTAAACAGCTTTATTATTGTAACACTTATTTTAATAAATGTCAACAGTTTTACATAAGTTTGCTAGCGTTAATTTTAACACCAGGACCCATTGTAGCACTTACTACACAAGATCTAACATATTGTCCTTTTGCAGCAGCTGGTTTAGCTTTTACAATTGCGCCTAAAAGTGTGTCAAAGTTCTCTTCAAGTTTTTCAACTCCGAATGAAACTTTACCAATTGGGCAGTGGATAATATTTGTTTTGTCTAGACGATACTCAATTTTACCAGCTTTAGCCTCTGTAATAGCTCTTGCTATGTCAGGAGAAACTGTACCAGCTTTTGGGTTAGGCATTAAGCCACGAGGACCTAAAACTCTACCTAGACGACCTACAAGACCCATCATGTCAGGTGTTGTAATTAGAACGTCGAAATCTAACCAGTTTTCAGTTTGAATTTTTTGAATCATATCAGCACTGCCAACAAAGTCTGCACCAGCAGCTTTAGCAGCTTCGATTTTATCATCTTTACAAATTGCCAAAACACGTACATTTTTACCTGTACCGTTTGGAAGAACGATAGCACCACGAACTTGTTGATCTGCATGACGACCGTCAACACCTAATTTAACGTGAACTTCAACAGTTTCGTCAAATTTAGCTGTACCAGTTTTAATGCATAAATCTAAAGCTTCGTTAGCATCGTAGAACTTAGATTTGTCGATTAGCTTAACGCTATCAACGTATTTTTTACCGTGTTTCATTGATTATTTTCCTCCTAGAGTGGTAAATATCGGAAGTTTTCCTCCCACCCGGGTAATTATTAGTCTACTACTTCTATACCCATGCTTCTTGCTGTACCAGAGATCATGCTCATTGCACTTTCGATACTTGAAGCATTTAAGTCAGGCATTTTTTGTTCAGCAATTTTTTGTACTTGCTCTTTTGTAATTTTTGCAACTTTAGTTTTGTTTGGCACACCTGAACCGCTTTCAATTCCGCAAGCTTTCTTAATTAGAACAGCTGCAGGAGGAGTTTTGGTTATAAATGTGAATGAACGGTCTGCATATACTGTAATTACTACAGGGATAATTAATCCTACATCGTTCTTTGTGCGTTCGTTAAATTCCTTTGTAAACGCCATAATGTTAACACCATGTTGTCCTAGTGCAGGACCTACTGGTGGAGCCGGTGTAGCTTTACCGGCAGGTATTTGAAGCTTAATAAAGCCCGTTACCTTTTGAGCCATTTCTTTGCACCTCCAAAATTCGTGGTTGATGGCGGAATCACCATTTTGGTGTTCCTCCCACTGGGGACTAGCCCCTCATAAAAAGCGTTAACGCTATTTACTTTATCCTAAAACCAGTTCAACTTGACCTAATTCCAAATCTACTGGGGTTTCTCGTCCAAACATAGAAACAACTACTTTAACTGAACCATTTGGTATATCAATTTCTGTAACTGTACCTACGAATCCATCTAGTGGTCCGTGGACGACTTTTACTGAGTCCCCTACATTATAGGCGACTTCTACACTTCTTCTCTCTACACCTAGTCTTTCCACTTCTTCGTCAGATAATGGAATAGGGTCGGTAGTTGTACCTACAAAACCTGTGCAACCACGGATATTTCTAACCGCATACCAAGATTCGTCTGTAACAATCATTTTAACTATTACATAACCTGGGAAAATTTTTCTTTCAACTTCTTTAGTTTTTCCATCCTCACGAATTTCTGTAACCATTTCTGTTGGAACTTTAATTTCCTTGATAAAATCTTGTAAGCCACGATTTTCTACAACTTTTTCGAGATTAGAGGCAACCTTATTCTCATACCCTGAGTATGTGTGAACAACGTACCATTTTAATCCTTCAGACATATCTTTTCCTCCGTTTCAATTATAAAGCAATTAAACGAAGTTAATTAGCTACGTCCATCACAAGTCCTAATAAGTTCATGAATACGCTGTCTAGAGCGAAAATACAGATAGTAGCGATTAACACTGTGATTAATACTACGCCCATATTTTTAAGAACTGCTTGCTTTGTAGGCCATACAATTCTTTTTAGTTCACCCTTGCAGTCACGAATAAATTTAGATGTTGCCTTAAGAGCGTTTGAAAACACATTTGGTTTTTTAACTTTTGCTTCTGGCATATTCTTTATCCTCCAAACTTATTTTGTTTCTTTGTGAGCTGTGTGTTTTTTGCAGAACTTGCAATATTTATTCATTTCAAGTCTGTCTGGGTCATTTTTTTTGTTTTTCATTGTGTTGTAATTGCGTTGTTTGCACTCTGTGCAAGACATAGTTACTTTAACTCTCATAACGGCACCTCCCGCTTTACGGAATAAATTTTGTTTGATGTTAACTTATGTGCTAATAAGTATTACCAGCAAAGAAGTCAACTCTTCGCCTCCCTCAAAACAGCACAAAAAAAGAACCCCTGTTTTGAGGTATATTAATTGTAACATACCACATATTAAATGTCAATAGCATTTAACCAGAAATTCTTTTAAATTTTAATTATTTACCAGCTTGTTTGTTAGCGTTATCTATAGCTGCTGCTACAACTGCACTACGTTTTTTAGGTTTGTTTGGTTTTATCTTTTTGTTTTTTAGTTTTTTAGAATATTTATAAAGCTTTTTAAAGTCAGGGCTGAATTTTTCTGATAGCTTATCCATAGTTTCATTACTTAAACTATTGAAAATACCGTAAATAATAAGACCTCTAACTTCTAAATCTCCACTTTGATACATGTCGCTAAAAATTTCACAAAGTTTGTCAAAGTCTGCTCCACCTTGTTTAGCTACGTCTTCAGTCATTTGTGGAATAACTTCTTTAGCCATTGTAGCAAATCTAACTTTACCGAAAATAATTCTCTCTTGATTCATAGCATCTTTAAGACTAGGAAAAACAAAAGCTAAACGGTTAAAGAAAAACTGTGCGTCTATATTTCCGTCTTCATTTTTCTTCTTTTTAGCAGGTTTTGTAATACTCTTAACATCTGCTGTCATTTTAGGTCCAGCTGCTATATCAGCAAAGTCATTTGCAATGCTTTGTGCATCAGCTGGGGTGCTATTATTCATTTCAAAAAGCCAAGTTGACAGTTTTTTCCAATCATCAACCTTATTATCTTCATTTAAAACACCCGACCTAAATTCGAAACATTTTTTCTTAACATTATATAAAACGCTGTAAGCTGTCATTTCACTTGTAAAAATTATAGCTTTGCCGTCTTTGTCTTGAAAACTTTCAGCTGAATTAAATTCTTGTTCTTCTAATTTTCCCCAAAGGGTTTTCTCTATAATATCAAAACTTTCTTGTAATTGCATGTTTGTCATCTCCAACATTTCTAACTTGTTTTTTTAAGTATAACACATTTACAACATATTATCAAGTTCTATTTGCTTATCCAAGTAAAAAGAATATATAAAACAAGCACCTATTTCCATGTTTTTAACTTGTTTTAAAGCATTTGCATAAAGTTGAAGTTGAATTCCATACTCTTTTATAAAATCTTTAGTTTCTTTTATTCTGTCAGTTTTAAAATCAACAATATAAAGCTTACCATTTTCCACAAAACAACAGTCTACAGCCCCTTGCAAACTTACCTTAACATCACCTGGAAATTCTTTGTCTACAAGTGATGCTGGAATATCTGCAAAAAAGCGAAATTCCCTATCAACTTCATTTGAGTTTAATATCCTTGTTCCAAGTGGACTATTTAAAAAGGCTTTTACTCTTCCAAAATCAATTACATCTGCTTGCTCTTTTGTAATAAAAGCGTCTTTTACTAGTCTTTGAGCTTCAAGACTTGGATTTATAATAGCATTTTCAAAATTACAATACTCGATAAAATTATGAAGTGCTGTTCCTTTTTGAGCAGCTGTTAAGCCTTTTTTAGCCAAAAATGCAGGTGTAGACAAAGTTTGGTGTATTTCGTCTTGCTTATGTGCTATAGAAGAAGCCGTAACTTTGGCTGGAATTTTGTTAAGATACGCTTTTTCGTATTTAAATTCAACTTTTTTCTTAAGTTCTTCTACTAAATCCATATCAGCTACTTGAGGTGTTTCTTCTATTTTACATAATTTTTCTTCGCTTGCAAAGGTGGTTATAACTCTAATATTCCACGGTGTAAAATTATCGTAAGAGATTATATCGTCAGTTGCACTGGCTAAGTCACGCAAATAATTTCCATTAGGGTGTTTTAAACAACACAGCATAAGCCACTGCGCCATTGTACTTAAGCTTTTAACGCTATAAGGTTTTATTCGCTCGCCTTTTGTTAAAAGGGCGTTTAAGTTTGTCGCTGTTTTTTCTACACCTCTTATAGTAGAAATCATCACTAGCTTTTCTTTTGCTCTTGTCATAGCAACGTATAAAACTCTTAGTTCTTCTGACATCTTTTCCATTTTGTTTTGAAGTGCTATAGCTTCCCTTATAACGTTGCTGTATTTATAAGAACTTTGTTTGTCCCTTAACTTCATGCCTAAACCTAAATTTGAATTTAGAACTACATCGTCGGTGATTGTTCTGCCTTTTTTGCCAAGCCCTGCAACGATACACACTGGAAACTCTAGCCCTTTAGATTTATGAATGCTCATAATTTTAACAACATCAGCTTTTTCAGACACTAAATTTGCTGCCTCAAGGTCTGAATTATTACGTTTTAAATTGTTTATAAAGCGAATAAAACCAGCAATTCCAACATAACCAGAACTTTCGAATTCAGTTGCATATTGTCTTATCTGACGAAGGTTAGCAACACGCTCTTGTCCATTGTCCATTGCCAAAACTATATCTTCGTACGAAGTATCAATATAAAGTTTATTTAAAAATAAATCTGTAGGCATATGTAAAGAAATAAGCCTGTATTTTTCAATATCAGCTATAAAAGTTTTGAATTTATCACTTTTTCTTAAAGCCACGTAAAGGCTAACATTTTTATTTTCAATTCTAAGCTTTGCAATTTCGTCTGGATTAAAGCCGTAAATTGGCCCCATTAAAAGCGAAAGCAATGGAATATCTTGATTAGGGTTGTCAATTACCTCCAAAAAAGAAAGTATGTACATAATTTCTTTTTTGCTGAAAAACCCTTGAGTAGACTGTGACCATGCCGGTATGCCGTTTTCTTCTAGTTCTTTTGCATAAATACTAGCTGTGTTTTTAGTGTTTCTTAACAAAATACAAAAATCGCTGTACGTAGCTTTTCTTTGTTTATCTCCGTCCGTTACTAAAAAATCTGACTGCATAATTTCGTTAATAGTGCTTGCAATATGTCTTGCCTCGGCAATTTCTGTAGGTAAATCACCTTTTTGTAAAAAGTCTATTTGAGTTTCACAACCTACGTTTTCAGGGTAAATTGCTCCTTGGCTTAAGGCTTCTTCCTCGTTATAATCCACACCACCACAGCTTTTAGACATAAGCCTTGTGAAAACATTGTTTATGCTTGTAATTACCGTATCCCTTGACCTAAAGTTTTTATCAAGTATAACTTTAGCTGGGTATTCGTCCTTGTTTTTATCGTATTTTAAAAATCTCTCTTTATAAGAAATAAAAATTTCGGGCATTGCCTGCCTAAAACTGTAAACACATTGTTTCAAGTCGCCAACCATAAATTTATTGTTGTCATTTTTAGAAATAGCCCTAAAAATCCAGTCTTGCACTTGATTTGTATCTTGGTATTCGTCAATCATAATTTCTTCAAACCTATCGGAAATTTGCAAGGCAATTTCACTTGGAACAATAGTTTTTTCGTTTCTACTTAAAAGCAGTTCCAAAGTTTTATGTTCTAAGTCGTTGTAATCAAGAAATTTTTTGTCTTTTTTAAGCTTAGCAAATTCATCGCCAAAAGATTTTACTGTTTCTATAAGATTTTTTGCGACTTGATAGCTATTTTGAATATCTTCAAGACATTGTTTCTCGTTGTCGCAAAAATATTCTGTCAAAGTTTCTATTTTCGCCTTTACATTTTTACGGCTAGAAGTTAGCTTGATTTTAAGTGGGTCATCATTATAGCCTTTAAGTGTACCTAATTTTTTCCACTTAACGTCACCAAAAGCTTCACAAATTTCGTCCCAACGTTTTATCTGCAAAGTGTTCATAAGCTCTTCTAAAACAACCAAGTCTTGAGTAAAAGCAGGGTTATACGCTGTGAAAATCTTTTCGTCTTCTGTCATATTATTTAGGCTGTCATTTGTAAGGTTTAAACAAAGCTCGACAAGCTGTTTTGCGTGTTCTATTAAAGTTTTTCCCCACTCAGACTCTTCGATATACCCACTAATATTGTACATTTCAAGCTTTTCGTCAAGCCAATCATTCGGCGAAATATGTGTGTTTGCAAAGTTGTACAAACTTTTAATCGTACTGTAAAGTCTTTCGTCATTCCTTTCAGAGCTAAAAGCATCTGACAAAACATAATCATTTTCGTTTAATTTATCAAGAATAACTTTTGAAATGGCAGTTTCTATTAAATCTTCGTTTTGTTTATCTGGTATTATCTTAAAATCTGGTGCAATATCCAAAACGTGAAAATATTCTTTACAAAGTTTAGAACAAAAACCATGAACGGTACTTACGTTCATTTGATGTATTAACATTTGTTGCCTTTGCAAATGTTTATCTTGTGGATATTGTTTTAAAAGTGATAAAACAGCTTTTTCTGCACGTTCTTTCATCTCGGCTGCTGCTGAATTTGTGAAAGTTACAACTAACATTTTGTCGGCATCTATTGGGTTATCGGTGTCGGTTATTCTTTGAATTAACCTTTCAACTAAAACTGCTGTTTTACCAGAACCAGCAGCTGCTGAAACAAGCACGGTGCCACGTCTTGCACTTATTGCATCTGCTTGTGCATCTGTCCAATTTCTCATTTTATCACTCCTTTTCTTTTTCACTTAAAAGCTTGTTTTCTATAATATCCAAAGCTGTTTGTTTGTTTAATTTTTGCTCTATAACATCTTGATTATTTTCTATTAAACACACGCACGCATATGGGCAATAACTACAAGCGTTTGTGTTAATCATCAAAGGTTCTGCCTTTACATTACCACTAGCTAAGTCGTTTGCCATAGTCGCAATTATATTTCTAACAAAACTGAACACTTTTTCAAGTTCGTTATTTTTGATAAGGTTTTCAGTGCTTGAATAACTTCCGTCCTTTTTCAACTTAATTGGAATATATTTGCCCTCTAGTTTTTCTTCCATAGCCTTAACTATTTGAGTGTCTTGTAAAACCATACCACTCATGCACATTTTTTTACTGCGTTCTTCTTCTAACTTTTCAGCTTTTTGGTCACGGCTAGCACTGATTTCTGGAAAAGAAGATGGCATGTAAAGCACACCAGCTGGCAAAAGTCCTGTATTTTGTAATGCACTTAAATAAATAAGCATTTGCAGGCTAATTCCTTGCAAAATGTCGGAAAGCTTAAAATCTTTATGACCTGTTTTGTAATCGACTATTCTAACATATTTGCCTTTATCGTTTTCGTAAATGTCAACTCTGTCAATTATTCCACCAACATTTATTTTCTCACCATTTTCTCTTATAACTTCAAGCGCTGGGAAATCGGTATCTTTTTCTAGTTTTAGTTCTAAATATTTCGGTGAAAATTTGCTTTGGCTTAGCTCTTTCATAAGCCTTGTAACTATTACAACAGCAGTTTTTGTAACACGAGTTAACCTGTATTTATCCCTTACATCAAGGTTTAAATATCCGCCAAGTTCTTTGTCGCAGTAGTCTACAATTAAATTTTTCACCATTTCTGCAAGCAAAATTTCTGATAAACTTATGTATTTTTCTTGTTCCTTAAGCACATTTTCAAACACATAATGCATTATTGTGCCGTATTCTAAAACATCAATTTCTGCTAACGACTTTTCTTTGGCTTTTATTCCATACTGACAAAAGAACCTAAATTTACACCTATGGTAAGTGTCAATTTGTGAGGGTGAAAGGTAATTTAAATTAAATAAATTTTGAGCAGTATTAGCATTTTCTATAATTAAATCTTTTTTATCTATACTATTTATAATAGATGTGAATTTTTTGTCAAGCACTTCATTTTCTTTTATAAGTTTTTTAAGGCTTGCGCTTTCTACAGAATTCTCCCTGCAAATTTTAACAGCGACCGACAAAGCAGATTTATATGAGTTTGCAAAATAACTATACGGCAAATCTTCTATTACATCTACACTGCAAACACTTTGAATTTGGCTTATAATTTCGCTAGGATTTTGAGAAGACACATAGCTTACATATAATTTTTCACTGCAACTTAAAGCAGAAGTATAAGCGTAAAATCTTTGAGTTAAAATTTCTTCTTCTATATTTTTAATAAACGGGAAATCTGACAAATATTTTCTTTCAAACTGTGTGAAAATTGTATCAGTGTTAGGAATTTTAGGAAACTCGTCTTGAACACAACCTATCAAAAAACTTACTTTCCCCTGTGCTTTCATTTTATCTGACACTAAAAACATTACGCTGTCAAGTTTTAACGGGACATCCATTATCTCTTGTTTAGATAAAACGTCTTTTAATAGTTTTGAGAAAAATTTAAACTCTACAGTTTTTTCACCCAAAATACCGGCGAATTGGTCCAGCGTTTCTATAAACTCATCCCAAATACGCACTTGCTCCTGTGCTTCATCTAAAAGAAGTAATTTTTCTAAGTTTTTGTAATTGCTCCAAACATATTTTTCGCTTTCGTAAGCCACAAGTAGCGTATATGTCGCTTCACATAGTTTAACACCTGTGCTGTTTTTAGTTTTCTTTATAAAATTAACTAAAGGCTCAACCAATTTAAGCCTGTAGCTTTCTAATGTTTCAAGTTTTATGCCAGTTTCTTTTTTCGAAAAACCATTGGGCGATTTTTCAAAGTTTTTAAGCCAATCCTTACCCTCTATTTTCCACATGTACACATAATTTTCTAGAACAGATATTTCGCTTGAATTAAGTCCGCAAAGTCCAGACTTCGCAAGGCTTAAAACATCTTCTGTTCTAAAACCAAATTCAGCTATTTTAAACGCAGTTAACACAAGCCTTACAAGTGGAGAAGTGTCTATCATTCTTGGTTTTGCTATAAAAGCTGGGATTTCATATTTCTCAAAAACGCTTTCCACTACACTAATATAAGGGCTATCGTCGCTACATATTACATTTATATCGCCATAGCTATAACCGTCAATCACTAAATTCCTTATAGTAGCTGCAACATATTCGACCTCTTTATAAATATCAGCAGCTTTGTAAATATATATGCCGTCGCCGTTTGATTTTTCTTTAGCTTCTAAATTAGTAAAGAAATATTTTTCTAAATTTTCTAAATTAGGATTAGTAAATCTATACCCCTTTTCAAGCTGAACAAATGGTAAACTTTGATGTTTTCCTCTTTTGCAAGTGCTATAAGTGTTTTACCAGTATTTTCAATATACGTAAAAATATTAGCTGTTTTATCACTGTAAACATCTTCACAACACAAAGTAGCATACACCATTTCACATTGGCCTATAGCACGTTTTATAATAGCAAATTTCTCTTTGTCAAAAACTTCAAATCCGTCAATAATTAAAATTTTATCTTTAAAATAATCGTTTTGATTTAAAATTTCAGATGTTTTTGTCAAAATATCCCACGGTTCTATGTACACATTTTCAAGCCTTGCCATAAAACTTTGGTAAACAAGCGCTATTTCTTTGATTTTATTTTTTAATCCTTTTTGCTCTAAAGTGAACACTAACTCAAAAAGGTCTTCTGGTGTAATTTGTGACGATTTAAAAGCTTTCACAACATCAAGCATGAGTTTAGTTAGCCTGCCTGCTTTTGCACTAGAGCTGTACATTTCAAGGCTGTCGGTACAGTCGGAAATAGCTAAGGACATAAGCAAATTTCTTCCGTTATCATCAATTCTTTTTTCACTAATTGAGCCGTATGTTCTAAAAACATCTTCGGCAAGCCTTTGAAAAGTGAAAACTTTAACCTTAGCAGCCTGGTGTGCTGGGCATATATTAATAATATCTCTTTCCATGTTGAAGCCAACTTGGTCTGGCACAAGGAAAATTATATCTTTTGTTTTAGATAAATCTTTTATCAAGTTTTGCACATATTCAGTTTTACCGTAACCAGTTTTTCCTAAAATAAGCTGTAGCATAACAATCCCCTTAATTTATTGATATTTTTATTATATCATAAAGGATTTTTAAAAATCAAATTTATTTTTTATTTCTAAATACACCTCGTATATCTTAAAAGAAATTACTGGTGACTTTGTAATCAAGTTTTCTTCGCTATCGCTTAAACTTTCATACTCTATAGCTGAACCAGTACAAAGGCTTGGATAAACCACACACCACCAGTTTTGACCCTCTGCCTGACCTAACATAACTTTTAACGCTATATAATTACCAGCTGGTAGCGTGAAATCGTCATAATATCTTGTAGGAAAATATTCTTCCTCAACCAAAACCTTCGCATTATAGTCCGTATAGTAAAGCTTTAAGTAATCGTTTGCAACTTCTTCCAATGTAACTATTTCGTTTTCAAGGCTTTCTTTTGCTTCATTTATTGTTAAAGAAGTTTCTATAATTTCACTTGCACAAGCTACTACCTCGTCTTTCACTGCTAGTTTCACCATTTGGTCGTAATCACTGTCAGAATTTGCCACTACATGCATTCTTATAACATCTTCGGTTAAATTTTCGCTTGTCGCTGTAAAAGTTAAAGCTGAAATTGCTAAAGTTGTTAAAAATCCTGCTAAAAAAATTTTATTATAATATTTCATATGCACCATCCTTTTGTTTAAAGTATGGTGCATATTTCTTAGCTATATTCACTTGAAATAATATTTTCCACTTCACTTTTTGCTAGTTCACTTGTTAGAGAACTACTGTCGTAAAGTATATATCCGTCGCAGCCGTAATTTATACTGTCTGCAATTTGCGAAACTATAATGTCATCTCTTTCAAGCCAAGTTCCACCGTCACTGTCGGTGCCAGCTTTGTAAAGTGCTAAACCTATGTAAATTTCAAGGTTTTCGTGCTTTTGTAGATTTGTCCAAGTTTCAAGGCTCTCCAAAAAAGCTAATGCCTCATTTTCATAGCTAAAATAAATTTGTGGGCAAATATAATCCAAATATCCACTTACACTACACCAAAGCATAACATCAGCACAAAGTTCTTCGTTGTTAGATAAACTAGCCTGCGGTGAAATTCCAAAACTTACCGTTTCATCTATGTTTTTTATAGTTCTATAGACAAGCGACACCATTACATTAACATTAGCCTTTCGCCAATCACTTAAACCAAGCGGGTTTTCTGTTATTTCTACATAGGCTTCATAGGCAAGGCTATCTTCTTCGCTTATGTCTTCTGGGTAAAAATAATCGTCAAAATGAATACCGTCAACATCGTAATTTTCTACTATTTCAGCAACACCGTTTGCTATTAACTCACGAACTTCTGTGTAAGCTGGATTTAAATAAATTCCACTATCAGTTTCTATAAAATAATAAGGGTGTTCGTCAATCCATGTGTTATAAACACTATCAACCGAAAGTTCTGACGGTATTGTTTCAAGTGCGACCCTCATTGGGTTTATCCATGCGTGGAACTCAATGCCCTGGCTGTGACAAAGTTCTATCATAAATTCAAGTGGGTCATAGCCGGGGTCTTGCCCTTGCGTACCTGTTAAAATGTGTGACCATGGGTAATAATCCGACTCGTACAAAGCATCAGAAAAAGGTCTTACATGCACAAACAAAGCTGTCGTGCCTACTTCTTTTGCACTTTGTACTATTTGAGTAAAATTCGCCTCAAAAGCTTCCATAGTTTTTTCACTTGTGGTTAAATCAATATACGAAACCCAAAGCCCCTGCATATATTCATCCTCTTCATTTTCAGTTATTGTAATTTCTTCACTTTCTTGCACTATTTCTTCATCTATCTCTTCATTTTGATAAGAATTATTTCCTACAATTAAAACAGTTGCAATTAACAAAATCCATAAAATTATATAAACAGCCTTAGTTTTCATATATCCTCCATTTGACAAAACTATATTATTATTGTAAACTTTAATTATCCTAACTAGAAATAAAAATTTCGACTTATAAATATATATGAGGATAAAGCCTATGTATGAACTAATTTTAGCAATTTATTTGATTTTCAACCTTATAACTTTCATTTTTTACGCTGTGGATAAACGAAAAGCCATAAAACAGCACTACCGTATACCTGAAAAAACTTTGATTTCACTAGGATTTTTCGGTGGGGCGTTAGGCGCTTTACTTGCCATGCTTATCACACGACACAAAATTCGAAAACCAAAGTTTTACATACTTATACCACTGTTTTTAGTGCTACAAATTGCACTAAGTGTTTTTATTATTGGAGGATTTTATGAGCAAATACAAATACCTTTTATTTGACAACGACGGAACTTTAATGGACTTTGATGCTGACGAAAAAGTTGCATTTGAAACATGTTATAACAGCTATAATTTTAGCGTTCCATTTAGCAAAGAGTTAATGGATATATACTCTAAAATCAACCTTGGTTGGTGGGAAAAGCTAGAAAAAAATCAATGCACAAAAGCTGAACTTACAATAGGCAGATTTGCAGATTTTTTTAAAGCTTTAAATATTAATGGCGATGCTGCTGACATGGCTAAGCAGTTTCCAATTTGTTTAGGAACCCAAAACCAGCTATTGCCTAACGCTTTAGAAATTTTAGAAAAATTAAGCAAACAATATAAAATCATCATCATTACAAATGGAATTGCTGAAACTCAGTATTCAAGAATTGAAAATTCGCCTATGCACAAATATATCGACAAAATTTTCGTATCAGAAGAAACAGGTTTTGCAAAACCTGCTAAAGAATATTTTGACTACGTGTTAAACCATTTGAATATAACTGACAAAAGCGAATGTATAGTAATAGGCGACCGTTTAAACTCTGATATAAAGGGAGCTAACACCTGTGGTTTAGACTGCATTTGGTGCAACCCAGAAAACGAAGATAATAACGGTTTTGAAATCACTCATGAAATTCATGATTTATTAGAACTTGTTGATATTTTATTGTAGGGAACGCATCGCATGCGTTCCTCGGAAAAGATACAACTTTCCTCTGTTTCGGGCGACCAATGGTAGCCCCTACTGAAATCCTTAAGTTCGTGACATTGACCACAAGGGTTGTACCTACATTGTAGGGGCGAGCTGTGCTCGTCCGTGGATAAAACAAAAAGTTTTGTCTTGTTTTGTGTAAAATAGAGAAATATTTTTATTAATTTTATAAAAGCACTAAATTAACATCTTGATTTTGGACGAGCACAGCTCGCCCCTACCATTTTAAAAATATATTTTCGGTATTTTACACAAATACAAAACCTTTTTCGACAAGCTGAAACGACAACAAAAAATGTTGTCGTTTTTATTTTTATAAATCTATTTTATCCAAAATTCCAGCATTATTAGCTAAGAAAATTCCATAATTTGTAATTGCTACATTTTGAGCATCGAGTTTTGCAAGTCTTGACATCATAAGTGTTCTGTTAATCATGCAACCGCCACAGTGGATAACTAAATTGTATTTGCTTAAATCGTCTGGGAAGTCATTGCCACTTACAACGGTAATTTCAACTCTTTCGCCGTATTTTTTCTTAAGCATGTTAGGGATTTTAATTCTTCCAATATCTTCGGTTTGTGGTGCATGTGTGCAAGCCTCTGCAATTAAAACATTTAAAGGCATGTCACTAGGCAAGGCCTCAAACTTTTTAATTCCGTCAAGGAACATTTGAACATCACCTTTATAAGATGCATACAAAACCGAAAAAGAAGTCAGCCTTGACTCTTTTGGAGTTCTTTCATACACATAAGGGAAAACTTGCGAGTCGGTTATAATTAAATTTGGTGGATTTTTAAGACATTCTAAAGCCTTTTCCATTTTATCGTGTGTTATAGAAATTACAGTGCATTTGTTGTCAAGTAAATCTCTTGTAGTTTGTTGTTGTGGCAAAATAAGTCTGCCTTTTGGTGCACCAATATCTTGAGGCATAACCAGCATTACAACATCATCTTCTTTAACAAGTCTTGCAGTTATGCTAGTTTCTTCAAATTTTTCAGGCATGTATTTCAGTATCGCTTCAATCAAATTATCTCTGCCAATTCTTTTTTCAGCATTAACTATAATTCCATCTTCGCCAAATTCAGTCTTACATAGTTTTACTAAATCTTCTGCTTTTCCGTTTTCAAAGTCATTTACAACAAAGATAATAGCAATTTTTTTAGCTAAAATTTCTTCGACCCAAGCTTTTTCGTATTCAAGTTCATCGTCAGTAATAATCATAAGTGCTACGTCTGTTTTATCTAACACTTTTTTTGTTTTTTCCACTCTAAGTTTGCCTAAATCTCCACTGTCGTCAAAACCAGCAGTGTCGATAAGCATACATGGTCCTACTTTTGCAATCTCCATAGCTTTGTAAACTGGGTCGGTTGTAGCACCTTTATGCTCTGAAACAATTGCAACATCTTGATTTGTAACTGCATTTAAAAGTGTAGATTTACCACTGTTTTGCTTGCCAAAAATGGCAATATGTAATCTATTGGCTGATGGTGTGCTGTTAAAATTCATATTTGCCTCCTATTTATTTTCATTGTAATTGTACGCTCTAAAATCTAAAATCTCTTTGACCTTTTGCAATTTTGTATAAATTATCCATCGCAACTGCCCTTGCTCTTTCGTTTGGAACTTTTTGTATTTCTGTTTCAATTAAATTATCAATTAATTTTTTTGTACCAGGGGTTGCATAATCTTCTGCATATTCTTTAATAGTCATAATAGCATTTGGCTGACATACGTTTTTGATTTGACCAGACTTTACAAGGCTCATAAATCTGTCACCAGTTCTACCAAGTTTGTAGCAAGCTGTACAGAAACTTGGAATATGATTTGTTCTAATTAACCAATTTATAACCTCATCAAGTGTTCTAGTGTCGGAAATATCAAATTGTTTTGAGTTTTCTTCTTCAGGTTCTTCTTCGGCATAACCACCAACAGAAGTTTTAGAACCACCACTGATTTGTGAAACACCTAAGTCGATAACTTTTGAACGAGTAGCTTCGCTTTCACGAGTAGAAACAATAATTCCTGTATAAGGAACTGAAATTCTTAAAATAGCTACAATTTTTTCGAAAATTTCATCTGAAATTGCATTGCTAAATTCGCCTATATCAACACCCTCTGCTGGGCAAATTCTAGGAACAGAAATTGTATGAGGGCCAACACCATGTACAGCTTCTAAATGTTCAGCATGCATTAAAATTCCAGCTAGTTCGTATTTGTAAAGGTCTAAACCGAACAAAACACCTAGTCCAACATCATCAATTCCACCGTCCATAGCTCTGTCCATAGCCTCTGTGTGGTAAGCGTAATTGTGCTTAGGGCCTGTTGGGTGCAAAACTTCGTAAGTTTCTTTGTGGTAAGTTTCTTGGAACAAAATATATGTACCAATTTCAGCATCGTGAAGCTTTTTGTAATTTTCAACAGTAGTCGCTGCAATGTTAACATTAACACGGCGAATAGCACCGTTTTTATGTTTAATGCTGTAAATTGTTTTAATACTTTCTAAAATATACTCAATAGGATTAATTTGTGGGTCTTCTCCACTTTCAATAGCAAGCCTTTTGTGACCCAAGTCCTGAAGTGCTATAACTTCTTTTTCAATTTCTTCTTGAGTTAATTTTTTTCTTGCAATAGTTTTGTTAGTGCCATGATAAGGGCAGTAAGTACAGCCGTTTATGCAGTAATTTGACAAATAAAGTGGAGCAAATAGCACAATTCTGTTGCCGTAAAATTCTTGTTTTACTTCTCTTGCTAAATTGTAAATTCTTTGTTTTACTTCTTCATTTTCGTTAATTAAAAGTACAACAGCCTCTTTATGGCTAATTCCTTTTTTTAGTTTTGCTTTTTCTAAAATTTGGTCGATAACCTCAATGTTATCTTTGTTAGTTTCAGCGTACTCAAGGCTTTGTAAAATTTCGTCGTGGTCTATAAATTCAGTAGCTATTCTAGATTTTGCATTGTACATAAGCTTACACAGGCACTTTTCCAAGGGCTTTAATTTGTGCCTCTAGCTCCTTTCTTTCTTCTATAATGTTAGTTTCTTTTAAATTTGAGGGATAAATTTCGTACAAGGATTTATATGGTTCTGGGGTGACTTTTCGCATAATTACGTTAGCACCACAGGAGAATATATCGTTTTTATCTTTGTTATTTACAACACCTAGTGATGTTGTAGCGGGCAAATTTATTTTGCCCATTAAAATTCTAGTAAGCGCAACGGCTCTTTTAGTAAGTTCAGTGCTACCAGATTTTAAATCTTTTAAATCTGTTTCAGGGTGTGGTATAAATGGACCAATCCCAGCCATATCACATTCAATTTCACTTAACAGTAAAATATCATTTGCAACAGTTTGAAGTGTTTGATTTGGCAAGCCTATCATAAAGCCACTACCGACTTCATAGCCTAAAGTTTTAAGGTTTTTAAGGCAGTTAATTCGGTTTTCAAACGTACTTGTCGTGTGCAAATAAGAGTAAATATCGTTGTCAGAGCATTCATGTTTAAGCAAATATCTGTCAGCTCCACAGCTTTTCAAATATTCGTAATCTTCAAAACTCATTTCTCCACAACTTAAAGTTATAGCAATTCCAGTTTTTTTAATCGCTTTTACAACTTCGCCTAAAATTTTAGCTGTATAAAAAGCATCTTCACCACTTTGCATAACTAAGGTTTTGTAACCAGCTTCATGAGCCTTTATACCAGTTTCTACAATTTCTCTTGGCGACATTCTAAAACGCTCAATTTTTTTGTTGTGGCAGTTAAGACCACAGTATTTACAGTCCATTTTGCAGTGATTTGAAAACTCCACAATTGCCCTAATATAAATATCTTTGCCATAGTGCTTTTCTTTAATAGCATTTGCAAGCCTATAATATGGTGTGAAATCGTCAAGTTCTAAAATTGAAACAAGTTTATCTTTATTCATCTGGGAACTCCTTAGAGTATATAGTTTTCGAGGTAACACCACTTAAAGCACCTAGTTTGCCCGACATAGCGCTTATTATGTTGTTAGGTGCGTCTAAAACTACGCTTATAATATTTATTTTCCGTGCTTTATATGGTATACCCATTCTGCCTACCATATATTCGCCATATTGGTGAAGTATAGCGTTTATTGCTTCAACTTGGTTTTTATCTTCAATTATTATACTAGCAATCGCAATTCTGTTCATAAAAAAATCCTGTACACCTAAAAAAGCGTACAGGAATATAGACACAGTAACTCTATGTTTTTAGCCTTGCTTTCAGGTGTTAACCTTATCATCAGTAGTTTTTAATTAATACCTTTGGGGCAGATATACTTTCCCATTGGATAATATTATATTACTCCTAAAATTTTATATTGTCAATATGTATAATTTATTTGCAAAAAAAAATTGTTTGTTGTATAATAGTTTTAATATTCTAAGGAGGCAGTTATGGATATTAATTACACCGACATAAATTCTCAAACCATTGACAGTTGGAATAAAGACGGTTGGGAATGGGCTAAAATGATTGATCACGAAACTTATGTGAAAGCTTTAAATGGCGATTGGGGAGTTTATTTATCACCCACAAAAACAGTTCCACTAGACTGGTTTTGCCCTATGAAAGGTGCTAAAATTTTAGGTCTTGCAAGTGGTGGTGGTCAACAAATGCCAATTTTCACAGCTGTTGGCGCAAAATGTACTGTTATGGATTATTCAAAAGAGCAATTGAACAACGAAAAAATTGTATCAAAGCGTGAGGACTATGACATAGAAATAGTTCACGGTGATATGACAAAAACCTTTCCTTTTGATGACGAAAGCTTCGACCTTGTTTTTCACCCAGTATCAAATTGTTATATAGAAGATGTTGGCCATGTGTGGAAAGAATGCTTTAGGGTTTTGAAAAAAGGTGGAATTTTGTTAGCTGGTTTTGATAATGAAATTAATTTTGCTTTTGACGAAAATGACAAGTTAAAATACATTTTGCCTTACAACCCACTTAAGGACAAAAAACTTTTAGAAGAAGGCTTAAAAAACAATGACGGCGTTCAATTTTCACATACTATAGAAGAACAAATTGGTATGCAACTTAAAGCAGGCTTTGTTTTAGCTGATATTTACAGCGACACCAATGGCTTTGGTAAGCTCCATGAGCATAATGTGTCAACTTTTTACTGCACAAAATCATTAAAAATATAAAATTAACGGAGGATTATTATGGAATACAAAACATCAGGAGTATGCTCAAGAAAAATTAGTTATGAACTAGACGGAACAAAAATAAAATCAGTAAATTTTGAAGGTGGTTGCCCAGGAAATTTACTAGGAATTAGCCAAATTGTTGTAGGAATGGAAGTTAAGGACGTTATCGACCGTTTTGCTGGTGTAAAATGTGGTAACAAACCAACATCATGTCCAGACCAACTTGCAAAAGCACTTGCAATGTCACTTTAAATATTAATTAAAAACAACAGAAAGGCATAGTTATTTATGGATATACTAAAATATGCACTTATCGGTGGTAATTTAGACTCGTTTATCGGAAAGGTTCATAAAACTGCTATAGATTTTGACCCTAGACTAAAGCTTGTAGCTGGTTGTTTTAGCCGTAACTCTTCAAAAAATATGACAGCTGGTTTAACTTACGGTTTAAGTGAAGATAAAATTTATAACGATTATGAAACTTTAGCAAAAAGCGAAAAGGATAATATTGATTTTGTGGTTATCACTTCACAAAATTTTACTCACTATGATATTGCAAAAGAATTTTTAGTAAACGGAATTAACGTCGTTTGCGAAAAACCTCTTTGCTTTGAAATTTCGCAAGCCGAAGAACTTTGCAAACTAGCAAAAGATAAAGGCTTAATTTTCGCTGTTACGTATTCTTACACTGGCTATACAATGGCTAGAGTTATAAAAGAAATGATTGAAAATGGCGACATTGGCGAAGTTATCAATGTTAATGCAGAGTATATTCAAGGCTGGCTTTTAGATGATGTTAAAAATGCTCAAGAAGCCGACCACAGCCTTTCACTTTGGAGAAAGGACCCGACACAAGCTGGTATATCCAACTGTACTGGTGATATTGGTACTCATATTGAAAACTTTATTCACTTTACAACTGGACTTAAAATAAAAAAACTGTTAGCAACAACAAATTCTTGGGGTAATAGTTTAGA
The DNA here is from genome assembly GCA_044432645.1 of Clostridia bacterium. Taxonomy (GTDB): domain Bacteria; phylum Bacillota; class Clostridia; order Oscillospirales; family Acutalibacteraceae; genus SIG603. Next base: position 5,719 of record JAWXUM010000029.1, on the reverse strand, counting down.
TTTAAACGCTAATATTATTTTAGAGTATGATAACGGTGCTAATGGTGCTTATTGGTGTTCCCAAGTAGCTGCTGGGCATTTGAACGACTTAACTGTTCGAATTTACGGTACAAAAGGTTCAATTATTTGGGAAGAACTTAACCCGGAGCAAATTAAATACACACCAAAAGATGAGGCTACAAGGCTTATTTTCAAAGGCGAAGGATACATTAAGGAAAAAGCTGGTGCATATGCTAGAATTCCGTCAGGTCACCCAGAGGGTTTATTTGTAGCCTTTGCAAACATTTATAAAGATGTTGCAGACGCCATTATTAATTCTAAAAATGGTAAAACTGTGGATAAATATATTTTCCCAACTGTTGAAGACGGTTTAAACGGTGTTAAATTCACACACGCTGTTATAAACAGTGGAAAAAACAACTCTTCTTGGCAAGAATTGTAAAATAGCAAAACGGACGGAGCAATTTATATTGTCCGTCCGTTTAATTATAAGGAGTTTTGATTATGATTAACGATTTAAATATTTTAGCACAGTTTTGTGGTGTGCGTGACTTCGACATTTTCGACAAAGAAAAACGCTTAAAAGCTTTTGACTGCGATAAAGCTGATATTATGGTTTTGTTTGGTGGTAGCATTTTATGTGGTGGAGATATTTTAGCTAAGGCTATAAACGAAAACATTGCCAAAAAGTATATTATAGTAGGTGGTGCTGGGCATACAACAAACAATTTAAGAGAACAAATGGCTAACTTATTTAAAGATTTAGATACAACTAATATGCAAGAATCTGAACTTTTTAGACATTATATTAAAACTTTATACAGCGTAGATGTTGACTATATAGAAACAAAATCAACAAACTGTGGTAATAATATAACTTTTTTGACTAACCTAATTGAAAAAGAAAATCTTCAGTGTGATAACATTATTTTAAGCCAAGATGCCTCTATGCAAAAAAGAATGTGGGCGGTGCTTAAAAAATACAAACCAAATTTAAATATAATTAATTACTGCACATATTCTGTTGAATTTGTTAACGAAAATAAAATAGTTACTTTCGATAATTTACCTAAGGGAATGTGGTCGGTTGAGCATTATTCTACACTTTTAATGGGAGAAATTCCAAGGCTTAAAGATGACGAAAATGGATATGGACCAAAAGGTGCTGGATACATTTCTCATGTGGAAATACCTAACAAAGTATTACAAGCTTTTGAAAGGATAAAAACTAAAAATGAAAAGCTTATAAGAACAGCAAATCCCAAATATAAAAAATAAATGATAATTTTCCTTAAGTTCATAACATTTTTAGTTGAATAATAAACTTTATTTTTTCATATTAATACACAAAGGAGTGGTTATATGAAAAATAAAAATTTTGAAAAATACTTAAAAATCGCTAAAAAACGTATATTGGTTATTTTTTGTGTGTTTGCTATTGTTTTAGTTACTAGTGTTGCTGTAGCCTTTAGGGGAAATCAAAGCATAACAACAAGTGCTGAAATTACAAACTGGGGGCTTAGCTTTCAAACCGACGGGCAGTGCCCTATAGGCAATGAAAGTGCCGAGTTTTTAGCTGAGTATGACAGCTATTTTGTAGGCGATACAGAAAGTAATGAGATTTATCTAACTTTTGATGCTGGTTACGAAAACGGTAATATGGAAACTATTTTAGAGGTTTTAGAAAAGCACAATGTAACGGCAACGTTCTTTTTAGTAGGTAATTACCTCGAAACTGAACCTGAATTAGTAAAATTAATGGCAGACAGCGGGCATTATGTAGCAAATCACACATGGTCACACCTTGATATGTCGCAAATATCTGACATTGAAACTTTCGCAGCCGAAATAACTGCTGTAGAAGAAAAATATTACGAAATAACTGGAACTGAAATGGTGAAACTTTACAGACCACCACAAGGGAAATTTTCAGTACAAAATTTAGAAATGGCACAAGAACTTGGCTACAGCACAATTTTTTGGAGTTTAGCTTATGTTGATTGGTATGAAGACGACCAGCCTACTACTGATGAAGCTTTTGACAAACTTTTAAGCAGAATTCATGGTGGAGCTATAGTTTTACTGCACAGTACATCAAGCACAAATGCTGAAATTTTAGACGAGCTTTTAACTAAGTGGGAAGAAATGGGTTATACTTTTGGTGATATTATGCAGTTGTGCAGTTAAGCAAAATGTGGTATTATATAAAGTGACTTAAAGTAAAGGAAATAATGCTATGTTATACGATGTAATTGTTGTTGGTGCTGGGGCATCTGGACTTGTGGCTGCTATACATTCAGCCGATAATAAAAAAGTTTTGCTTGTAGAGGCTAACGCTAAAATAGGTAAAAAACTCCTTGCGACTGGAAACGGAAAATGCAATTTATCTAATAAAAATATAGATATAAGTCATTATTACGGCGATAACAGTCAAACTAAAGGAATTCTTCAAAATTTCCCTTGTGAAAAAATATGTGATTTTTTTGAAGAAATAGGCATTAAAACTTTTGCCGATGTTCAGGGGCGAGTTTACCCAAAAAGCGAACAAGCGCTTACAGTTGTTAAAACTTTGTCGGATATTTGTAGCGAAAAAAATGTTGACTGCAAACTTAATTTCGAAGTTGAAGACATAAAAAAAGAAGACGGAATTTTCACTTTATATTCGTCAAATGGTGAATATATTTGTGGCAAAAAAGTAATTTTATCAGTTGGTGGCAAAGCTTCGCCTAAACTTTCAGGCTCTTTAAAAGGTTATGACTTAGCCCAAAAATTAGGCCATAGCGTGACAGATTTATACCCAGTTTTGACAGGATTTACCAGTGATGAAAAGTATTTAAAAGCCTTATCTGGTGTAAGGGCAAAATGCACAGCAAGCTTAGTCAAAAATAATCAAATTTTAAAAAGCGAAAAAGGCGAAGTTATTTTCGGTAAAAATTCAGTTTCAGGCATTTGTGTGTTTAATTTGTCCATTATAGGCGCAAAAGAGCTTGTAAATAAAGGTAAATTTTCACTAGATTTAGATTTATGCGACATAACACATGACGAAATAGTTAATTATATAACAAAATTAATAAAAATAAGACCATTTATGAAAAGTGGTGACTTATTAAATGGTCTTGTAAACATGAAATTAGGCTATGAAATTATAAAAATGTGCAAGATTGATAATCTATTAGAAGCTGAAAGGCTTAAAGAAAGCCAAATTGAAAATATAGCATTCAAACTAAAACATTTCAGGGTGAGCGTTAAAGGTTTAAAATCTTATGAGGACGCACAACTAACAAGTGGTGGAGTGCCTTTAAAAGAAGTCGACACAATTACAATGCAGTCAAAAATATGCCCAAATTTATACATCACAGGTGAAGTTTTAAACATTCATGGCGATTGTGGTGGATACAATTTGCATTTTGCATGGGCAACAGGAATAATAGCTGGTAAATCAGCTAGTGAAAAGGTAATATTTAAATGAAAAAAATAAGAGTAACAGGTGTAAATCTTCCCTTAAATTATAATAAAGACGATATTATAAGGGCAGTTTCCAAGAAAATTGGTGCACCTAAATCTATGATTTTAAATTGTGAAATCAGCAAAAAAGCCATAGATGCAAGGCGAAAAGACGATATAAAATATGTGCTTAATATAGATGTTGCAGTGAAAGAGCATACCGAAATCAAAGATAAAAACGCAAAAGAGATAAATGATGTTGACTATATTGTAAAAAAATACAAAGCACCTAAAGTCCCACCAGTGGTTGTCGGATTTGGCCCAGCTGGTATGTTTGCTGCTTTAATTTTAGCACAGTCTGGCTTTAATCCTATAGTTATAGAGCGTGGAAAATCGGTTGAAAACAGGGCAAAAGATACAGAAAACTTTTGGAAAAACCGTATTTTAAATGAAGAAAGCAATGTTCAATTTGGCGAAGGTGGCGCTGGAACTTTTTCTGACGGAAAACTTAATACAGGCATAAAAGACCAACGAATAAAAAAAGTTTTAACAGAGTTTGTAAAAGCTGGTGCCCCAAAAGAGATTTTATACGAGGCTAAACCACATATTGGAACTGATAAGCTACCAAACACCGTTAAAAATATAAGAGAGCAAATTAAAGCTTTAGGTGGACAAGTTTTATTTGAAACACTTATGAGCGACATTAAAATAGTAAATGATGAAATTAAGGCGATAACTGTTTTAAACAAAGGACAAGAACAGGTTATTGATTGTAACAATTTGATTTTAGCAACTGGTCACAGTGCAAGGGATAGCTTTAAAATGCTTAATGATAAATCTGTTGCAATGCAAGCTAAACCTTTTTCGATTGGAGCAAGAATAGAACACAAAGCTGAAAATATAAACAAATCACAGTATGGAAAGTTTTACGATAAACTTCCAACAGCTGATTATAAACTTGCAGTACATTTGCTAAACGGCAGAGGTGTTTATACCTTTTGTATGTGTCCAGGTGGTACAGTTGTTGGTGCTACTTCGGTTAAAAACGCAGTTGTAACAAACGGTATGAGTGAATTTGCAAGAGATAAAGTCAACAGCAACTCGGCTGTTTTAGTCGGCGTTACTGAAAAAGATTTTGGTGACGGCGTACTTGATGGCATTAAGTTCCAAGAAGAATTAGAAAAAAAAGCATTCATAATGGCAGGTTCTAATTACAACGCACCAGCACAAAGGCTTGAAGATTTTATGAAAAACAGAAAAACCAAAGCTTTTTCTAGCATTTTACCTAGCTATCAACCAGCTGTAAGTGCATGCGATTTAAATAAGCTTTTCCCAGATTATGTAAGCCAGTCACTTAAATTTGGTATAAATGAAATGAATAAAAGACTAAGTGGTTTTGCTTGTGCTGATGCTGTTTTAACAGCACCAGAAACACGAAGTTCTTCACCTGTTAGAATTTTGCGTGATGAAAATTTGCAGTCTATTAATGTAAAAGGTTTGTACCCTTGTGGCGAGGGAGCAGGCTATGCAGGTGGAATAACTTCTGCAGCAGTTGACGGAATAAAATGTGCTGAAGTTTTGATTAATACTTATAAATATTAGAAAAGAGTGATTAAAATGAAACATAGAATATTGTCTATTATTTGTTGTTTGGTGACTATTGGTTGGATGTATGGGATTTATTATTTGTCAACTGAAACTGGAACTGAAACAGCTGAAACTAGTCAAGCTATTGCAGATGTTTTAGCCGAATTGTTTATAGATGATCCAACAATAAGTCAAGTAGATTTTATCCATAAATCTGTACGCACTTTGGCGCATTTTGCTTTATACAGTGTTTTAGGAGTACTTGCAACTTTTTCGGTTGTGTCGTTTTTGCTGGTGTCAAAATTACGCACTAAAGTGATAGCCGTAAGTATAGTACCTTTTTTTGTAGGTGCTTATGGGTTTTACGATGAATGGCAAAAGCAATTTATTGACGGAAGACATTTCGACAAAAGCGAAGCAGTGCTAAATATTTTTAGTGGGCTGTGTGGTGTGCTAATGGCTATAATTTTACTTCTTGCCCTTGCACATATTGTGTATTTAATTAAATCAAGTGTAAAAAAACAATTACCTAATTGATGATATAAATATTTATTCGTAATAATAAAATAGTGACGAACAACAGTTCGTCACTATTAGACTGTCAAAAAACCTATATTGTAAAAAAAGTTGCACAAACATTGTAGGGGCGAGCTGTGCTCGTCCGTGGATAAAACAAAAAGTTTTGTCT
>JAWXUM010000028.1:0-34691 GCA_044432645.1 Clostridia bacterium | reverse complement strand
GTAGGGGCGAGCTGTGCTCGTCCGTGGATAAAACAAAAAGTTTTGTCTTGTTTTGTGTAAAATAGAGAAATATTTTTATTGATTTTATAAAAGCACTAACTCAACATCTTGATTTCGGACGAGCACAGCTCGCCCCTACCGTTTTGAAAATATATTTTCGGTATTTTACACAAATACAAAACCTTTTTCTACAAGCTTAGCAAGTTGTAATTTTTTCTTACAACTTGCTTTTCTTTTTATTTAACTAATTTTTGTAGTAAACTATTATCCCAAATTTGAACAACATAGAGGTCATCTTTTGCTATACTGTTGTTTTATTTGCAATTTAATGGTATAATTAAATTAATAAAATGAAAACAGGTGAATTATGAGCATTCAAAAAGAAAAATGTCCACACGCAAAAAAATGTGGAGGTTGTCAACTTCAAAATTTAAATTATACAGAGCAACTTTCGCTTAAACAAAGAATAAGTATAAGAAATTTAGGTAAATTTGGCCATGTAGAAGAAATTATCGGCATGGAAAATCCTTATAATTATAGAAATAAAGTACAGGCAGCTTTTGCCACTAAACGTGACGGAAAAATTGTTTCAGGCGTTTATCAGTCAAGTACGCATAACATTGTTTCGGTCGACAAATGCCAAACCGAAGACATTAAGGCTGACAAAATTATTGTTTCTATTAGAAAACTGCTAAAAGATTTCAAACTGACAACTTACAACGAATTCACAACTCGTGGATTTTTACGTCATGTTTTAGTTAAACGTGGCTTTGCCACTGGTGAAATAATGGTAGTTTTGGTAACAGGAACTCCAGTTTTCACAGCTAAAAAGCATTTTGTAAACGAACTATTAAAGCTTCACCCAGATATTACAACCATTATACAAAACGTGAATAATAAACACACCTCAATGCTTTTGGGCGAAAACGAAAAAGTTCTTTACGGTAAAGGCTATATTTACGACATTTCTTGTGGCTGTAAATTCAGAATTTCTGCGAAATCTTTCTACCAAATCAACCCAATTCAAACCGAAGTTTTGTACGGCACAGCCATGAAATTTGCTGGCTTAACAGGCAAAGAGCAAGTGCTTGACGCATATTGTGGCATAGGAACTATCGGCTTGGTTGCATCCAAAAACGCAGGAAACGTGCTAGGTGTTGAAATAAATAAAGACGCCGTGAAAGATGCGATAAGCAACGCAAAAGAGAATAATGCTAAAAATATTAGGTTCATCTGTGCAGACGCTGGCAATGTTATGGTGGAAATGGCAGAGATAAACGAGCCATGCGACGTAGTGTTTATGGACCCACCAAGAGCAGGAAGCGACGAAAAGTTCCTAAGCTCACTTTGCAAACTATCCCCTAAAAAAGTGGTCTACATCTCATGCAACCCAGAAACCCAAGCCAGAGATTTAGAGTACCTAACAAAAAAAGGCTACAAAGTAACCAAAATCCAACCAGTAGACATGTTCCCACATACTAATCACATAGAGACAGTTGTTTTATTGTCCCAACAAAGACCTAATGACAAAATAGGTGTCGAGTTGAAACTTGACGAGATTGATTTAACTTCTGCTGAACAAAAAGCGACTTATCAAGAAATTAAAGATTATGTGCTAAAAGAATTTGACCTAAAGGTTTCGACTATATATATTTCCCAAATCAAAAAGAAATGTGGCTTAGAAGTTGGCAAAAGCTATAACACTTCTAAAAAAGATAATCAAACTATCCCACAATGCCCTAAAGATAAGGAAAATGCAATAAAGGCTGCTCTTAAATATTTTAAGATGATATAACCGACGAGCCGTCGGAAGCACGGCTAACTTCGTTAGTTCATCTTCCAAATTTTAGGAGGAATAACTATGATAACAACTTACACTTTATCAAACGACGGAATGTACTACCCAAATTTTGTTATGCCAAAGCAAGAAAAGGCACACTACACAAAATATGGAATGCTTAGGAGAAGGTATTTAGAAGAACATCGCAGAGTTTTGTTTTTCAATTTCCTAACCAGTGGCACTCTAGTCGCTCATTTAAACGAAGTGGACAAGACAGCAAACGAGCAAATGGAAATTCTAGTATCTCAAATGAAAACATCCCAAAACATAACCGAAAAACTAAAATCAACCGACCAAATGGCATGGGTAGGAGCGATGAACAACATAATCAACTCTGCCGAGGAAATTGTTTTGAGGGAATTTGTGTATTATTGAAATCAATAATACACAGCATTTTCAAATGATTGTTTAGATGAATATATTTTAAAATTTAATATACAGAATTGGAGGAAAAGAATATGAAGAAAGAATATAACATACCAGTTAATATTTTTCCGTTTGTAATGAATATAGGATTAAAAAATGAGAACCATGAATTTATTGATGGTGATAATATTGAAATACCTAGAATAGCTAATTTTTTATATCTAGAAAAAGTTATTAAAGAAAACTATGAAAACGAATTTGAACTATTAGAAAAATATTTAGATAAAAAACCTTTCTGTGATTTAGATTACAAGAATATTATAGATATAGTTTTAACGGAAATTCCAAGAAAAAATACTTTTAAAAAGTCTATAAATGATTGTATTAAAGAATACGGAATTAATATTTGTATTGAGGATAATAAATTGAAACCTAATCTTATTGAAGAGGATATACCGAGAATTAGAGTGGAGACATGGGAATTTATTTTGATATCTATTTTAAATGACTCTGCAATGGATGTTATATCTTGTTTTGATTTTGACAAACACTTTACTAGAAATAATGAAAATAATATCAATTCCCAAAAATTAGCTTTTAATTTAGGCTCGTGGACAACAAGTTTTGATCAGTTAGAACAGAACTTGAATAATGTACTTCGAATTGCATTTATATATACAATTGTAGATTATTCTTATGGCGATTTAAAAGATCAATATAGTTCTTTTTCAGATTTTTTTGAAAATGAGTTTTACAAAAGAGTTTCTCTAATTTTTGCCATGTGGTCTAATAGAAATGAAAATAAAATAGAATATATTGCTCTGTATGATAGTTTTTATAATCTTAAGGGAATACAAAAATCACATTTAATTAATATACTTAAAGCTGTTTTGGATAATAATAATATTACAATTGATGAACAAAATATGTTAAAAGAAAGATTAATACTAAATGCACTACAAATTCACAAAAATAAAGATACTTCTAGTGAAATCTTGAAAAATGAATTGATAAAACCTGTTATTAACTTTATATTTCTTAGAGAAAAGGCTAAAGATGCTATTGACTCAGCAAAACTATTATGTGAAAAACAAAAATATTCAGATTGTGCTGATAGATGTTTTTATGCAATGACTTTTACCCTAAAATATTTATTGGAAAATAAAAACAAATTATCCAAATGGAAGGAAAACCAGCTTAAAGAAGCCGAATCACATAAATCTTTAGAAAATAATTTAAACTTTTTAATTTGTAAGGGAGTTTTAAATGAAAATGATAGAGTTAATTTCATGCATGTTAAAGATAAACGATGGAATTGCGATTATTCTATATATATATTTGATAAGCAAGATGCTGAATTGTGCATAAAAAAAGCAGAAGAATTTTTCCTCAAAATAGAGAGTATAACATCAGAATGAGTATGAATATTACCAATTTTTTTCGATTAAACTAAACGATACTATTATAAATATAGTTGGTCTTTTGGTATCAATTGTTCCGTTATTGACTACTAATTTAGCATTACTAAACTCTAATGACATTGCATTTAAAGAAATACTGTTAAGTAATGGTATTTTAATTTTTATATCTATTTTTTATAATGATATCATAATGTGTCCAGAAAAAATCTTTGAATTTTTTGCAAAATTCAAAATAGAATAATTAGTTTATACATAAACTGAATAAAATAAGACTACAACTTAAATTTGTTGTAGTCTTATTTATATAATTCAATTAAAATCTAAAATTTTTAATTATTGTTTTACATACGTTACAGAAAAATAAGATGTTTCAACCATATAGTACCCTTCTTCAATAGTTGAAATATTAATAGTAAAACTATCTCGTTCATCACTATCAACAAAGCATTTATCTGTATTTAGCAATTCAATTAGGTCTAATTTATCCGAATATTCGTTCATCAAGATGTCTCCGACAGTTGTTTGGCTATATTCATCTTCGTAAATATATAATACTAATTCATCACTTATTTCATTTATTGAAAAATCAACTAAATATATCCAACTAGAATTACTAGTGTTATTTTCTATATCTCCCCATTTAGAAGATGTAAGTATTTCTAGCTTCCATATATTTTCTTTTAATGTTCTTGTATCACGATAATCTTGAGGTAGTTCATTTAGCATTGTAATTCCTTCATCAAAATTTTCAGCTCCTAAAAGCTTCAATGCTTCAGAATATATATCACTCAAATTATTAAGGTCATCTAACATAATTTCTCTGTTTTCATAATTTTCAGGTAACTGTACTAACTTGTTTTTTGCATCTATATATTGATTTCTTTCATAAAAATTAACAGCTTCGGCATACAATTCTTGATAATATCGTTTTTCTTCAATTGAATTATATATACTGTTTCCAATCAATGCACCAATTATAATTAGGATTATTATTACGGAAATTACTCTTTTTTTATTCATTTTACACCTCAACAATATTTTATAAATTATTATACTACTAATCTATATATAAGTCAACCGTCAGCTTATATATACACCAAATGAAAACAAAAAATAGGTATACTAATAGCAAAGAGGTGTTGATATGGTTGATTTCGGAAATAGATTAAAGTTATTAAGATTAAATAAAAAACTTACTCAGGCACAACTCGCAGAGCGTATTGGGGTTACCAAAAGTATGATTTCAGCTTATGAAACATCTATGCGACTACCAAGTTTTGATGTATTAATTAAATTGGCTTATGAATTAAAAATAACTACCGATTATTTATTAGGTGTCGATAAAAGAAATGATTTAGATATTCCTTCCTTGACAGACAAACAGAAAGAAGCAATTTTAACTATGATAAATGCTTTTAGTGATGATAATTTATGATAAAGCGATAAGAGCTACTGCTAAAAAACAGTGGCCCTTATTTATTATCTTTCGTAACTTTTCTTTTTAGATTTCACTTTATTTTTCGGCTTAGACAAACTTTCTTTTAGTGGTATAATTGGTTTAATATCTTCGTTTAGCTTATCGTCAATATTGTCTTTTGCGTGTTTGAAATTTGTGTAGTCGAATTGTTTTGTGAGAATTTGTTGTAGTTTATTAATTAGTGATTTTTCTTTTTCGGCTCGTATTTTGGAACGCTCGGTTAACACTTCGGTTTCGTTTTCTGGAGTTATATTTGACTTGATTTCTTGAAATTTTTCTATATCTTTTTCTTTGTTGATTGATAGTTTTTCTTGTTGAATTTTTAGCTTTTCAAGGTCGGATTTAGCTATTTTTACATCACTGTTTAAACTTTTGAACTCGGCTTCGGTTGAACATTCAAGCTCGTTTAAAATTTGTGTCATTCGGTTTTTTAGTTCTTCGATTTCTTCGGTTAATGTGGCAATTTCTCTGTTAATTTGAATATGCTTGATCGGTTTTAAAATGCTTGTGGTTTTGCGTTCTGCCACAAGTTTTTTCTTTTGTGTAGACTTATCTTTAATGAATTTTTGTGCTTGCTTGTATTCTTCGAGTGGTGGCACGAGATAATCCAAACTTCGTGTTAATTCGCTTGTTCTTTGCTTACTGCCTAAAAATTGATACTGCGTTAAAATCAGTGAATTTCTAATATTTTCTAAATTTTCGGCTATTAATGGAACGCTTTCTTTGATAGCTTTTGTAAGTTTTTTAACCTTATTTTTTAGTTCCTTTAAAAACAAATTATCAGCTTTGATTTGCCTGTTAAGTTCGCATTTGTCGGAAACAATGCCAACTTTTTCAAGGTTTCGTGCGTGTACACCCTCATGGATTGTCGCTTGCTCTGTTATGCCACGCTCTGCGTTGCTTCGGCTGTCAACTCTGTCTGACCAACCACAAATGTCAAGAGCTTGATTTAGATGAATTTCCCACGATTTTCTCCAATGTAAAATCTGTTCTTCGCTGTTCCATTTTTCACAAATTGGATTTTGTCGCCCATAACGAGTGCTTTTGGGTGACTTTGATACACGAGTACAGTTTGGAATTTTCTCTGCATTTGAGGGTGTTAAATATGTTTTTTTCTTACCATTTTTATACATATATTGTTTCTCAAAACCCTGCGATTTTGCAAGTTTAAATTCTTCGGCTGTAAAGCCTTTTTCTTCAATTCCATTACTGCAAAGATATTCTTTTTGTGTTTTTGCTTGCCATTTCCCCTTTTCATCAAGTGGGCGTACAGTTAGCAAAATATGTGCGTGTGGGTTGTGTCCGTCTGTATCGTGAATACTAAAATCGGCACACATACCTTTATCGACACATTCCTTTTGAATAAAGTTTTTGAGAAGTATTATCCAGTCTTGCGAAGTAATTTCTACTGGCAAAGCGACAACTAATTCTCTAGCTAGTCGGCTGTCTTTTGCCTTTTCGATTTCTTCAACTGCATTCCAAAGTTTGTCACGCTCAATCCATCCGTTTGGTGCATTTGAGGGTAACAATACCTCGCTGTAAATAAGTCCTCTTTTACGGCTATAATCGTGGGTTATACCGTCATATTCATTGCAAATTGTAGAGCAAGAAGCATAGGCAGAAGCAGCTACAACGGAACGCCCTGTGTTTCGTGTAATCATTTTTGCTTGTAGATGATAGATAGCCATAGTCGCTCCTTTCGTTTCTTAGCTTTCGGCAGAACGCACGATTTTCGTAGAAAATACCACCACCATTTGGGGTGGTGAGTAAGTGCGCCCTTCGGGATAAAGATTGTACTATTCTAATTTTAATTTGTCGGATAACATCAGTTTTAGTTCGTCCAGTTCCATAGTGCTTACTGTTGGAAAAACATTTTCTAAAATTGCACCCTGTTGTATTAATCGCCTTGTTCGTGCTTTTCGCTCCTTTTCTCGGTTTCGTGCCTCTTGTGCTTCGAGTCGATGTTTTGCTTGCAATAAAAGTTTTTCGTCTTGTGTCATTTTTACCTCACTTAAATAAACTTTCTGCTTTTTGCATATTTTGTTTGGCATTTATATTTCGTATGTTTTGGTTGTTGATTTTAATTGGCACACAGCGTTCTAAAATTCGGTTGTAAATTCTTGAACGTGCCAAGTCTGTTGGGTTGTTTAGTTCTTTTAAGGTTAGATTTGTGGTTACGATTAGGGGTTTGTTCGCCCTGTATCGACTGTCGATAATGCTGAAAATTTGCTCTTGTGCGAACTCGGAATTTCGCTCCATTCCAAGGTCGTCTATGATTAGCAAGCTGTAATGATTAAAGCTGTCGATAAAATCGTTTCTTGCGTCGGAGAATAAGCCTGTCATTGTGTTTAAAATCCTTGCAAAGTTTGTCATAAGCACTGGCACTCCCTTTTCCAAAAGTGCGTTGGCAATGCACCCAGCAAAGAAAGATTTGCCAGTTCCAACATCTCCCCAAATGATAAGTCCTGTGTTTTCTTTATATATTTGCTCCCATTTTTCAACATATCTGTGAGCGTGTCTTAGCTCGTCATTATAGCCTTTGTCGTTTGCAAAACAGTAATCGTAAAGGCTTTTGTCTTGCAAGCCGTTTGCCTTTAACTTTTTGATTTTCTCCATAAAATCACGGTTTTTAATTTCTTGTTCTCGTCGCTCGTCATCTTCTTTTCGGCACTTGCACATAACATATGGTTCGTAAACTCTGCCAGCTCGTTCAAAGCGAATTTGCCTTGGTGTATCACACTTTTTACAGTAGATTAATTTGTCTTTCTCGTTAAAATACTCGTCCTCTTCGAGTGGTCTTTTTGCTAAGTGTTTTTGCAGTGGTTGCATAAAATTCATAGGCTTTTGTACTCCTCATTATCATAATTTCTTTTTTCGGTCGGTTTCTCTTTTGATGCCCAGTTTTTAATTGTAAGCAAATGGTTTTTATAAGTTTTACCCTTTGACTCCATGTAATTTGAAAGTTTTTCGATATACTCATTGTAGTTAGGAACTGAACTTTTAAGCTCGTTAATATCGTCATCACTCAAGCGAACATTTTTGAATTTGCCATATATTGATGTATGATTATTATTAATATTGTTATTAATAGTAGAAAGTTTTCTGTCTGTTTGAGGGACAGTTTTTTGTCTGTCAGAAGTACAATTTTCTTTACTACGGACAGACAGTTTTCTTTCTGTCTGGGCATTAGGAATTTTGACATAAATTTTACTGGGAAGCCCCAAACCTTGGCGAATTCTTTTGATTAAATCATTCTCTTCCAAAATTTTAAGGCTGTTTTTAACAGTCATATCGCTTTTGTTTGTCAGTTTCGCTAATGTTTCAATCGTGAAATAAATATAAGCTTTGCCAAAATCATCTTTAAAAACATCGCCAGCCATAGAAAGCCTTGCTCTGTCCAAAAGTAATGCGTAAATCAGCTTAGAAGTTTCGGAAATGTCAAGCTCTATCAAAAATCTTGGGTACGCAATATACGGTGGCAATTCGCTATCGGAACTTAAAAATTCAGTCTGTAAAATAAAAACACCTCCTTTTCTGTACGTTAAGAATACAGTAAAAAGAGGTGTTTTGCATTGACTGGGAATTGATATTAAATTGAGTTTATTCTTATTTGAAAAAAGTATTAGATAATTTGCGAATATGAAATTTTAAAATTTTAAAATTTCAATTGACAAAACAATAAAAAATGGATATAATATAAATACAGATAGCAATGTCTGTCGTGTGGAGATACGTTAAAGCTGAGCTGTATGTGGTGCAGGTTAATACCACAACTTATAGACTTTCGTCAGGAAGTCGGGCTTGCATTTGAGAGACAAATGTAGTCCATATCGGGGGCTTAAAATACCGATAACAATTTAGATATTCTACCGAATATCGGGGCTGACAGGCAGCAGAAAAAACTCAAAAATAACTATTAAAAACGAGTGGTGATTATCCACTCGTTTTTTCTAAATACAAAATGTCGAAAAAGAGGATGAAATGTCGAATAACGAAAAGCGTAAACAGAATCGGATAGCTATTGTAGATAAAATTGTGGACTTCGCTCAAGATTATAAAGAAAATTTACTGGGAAATACCTTTATGTTTGTATTTGACAATAGGTTTATTGAAATATCTTTTACAATAAAAGAGTTTGCTCATTTAACTGGTGTAGATAAAAAGCTTACAGCAAAAGAGTTTTATAACGATGCTTTGAATAAACGGTTAAGAGAAAATCAGATATGGTTTAGTGAAAGATATCCTTATGAATTATGTGTTAAAAAAACAAAAAATTTGAAATTTTTATATCCTTCTTTAAATTCAGCATTATTTATTTTAGAAACTATAAAAACTGACACATATACATATAAATTTGGCTTTACAGAATTGGAGTTTACATTGCTCTTAGGAGAAGATATAGATAAAAATGGTAATAAACGCAGCAAATATTTTTTCCCTAAATCATTTAGAATTGAAGATTGTTTTAAAAAATCAGAAAATGTTTATGCTGTAGATTATATTTTCAAGAAGAAAAATGATAAAAAAATATATGATTCGATTTTGTACAACTCCGATGTACAAATACCAACCGAGTTAAAGGATAAAATAAGCGAGGACATTTATACAACTTTAAACATATAATATATGTTTAAAGTTGTATTATTTTCTAATGAAATTTACTTTCCAATAATTCAGGGTTGTTTGGGTAAAGGGTTTGGAATATTTCTATTGCTTGTTGATAGTGTTTTGTTGCTTGTGCGGTATCGCCTATTGCTATATAAATGCTGCTTATTGAGAGGTGTACATTTGCGTAATCTTCACAGACATCAGAGTTATGATTTTTGACGGTTCGCAGAAGTTTTTTAAGGGCAAGTATACCTCTTTCAGCTTCACCTGTTTCTGCAAGTAATATTGAATAATTTGTAATTTGTGGGACGGTATCGTGGGTTTCGCATATATTAAATTGCTCCAAAATTGCTATGCCTATCTCCATATTTTCTTTTGCAAGAACATCTTTGTTTGTCGCTCTATATAACGCACCTAAATTTGCGTGAAGATTTGATTTTAAATGAGCATTATTTTCGTTAAGCTCCCCTAAAACAGAAAGTGCGTCTTTCTCAAATTTAATAGCCTTTTCAGGTTTCTTTTCCATAGAAGCCTTAAAATCTAGGAGTAATGCTCTGCTATTATTTGTAGCAAAAGATTGATTTTTTAGCAAGTTTGAAAGTTCTAAAATTATGAGTTTCTTTCCGTATTCGTGTTGATATTTCTCCATATATGGGAAGACATCTTCCAAAAATCTTAAATAAAAATCTTGTTCATCTTTTTGCGTGAAATTGATAATATTCTGCACTGTTTCAAACATTTCGCTGTGATAAGGCAAGTCTATTCCGTGCATTAAACACTCGTTCTGTATGCTGTCACAAAGGTTGAAACACTTGGTTACAGTAGGTTTAATATCTGCCAATGCAATTTCCAAAACCATTGGATGAAGCGAAATTACACGAGCTGGTTTATCTGTGATAAATCCCATTTCTATAAGCTCATTAATTGTATTTAAGTTTGAAAGTTTAAGCCAAATTGCAAATCTTCTTGCTGAAATTCCGTCTTTTGGCATAACTGTCATATTACACATTATTTTTTGTTGCTCACTTGAAAGCTCATAAAGTGAAAACAACATTCTAATGTGGTTATAGTAGGTTTCATTGCTTGAAAATCCGTCTTTGTTAGCTCCAATTTTATCACTTGAACTAATATTTACCTTTTCAGATAGTAATTTTTCGAATAATTCGTCTGGCTCTAAAATACCATTTTCTAAAAGTCTAGCGATTAATTCAACTGCAAAAGTATGGCTATGTACAGAATTAATAATCTCAAATATGGTGTTCTGGTTTTCATTTGCCTGTGAATAAAATGCCGATACCAACTGAAAAAGAGTATTTTTATCCTCAATTTCATTCAAAATCATTGATTTGTAATTAGTGAATTTATTTCTAGTTGTGAAAATTATTTTACAGCGATATTTTAAAATTATAGAAAGAAAATCATCTTTTGTGCTGTTGAAATTATCAATAATAATTAAGCTGTCCTCTTTTAAAGAACGCAAAAAGCGATTGTGCTTTTTGAATTTTTCCTCATTATTATCTACATCAAGGTCATCTATAAAATCAAGGTTTGAAATGTCAGCGACTAAATTTCCTGAATAATTTATATATAAAATGTTAGTGTAATCATTTTTATGTGTTTTTGCATAAGCTTTTGCGACTTCACTTTTACCGATACCAGCAATTCCAGTTAGGAAAAGTTTGTTGTTTTCGGTAAGTAACGCATGAATATCAGCTATTTCTTTTTCTCTGCCACAAAACCATTTGCAAGGTTTAGGAAAATCATCATCCATTATAAAATTAGAAAGCATTGGAGAAAGATTTGCTGAGAATAACAAGTTTTTTGTTTGATTATCTCGTTTAATAAATGGTCTGTCGAAAGTAAAACATAAAACATCAGCGATACATTCAGCTTCTTGTTTTGCAGTTTTACAAGGATATGAATTAAGCAAATTTTTCTTTTGCTTTTCAGAAATCCCACTATCTTGTATGACTAGGTTTTGAAGTTCCTGTGTAAGCATAGAACTGTCGTAAGAAATAGGCAAAATTCGCTCTGCTATGTCAGTTTTTAAATTGTTTTTAGCGTTATTATTTCTATAATAACTACAAATTCTAGGCGAAATTCTCGCTTGTCCTTTTATCCAACGACAAACTAAGCCGTTATCAAAGTCGAAATCGGTGTTTTCCTCATCAGACATAAAGTTCCCAAATAGTTCGTACATTAAATCCACTTGGTTTGGCAGTAAATCCTCGGTTATATATTTCTTAATCAGTGCAACAACAGCACTAAAATCGCATAAATTCAAATTGTTCCTCCAGTATTATGATATATTTAATTAATTTTATCATAAATTCACTAACATTTCAATCAGTCAATTTTCTATCAATCGGCTGTCAATGTGTTTTAAGCCCTATATCTATATAATTTAACCATAACTTATGAAAGAGGAATTTATGGAAAAAGATATTTACTTTGAAAGATGTATGGATTTTATGGCAAAAATGATAGAAAAATACGGAAATGAACTTCTTGCTGATAAGGAATTTCAGGAGCTTGTTAAGAATAGCTCAACTATTTCCAAAATGGAAATAGTTGAATAGAAAGTAAAAAGTCAAAATGATAAATTATTGTATCTTGACTTTTTTATATTTATAATCTAAAATTAAATTGTTACAAGTATTCATAATTGTAGTTAAAATACTTGCATTTGTTTTAATGTACATAAAATTCAAAAAAATACTTTTTTGTTGTTGGGGGATAAAAAATGAGTATAATTTTAGGTTATATATGTAATTTAGGGTTGGACGCTGGAAAAGATAAGCTTAAAGATAAAGCTGATGAACAAGTAATGCGTATTAAATTAATGGAGTATCTTGGTAGACAGGAAAAACTAAATTTTAATTGCACAAAGGACGAAGAAATTGATTTTGAAGGGCTTTTCAACTATATAAGTAATGATTTAATTGACGATGCAAAAGCAAGATTTTTTGGAGATATAACCGAGCGTGAGAGTGCACATAAAAGTATAATTGGTAAATCTATAGCATATGCAAATACTAATACTAAAATATCAAGAGTGAGAGTAACAAAAATAGTAACTTCTTCTTTGAATATATTGAAAAAATTTTATGAAATGAAAGTCAACAAGGAACTTTTGTTTATAGCATCTCGTATAGAAGATACAATTATCTGTGAAACTAATAATCAAACTAATATTATTTCTTCACAATTAAGTGAAATCTCTAACAAAATCGATTCAAGTTCTAAACTTTCTTTGGAACACAACTTAAATCTTGCTGAATGTGGAAAAATAGATGAAGTAGGCAAAAATCTATCTAGTTTTATTAATACCATTAGTACTACTCATCCAGTACCAGGATATGGTTTTAGACCAATTGGTGTTAATTGTGAAATGTTAAGTGTACCATTATCAAAAGAAGCAGAAAAGAAACGCCCTCCAAGATTTAATATTATTTCCGATTCTGTAATTGTTGGCTCAAAAGAAGCCTCAGATATTTATTGTGATAATATATTTGACTACTCATATCGTCATCAAATACCTGTAATTTTTAATATTAAAGAAGCAACTAAATTTCTTGGAGAAATTGCTGACCCAACCCAAATAGAAGCAGAAGCATTACAAGGAAAGGAAATGTCAATTCACCCGAAACCTTTCCCCAAAGCATCCCCTTATAGTATAAAATTTAATGATGAAGTTTTATTTGACTATATTTTATTTAGAACTAAAGAGATTTTAGATAATGGAACACTAGTTATTACAAATGAAGAACAGAAAAATAGAAATTTCACAATATCATTTAATGCTAATTTAAATAAAATTAAAACGGATTTCAATATATCACCTTTTATTAATACTAATATTGCAGAATTAGAATATCGTAATCTTGTTAAAAAGATTTCATCTGGTGGACAACTTGAATTCAAATCACTAGAACACAATGAAACTCTTCTTATTGCTACATTGCAACCGTTTAATATTTCTAATTCAATAGATGTTGAAATTGAATTCTTGAAAAAAATTATTAAAATCGAAAAATATTTCAAAGTAACAATTACAATCCCTACCGATATTTCCATTGAGGACACCAACTGTGTAGATTATATTCATAACATTATTGATTCAGGTGTTTATTCTTCCATATGGTCATCATTTAAATTTCAATATGCACTATGTGATGAAGCAAGGAAGGATTTATTAGCACTAAATACAACAGCATATAGATTTGAATATACATTTATAAATCAAATTTGCTTATTTAATCAAGAATTTTCTTTAAACTGTAAAAGAATTTTTAAATCTGCTACAATAAACAACTTACCAAAGCTGAAAGAAAAAGTTGCAATTCTTGATAACGGAGATACTATAAGTATTACCTTGATTCCAGACGAAATGAATGGAGATAACACATATATTGATGAATTGTATGAGGACAATCTAGAGTTTTAATAAAAATAGCTATTAAAGAATGCAAACTAATGTGGATAATTCTATGTTAGTTTGTTTTTTTATCTTGACTTTTTATCGTTTATCCTTTAAAATAATAATTGGGACAAATAATTTAAACTGTAATTTTGGAGATTTAATTTGAATAATAAGAAATGTTACATATATACAAGGGTTTCTACAACTATGCAAGTTGATGGATATAGTTTGGAAGCTCAAAAGGAAAAACTTAGGAGATATGCTGAGTTTCAGGAATTTGACATTGCTGGTGAATATAGTGACGAGGGTAAATCTGGCAAAAGTGTTGAGGGTCGAAGCGAATTTTTAAGAATGATTGAAGATATTGAAAGCCTAAAAGACAAGGTTTCTTTTGTTTTGGTTTTCAAACTTTCTAGGTTTGGCAGAAATGCTGCTGATGTTTTGACTTCACTTCAACGTATGCAAGATTTTGGAGTGAATTTAATCTGTGTCGAGGACGGAATTGACAGTTCAAAAGACAGTGGAAAACTGATGATTTCAGTTCTTTCAGCAGTTGCAGAGATTGAAAGAGAAAATATTCTAGTTCAAACTATGGAGGGTCGAAAACAAAAGGCTCGTGAGGGTAAATGGAACGGTGGTTTTGCTCCTTATGGCTATAAACTCGAAAACGGTAATCTTTACATTGCCGAAGACGAAGTAGAGATAATTAGAATTATTTACGATAAATATATAAACACAAATATGGGTGCGAATGGTATCGCTGACTACCTTAATAGTCATGGATATAAGAAGAAAATTCGTCAAAACAACACCATCGAGCATTTTATTCCAGCTTTTATTACAAAAGTATTGGATAACGAAACTTATTGTGGTAAAATTGCTTATGGCAAGCGAAAAAATGAAAAAGTTTTAGGCACACGAAACGATTATCACATTGTAAAACAAGATAATTATATGTTAGTTGAGGGCATACACGAAGCAATTATCAACGAAGAAGACTGGTTGATTGCTAGTGAAAAGCGTAAACTTAACATTGGTAAACACGAAAGAAAACACGATTTAGACCACAGACATCTTTTGTCTAGTTTGATAAAATGTCCTGTTTGTGGTGCTGGTATGTACGGAAATTCAAACCGAAAGAAAAAGCCTGACGGAACACTTTACACTGCCTATTACTACTATGCTTGCAAACACAGAAAAATGGTTGACGATAAGCCTTGCACATATAAAAAGCAATGGAACGAAGTTAAAGTTGATGATGCAGTAAGCGAAATTATCCGTAATCTTGTGAATAACGATAAATTTGTTAAATCTATAAAAGGTAGAATTAGTTCACAAATTGACATTGTTGAGCTTGATAAGGAACTTGACACATTAAGGCAACAGCTAAGACAAGTTATAACTTCCAAAAACAAGTTGGCACAGCAAATTGATAACCTTGACGCAAGCGACAGATTATACGATAGAAAATATCAAGATATGCAAGACAGATTGTATTCTTTTTACGATAAAATGGAAGTGATTGAACTTCAAATTGAGGAAGTTCAAAAGAGAATACAAAACGTAAGAGAAGAAAAAATCTCAGCAGACAACATTTATCAATTCCTAATATTTTACGATAAACTTTTTGATAAATTTTCTGACGAGGAGAAAAAACAGTTCTTAAACAGCTTTATCGAAAGTATAGAACTTTACCCAGAAGAGCAGCCTAACGGCAGATTTATAAAGCAAATAAAATTTAAGTTCCCGATATTCTTTGAGGACAAGCAAATTAAAGAAATCAGTTGGGACAGCGAAACAACAGTCGAGTGTGTTGTTGAGCTGTGTCTGAAATGATTAACAGTATATAAGAACAGCTAACCGATTTGATTGTCGGTTAGCTGTTTTCGTTTGTTTATTTCTTTTTAGGGTAAGGTGCTTTTTCGTCGGTTAATCCAGCTAGGTAATCCATGCTAGTTTCCAGTGAAAGTGCGATTTTTCTGCATTGTTCAAATGTATAATATCTTTTTCCGTTTTCAATTTTTGAATAATCACTTTGGTCAATGCCTGTCAACATTTGCATTTTTATTTGAGTGTAACCACGTTCAATTCGCAAACTCTTTAATCTATTCATAAAATTCACCTCTTGAATATATTATGGCATGTTGCCCTATTGTAATTAGGGTTAAATTGACCTATAATATATAGAGAGGTGGTTTTTATGATAGTAACATTTTGTGGGCATAGTAGCGTATCGGATTTAGTGAACGTAGAAAAGTGGCTTTATGACACTACCGAGGATTTGATTTTAAAAGGTGCTAAGACTTTTTATCTTGGTGGATATGGGGAATTTGATGTTTTATGCAAGAGGGTTTTGCTTAAACACAAGAAAAAATACTCAAACATTGAACTTATACTTATTGTTCCATATTTAAATCATAATATGATTACACAGGGTTATGACGGTACAATTTACCCTGAAATAGAAAACACACCACCCAAATTTGCGATTGTGAAACGCAATAAATGGATGGTGGAAAAAGCTGATATTGTTGTGGCTTATGTCACACATAATTTTGGTGGAGCATTTCAAACATTAAGACACGCAAAAACAAAAAGAAAAATATTATTTCCTTTAAAAGAATATACTATTGATTAAAATTAGATATTGTGTTATGTTTAAAGAAACAATAATTTGACTATTAAGATAGCTTTTCACCTTTCTTTAAAAAAAGGAGGGTTTTTTAGCAAAAAAATACAGATGACAAAATAATTTTGAAAAAAGCGATGACTTTGAAAATTAATATTTAAAGGTGACGATATGAACAATTTACCAAACGACCCTATTATGCTTTTAAGCGTAATCAACACAAAACTTCGTGACAATTACAGCAGTTTAGAAAGCCTTTGCGAAGATTTAGGTATAGACCAAACCGAGCTTATAGCTAAACTAAAAACAATTGACTACCAGTACATAAAAGAAATTAATCAGTTTAAGTAAAATATACTGCAAAGAAAGGCTCATGTTTTATGGAAAAAATTGACAATATACTAAAAATCAGTTTAAGAAAATATAAACCCTGTGATATTGACGAAATAGCAGAACTTTTTTATAAAACTGTTCACAATGTGTGCGTTAAAGATTATAGCAAAACCGAGCTTAACGCTTGGGCTAGTGGCGAAATTGACAAGATTAGTTGGAATAAATCCTTTTTAGAACATGACACAATTATCGCTGATTTTAACGGAAAAATAACAGGTTTTGCAGATATGGACAGCGCAGGTTATTTGGATAGATTATACGTTCATAAAGACTTTCAAAACCAAGGAATTGGGACTGAAATCGTAAAAAAACTCGAAAAAACAGCCTGTGAATTAGGAGTTACCAAATTCACAAGCTATGCCTCGATAACAGCAAAACCATTCTTTGAAAAAATGGGATATGTTGTTGTTTGTAAAAATATTGTAGTACGAAATGATGTTAAGCTTACTAATTATAAAATGGAAAAGTTACTAAACAACATTTAGAAATTAAAATTGTCTGGGTCTGCCCCACTTCTGGTGTTTTGGTTTAATTCAGTTATTGTGTCCATATCTTCTTTAGTAAGTTCGAAGTCATAAACATCGATATTTTGTGCAATTCTGCCTTTATTTGCTGATTTTGGTAAAACTACAACATTTTTTTGAATGTTCCAACGAATTACAACTTGCGCAGCAGATTTACCGTATTTTTCGCCTATTTTAATTAGCGTTTCGTTGCCTAGCATAGAAGTTCCATTGCCGCCAAGTGGACTCCAAGCTTCGACTACTATTCCCTGTTCTTTGCAAAATTCAATTAATTCGTCGTTGTTAAATCTAGGGTTTGACTCAATTTGGTTAACCATAGGTTTAATTTTTGCTGTTTGCATTAATTCTTCATAATGATGTTTTTGGAAATTACTTACACCAATAGCTTTAATTTTCCCCTCTTCGTAAAGCTCTTCCATAACTTTCCAAGCTTCGTTTCTACCTTGAGTAGGCCAATGTATTAGGTATAAATCAATATAATCAAGTTGAAGGTTTTCAAGACTTTTATAGAAAGCTTCTTTAGTTGTACCCTCACGAATACAAGCGTTCCAAAGTTTAGTGGTAACAAAAAGTTTTCCCCTTGCAATTCCACTTTCTTTTATAGCTTGTCCAACGCTTTCTTCATTTCCGTAAATAAAAGCTGTGTCAATGTGTGTATAGCCAGCTTCTATGGCCCACTTTACAGCATTTACTGTTTCGTCACCAGATTTAGTTTGAAAAACACCAAAACCAATCATAGGAATTTTAACACCGTTGCTTAAAGTTTGATAAGTACTCATTTTTTTTACCACCTTTTAATTTAATTTATTTTAATTATAACACTCTAAAATAGTAAAAACAAGCAGATAATGTCTTAAAATATATAAATTAACCATATAATCCTTATTATTTATTAAAAGCTTTGGCACTTTAGCAATTTAAATTCATTTAAAACTATAGATTTAATTTCAATTTTATAGTATAATACGATATTAGTGAGATATTAAAAGGGAAAAGAAAGGGTTTTATTATTGTGAAGACGATAAATTCTATTATCAAAGTGTATGGGTATAAAATATATATGTGGATTTATATTTTAGGTACAAGCCTTATGCTTGCAAACGCTTTATTTTGGCAAAACAACTTGTGTTTTAACCTATGCTTGATTTTGCTATACTGTATTGTATTTTATAAACAAATTGACATTTTACGTTGTTATCGCAAAACAAAGGCCATTAAAACAAATGTTGACAAGCAGTCTTTCGACAACACTTATCATTCCTTTAGGGTGAAAGTAGCTTTGTTTTGGATTGCGTTTGTTGTATGTTGTATTATTGGGAAGTATTTACTTCATATAAAAGCTCAATATTTTTACAGTTGCACTTTTTTCTTTTTATTTTTAGATAAAGTGTTTGTTAATATGACTTGTCTGCTTAAAAAACTTTGCGACTTAAAAGGCACTACTGTACTTTGTTGTTGTGGTTGTCCTTGCAGAGGTTGGGACTTGTTGATGATACAAACTCCACTGCTTTTCGCTTTAGATTTTTCGCTTTCAGCGTATTCTTTTTTAATTATTTTGTCTTCTATTCTTGCTATTTTCACCTTTATTCAGTGGGAAAAACAAAGGTATTCTTTGGTGCGAGTTATGCCAAAATGTGCAAAGTCATGCGATTTAAAACTATGTTTAGAATACAGAAGTAAATATAAATGATTGGAGAAAAATATTGAAAAAATACAAACAAGAATGGTTTGGCAATGTAAAAGGCGATTTACTAGCTGGTATAGTGGTGTGCATGGCACTTATTCCAGAAGCGATTGGTTTTTCTATAGTAGCTGGCGTTGACCCTATGGTTGGTGTTTACGCATCTTTTGTTTTGTCGGTAACCACAGCGTTTTTAGGTGGCAGACCTGGGCTTATAACAGCAGCTGCTGGTGCTACGGCTTTGGTTTTAGCAAGCCTTGTTGCAAATTACGGCATGGAATATCTGTTCGCTGCAACTATTTTAACAGGCGTTATACAATTGATATTTTCTTTCTTAAAAATCGGAAATTTAATGAAATTTATACCTAAACCAGTTATGGTAGGTTTTGTAAACGCTTTAGGTATAATGATGTTTAAATCTCAATTAAGTCATTTTGAAGGTGGTGGAATACTCTTTGTTTTGGCTGGAATTGGTATAGCTATAATTTACCTTTTTCCAAAAATCACAAAGAAAGTACCTTCGCCAATAATTGCTATTATCACTATAACAATTATTGTGGTTGTGTTTAAAATAGACATTAAAACTTTGGGCGATATGGGCGAAATAAGCACAACGCTACCAAGTTTTTCCTTGCCGTCAGTTCCAATTAATTTGGAAACTTTACGCATTATTCTTCCTTATTCTGTTTCAGTAGCTTTAGTTGGCATTGTGGAATCACTTCTTACATCTCAATTAGTTGACGAATTAACAGACACTAAAAGCGATAAAAACAGAGAATGTTTTGGGCAAGGGTTTGCGAATATGTTAAACGGTTGTTTTGGTGGTATTGCAGGTTGTGGCATGATAGGTCAAACTATTATAAACAACAATTATGGTGGCAGAGGAAGACTTTCTACCTTTGTTGCTGGCAGTTCAATGCTGATTTCTGTAATAGTTTTTAACAGATATGTTGTACAAATACCTGTTATAGCTCTTGCTAGTGTTATGGTTGTGGTTTCTTTTTCCACATTCAACTGGAAATCTGTTAAACGAATTCGTAGTGTACCAAAAACCGACACATTAGTTATGCTTTCAACTGTTGTTGTTGTTCTTATGACAGACAATTTAGCTTATGGCGTTATTTTAGGAATTATTATTAGCTCTGTAGTATTTGTTGCTAAGAATTCAACAATCGAAGTTGAAAAAGTTGAAAAAAATAACAATTTGCAGTACATTTTATCTGGCCCGTTGTTTTTTGCTTCTACAAGTAAACTTATTTCTGCTTTTGAATATAGCAATACATATAAAAATATCGACATTGATTTTTCTAAAGTTAAAATTTGGGACGAATCTGCTGTTGATGCAATCGATAAAATCATTACAAGATACGCAAATATTGGTGTTACAATCACTCTGTTAGGACTTAGCCAATCATCTAAAGATTTTATAAAAGGAATGACAGTAAGTCAAAAAGAACATATTATATTTACCGATAAATAAAATCAAACACCATTAAGAATTAATTTTTTAATGGTGTTTAGCTTATCAACTAGTTTTTTTGTTGTATTCCAACTACAAATATTTAAAAAGAAAGGCTTTATATTTATGAAAATTATAATTGAACCAAAACAAGGTGTAAAACTTTATACTCAAATCATTCAAAAAGCTATTGACTCTTGCAGTGAAAACGGTGGTGGTACTGTTGTTTTTACAAAAGGTCAGTACGAAACAGGCACAATTTTCTTAAAAAGCAATGTGAAAATTTTTCTTGAGCATAGCGCTGAAATTTTGGGAAGTACTAACCCTGATGACTACCCTGCAAACGTTTACAAACAAATGTATAAAAAAGAAACTCATATGGACAGATGTTTATTTTTTGCCGATAATTGTGAAAATATAGAGCTTGACGGCTATGGAATTATAAACGGTCAAGGTAAAACCATGACAAAAGTACGACCTATGCTGTTTAAATATTACCAAAGCAAAAATATTCGTGTGAAAAACCTAAGGCTTATCGCCCCTGCATCGTGGACTAACGCTTTTATCGAATGTGAAAACATTTGGGTGCAAGGAGTTGACATTTTCAGCCGTGCTAATAATAACGGTGACGGTACCGATTTTGACGCTTGTAAAAATGTATTTGTTTCCGACTGTAAATTTGATTGTAGCGACGATTGTATCTGCTTGCAAAACTCAACTTTAGATGTAGCTTGTGAAAATATTGTTGTTACTAATTGTCTTTTCAAAAGCCGTTGGGCTGGCATGAGAATTGGTCTTTTAAGCTGTGCTCCAATTAGAAATATGACGGTTTCAAACTGTATTTT
The DNA here is from genome assembly GCA_044432645.1 of Clostridia bacterium. Lineage (GTDB taxonomy): Bacteria > Bacillota > Clostridia > Oscillospirales > Acutalibacteraceae > SIG603. The sequence continues at coordinate 13,025 of JAWXUM010000028.1, read as the reverse complement.
CAGAGAAATTGACTGTTCTGGACTTAAAATTCAATCAGCTGAGGGTAGTATTATAGAAAACATGACTTTTTCTAACCTAATTATGGAAAATGTTGTGCGTCCAATTTTAATAACAGCAAACGCTTTTCGTGAAAGAGTAGGCTGGGACGAGGACATTAAAACTGCATCAATTGTAAAAAATATGAAATTCCAAAATATAATAACAACAACTTTAGATGAAAACTTCCTTAAAGGCAAAGAAACTCAGCCAAAATGCATTACAATTGACTGCGATGAGGGTCATATAATTGAAAACGTGAAGTTAGACAACATTTATATGAAAGTAAAAGGCGATACCTCTTATATAGAAAGAGAAATTCCCCACCACTTACATGTGCGTGCCGAGGGTTTTAACTACAAAGGAGTTTTGCCTGCTTACGGACTTTACGCTAGAAATGCACAAAAAATTACTGTTACCGATTTTGAAGTTGAAGTTGTAGGAAACGAAACAAGAGAAAAAATTGTATTTGATAATATTAAATAATATATATTTGTATTTGTTTTTAACCATATTCACTGAAAATTCATCATTTCTTTTAAAATTTTATTGCAAAACGCATATAAAAGTTGTATAATTTAGAGGTATAGTTATTTTAAATTAGAAAGGAACTGTGGATATGGAATTTACACTTAAAACCGACTTACAGCGTTCATATGATGTCGTTGTCGTAGGTGGTGGAACTGCTGGTGTTATGGCAGCAATTGCTTCTGCTAGAACTGGCGCAAAAACTGCTATTGTAGAAAGCAAAGGTTATGTTGGTGGAACAATAACCGAGGGTGGTTGTGGAATTCACAGCTTTTTCAACGTGTGGAAAGCATTCGAGGGTGTCGAAAAACGCAAAGTAGTACGAGGTATTCCTTCTGAATTTATCGACAGATTAACCGAACTTGGTGGAGCTTCTGGTCATAATGAAGTTTTAAAGGGTTACGATTATGACTCCGATGCTCTTTTTGTAGATGTTGAAAAATACAAATACTTAGCGCTTGTTATGCTTGAAGAAGCTGGTGTTGACATTTTAGTTAACACAACATTAGTTGACACCATTACTAAAGACGCAGTTATTCAAAAAATCATCACCGTTAGCCACCAAGGAACAGAAATTATTTCTGCAAAAATGTTTATCGACTCAACTGGTTACGGCGATTTAGCTGCACGTTCTGGTGCAGAGTTTACAGAGCCAAACGACCACACAGTTGCAAACACTGTTGGCATTGCTGGTATTGATATTGATGAATACTACAAAAAATTTGCAGAAAAAGACTGTATTAAAGAGTACGCACGTGGCAAAAGAAGTGGCAAAGACAACCAAATTATTAGAGTTGATGTTAATTGGAACAAATACGACCCAAAACTTTGGGACGAAATGAGAGAAATGGGCCTTCAAGGTGTTGTTACAACAATGTACGACAACTATTTCATGTTCATGAAAGTTAACACAAAAATGCCTAAATCTCCAACTGATAGAGATTGTTTGGCTGAAACTGAAGTTGAACTTCGCAAACGTCAAATGAATGCGATTGAATTTGTAAAAAAACATATTCCAAAAAGCGAAAACGCATTTATTACAAGGTCTTGTCCGTCTATGCTTATTCGCCGTGCACGCTGTATTGTTTGTGAGCATGACATATCTAACGATGAAATTTGTAATGCAACTCATTTTGAAGACGATATTTTTTCTTACTCTTTCCACGACTGTGCCCCACGTTTTATTGTTAAAGACGGTGGAACTTACGGCTTCCCTTACCGTGCAATTTTGCCAAAGAACAACAAAAACTTGTTCACTATTGGCATGATGATAACAAGTGATTGGAACGCACATATGTCTACTAGAAACACTGTTTCATGCATGGCTCAAGGTCAAGGTGCTGGCACAGCAGCTGCTTTGTGTGCAATTAAAAACATCACTAATACACGTAATTTACCTTACCAAACTTTACGTGCAAAGTTAGAGTCTGACAACGTATATTTCGGATAAATTTTAATTTTAAAGGAGAAAACTATTATGAATATTGTTTTATTAGAAAGCCTTGCTGTTTCTGACGAGGTTTTAAACGCTCACGTTAAACCACTTATCGACGCAGGTCATACATTCAAAGCTTACGACAGAAACGACGATGTAAATGTTCAAATCGAACAAGCAAAAGATGCAAACGTTATTATAATTGGTAACATGCCACTTAAAGGCGAGCTTATTCGTGCTTGCAAAAACTTAGAATTTATAGATGTTGCTTTTACTGGTGTTGACCATGTTGATTTAGAAGTTGCAAAAGAAATGGGGGTTAAAGTTTCAAACGCTTCTGGTTACTCTAATGAATCTGTTGCAGAACTTGTTTTCGGCATGATTTTTGAACTTCTTCGCAACATTTCAAAAACAAGTGTTGCTTGTAGAAATGGTTTAACCAAAGACGGACTAGTTGGCAACGAACTTATCGGCAAAACTGTTGGTGTTGTTGGTTGTGGAGCAATTGGTAAACGAGTAATTGAAATTTTGAAAGTTTTCAAATGCGAAATTATTGGTTACGACCCTTACGCATGCGAAATTGATGGCGTTAAAATGGTAAGTTTGGAAGAACTTTTCAAAATATCAGACGTTGTAACAATTCACTGCCCAGCAAACGCTGGAACAATTGGTCTTGTAAGCAAAGAGTTAATTGACAGCATGAAAAAATCTGCTATTCTTATAAACTGTGCAAGAGGTCCAATTGTTGACGTAAAAGCTTTGGCAGACGCACTTAACGAAGAAAGAATTGCTGGCGCTGGTGTTGATGTTTTTGAAGTAGAGCCTCCACTACCACTAGATTTAGGCTTGCTACACAGTAAAAATACTTTGGTTACACCACATATAGCTTTTGCTACAAAAGAGTCAATGGTTAAACGTGCAAAAATTATTTTTGATAGTCTAGACAGCTACTTATCAGGCGAACAAGTTAATATTATATTATAATATTAAAAAGGTTTTGTATTTGTGTAAAATACCGAAAATATATTTTTAAAATGGTAGGGGCGAGCTGTGCTCGTCCGAGAGTAAAGCGTTAATTTGCTTGTTTTCATAGGTACGATAAAATATTGCCTTTATTTGTATAAAAAACACAACATTTGCCATTCTATCCACGGACGACCACAGGTCGCCCCTACAATATTTGTGCAACTTTTTTTACAATATAGGTTTATTGACAATCTAAGGCGACACTTGTTGTCGCCTTTTCACTTGCCAAAAACAGGTTTAATATATAAAAATTATCGATTATAGTGAACATTTTTAGCTTTAAACACAAATTAATTTAAATAATGTACGGAAATTTACAAAAAATACACGTAATTTTAAGTACACAAACACTTTCTCTTAATATATAATTGCATTGTAAATATTTATTAAGCAAAATGTTTATTTATTATTGTTAAATTTGATAAAATAAAGTTTGATTGAGTACTCTCCCAAAATGTATATTAATCATTTTAGTTTTCATGTGTTTGGCTTTATTTTATTGATTTAACGGTAGTTAATTATTTTTGCTAATTATCGCACAGCAATTACAAAATGAATTTTTAAGGAGAAAACAAAATGAAACTAAAAAGACTTTTAGCACTTTTACTAGCATCTGCAATGTTTGTTACTGCTTTTACAGCTTGTTCGTCTTCATCTTCATCCTCATCTTCATCAACAGATGATTCAGAAGATGCTTCTAGCGACGTAGTAGTTGAAACAGACGAAGACGGTGTAGAAGTAGTAGGTAACACTTATGTAGAAGGTTTACCTATCGCAGTTGAGCCAATTACTTACACAATTATGAACAACAAGGGTTCATCAGACTATTCTTCATCTAACAATGAAAAAGAATTTGTTATTCTTTCAACAGAAGGCACAAACATTTCACTAGAATGGACAGAAACTAGCGAAACTTTATATGATGAGCAAGTTTCACTTATCTTATCAACTGGTCAAAATATGCCTGATGCATTTATGTACTATGCAACAGATACAGCTATGGCTACTAATGCTGAAATGTTCTATGAATTAACAGACGAAATTCTTTACACATTTGCACCTAATATTACTTCACAAGTAGAAGAATATGTTGATGGTGGTCTTGATGCTTTAAGAAAAGATGACGGTAACATCTACTCATTACCTACAGGTGTTTGGTCTGAGTATGCTAATAATGCTTCTGCAATTACTTACATCAGACAAGACTGGTTAGATGCTTTAGGTATGGAAGTTCCTACAACAATCGAAGAACTTTATACAGTTTTAACAGCATTTAAAGAAAACGACATGAACGGCGACGGCGACACAACAGACGAAATTCCATTCGTATATTGTGAAGCAAACTGGGCTGGTAAACTTATTTCTATGGCTGGTTCATGGGGTATTGCTGGTAGAAACTTAAACAACTCATCTTGGTACGGCCAAGTTGAAGACGGTGTTTATACACTTAATGTTACAGATCAATCTTTCTATGATTATGTTACAGAAATGAACAAATGGAGTTCAGAAGGCTTAATCAATGCTGATGGATTTACATTAACATCTAGTGAATATAGTTCACTTACAAACACTTTAGAATCATATGGTATGTTAACAACATGGACACCAGATGAAACAGAATATGCTAACGGTTGTTGGACAGCTCTACCAGTTCTAACTGTTGAAGGTTACGAAGGTGAAGAACTTAAAGCTGGTGACGAAAACCTAGTTACTGCTAACTTAAACGGTTTCATTATTTCTTGTGAATGTGAAGAGCCAGAAGGTCTATTACGTTGGTGGGATTACCTACATTCAGACACAACATGGAAATTAATTTCTCGTGACGGTCCTGAAGGTGTTACATGGTACTATGGCGATGACGGTGTTGCTTATGTAACAAACCCTGACGAATGGCCTACAGGTATTACATCTTCAACAGAATATGTAAATACATACGGTATGCGTTCATACTGTGCAGCTATATTCACAGGTGAATCAGCTATTCCTGACCCAGCTGATGGTGTAACATCTGATTCAATCAGATATGAAGTGTCTGGTTATTACTTCGACTACTTCCCAGATGAATTAATTCCTACATATTCAGTACCAGCTGATGCAGCAGAAGATTTCGCATTTATTCAAACTGAAATCGAAACAGCAGTTGCTAACTTCTACGGTAGCGCAGTTGTTAACGGATTTACAGATGCTGACTGGGATGCTTATGTAGCAAGCCTTGACAGTTTAGGTATCGACGATTTCGTTCAATATTACCAAAACTATGTTGATAATTCTTGGGACTAATAAAAATTTGATTTGATAAACTATAATTAATCAAAAAATAATACAGGGAAAGTTCAACGACTTCCCCTGTATATTTTTATTTATTCGTACCTTTCAAGCAAACCTAAACCATATGTTCTTTTATTTGATTTTCTGTCTTTATTTCACTTCTATGTCTTTTTCTAAATTTAATTGGAGTTACACCAATAATATCGACAAAATTATTTGTAAAATGCGCAGAATCGTAGTAACATATTTTTTCAGCTATTTCTTGGCATGTGTAATTTGTATTTTTAAGAAGTTCGACAGAATATTTGATTTTTTCCCTTTTAATAAACTGCATTGGTGAAATGTCAAACTGTTTTTTGAAGTTTTTAAGCAAAGCGCTAGAACTTATGTTTAACTCTTCGCAAATCTTGGTAACTGTAATATCATTTTCTATATTTTTACTAATATACTTTAGGGCTTCTTTAATAATTGATGAGTACGAATTAGTTCTGAATTTACTTGCAACTTCTACAATGCTAAGTATTAGCTCATGAGCTAAAGCTGAAATGTCGAAAATATTGTCGTAACCGTTCTCTTTAATATACTCAAAAGTTTTTACAAGCTTTTCTACAACTTTTTCATTTTCAAAAGAACGTAAAATGTCCTTGTTTGTAGCTTTTAAATATTTTATTATTTCCATGCTGTTGCTCGTGTCTAAATTAAGCCATAAATATCCTAAATTCGAATTATTTATATTATGGTAAACAAATTTATTATAACCAGGTAAAATAAAAATATCGCCTTTTTCTATAATGTATTCTTTGTCAGAAAAACTTAGAAAAGTTGTACCAGAAAACTGCAAATGCACTGTTAAAGAATTCGCAATTGTTTCTTTTTCAATAAAAAAATCTTTTTTATTGAAATGACAACATATTTTAGGAATATTTATAATCGAAGGAATTTTTGGCAACTCAAATTCCAAATTAGAGAACCTATTATCACATAGTTCTTCAATTTTTGACATATCATACATTTTTAAACCCCTCTTTATATAAAACTTAACTCAAACAGTGCGAACCGTTTTCACTCGGTTCGCACTGTTTTTATTTTACTATGGCTACTTTTCCGTTATAATATGTCATTGCCGTCTTTAAAGCTTTTCGCATAGGTTGTCCAGCAGTTGCTAATAAATTCAAACCCTCTTCGACTTCTTTATAGTCTATAACTTTAACATTAACCATTGAACCAACGCAATCAACCAGTACAAATCCGTGGTCTGCAAGCGTTACATAGCCTTTAATTCTTGCAGTGTCTTCTGCAAATGAGTTCAAAAATCTTTCAAGCTCGTACAAACTCATGCTAGGGTCTATGCTTAGCATAGTTTTTTGTAAGGTTATGTCTGGTTTTTCGGTTTCGCTGTCAAAAGCATGCGACCTTGACACAAGTAAATCCTCAAGCTTAAAATCTACTTTGCCAAAACTTGCTTTTACAGTTTTTATAGACGGAAACTGACTTTTTATAGTGCTGTCAAGTGTTTCGATTTCACTAGCTGTAACTAAATCGATTTTATTCAAAATCACTAAATCTGTTACTGCTAACTGCTTTTTGCAAACTCTAGCAGTAGCAAAAACTTTGTGAAATCTAACAGCGTCAACCAAACAAATACAGCCTTTATAAATAAGTTTACCTTTTTCTTCGTACTGTTTTAATGTTTTACGAATGTTGGTAGGGTCGCTAAGACCAGAAGCCTCCACGATTATAACATCTGGCGTAGTCAAAAGACAATCGTTCATAGCCTCTTCAAATTTGTCAAGTTTACAAGAGCAAAAAATCGAACCACCACAAATTTCTTGAAGTTTTGCCCCTGTTTCCTGTAAAATGCTTCCGTCTACACCCTTGTTACCAAATTCGTTTATTATTAATTTAATGTCACGGTCTTTGAACTTTGGCAAAAAATGTTGCAAAAAAGTTGTCTTGCCAGCGCCCAAAAATCCTGTAATTAAGTAAAATTCTGTCATTATAATGCAGCGATAGCCTCGTTAATTGCCTCTTCTAGTTTTTCTTTAGAAGGGATAATTGATGAGAATTTAAGTTCGCCGTTAATGTAAATGCTTGGCAAGTTTTTAACTCCCATTTTCACACAACGAGCAATGTTTTCTTTAATAGTAAATTTATATTCGATAACATCAATAGCATCGCCGTAAGTTTCTTTTGCAACGTTAGCAGCACCCATCATATATGTACAAGCAGCACAAGAAAGGCTGTCTAAAGTAAATACTTCAACTAATGGTTTTGAAAGTGCTGTGTAATCTGGCAAATCAACTTCAATATCTTCTTGCACAGCAACATAGTTTTTGATGATTTCACGAACAGAGTCAATTTCTAAAACAGCTTGAGCAACACCTATACCATTTTCGATTGGAAGTGCAAAAGGCATGTCGCAACCAGGTGCTACAATCAAGTTTTGTTTGTCTTCAATTCTGTCAATCATCTCAACAACATATTTCATATTGTCTTGTTGTGTGCCGTGAAGCATAACAGAAGTTAAAGGAATGTTACCACCAATAACAACATCATATTTATCAGTAATAGTTTTAGCAGCTACAATGTCAACATTTTCGTCAATTGAAATACTGTCTGGTTTTGTTTGGCACATAACGTCTATATTTCTTGTTGCGTCACCACAAACAAAGAAAGAAGATAAAACGCCTTGCTCACGAATATAGTCAAAAATTTCTGAGAAAGGTTTTGACAAAAATTCTTCGAAATGGCTTGAAGAAATTTGAGAAACTAGTGGGTCAACAACTGCGATAATATCCATGCCAGCGTCGATGAACATTTTGCTCATAGCTTTTGCTACATCAACACAGTAAGCAAGTAAATCCATAACGTAATCTTCATCGTCATACATATCCATGAAAATTTCGTTGCCTCTTAAATGGCTTGCAAGTGTGAAAGGTCCACAAATTAAGCCGTATAAAGCTGTAGTATCGCCAACGGTTTCTTTCATTTTTCTCATTACATCTAATACCATTGAAAGTCTGCCGTCAGTTTCTTTTGGAATAGTGCAACGACAAGGTACGTTCATAGTTTCTTCAAGTGGATGAGTTTTAACAGAAGGTGGGCCGTCTTTTGTCCATACTAATTCACAGCCTAAAATTTCAGCTTCTAGTTGAAGGTCGAACACAACTGGTTGTCCGTCTGGTTTGTATAATCTATTAACTTCAAGTAAAGCTTTGTATAGAACATCGCCGTCTTTTAGTACAGTTTCTGCATCTGCATTAACAAACATACCTGCGTGTACGCCTGCAAAAGGAACCCAAGCTGGTCTGCTGTGAGGTTGGTGTCTAAGTGTTTGCATTAAAACATTGTTTGAAAGATTCATAAGTTTGCTCCTTAATAATTTATTGTGTTATGATTATAATATAAAATTATTAGAAAAATCTTGCTAAATTATATTAAAATTGGTAAAAAAATGTTGTCTTTTTTAAAAAAAGTGTGATATAATATAATTATAAACAAAGAGAGCAAAAATGTACTAATTAGCACAAAAAAGTACAAGAGCATTAACTGCGAATTTGATATAATCACGATAGAGAAGGAATTTACTATGCCTAATTACAACGTTTATAAACAATTTGATTTGAAATTAGCCACCCAGTGTGCAAATTCATTTTATGATGTTTCTGGTTTAGGTTGCGCCGTTTGCGACAACGAGGGTTTGACGCTTGACGGTGTTGGCTATAACTGTGCTAACTGTAAATTGTGTAGCATTGCTGGTGTTAATGACGACGCTTGTATTAAAACGCACATGCACAGCTTGACAGAGGCAGAGCGTTTTGGTGGTAAATACATATATTTTTGTCCTATGGGTCTTACGTGTTTTGTTTCGCCTATAATAGGCGACCAAAAAACAAATGCCAACATAACAGTTGGGCCGTTTTTAATGGTAGAGCATGAAGATTATGTAGATATTGAAATTGAGCTTAGCGAGGTTTTTTCGCAAGAACAAAAAAATCTTTTAAAAGATGAAATAACAAAAATTCCTTATATAAATTCTTCAAAAGTTACTTCTCTTTCTAATTTGCTTTTTATGTCTGTTGGATTTTTGAACAATGTTTCAACTTCTGCAAGAATGCTTGAAAGACAAAGTTCAGAAGAAATTCAAGGGCAGATAAATGAATACATAAAAAGTATGAAAAAAGGAGAGTTAACTCCTGAATATCCTATAGAGCTTGAACAAAGTTTGCTTCGTGCAATTTCAGAGGGTAACAAAGAAACAACTTCGGCACTTTTAAACGACATTTTAGGTCATATTTTCTTTTATAACAACGGTGATTTTGCCAGAATTAAGGCAAGTTTGTACGAACTTTTAATTCTTATTTCAAGGGCTACTATTCGTGCAGGAGCTGACAGCGAAAAAACTTTGTCTTTAAGTAAAAGCTATTTAAAAGAGATAAGTTCTATTCAAACTTTAGACGAACTTTGTCTTTGGTTTACAAATGTTGTAAAAACTTTGATGGACGGTGTGTTCGACTTTTTAGATTTAAGACATTCAGAGATAATTTATAAAGTGGTTCATTACATGAGGTCACATCATGCAGAAAAAATCTCGCTTGAAGAAGTTGCTAAGTCGGTGTTTTTATCGCCGAGTTATTTAAGCCGAATTTTTAAGCAAGAAACCGGTATTAGCTTTAACAAATACCTTAATAACATTAGGGTTGAAAAAAGTAAAACTTTACTTTTAACAAACGAAATTAAGCTTGCAGACATAGCTTTGCTGGTTGGTTTCGAAGACCAAAGCTATTACACTAAAGTATTCAAACGTACAACTGGAGTTCTTCCAAGTTTGTATAGAGATAAAAACAATATATTATAATTATAAGGAGTGTTCAAAATGTCAATTATTCAAGAAATTTCAGAACAACTACAAATCGGTAAAGCTAAAAATGTTAAAGCTTTAGTACAACAAGCTATCGACGAAGGTTTACCAGTACGTGAAATTCTAGACGACGGTCTACTAGCTGGTATGGGTATTATCGGTGAGAAATTTAAAAACAACGAAGTTTTCGTACCTGAAGTTTTAGTTGCTGCTAGAGCTATGAACATGGGTGCTGCTTTACTTAAACCTTTACTAGCTGATGCTGGTGTTAAAGCTACTGGTAAAGTTTGTATTGGTACAGTTCAAGGCGACTTGCACGACATTGGTAAAAACCTAGTTAAAATGATGATGGAAGGTAAAGGTCTTGAAGTTGTTGACCTTGGAACAGACGTTTCACCTGAAAAATTCATTGATGCAGTTGTAAATGACGGTTGCCAAATTATTTGTTGTTCTGCACTTTTAACAACTACTATGGGCGTTATGCAAGATGTTGTTGAAGCAGCTAAAGCAGCTGGTATTCGTGACAGTGTTAAAATCATGGTTGGTGGTGCACCTGTTACTGACGCTTACTGCGAGCAAATTGGCGCTGATAAATACACAGCAGACGCTGCAACAGCTTCTGACGTAGCAGTTGCTTTTTGCCAAGGCTAATTTTTAATTAATAATAATGTGATAGGGAGCGATGATTAATCGCTCCCTATCATTTTTTGTTTTTTGCATTTTATTGTATCCTAAAAACACAATAAAATACTATTTTAATTAATTTTAAAAACATGTTTCATCCACTAAAAACATTGAATATATGGTTGAAAAAAGTTAATATTTTTGGTGCAAATTGGCTAAAAATATTCTAAAAAACTGGAATATAATTAGAAAATATCTAAAAGTATTGACAAATATATAAATATTTAGTATTATATTTATGAAATTTGATAAGGAGAATTTAAATGAAATTAAAAAGACTTTTAGCGATTTTACTAGCTTCCACAATGCTTGTAACTGCTTTTTCAGCATGTTCATCATCATCTACAGATGATAGTAGCAGTTCAAGTTCAGACTCTAGTTCTAGCACAGATGCAGACACAGACACAGATGAAGACGGCGTAGCAATTGTAGGTAACACTTATGTAGAGGGTTTACCAATTGCAGTAGAGCCTATCACTTATACAATTATGAATAATAAGGCTGCAACTGACTATTCTGCATCTACCAATGATAAAGAATTTGTTATACTTTCAACTGAAGGAACTAACATAACTTTAGAATGGACAGAAACAAGCGAAACTTTATATTCAGAACAAGTAAATCTTATTTTATCAACTGGTCAAAACATGCCTGATGCATTTATGTATTGGCCTACAGAAGCTGATATGACAACAAATGTTGAAATGTTTTTAGAATTAACAGATGAAATGTTGTACACATACGCACCTAACATTACTTCTCAAATGGAAGAAAATGTTGAAGAAGGTTTAGACGCTCTAAGAAAATCTGACGGTAGTATTTATTCATTACCAACAGGATATTGGTCAGAGTATGCTAACTGGGCAAATGCTATTCTTTACATAAGACAAGACTGGTTAGATGCTTTAGGTATGGAAGTTCCTACAACAATTGAAGAGCTTTATGTTGTTCTTACTGCTTTCAACGAAAATGATATGAACGGCGATGGCGACACAACAGACGAAATCCCTTACTTATATTCAGATTCAAACTGGGCAGCTAAGTTAATAGCTATGGCTGGTTCATGGGGTATAGCCGGTTTAAATTTAAATAACAGTTCATGGTACGGTCAAGTTGAAGACGGCATTTATACTCTTAACATTAACGACCAATCATTCTATGACTATGTTACAGAAATGAACAAATGGAGCTCAGAAGGTTTAATTAACGCAGACGGATTTACTTTAACAGCCAGTGAATTTAGTTCTCTTAACAATATGACAGACTCTTATGGCTTAATTAGCACATGGTCACCAGATGCTACAGAGTATGAAGATGGAAAATGGACTGCTCTACCAGTTCTAACTGTTGAAGGTTACGAAGGCGAAGAGTTACATTCAGGCCAATATAACATGATTTCTGGAAACTTAAACGGATTTATTATCTCTTATGATTGTGAAGAGCCAGAAGGTCTACTACGTTGGTGGGACAACCTACATTCAGACACAACATGGAAATTAATTTCACGTCAAGGTCCTGAGGGTGTAAACTGGTTTTATGATGACGAAGGTGTTGCTTATGACATAGTACCAGACTCTTACCCTGACGGTATTACAATAGCTATAGAATATACAAATACATATGCTATGAACGGATATTCTGCTGTAATATTCTCAGACGAATCATCAAAACCTAGCACAGAGTCAGTTTCTGCTGCTACTATAAGATACGAAGTAGGTCCTTTATATGAAGATTACTTTGCTGATGAATTAATTCCTACATATTCAGTTCCTGCAGACGCCGCAGAAGAATTCAGTTATGTACAAACCGAAATCGAAAACGCAGTAGCAAACTTCTATGGTAGTGCAGTTGTTAACGGATTTACAGACGCTGATTGGGATGCTTACTGTGCAAGCCTAGAGTCTTTAGGTATTGACGAGTGGGTTGAATATTATCAAAACTACATCGACAACACTTGGGACTAATTAAATCTTAAAAATCAACAAAAGCTCTCATTCAAACTTGAATGAGAGCTTTTGACTGTCAAAAAACCTATATTGTAAAAAAAGTTGCACAAACATTGTAGGGGCGAGCTGTGCTCGTCCGTGGATAAAACAAAAAGTTTTGTCTTGTTTTGTGTAAAATAGAGAATATTTTTATTAATTTTATAAAAGCACTAAATTAACATCTTGATTTCGGACGAGCAC
>JAWXUM010000027.1:0-37697 GCA_044432645.1 Clostridia bacterium | reverse complement strand
AGTACATCACTCAAAATGCACTCTCAAAAAACACTTTTTTAGATAGAAAAAGTAGCCAATAAAGGGCGTAAACACTGAGTTTTTTCTCAGGTACATCTTTATTGACTACAGTATATGGTGCACAAGATGGGACTTGAACCCACACGTCATTGACACACGCACCTCAAGCGTGCCTGTCTGCCTATTCCAGCACTCGTGCCTAGTTAAATTATTATATCACCATGACTTTTTAGTGTCAATACCTAATTCATATATTTAATTTTTATTAAAATTATTAATATTTTTTTAACAAAATACATTGACTTTATTAATTTTTGATGTATAATTTGATGAGATTATACAAATTTAACACTTTATCATTTTAATTTGTTGAGTTTGATAGAGGATTTTCATTAAAAAAGTAAAATTTAAAAGGAGGATTTTATGTTCCAGTTAAAATGGTTATGGAAGTATATGGGTAAAAAACGGCATCTTTTAGTAATTGGTTTAATTATTGCTACAGTTACTTCGTCAATGCAAGTAATTAATCCTATTTTATCGCGAAAGTTAATAGACGATGTTATTACTCCTCAAGACCCAACTTTATTAATACCTATACTTATAACAATGGTATCTGTTGTGCTTATAAGAACAACTCTTAGGTATATAATGATTGTTTGTATCGAAAAAAATAGCCAAGAAACTATTGATAATTTAAGAAAAAGAATGTTTCACGTTATCGAACATGAAGACTACAGATTTTTCGGTAAAATTAGAACAGGCGACTTGATGACAAGAATGACAAACGACCTTGACTTAATAAGGCATGCTACAGCATGGTTATTTTTAGCAATTGTTGATGCAGTTGTTCTTTTCACAGTAACAATTACATTTTTCTTTACAGTCAATGTTAAACTTACACTATGTCTTTTCGCTATTACACCTGCAATTTTTATCATAACTTTCTTATTCTCAAAAATCATTAAACCTATGTATATGAGGCTTAGAATGAAGTTATCAGAGCTTAACACAGTTGCACAAGAAAATATCGAGGGTAATCGTGTTGTAAAAGCTTTTGCTAACGAAGAATATGAAAAAGAAAAATTCGAAGAAAAGAACGAAGAATATAGAAAATACAATCTAAAAACAGCGTACATAGGTGTAAAATTTCAACCATTTATCGATTTATTGTCACAAGCTTTAACTGTTGTTGTTATTATGGTTGGTGGACTTTTAATGATAAATGGAAAGTTAACAGCTGGTGAAATGTTAGCTTTTACATCATTAACATGGGCACTTGCAAACCCACTTAAAACTTTAGGTATGATTATCAACGATACTCAAAGATTTTTTGCTTCTGCTAATATGATTATTGAAATTTTCTATGCAGAGCCTACAATTGTTGACAGAAAAGATGCTATAACTCCGAGTCAAAGAGCAAAAGGCGAAGTTAAGTTTGAGAATGTAGATTTTAATATCAACAATAAACCTATCATTAAAAATGTTAATTTGCATGTTAAACCAGGCGAAACTGTAGGAATTATGGGTAGTACTGGTTCTGGTAAAACAAGCCTTGTTAATTTGCTTATGAGAATGTACGAGCCAAACAGTGGAGAAATTACACTAGACGGTAAAAATATTAATCAATATACTTTGTCTTATTTAAGGGGCAGTATGGGTATTGCTATGCAAGATGTTTTCTTGTTCTCTGATGATGTTGACGGAAATATCTCTTATGGTGTGCCAAATATGAGCCATGAAGAAGCTGTCAAATTTGCTAAATATGCTGATGCAGATAAATTTATCGGTAAAATGAGCGAAGGGTACGAAACCATAATTGGCGAAAGAGGTGTTGGACTTTCTGGTGGTCAAAAGCAAAGAATTTCGCTTGCTCGTGCGCTTGCTATGAAACCAAGTATTCTAATTTTAGACGATACCACTTCGGCTGTTGACATGGAAACAGAACAGTATATCCAAAAACAGCTTAATAATTTGGATTTCCAATGCACTAAATTTATAATTGCTCAACGTGTTTCTTCTGTTCAAGAAGCTGACCAAATCATTGTACTTGATGATGGTGAAATTGTAGAACACGGTAAACATGAAGACCTAATTAAAAATGGTGGTTTCTACCATAAAATTTGGGCGTTACAAAATAATATAGAAGAAGGGGTGACAACTAATGGCTAGAAATAAATTTAACGTTGACGAAGACCTAGAAACCCCTTTTAATCTGGAAAATCTTAAGCGTTGTTTTGTGTATATAGGACGAAACAAAGGTAAAATGATTACAGCTTTGACTTTAAGTGCTATAGCTAGTATTGTCGGATTAACAGGCCCCATTATTATTCAACAAGCAACAGATGTTGCTATCCCTGATAAAAACAGCGACCTACTTATAAAATTAGGTTTACTACTTATACTTACTATTGTTGTTAATATAAGCTTTAATGCAATTAGAACAGTAATTGTCGCTAAAGTTGGACAAAGCATAGTACATGATATTAGAAAAGATTTATTTGACCATTTGCAAAAATTACCGTTTGCATATTACGATAATCGACCTCATGGTAAAATTTTGGTTAGAGTTGTTCATTATGTAAACTCAGTTTCCGATGTTTTATCTAACGGTATACTAAATGTTATTATTGAAATTATCAATCTTGTTTTTATTATAATTTATATGTACTTGATAAGTCCTCCACTTGCAACAGTTATTGTAGCAGGACTGCCTGTAGTTGTTATTTTTATTTTCGCTATAAAAAAACGTCAAAGAAAAGCTTGGCAACAAGTTTCTAATAAAAACTCTAATGTAAACGCTTTCACACAAGAGTCAATTGAAGGTGCAAGAGTTTCACAAGCTTTTGACCGTCAAGAAGAAAATGAAAAAATTATGGATGAACTTTGTGTTGAAAGAAAAAAAGCTTGGATGGGCGCAGTGTATATTTCTAACACGGTTTGGTATACCACTGAAAATGTATCACAAATTGTTTTTGCTTTGGTTTATGTTGTTGGTGTTTATTATATGAACCCAATGGTAGCTTTTGGTGTTATTTTAGCTATGGGTACATATGCAAGCAAGTTTTGGCAACCTATTATAAACCTTGCAAATATTTATAACAACTTCATTAACGCTATTGCTTATTTGGAAAGAATTTTTGAAACAATGAACGAAGACCCAGTAATTGAAGATAAAGAAAACGCAAAAGTTTTACCACCTATTAAAGGTGAAGTTGTATTTGATAATGTAAGTTTTGGTTATGAGCCTGGTCAAACAATTCTTGACGGAGTTTCTTTCAAAGCAAACGTTGGTGATAGCATAGCTATTGTTGGTCCTACAGGTGCTGGTAAAACAACTATAGTTAACCTGATTTCAAGGTTCTACAATATTGAACAAGGCAAAGTTATGATAGACGGTAGCGATGTAATGGACGTTACACTTCACTCTTTGAGAAGTCAAATGGGTATTATGCTACAAGACAGCTTTATTTTTTCTGGTACTATCGAAGAAAATATTAAATACGGCAAACTAGACGCTACTGAAGAAGAAGTTATAAGAGCTGCTAAACTTTTAAGGGTAGATGAATTTATAAGCAAAATGCCAAATAAATACAAAACTGTTGTTAACGAACGTGGTGGTGGCTTATCACAAGGTCAAAAACAACTAATAGCTTTTGCTAGAACATTGTTAGCTGACCCTAAAATTTTAGTTCTTGATGAGGCTACTTCAAGTATTGACACTTCAACTGAAAAACTAGTTCAAGAGGGCATAGACCTACTTCTAAAAGGTAGAACTTCATTTATCATAGCACACAGACTTTCTACAATTAAAAACTGTACAACAATTATGTATATAGATAAAGGAAATATCGTTGAGGCTGGTTCTCATGACGAGTTAATTGCTAAAAAAGGTGCATATTACGATCTGTATATGTCACAATTTAGAAATCAAAACAGTTAATGTGCATTACCTACTTGTAATATTTGCAATTTTGTAGTATTATAAGTAGGTAATTTTCTATTTAGAACGGAGAATAATATGAATAGAGTAGAAATAAGATGTTTATACCAAAATGCTGAGAAATATGCCGACCAAAATATAACTGTATGTGGTTGGGCGAGAAGTATCAGAGATTCCAAAACACTAGGATTTATAGACCTTAACGACGGTAGTAGTTTTAAAGGTGTTCAAGTTGTGTTTGAAGCAGATAAAATTGAAAATTTCACTGAAATAGCTTCACAAAACGGTGGCTGCGCATTGGCTGTTACGGGCGACTTTTTGGTTACTCCACATGCAAAACAACCTTTCGAAATTCATGCTACTAAAATTGTGGTAGAAGGTACATCTACACCGGAATATCCACTTCAAAAGAAACGTCACTCTGTTGAGTATTTAAGAACTATTGCTCATTTAAGACCAAGAACTAATCTTTTTAGTGCAGCTTTTAGAGTTCGCTCAACTGCATCATACGCAATACACAAATTTTTCAATGAAAACGGTTTTGTTTATTCACATACTCCTATTATTACTGGTAGTGATTGTGAGGGCGCAGGGGAAATGTTCAAAGTAACAACTCTTGACATGAACAATTTGCCAAAAAACGACAAAGGTGAAATTGACTATAAAGAGGATTTCTTCCAAAAACCTACTTCACTTACAGTGTCAGGTCAATTAGAAGCTGAGTGTATGGCTATGGCTTTCGGTAAAACTTACACATTCGGCCCTACTTTTAGAGCTGAAAATTCTTATACACAACGTCATGCAGCAGAATTTTGGATGATAGAGCCTGAAATAGCATTTGCTGATTTGGCAGACGACATGGATTTAATTGAAGCAATGATTAAATATGTTATTAGATATGTGCTTGAAAATTGCCCACAAGATATTGACTTCTGTAATCAGTTTGTTGATAAAGGATTAAAAGAAAGACTAACTCACGTTGCAAGTTCTGAATTTGCTAAGGTAACTTATACCGAAGCTGTTAAAATTTTAGAGAAAAATAATGATAAATTCGAGTATAAAGTTTCATGGGGAGCAGATTTACAAACAGAACATGAGAAATATTTAACTGAAAAACATTTCAAAAAACCTGTATTTGTAACTAATTATCCAAAAGAAATTAAAGCTTTCTACATGAGAATGAATGACGACAATGAAACCGTTGCAGCTGTTGACTTGTTAGTGGCTGGTATAGGTGAGATTGTTGGTGGTAGTCAGCGTGAAGAGCGATTTGAGTTGTTGGTTTCTCGTATAGAAGAAATGGGGCTAACAGCAGAGGATTACTGGTGGTATTTAGACCTTAGAAAATACGGTGGTAACAAACACGCAGGTTTCGGCTTAGGCTTTGAAAGGCTTGTTATGTACCTAACAGGTATATCAAATATTAGAGATGTTCTACCATTCCCAAGAACAACAGGCACTGCAGAATTTTAGTATAATTTATAAAAGCTCATTTATTGTAATTTAATTATAATAAATGAGCCTTTTTATATATCATAATGTATAAATTTTTCATGAATTGAATATAATCAATGTATGATATGCTAAATTTTGCAAGATTTTAATTTTACTCTTGCATTTTCGGCATAAATATATTAAAATATTATAGCAATAAGCTTTTATTTGAATTTAAAAAACGACAAGCATTCAATTAAGGAGAAAAAAGAAATGAATTTTGCTAGTATGAATACAATGGATTTGAAAAATATATATGAAGAAAGCCAAGCTAAGTACAAGGCTTATGTTGACCAAAATTTAAAGTTAAATATGGCAAGGGGTAAACCATGCACAGAGCAACTTGACCTGTCTATGGACATTTTAAAAGCGCTTGACGATGTTACTGACTTTAAAGATGCTAACGGAGAAGATTATAGAAACTACGGTTTGTGGAATGGCCTTTTAGAGATGAGAGAGATTTTTTCATCTATGATAGATGTACCAGCTTCTCAAATAGTTTTAGGTAATAACTCTAGCCTTCAAATAATGTTTGAAGTGATTTCTAGAGGATTTTCTCACGGATTTTTAGGTTGTACCCCTTGGTGTAAACTAGACAAAATTAAATTTTTATGCCCAGTACCTGGTTATGATAGACATTTTGGGATAACTGAATATTACGGCATGGAAATGATTAATATACCTATGAACGAAGACGGACCAGACATGGACATGGTAGAAGAGCTTGTTAAAAACGATGATAGCATTAAAGGTATTTGGTGTGTGCCAAAATACTCTAATCCATCAGGTTTTACTTATTCAGATGAAGTTGTTAAACGTTTTGCAAGTTTAAAACCAGCTGCAAAAGATTTCAAAATTATGTGGGATAATGCTTACTGTGTTCATCATTTAACTGACACTAAAGAAGAACTTTTAGATTTATACGGCGAAGCTGTTAAAAACGGCAACGAAGATATAGTTATGATTTTTGCTTCTTCTTCTAAAATATGTTTCCCAGGCGCTGGTGTTGCAGCTGTTGCAGCAAGCCCTAACTCAATTAAAGATTTACAATTCCATTTTAACACACAAACAATTGGTCCTGACAAATTAAATCAATTAGCACATGTTGTATATTTGAAAGACGAAAAAGGTGTAGAAGAGCTTATGCTTAAACATAGAGAAATTTTACAACCTAAGTTTGAAAAAGTTTGCGAAATTCTAGAGAAAAATTTGGGTAAATTAGGCATTTGTACATGGAACATGCCAAATGGTGGATATTTTGTAAATGTTGATGTTATGGATGGTTGTGCTAAAAAAGTTGTTGACCTTTGCAAAAAAGCAGGCGTTATATTAACTGATGCTGGAGCGACTTATCCTTATGGAAATGACCCTAAAGATTGTAATATTAGAGTAGCACCGTCTTTCCCACCAATTCACGAGCTTGAAACAGCTATGGAATTATTTTGTATATGCACAAAATTAGCTGCTATTGAAGAAATTTTAAAATAATCATTAATATAGAAAAAAGGACGAACATTTTTTGTTCGTCCTTTTTTATTATCTTTTTCTTAATTTTTCAAAAACTTCATTGTAATATAATGCGTTTTCAATAGGTGTATTTGCTGGAATATGGTTACCAACTGCCATGAAAAATCCTGGACAATCTTTACCAATATCAATACATCTTTTAACTTCGTTATATATATCCTCTTTAGTTCCTTTTAACAAAATTCTTGTGTCAGCATTTCCAATAAATGAGTGGGTTTTGCCATAGTTTTCAGCTATATATTTCATATCAGTAGTTGGCTCAAGAACAAAACCATTGACTCCACAATCAGCAATATCGTCAATAAATTCTGTGAAATTACCGTCAGAAGTAAATATGATTTTTTTGCCAGCTTCTCTTATAGGAGCAAACAATTTTTTATAGTTAGGGAATATGAACTCTCTGTACCAATCAGGGTGAGCAAAAGCGCCTGAAGTCCAAGTGATGTCATCGTGAATTTTGATAATAGGGCTATCACAGTCAGCAAGTGCGTTAAAATACTGTTGAACCCATTGTGCATATCTGTTAGTAGTTTCGCCGAAAGCTTTGGCGTCAATACCCATAGCCATTAATAAAATATCCCAACCGAAAATTTCAAGTAAACCAGAAACCATTGTTATGTAAATACCAGTTGTGTTTACAGCGTCAGGCATAAGAGCAACTTTTTTTGCATAATTTTCATTGTAATTTTTAACTAAAGTGCTGTGGTCAAGTTTTCCGTAAACTTCCATTGGTTGGAAGTCAAAAGCATCTTCTGGGTCTTCAAAAGGACAACCAACTTCGCTGTTGTAATCAGTTCCACCTTGTTCGTAAACTGCGTGCCCCATTTTTGTTCTGCATTTATCAAGGTCTTGAGAATGAGTTAAAACGTTCCATACAAAACCAAAGTCCCAAGCTTTCATAAAGGCAGCAGAAGCTTTGTCTTTTGCATCTGCAGTACTGGTTTCATCCACTTTAATACCAGTAACTTTTTCAATTAAACCCCAGTATCTTTGTGCTGAATATTCAGTTCTAGGTATGCTACTTGGCATTTCCAAATTGAAGGCAGCCAAGCCATCTGCGTATGACATTTTTATTCCTCCGATAATTAATTATAATTTTTTTTATTGTACAACTTTTTGAATTCAAAGTCAATAAGTTTTAAAATAATATTCATAAATCGTTGAATTTTGACGAAAATAATGTTATAATAATAAAAATGAAAGGATGTGTTTTTATGAGCGAAATTAAATTAGAAAGTAAAGCGACTATTAGAGCAAGAGAGCGTGGATATTTTAATACAAGCCCAGATTGGCATGCACAATTTACTTATACTAAATTAACTGGTGACATTGGTTACACAAAAGGTGTAACAAGACGTGACCCTACAAGTGTTATAAAAGTCGACGGAAAATACTATGTATGGTATACAAAAAGCGTTGGTGAAACTCAAGGCTTTATCGAAGGTAAACCAGATCTTAAAGTTTTCCCTTGGGACTATTCCGAAATTTGGTATGCTGAAAGCGAAGACGGTTACGACTGGAAAGAACTAGGCTTAGCCGTTGGACGTGGGGAAAAGGGCAGTTATGACGACAGAAGTGTTTTTACACCTGAAATTTTAGTGCATGACGGCAAATTTTATCTAGTTTATCAAGTAGTTAAATCACCTTACGTTGTTAGAGTGCAAGAGCATATTGCAATGGCTGTTTCTGACAGTGTTCACGGACCGTTTGAAAAACTAGACGAACCAATTGTATACGCTTCAAACACTGGTGAGTGGGAAGGTGATAGTGACGATAGATTTAAAATTAAATCAAAAGGCGAATTTGATAGTCACAAAGTTCATGACCCATCACTTCATTACTTTAATAATAAATTTTACTTATATTATAAAGGCGAAACTAAAGGCGAATCTGTTTTCGGCGGTGGTCGTGAAATTAAATGGGGTGTAGCTATTGCAGACAATATTTTAGGCCCTTATGTTAAATCACCTTACAACCCTATTTCAAACAGTGGCCATGAAACTTGTATGTGGGAGTACGACGGTGGGATAGTTGCAATGCTTACATCTGACGGTTTTGAGAAAAACACTATTCAATATGCAAAAGACGGTGTTAATTTCGATATTATGGGAACTATTTGTAGATTGGAAGTTCCACCACATGCTGCAGGTCCATTCCGTGAACAAGGTGCTGTGTTTAAACACCCAATACAGGGCATTACTTGGGGGCTACATATGGTTGCAGGCGATTGGAACTATATTGAACGATTCGATTTAAATGAAACTGTAAAAAATCGTATTAAAAACTAAATCAAAAAAATTAAGACCTCCAAAAGTTTGAATGCACTTTTGGAGGTCTATTTTTATAAAAATTTGATTAAATTAATTTAAATGAAACATCGTCCATGTTAAAATTGCCGTCGTTTTTACAAACTAAAATCAATTTCATTCTTTCATAAGAAGCAAAACCTTTTAGTGGAACAACAAAGTCAGTTTCGTCGCCAAATGTTTCATGTAGATTTATTGTGATAAACTCTTCTGGTTCTGGGTTTGGCCATGTTTGTTCGTCATGATAAATTTTAATTTCCCATTCACCTTTTATACCGGTGAAAATCATAGACAATTGTTTTTCTGTTTCAGGATAAACTGCTCTTGCAGTAAATAAAAGATAATCTAAGCTCATGTCTGGGCTGTAATTGCTAAACAAAATAAATTCATTTGAGTTCATATCATCAAAGTTATAAGTTTTGTTTACATCTTCAAATCCATTTGAAACAGGCCAAATTTTAAAGCTATCAATTGACAATTCTCTGTCGCCACCAGCTAGTTTAGCAAAGTTTTTAACATCTTTAACTTCAATTGAAACTTGTGCACTTAAGCCTAATTCTTTAACAGTAGCTTTAACACCAACAGTGCTTACGCCTTCTTTAACTCTTGCTAAAATTTGTAACAAGCCGTTAAACATTTTTTGGCTGTGACTTGTAGCGTTAGTATGGTCAAGTGGGTCACCACCAGAAACTGAAACAATTTCACCGTTTGCTGGGTCTAAAATTTCAACATCAACTAAATTGTTAGATGTTGGAATATAGTTTCCGTTAGCATCAGTTAAATAAGCTTTAAAGAAAGCAATGTCTTCACCAGTGTTTGTAATACCGTCTAAATCGCTTTCAATTACTAAATTGCAAGCTTTACCAGTTGTAACGCTCTTATCTGTTGCAATAACTTCGCCTTTTTCGTTGTAGCCGATAACTTCAATATAGCCAGGCTCATAAACAACGTCCCATTTTGGTGGGTTGTATTTATCAGTTATTTGTTTACCAATGCTTTTACCATTTACAATAAGTTCTACTTCGTATAGGTTGTTATAAGCGTAAAGAGTAATAGTTTCACCCTCTTTACCGTCTAAAGACCAATGAGGGAAAACGTGTAAAACAGTTTCGTCTGTGAATAAAGCTTTAGTTAGGTAAGATTTATCTTTCATAAATCCACAACTATCTGTAACACCAGAACCTGAGAATAATTTAGGCCATGAAGCTTCGCCACGGTACTCTTGTCCTGTCCATAAGTATGTACCACTTATAAAGTCGTGGTCATGCATTCCTTGAATTGTGCCAGAACCAGAAGAACCAGTAATTAAACCACGTTTTAGGTCGTAGTCGTTAGCGTAGGCATCAAGTTTGCGAACACCAGGAATTTCTTGCTCAAAATAAATACCACGGTTACCAGAAGCAGCAGAGGTTTCTGAAGCTATAATTGGTTTATTAGGGTGGGTTTCATGCATTTTGTCGTATAAATGAACGTTATAGTTAACACCAACAACGTCAGATTCTTTAGCGGCATGGCTGTCAAAATAACCACCATTTAAAGCAATAGTTGTAGGTCTTGATGTATCTAAAGAACGAATTAAACCTCTAAGATGCTTTACAAGTCTACCACCAGTTGGAGTGTTTTGAAGTGGTTCTTCGTTACCAATTGACCAAATAACTACACTTGGGTGATTTCTAGCAGCTTTAACAAAGTTTACAACTTCTTTTTGAGTTTTCTCGCTCCAGTTAAACCATCTGTTTTCTTCCATAACCATAATACCGTTTTGGTCGCATAGGTCTAAAACGCCAGGTGCTGTTGGGTTGTGGGCACTACGATAAGCGTTACCACCAATTTCTTTAAGCATTTTAATTCTATGTTTGTAAACAGAATGAGGTAAAGCAATACCTAAATTAGAATGGTCTTGGTGATAGCAGAAACCATTTTGTTTTATGTTTTTGCCATTTAAGAAGAAACCTTTGTTGCAGTCATATCTAAGAGTTCTAAAACCAAAACTAGTGTCATAATCATCGATTTTTTTGTCGTCAATAAATAACTCTGTTTTTAAGTTGTATAAATTTGGAGAATCTACGTCCCATAAAGCTGGTGCAGTAGTTTCCATTTCTTGTTTTACTAAGTTTTCACCAAAAGAGGTGCTTGTAGTACTTTCTGTAGTATCAATAGCGTTTCCTTTAGCATCGAAAACAGTTTGTTTAACTTTAACTTCGTAAGTATTTGCTGTGTTGTTCCAAATTGTTGTTTCAACTGGAATTTTCCACAAATCATTTTCAGTAAGTGTTGGGTTAATATAAGTTCCCCACATATCAACAGAAACATCATCTGTAACAATTAGCCATACATCTCTGTAAATACCAGCACCTTCGTACCACCAACCCTCTAAATCGTCGTTTTCAATTTTAACAGATATTGTATTTACTACTTCATCTAATAAATAAGGAGTTATATCTAAATAGAAAGTGTTGTACAAGCTTTCATTTTTACCAGCAGGGCAACCGTTACACCAAACAGTAGCATTTTTGCCAGCTCCACCAAATAATAGTAGAAATCTTTTTCCGTCAACATCACAAGGAAGTTTAAAGTGACGCCTGTACCACGCACTTTTTCTTTCCAGTGAACCATTTGTTTCGTTGAATTCTTGCTTAGAAGTGCCTTTTACAACATAGTCATGTGGGATTTTAACATCTTCAAAATCACCGTCGTAAAAACTAGCCATAGCTGCACCTAAACCATTTTTAGCCTTGCTGTGCATGTATGTTGGGTATTTTCCAGTTACCTCTTTGTGTGGAATATCGCCTAAATGGAATTTCCAACCGTCGTTTAGCAAATATTGCTCTCTCATAATTACCTCCATAATCTTATAATTTATTATAGAAGCGAAACATTTCGCTCCTATGGACAATTATATGCTCATTAATCAAATTTGTCAAGCAAAACGGAAGATTTATTAGTAATTTCACACAAAACTACTTATAGTTTGTTTAAAATATTTTTCCACTCTTGTAGTACAGCGTCAGTTTCATAATTTCCAATAACTTTGTCGCAAATTTCTTTTACGTCTTTTCTAGCCGAAGAAACTGCGTAAGAAGTTCCTGCAACCTTTAACATGTCAATGTCATTCATGTTGTCACCAGTTGCCAAAACTTCATCTTTAGTGTAGCTAAACTTGTCCATAATGCTTTGTAGTGCAGTTCCTTTGTTAACGCCATGCATCAGGCAGTCAATCCACCAATCACCAGCAACAACTAGGTGTAGTTTATCTTTCCATTTATCAATAAATTCTATTTTAGCATATTTTTCAACTTCGTGTTCTCTAAAAATCGTGAATTTACAACAAGGCTCATCAGGCAAATAATCCCAACCGTTTAAGCTTTTAATTTTCATTTTATATCCATCGTGTAGTATTTTAAAAAGCCTGCTATCTTCGTAAGGGCAATAAATCCATTCTACCCCACAAAAAACACCTTCACAGTTTGGAATTTTACTAATGTCATCCCAAGCTTCTTCAATTATTTCACGTGGAATTTCACCAATGCTTTCAAGCCCAGCAGTTGTTTTAATTCGTGAACCACCATCTGCTATAAACCAAATTATATCTTCTACTGGTTTGAAAATTTCGTACATGCTACTAAAAGCACGACCACTTGCAGCAACTACTTGTACACCTTTTTCGTGTAATTTACGTATTACTTCATAATATTCAGGGTTTAGTGTATTTTGCCCCTCTTTCACCAATGTTCCGTCAACATCTGTAACTAATAATCTAATCATTTCTTCTCCATTTTATAATAAAAAATTTATTTAATGTTATATATTGATTATTCTTGCCAATAATCAATCATATAACATATTAATTATACTTACAGTAAATTTAAAAGTCAATATTTACTAGATTTAAACTTAAGAAACATATTAAAGGTAACACTATATATTGTATAGGTTTAAACTTTTGTTTTTTCCACAGACTGTTAAAAAATTATCCACTTTTCAAGCATAAGTCGATATGACTTAATATTAAGCTTAAAAAACGTGAAATAAAGGTAAAATTTGTAAAAATCAAGTTAAACAGTTTAATATTTTGTGGAAAACTAAGTTGAAAAGTTTAAAAGTGCAATTTTTTCACAACCTATATATTGAATTTTTAGCTAAATAGAAAATTTTGACAAATTTTAAAAATTATTATATACTGTAGAAAAGAAGGGTGATTTTATGAGAATTTATGATATGCATTGTCACATTATGCCAAGTGTTGATGACGGAGCAAAAACAAAAGAAGACAGCCTTAACATGCTAAAAAAAGCAAAAGAAAATGGAATTAATTATATTTTTGCAACACCTCATTACAACGAAGTACATGGCTTTTTAGCTGACAACACTAAACATATAGATTGGCTTACAAGTGTTGCTACTGAATTAGGCATAAGTGTTTTTAAAGGTTGCGAACTTTTTATAACTTCAAACACTTTAGAAATGTTGTCAAAACCTAACACGTTCACTTTGGGTCAGAGTAATTACCTACTTGTAGAATTTCCATATTCAATAGGTTTCGACGAATTAATTCAGCATATTTATCAAATTGTTTCAATGGGTTATATACCGATAATTGCACATATAGAGCGTTATTATAATTGTTATAAATCTGACATAAGCACGCTTATTAAAATGGGAGCATTATTACAGGTGAATTCTACTACTATTTTAAAAGGCAGTTTTAGGGCAAAACAATTTTGTAAAAAGCTCATAAAAAATAACTATGTAAGTTTTATTGCTAACGATGCACACCGTGCAGATGATTATAATTTAAAACAATGCATGCAATATATAAAAAAACATTATGGCCAAGAAATGGCAAAAGATTTATTTGTAAATAATGCAAATATAATTGTAGAGCAAAACCAAAAAATATACGCTTAAAATTCAAATATAAATAAAAAATACGCCTTTTATGGCGTATTTTTTTGTTGGTTGTTTTAATGTATTAAGATAATTCTACAAAATTACTTGTGTCCAAACCACTAACTCTAAAATAGGAAATTTTGCCATTTTCGTCCAATTGGAAAGTTCCTACAATTTCTTGAGTTTCTGTGATTTCTGAATTTTCTAAAACGACATCAGTTGTGTAATTAAAAATACTTTCATCGTCAGTAGAAGATAATGTTAAAGTTCCTAAATCTATTGTAAAAGAATTTTGATACATTTCAAAATGAGTGCAAGCAATTTCCAAGCTTAAACTTTGATAATCTTCTATTAACCCATCGTTCAAATAGCTTGATAAGAAAAGTTCACAATTGTTAGCGTAGCTCTCAGAATTTTCAGGGTCAAAAATTTTATCTATTTTGCTGTTATTACCTGCGAACATAATGTCTAAAAAGTCTTTCAAATAATCAAATGCTTCGCTTTGTGCTTCAACCATCGCAAGTCTTTCTTCTTGTTCATTTATAACAAGTTCGGACTGCATAAATTCTAATTCTGAGTAATCTTCGGTTGTTTTTCTTTCTTCTTCGATTAGCTCAATTTCTAATTCGTCAAGCTCATTTTGAAGTAATTCTTCCTTTTCAATAACGTCATTCTCGAATTTTTCTAATTGTGCTATTAAAGAGTCGCTTAAAGATAAATCCCCAGAATACTCTACATTTTTCAAACCATCTTCTGTGTACATTAGACTGAAGTCATTGTCTTGGAAAATATATTCTAAAACAACTTCGTCATCTTTACAAAACCTATAATAGTAAGGATTTGTTGAATCTTGTGTGTTTGAGTCACTGGTAATTGTTCCACTTTCAAAATAGCTAAGAAGTGCTAAAATTTCTTCTTGATTGGTTAGGGAAGTGGATATTTTTTCGCCCTCTTGAACGTTAGACATACTGAAAACTTCTAAATTATCATACTCGTTGTCTGTTGCTATTTCATTTACTGCTTGATTTGAAATGTTTTCGGAAACTAAAAATATTCCAAATACAGCTATGGCTAAACCTAAAACAACAGCAGTAATTTTATTAACTTTTTTATATTTCATAATATTTTTTATCCTCGCTTTCGTGTCACTTTCGCCAAAGGCTAACGGTGTAGGGTGGATTACATTTTTGCTTACCGCAAAACGAAGTAGTGAATTTGAATAATCTGATTTAATATCTTTGTCTAATTTGTTCATAACGGCTTCATCGCAGGACATTTCCATGTCTTTATTAGATAAAATAAATGCAAGCCAAACAAATGGATTAAACCAGTGAACAGCTAAAACTACAAAGGACACAAGCCTTGTGATGTGGTCAAACCTTTTAATATGAATTTGCTCGTGTGCTATAATATATTCCCTTTCATGCTCGCTTAAATTTGGTGGTAAATATATTTTAGGTTTTATAAATCCAATTACAAAAGGAGAAGTTATATAGTCAGCTATATAAATATTGTCCCTTAAATTCATAGAAATTTTAAGTTTTAAGTTTAGTTTAATAAGTGAAATTATGCTATAAATTAGTAAAACTGCTATACCTATTAGCCAAATTGTTTGACCGATAAAAAGCCAAACTTGAATAGGATTTATGCTGTTACCAATTTCAGGTGATGTTGGTAATACAGAATTTACAGTATTATCTATAGAAGTAAAACCAGTGTAAATCTCTGGTGTTGCTTCATAAACAATTTCATACGATATTGGTGTTGTTTCAGTTGGCAGAAGTCCCCAAATGCTTTCAAAACTAAAAGGACATATAAGTTTGAAAAGTACAGGTATCCATAAAGCATATACGAAAATTTTAGGAACTTTTTTCATCAAAAATCTTGTAATTAAAACAAAAATAATAACAAAACTTGCAATATAACTCATGTTAAGAATGTCTATAAATAATGTATCAAACATAATTACACCTCCTTATGTTGGTCAATTATCTTTTGAATTTCCTCAACTTCTTTTGCACTGAGTTTATTTCTTTTAGAAAACGAAGCTAAAAATTTTGGCAAAGAGCCTGAAAAAGTTTCATCAATAAACATACCACTTTGTATTGATATGTAGTCATCTTTAGAAACAAGTGAAGTGACAGTGCTGTATTCGTTTTGGAAAATTCCTTTTTCACAAAGCTTTCTTAAAACAGTATAAGTTGTGGATTTTTTCCAGTTAAGTTCTTTTAAGGAAAGTGTTACAAGTTCACCAGAAGTTAAAGGTTCATTTTCCCAAATAATATCTGAAAATTTCATTTCAACTTCACCAAGTTTATATTCTATCATGATTATATCTCCTTTAGGTTTATTGTTTATAAACCTAGTTTATCACGGATAGACCGATTTGTCAATACATTTTATAAAATAAAAAAACTGTGATACAATTTTCATCGTATCACAGTCAGTTTTTATTTTAGTAATTCATGGCTATATCCATTACAGTTTTTTCCCACTCGAAAAGATTTTCAGGTCTGTGTGCAACTGTGCTAATATCTTTTAAAACCATGTCAAATGAACAATTGTTTTTGTAACAAGCATCCATTATTTTAGTTATTTCTTTTCTAAGTTCTGTAGTATTTAGATTTCCAACACTTACAGATGATGGGTTAGGTTTAGAAGCAATAACATATTTTCTTCCAATAGCTTCGGCTGCTATATTAACATCTGCCCAAGGAGTTATAGAAATTTTTCTTAAGTTTGGAATTTTCTCAACTATGTCAATTTTTTTGTCCAAAGGCTCGCAACAACCGTAGTAATTCAAACCACATTTGCCTAAGATATTTTTCATATATTCAATGTCAAATTCGTCGTGCATTTCTTTTGAAACACTTGCGAAAATTTGAGCAGCACCACGACCCCAAATGTTTTTATAATCTTTGTTGTCTGTTTCTGGGTGAAGTTCACTGTTTAACAAAGTTGTACAGTGAAGAGAATTAGGGTCTGTATCATAAAGTCCTAGAATTCTATATTGTTCATTTTTATCCATAATAATTTCTGTCATTTTAGTCATTAGTTCATGAGAGAATTCAGGTTCAACTAGTAAATCCATTAAAAGAGGGGTAACACCTCTGTACCTTGAAATTACATCCCAAGGAGAAGCACCTAAATTATCAATTCCAACTTTTTTTACAGGCAAAATATCTCCTATAGCTTCGGCTAGTTTGAAAAATTTCCTGTTTGTTTCTACTTCATCATATGTGATAACTTCTTTGTGAAGTTTGTCTAAACCTTCGCAATCGGCAAATTGGTCGTTATATTCATGAGCGATAATATGTGTGTCTTGATTAATTTGTAAAGTAGTTTCTTCTACAAAAATACCGTCACCAGTGGTATGTATAACTTTTTTAACAGGTAGGTAAGGGCGCACTATCATGTCGGCTCTAAGATGATTAAATTTATAAATTGTCCTACGCATGTATTCTTCAGCTTGGCGGAAATCTTTATCTTCACAAAGCAAAGTTAACTCATTATCAATATTCATTTCACCCCATGGTAATTCGTCGATTAGAACAACAGGTCTTATCATTTTTAAATCGTTTACAGCACGGTGCAAAACTATTCTTTGTGAGTTGTGGTCATTTAAAGCAATTTCTAAGTATTTTCTAGCTAGTTTTCTAAGTATTACAACATCTTCTTTTATACACATTTTGTAAATCTCCCTATAAATTTATATTATTTTTATTAACTACTTGCATTATATCTCAAATAGTATATAATTAATTGTATAATAATATCATTTAATTGGTATAAAACACTACCCTGAGGAAGTGAGAAGAATGCCGAAACATTTTTTGTTGCCTAGAAACAAAAATTTTTATTACAATCCAAGTAAAAGTATAGAAGAACTTTTAGTTGTGTCAGACCAAATGGGACTTACATATTCTGAAGATTTTCATATAAAAAGGTCAAGTTTTAATAATCACTTACTTCTTTATGTTAAAAGTGGAATTTTTCATCTTGAGCAGTATGGGAAACATTATGAAGTTAAAGCTGGTCAATGTTTGTTAACTACTTTACGAGATGCACACGAGTATTACTCCGATAAAACTGATATAGTTCAAGCATTGTGGTTTCATTTTAGAGGGCATAGCATCGAAGGAATTATGACTCAATTGAAAAATAGCAATGCTTTGCCAATTTTTTATCAGGATAATGAAATAGAAAATCAAATTTTAGATTTGTTTTCTATAATTAATGAAAGAAGTGAAGATTTTGAATATAAATTTTCGCCAATAATTTTTTCTATGGTGTCAGCAGTTACAAAAGATGCATTAATGAAAATGAACAATGATGATAATTACGAGAATTGGTTTCATAATTCAGTTATTCTTTATATTCAAAATCATATTACAGAAAAAATTAGTTTAGATGATTTAAGTGGGTTTTTAGGCTATAAAAAAAGTTATTTTCTGAAAATTTATCCTAAATATTTTCAAATTTCAGCACATCAGTTAATAATAAAAAGCAAATTGCAGTATTCTGTCAATTTGCTTTTAAATAGTGATATGTCTGTAGCGAAAATTTCAAGCTTGCTTAATTTTACTGACCAAAGTCATTATGGTAAGTCGTTTAAAAAAATGTATGGCATGTCACCTCAAAATTACAGAAAACTTTAAGGAGCTTAAACGTTGAAATTTAACACAAGAATGAGGATGTTTTTCCTTGTAACAATACTTTTAAATATGTCAGCAAGTTTCACTCACCCTGTTACGCCGACTATTTTTACTAATTTAAATTTAGGTAGCTATATGTTTGGCTACGCTTTAGCGGCAATGATGTGTGCAAATTTTGCTACTTCGCCTTTTTGGGGCATGATAAATACGTATATTTCAAGCAGAAAATCTCTTTTAATTTGTGGAATAGGTTACGGCTTAGGACAAGTTATGTTTGCGCTTGCCACACACGAATGGCAATTTATAGTGGCTAGAGTTTTCGCTGGCGTGTTTACTGGTGGGGCATTTGTAAGCATAATGACTTATATAGTAAATGTTAGTGACAATGCAGAACAAAGAGGCACATACCTTACTATAAATGCAACAATTCAAGCCGTTGCAGGTGCTTTTGGATATTTTGTCGGTGGGCTGTTAGGTGGAATTAACACGTATCTGCCAGTTTGGATTCAGTCAGCTACGCTTGCATTGTGTGGAGTTTTGTTTTACATAGTTTGTAAAAAAGATGACACTATTTCTATAAAAGATATGAAAATCAAAATCTTGGCAAAAAAGGCAAACCCATTTGTAGCATTTGTTGCTAGTCGCCAATTTATGACGTTCACACTTCTTGGTTTGTTTTTAATGTGTGTTTTCCAAAATTTATCGTACACAGCTTTTGACCAAACATTTAACTATTATATTTGCGACCAATTTGCTTTTCCGTCAACTTATAATGGATTTATAAAAGGAGGAATGGGATTTATTTCTCTAATTGCAAATAGCACAATTTGTATCTGGTTAATTAAACATACAGACATAAAAAAATCTATTATAGGTGTTTTTACTTTGTGTACATTTAGTATGGCTGTAGCTGTTTTAATAGAGCAAATAGTACCTTTTGTTGTAATTAATATCGCTTTATTTGCTTTTAATAGCATTTCTATGCCAGTTTTACAAGCTTTGGTTGCTCAGCGTGGAACTGATAGCAACCGAAACTTGATTATGGGTTTTTATAACGCAATGAAATCTTTAGGTGGAATTATAGGCGCATTTTTGGCTGGTTGGCTTTACGACTTTAACGCTAAATTTCCGTTTTATATGGTTATAATCGGTTTTGCATTAGCAGTTATTTGTGGTATTTGTTATTATTTTCAGTCAAAAAAGGAAGTCTTAAACTGACAAATATGATTTAAGAGTATTGTTCCATTTTTCTTTAGTTTCGTCATTTGGTGGAACAAACGCTTTGCCGTCAAGGTTAATTCCATACCTGTCAGACTTACCTTGACCAAGCATGTGGTAAGGCATAATTTGTATATCGATTACATTTTCAAGTTCGT
The DNA here is from genome assembly GCA_044432645.1 of Clostridia bacterium. GTDB lineage: Bacteria > Bacillota > Clostridia > Oscillospirales > Acutalibacteraceae > SIG603. The sequence continues at coordinate 17,509 of JAWXUM010000027.1, read as the reverse complement.
TATAAATTTTTGCAAGGTTTTTAAAATGCTCATCTCTATCATTTACAGTTGGGATTATAGGGCATCTAATTTTAATTTTATTTCCTAATTTATCAAGCTTTTTAATGTTTTCAAGCACTATTTTGTTAGAAATACCTATGTATTTTTTGTGGTTTTCATCATCTGTTTCTTTTATATCACATAAAAACAAATCAACATAAGGTGCAACTTTTTCTACTTTTTTAAAGTCTACTCCTAAACTCGTTTCTATGCATGTGTGAATTCCTTCTTTTTTTGCAGCTTTAAGTAAATTAACAGCAAAGTCAGCTTGTAAAAGAGGCTCACCACCAGAAAGAGTTAGACCACCACCAGAATTTTTATAAAAAGCTTTGTCTGCTACTACACTTTTCATAATTTTTTCTATAGTCATTTCTTCACCACAAAAACTAATAGCACTAACAGGACAGTTTTCGATACATTTTCCACAGGCTATACAGTTTTTCGAGCTGAATTTATGCTTGTTTTCTACAATAGAGTGACAGTCGCAGTCTAGTGTGCATTTGCCACAATTTACACATTTATTAAAGTCAACAGCAACAATTCTTTTAGTGCTTAAACCTTCTGGATTATGACACCAAAGGCAATTCAAAGGGCAACCTTTCAAAAAAACAGTTGTACGAATGCCAGGACCGTCGTCTGTGCAAAACTTTTGTATTTGAAAAACCATAGCTTTGTCCAAAATATTCATCTCCTATTTAATCACTAATAAAACTTAGTTATAAGTATTAGTGCTGCGTGTCTATCAAAAATTTACATATCATTATGGTAGCTAATGGGTTCCACCCCTCCTTAAGTTACATATAACACTTTGTAAACTTTTAACCGACACACAGTACTAGGTTTTATTTTTATGCTTCTAATTTTTCAGCTACTAGTTTTAGTTCATCAATAATTTTAATTGATTGTGGACATACTGCTTCACATCTTCCACAAGCAATACAACCACTAGCTTTAGTTGTGTTTCTTTTAACAGTTTCAAAGTTGTATGTACCTTTAGCACCATTTATGTCGTCAAATACATAATATTTGTTCATTGCAGCAAATAGACTAGGAATAGCAATTCCCATAGGACAATCTTTTACGCAGTATTGACAGTTTGTACATGGAACGCTGTGTATTGTTTTAAGTACATCTTGAACTTTTTTTATAACATTTTGTTCGTCATTATTTAAAGCTTTAAAGTCTTTCATAAATGAAACATTTTCTTTCATTTGACATGTTAGCGACATACCACTTAAAACAGTGATGATATTATCAAGCGAACCGGTAAACCTTAATGCCCATTGTGCAAAAGAATTTCCGTTGTCGTAAGCTGTTAAAATATCAGCAACTTTTTGTGGTGGGTTAGTAAGTGCGCCACCTCTAATAGGCTCCATAATTATAACTGGTTTTCCGTGCTTTTGAGCAGTTTCATAACATAAACGTGATTGATTAGTGCCATCTTCCCAGTCGGCATAGTTTATTTGCAATTGAACAAAGTCAACTTCTGGGTGTTTTGTAAGTACTTCATCTAAAGCTTTAGCGTTGTCGTGTAGTGAAAAACCTAATTTTTTTATTTTACCTAATTCCTTTTGTTCTGCTGCAAAATTCCAAATATCGTAATCTTCAAAAAATTGTGTTCTATTACCACCTAAATTGTGTAGTAAATAAAAGTCAAAATAACCAGCACCAGTTCTTTCTAAAGATGTATAGAACATTTGTTTAGCTTCTTGGGCACTTTTAACTGACCAAGCTGGAAGTTTTGTAGCAAGCTGAAAACTTTCACGAGGGTATCTTTCAACAATTGCAGGTTTTACAGCAAGTTCAGATTTACCACCTAAATAGCCGTAAGCTGTGTCGAAATATGTAAAACCATTTTCCATGAAAATGTCTACCATTTCTTTTGTTTGTTCTAAATCTACCTCGTCTTCAAGCATAGGTAGACGCATTAGGCCAAAGCCTAATTTTTTTATTTCTTTACCATTGTAAATCATAAAATTCCTCCTTCAAATTAATTGTATATATTATAACACTTTATTTTTGAAAATTCAAATTAAAATATTGTTAAAATTAAATCACCAACACAAAATATGTTGGTGATTTTTGTATATTAATACTCGTATCTAGCACAAAGTTCTCTTAAAACATCAAAGCGAGATTTACCATGTATATCTTTGCCTTCGTATCTAATAGGGCTGTGAACTAGTTCTGGGAAGAACGTAGCAGCGTCACAAATAGCTTGTGCTACACGTTGATCTTTTGGATCTTTGACTTCAACTTTAACAAGTTTTTCTAAATTAGGAACAAATTCTTCTAAAACTTTTCCTTGTCTAACTAGTAAATCTTGTGTTCTCAAAACTGCATTTAAGTCTTCACTGTCAAGAAGTTCACCTATAGTAGCTTTAGCGTTTGTAATATACTCATCTTTTGCACCTAGCATAATTAAAGCTTCAGAAGCAGCAAGTTTAACAGCTGCATTTTCGTCACTTGCTAGTGTATTTAAAGTGTCACAAAGTTCAGTCATTCCTAAATAGTTAGCGCATTGTATAGCCCAATATTTTAGAATTGGCTCTTCTTCGTTTAAATAAGCTTCAATTTCGCTTGCAGAAACATTAGTTTCTAGCATTTTATCGCAAATTTCATAAGCTTTTTCAATTGGATAATTTTCGCCAATTTCACGAACAGTTTTTCCAGTAGCTTTTGAGCGTAACATAGCTTCTTCTTCTGGAATAAATCCTAAATCGTTAACTGAAATCATGAAATCTTTTAATTTAACTCTCATGTCATCGATAACATTTTTGTAAGCTGGGTCGTTTGCTAAGTTGTTCATTTGGTTAGGGTCGTTTTTAAGGTCATAAAGTTCTTCTACAGGTTTTCCTTGTTGGAAGAAACAATTTCTACGTGTGTATTTGCTCATTTCTTCAGTTTTTCTAACTTCATTTTCCCATGCAGTTGTAAAGTATGGGGACATACGAAGCATGTATGAAGAGAAACGCCAACCACGAGTAGGGTAGAAGCTTCTTAAGTAAATGAAGTCATCACTTGTAACGCTACGAACAAATTCATCAACAATATCAATTCTGTTTCTGTAGCCAAAAGCATACTCACGACGATTTTCAATATTTAAGAAATCTTTACCATGCATATGCTCTGGAATTTCGCCACCAGCTATAGAAATAACAGTAGGTGCTAAGTCTGTAAAGTTTACGTGGTCGTTACTAACGCTACCTTTTTTATAAGCCGATGCATTAATTTCTAAACCTTCTGGAATATGTACAATCATAGGAACATGTGTGCCTTCGTTCCACATATGAGCTTTACCACCAGGGATACCCATACCATTATCACCAGCGAAAATGATAACTGTATTTTCGTATAAACCGTCTTCTTTAAGCATTTGAATAGTTTCGCCAACCATTCTGTCCATAGCTGTAATAGTTTCGTGATATTGTCCCCAAATTTCACGGCTTTCTTTGTTATCAAATTGATAATTAGGAATATGAAGTTTATCTCTATCTCTATACTCTTCTGGTTTTGTTCTTGGAACATTTGTAGCACGGTGATGCTCTGCATTGTCAGGGAAACCGTATTTAGATTGATGAGTACAAGCGTAAGTGTTCATAAAGAAGAAAGGCTTGTCGCCACGTTTATTCCAAGTTTTCCTCATATTTTCAGAAATCTCAATTGTATCGCCAAAATATGCGCCTTCAAGAACAGTATCCCAACCCTCAACTTCGTGATTGTTAGCAAAACAGTCAAAATTGTAGTCGGTTTTATTAATTGCAGTGAAATATCCGTTGTCACGCATGTAATAAGGAATCCATTTAACGTTTTCAGGTAGCTTTACACAACTTCTGTGATTGCCTACACCTGCTGTGAAAGGGTACATTCCTAAAGCCATTGTAGTTCTAGCAGCAGAGCAAACAGGCGCAACACTATTTGCTTGTAAATATCTCATGCCGTTTTCAGATAATTTGTCAAGGTTTGGGGTTATAGCATCTAGGTCGCCGTAACAGCCTAAGTTAGGACACATGTCTTCGGCTAATAATACTAAAATATTTGGTTTGTTCATTGTTTCTCTCCTTATAATTTATATAGTTTAAGTATAGTATATTTATGCTGTTTTGTAAAGGCTAAGTATACAATAAATTAAATTTTTATATCTTTCATAAAGTTGCTTTTTGCTTGCATTGGCATGCGTAAATCGTAACCTAAATGAATTAAATCGTTGGCTTTCATTAAAACTAAATTGATGTTAACACAAAAACGCTGTGACATATTCACTGCATCAACACCGTCATAGGCAAGTTTTAAAAATTCATTTGTGTCTATTAATAAATGAGCTGCAAACACATTTGCCTCATATTCTAAATTATTTTTCATGTCAAAAAGAACAAATTCTTGCAAAGTTTCACTTTTTGCTATATCTCGGTGTAAGCAGTCGTGACCTATTTCGTGCGCTACAACCATTCTTGTCATATATTCCTCAAGACGACTATTAAGCACAATAGCACGCTTGTTGTTTATAACGGTGTAAAGTCCAAGCAGTTTTTCAAATTCATCATTGTGATGAACTGTAATTCCTAAAGATTTTGCAATGCGAATAGGGTCTTTTGTGTCAGAATTTGCAAGAATATCATTTGCTTTTTGATATATGTAATCACTTTTTATCATAGCAAAACCCCACTTAGTTTTGGTCAAGATATTTTTTAGGAGTGTACTTTTTATTTTCTTCTTTTGACTCCCAATAAATTTCTTGCAATGCCCTCATAACAGCATCTTTGTCGTTTGCTGTAAGTTCACCACCAGCGAATAATGCTCCCATTTGGTTTACAAGGTCGTTTGCTTGCTTTGCGCCTTTTGCACCATATTGCTCTTGTGCTGTTATAACAAATTCCTCGTTTTCTGTTAGCAGATAATTTATATCTACGTTAAAAACTTCAGCAAGCTTTGTGTAAATCTCTCTTTTTTTTGGGTACATGTTTGCAGTTTCATAATTTGTAATTGTGCGAAGCGAAACACCAAGCTTTTTGGCAAGTTCTTGTTGGCTAAGGTTTAATTTGTTTCTTTCTGTTCTGATTTTTTCTCCAAACTTCATAAAATGCTCCTTTGTAAAATAAATTGCGTTTATATATTGACATACGCAAATAATATGCGTATAATGTAGTTAGCAACTAACTTGCTTATATAATATAACAAGTTGCGTGCAATGTCAATAGGAGAAAGTGGAAAATGGAAGAAAATGTAAAAAAAAGAGTTATACTTCACTCTGATATGAATAATTTCTACGCAAGTGTAGAGTGTATGTTAAACCCAATGTTAAGGGATAAATGCGTTGCAGTTGCTGGTTCGGTTGATGAAAGACACGGTATAATTCTAGCTAAAAATTACAAAGCCAAAGCTTTTGGTGTTTCTACAGGTGAGGCTGTATGGCAGGCTAAGCAAAAGTGCAAAGACCTTGTGGTTGTTCCTCCTAATTATGACCAGTATCTCAAATTCTCCAACTTGGCTAGAGAAATTTACAGCAGATATACAGACCAAATAGAGCCGTATGGAATGGACGAAAGTTGGCTTGATGTTACAGGTAGTAAAGTTTTTGGAACAGGTTATGAAATAGCAGAAAAAATTAGAAAAACAATAAAATTCGAGTTAGGCTTAACTGTTTCGATAGGTGTAAGCTATAATAAAATTTTTGCGAAATTAGGTTCTGACATGAAAAAGCCTGATGCAATAACTGAGATTTATTCAAATAATTTTAGAGAAAAAATATGGAATTTACCAGCATCGGAACTTTTAGGAGTGGGTAGGTCGACAGAAAAAAAGCTTGAAAAATATGGAATTCACACTATAGGTGAACTTGCAAATACTGACGAAAAACTGCTTTTAAGTTGGTTTGGAGTGAACGGATTAAAGCTGAAAATATTTGCAAATGGTCAAGATTTATCGCAAGTTGCTAAAAAAGATTATATATTCCCAGTCAAAAGTATAGGTCACGGTACAACTACAATTGAGGATTTAGAAAATGGTGCTGATGTTTGGTGTGTAATGTTGGAACTTGTCCAAGATATATCTAAAAAACTGAAAAATCACAAGAAAAAGGCTAGTGGAATTTCTATATCAATTCGTAATAACCAACTGCTAACCAAAGAGTGGCAGTGCAAAATGGACATGCCAACGGCAAGTCCGTCGATTATTGCTTCTAAAGCTTTTGAATTGTTTGTGAAAAGGTACGACTGGAAATGTCCAATTCGTTCGGTAACTTTAAGAGCAATTTCGCTTGAAGACGAAGACGAACCTTTTCAATACGATTTGTTTACTGATGTTAGTAAAATAAAAAAGCAAGAAGTTTTGGACGATGTTGTAGAAAATATAAGAACAAGATTTGGTAAAGATATTATAAAAAATGCAGTTTTATGTAAAAATATAAAACTTGCTGATAAATACGATACAGGTGTTATTATGCCGACTGGAATGATTGGTTAAAGGTGATTAGATGAATTATAAAAAAATATATGTAGATGTTATTTTAAAAAACGATATAGACGGAAATTTAATTCCACTAAAAATTATTTGGGAAGATGGCGAAGTTTATTTGATTGATAGGCTGCTTGCCGTTTGCAAAGCATCATCTTTAAAAGTTGGTGGTTGTGGAACAAGATACAGCGTGAGAATTTATGGTAAAGAGAAATATTTATTTCACGAAGAGGATAAATGGTTTATGGAAATAAAAGAAAATTTTAATTAATTTGTAAAAAAGTGTAACCTTTTTGAAAAAAAACCTACTTATTTGTTAAGGGATAAAAACTTAGTTAACAAGGAGGTTTACAATGAGAGAGTTGTATTTTATAAACATGTCTATTATTATAGTTTTTTCTATTTGCTTATCTTATCAGTTTTTTTATATATTAGTTTCACTTGTAAAAAAACAAAAGAAATTCGTAAGCAAGAAAAATCATAAATATGCAGTGATAATTTCAGCAAGAAACGAAAGTAACGTAATTGAGCAGTTGGTTGAAAGCGTAAAGTGGCAAAAATATCCAAAAGAATTAATTGATATTTTTGTAGTGGCTGACAACTGCACAGACAATACTGCAGAAGTTGCACGTAACGCTGGAGCTATAGTTTACGAAAGATTTAACAGTGTACAAGTTGGAAAAGGTTATGCTTTAGACTATTTATTTTCAAAGATTAAAGAAAATTACGCACAAAAAAATTACGAGGCTTATTTAGTTTTAGATGCCGATAATATATTAGATGAAAACTATGTTAAAGAGATGAACAAGGTTTTTGACAACGGGTATAATATTGTAACAAGCTATAGAAACTCTAAAAACTTCACACAAAGTTGGATTTCGTCAGGGTATTCTCTTTGGTTTTTAAAAGAGGCAAGATATTTGAACAACCCTAGAATGACACTTGGTAACAGTTGTGCAATTTCGGGAACAGGCTTTTTGGTTTCAACAAAAACTATAGAAGAAACTAACGGTTGGAAGTTTTTCACTTTGACAGAAGACATAGAATTCACATTTAACCGTGTAAAAGCTGGCGATAAAATTGGATACGCTGAAAATGCGATTATTTATGATGAACAGCCTACAACTTTTTCCGTTTCAATAAAGCAACGTAGCAGATGGGCAAAGGGTTGTTTGCAAGTTATCAATTTATATTCAATTGGACTTGTGAAAAAAATAGTAAAAGAAAGAGATTTCTCTTCTTTTGACATGATTATGAACAATGTACCTACTATGGTTTTAGGCGTAGTAGGACTTGTTTCAAATATTTCTATAATGCTATATGAATTCACTACCAAACCTCATGCAGTTCATGTTATAATGACTTTAGCGTCAATTTTATTTAATGTTTATATTTCGATGGTTGCTTTAGGAATGCTAACAGCAATTACCGAAAGAAAAAGAATAAGAGCAAGTAATTGGCAATTAATAAAAGCTGTGTTAACGTTTCCACTTTTTGTAAGTACATATGTAGTGGCATTTTTAGTAGCTGTTTTTACAAACGTTACATGGAAACCAATTCCACACAATGCTACTGTTTCGGCAAAGGAAATGAAAAATCAATCTAAATGAAAGAGGAAGTATGAACGATTTAGATATTATAGAACTCTATTTCAAACGTGATGAAAATGCAATTGAAGAAACGAAAAAATCTTACGACAAAAAACTTGTCAAGCTGGCTAATAATATTTTAAGAAATACAAGTGACAGCGAAGAAAGCGTAAGTGATACATATTTAAGTGCGTGGAACAGCATTCCACCACAAAAACCTAAGTATTTATTTGCATATTTAAGTAAAATTTGCAGATGTGTATGTTTTGATATGCTTGACTATAAAAATGCCCAAAAAAGGAGTGCAGAAATTGTGGCTTTATCTGATGAACTTTTAATGTGTATACCAAGTCGTGACGAAAATAACTCAGAAGGAAAAGAACTGACAAAAGCTTTGGAAAGATTTTTGTTGAGTCTTGAAAAAGAAAGTCGTGTGATTTTTATGCGTAGGTATTGGTTTTGCGAAAGCGTAAGAGATATAGCGAAAAAATTTAATTTTACTGAAAGTAAAGTTAAAACATCACTTTTTAGAACAAGAGGAAAACTTAAAAGATTTTTAGAAAGCGAGGGTATATATATATGAGCATGAATGAGATTATAAAAGCTTTAGGAGATGTTGACGAGGCTTTTATTAATGAGGCTGAACAAATTTTACCTAGAAATATTAATAGAAAATTTTTATTACCTTTTGTAGCATCACTTGTTATAGTAGCAGGAGTGGTGTTTTGCCAAATTCATTTTAATGGATTTATGCAAACAGTACCAAGCGACAATTCTATAGAAGATTGCGATATGCTTGAAAGTTATGACATTACCGAAAATTATGGAAAATTAAAAACTGAAGTTGCCGAAGTTATAAGCGAGAACAAAATTGTGATGAGATTTCTTTCTTCGAATGAAGTGTTTGAAGAATATGATGAGATAATAGTTAATTTTGTTGAAGACCATTATTTTAGCACAGGAGATAGGGTTAGGTTCAAATTTGAGGATTTCTATGAACTTGGTGGAGAGTATTTTGAAATAGGTAATTAAATAAAATGCGTATTTAAGATAATTCTTAAATACGCATTTTTTATGTTGCTCTTTTGTGGAAATTATTGTATAATAAAATTAAATATATAAATATTATGGAGGACTTGATGAATTATCATTTTAAAAATGCTAGAATTATAAATCCGGCTTTAAAACAAGATTTTATCGGTGATGTTCTTGTAGAAAACGGTAAGATAAAAGAAATAGCTAAAAACATTGTTTCTGATTATCAAGTAATAGATTGCAAAGGTTTAGTTTTAGCACCTGGTCTTGTTGATATGCACGTACATCTTCGTGACCCTGGACTTACTTATAAAGAGGATATTTACACAGGTTGTTGTGCGGCAGCAGCTGGTGGAATAACTTCACTTTTATGTATGCCAAACACAAGTCCATGCACCGACAGTGCAGAAACTGTTGAATATATAATAGAAAAGTCAAAAACTGCAAAGGCAAAAGTTTATGTCGCAGCAGCTATTAGCAAAGGCTTGAAAAGCGATGAAATGTGTGATTTAAAATCACTTAGAAAAGCTGGTGCAATAGCTCTTACCGACGACGGAAGACCTGTTGAAAACACCAAAATTTTGTTAGATGCTATGAAACAAGCTCCTAAGCTTGGCATGAGGGTTGTCGCTCACTGTGAGGATTTATATTTAGCACAAAACTGGTTTATGAACGAGGGTGAAACTTCTAAAGAACTCGGAATAAACGGGGTTCCTACTTCTGCCGAAGATTGCGGCACGGCAAGGGAAATCGCCATTGCCACTGCAAACGATGTGCCTATTCATATTTGTCATGTAAGTACAGGAAATTCAGCACAGTTTATTCGTGATGCAAAGTCAAGAGGCGCCAAAGTAAGTGGAGAAACAGCTGCTCATTATTTACTTTTGAATGATAAAGAACTTAGAAAAAAAGATGCCGATTACCGAATGAATCCACCACTTAGGTGCGAAAAAGATAGACTTGCTATGATTGAAGCAGTTGTAGACGGAACAATAGAAGTTATTGCAACCGACCACGCACCACATAGCCAAGAGGAAAAAGCCGACTTTCTAAAAGCTCCAAACGGAGTTATAGGAATGGAAACAAGCCTTGCTGGTGTTATTACGGCAATTGGCGATAGAATTTCTCTTTCCAAAATAATAGAGCTTATGAGCGTTAACCCTGCCGAAATTTTAGAGATAGATGCTGGTGTTTTAGATGTAGGCAAAAATGCAGATATAGTGATTTTTGACCCAGAAGAAAAATGGACAGTAGACGAAAATAAATTGCACGGAAAAAGCAAAAATGCTATATTTAAAGGTATGACTTTAAAAGGCAAAGTAAAATATACAGTCCTAAACGGTGAAATAGTTTATAAATCGTAAAGACAAACCGTAGGGAACGGTCTTGACCGTTCCGTAACAAATTTCATTAAAACAACTGTAGGGGCGACCTGTGGTCGTCCGCAGTAACAAAAAACCGTAGGGACGTGGATTGCCATGTCCGAGGTCACAGCAAGCCGTGACCCTACATTCAAAATTATATAAAAAGGAAGTAACAAAAAATGTCACTAGATAGAATGATTGAAAATATAGTAAAAACACAAAACCCAACTGTAGCAGGTCTTGACCCAAAACTTAGCTTTATCCCAAATTATATATTAGAAAAAGCAATTGCTGAACACGGCAAAACTCTTGAGGCAGCTGCAGCAGCACTTTTAGAATATAACAAAGGTTTAATCGACGAACTTTGCGACATTGTTCCAGCAGTTAAACCACAAGCTGCTTATTATGAAATGTACGGTTGGCAAGGTGTTAAAACTTTAAGCGAAACTATAGATTACGCCAAATCAAAAGGCATGTTTGTTATAACAGACGGTAAAAGAAACGACATCGGTACAACTATGGAAGCTTACGGGGCTGCTCATTTAGGTAAAACAGATGTATTTGGAGAAATCACTGAAACTTTTGGGGCTGACTGTCTAACTGTAAACGGTTATCTTGGAACAGATGGAATTGCTCCACTTATGAATATTTGCAAAGATGAAGATAAAGGCATTTTTGTGCTTGTAAAAACTTCAAATCCATCATCAGGCGAACTTCAAGACCAAAAACTTGAAAGTGGCAAAACAGTATATGCTGAAATGGGCGCTATGTGCGAAACATGGGGTCAAATGGACATGGGTAAATATGGTTACAGCGCTGTTGGTGCAGTTGTAGGTGCAACATATAAAGAACAACTTGGCGAAATGAGAGAGAAAGCACCTCATACATTTTTCTTAGTTCCAGGTTATGGTGCTCAAGGTGGCGCAGCAGACGACGTTGCTCCAGCATTTGATAAAAATGGACTTGGTGCAATAGTTAATTCATCTCGTGGTATTATGTGCGCATGGCAAAAAGAAAAATGCGACGAAAAAGATTACGCAAAAGCAGCAAGAAGAGAAGCAGTTCGCATGCGTGACGAAATAGTAGCAAGAATAGGCGAAATTAAAATTTGATTTAATTCATAATTATTCGTAGGAAATCTGCATTGCGCATTCCTTACGGACAAACATTCCCAAAAAACACATTTACCGATTAATTCAAACAAGGAGAACAAAATGTGCATACCAACAAAAAAATATGATGTGAAAATGTGCAAAATCATAAGTGCAAAAGAAATCGCAAAAGACACTTTTGACTTCACACTTTTCTACCCAGAGTTTGCTCAAATGGCAAAACCAGGGCAATTCGCCCATATATACCTACTAGGTAGAACTTTAAGAAGACCAATTTCAATTTGTGATATAGATAAAAAAAGAGGAACTTTAAGAATAATTTTCCAAATTCGTGGAGCAGGCACTGCCGAGCTTGCACAGTTTAGCGAACAAACTTTCTTAGACGTTTTAGCCCCTTTAGGCAAAGGATTTACTCTTAAAGAAAACACTAAAAAAGCACTATTAGTAGGTGGTGGTATAGGGGTTCCTCCACTTTTTGCAACAGCTAAACATTACGGCGAAAACGCTACAGTTGCTGTTGGATTTAGAGATAAAGATACTGTTATTTTAGAAGACGATTTTAAATCTATAGGTGTAAATTTAAAAATAGCAACCGATGACGGCTCATACGGCCATCACGGTTTAGTGAGCGATTTGTTTAAAGACGAAAAACCAGATATTATCTATGCTTGTGGTCCTATGCCTATGTTAAAAGCCGTTGCTAAGTTTGCAAAAGAGAATAATATAGAATGTGAAATTTCGCTAGAAGAAAGAATGGCTTGTGGTGTTGGTGCATGTTTAGGCTGTGCTACAAGACTTTTAAAAGATGACGGCACAGAGTATAATGGTCACGTTTGTAAAGATGGCCCAGTGTTCGACTATAGAAAGGTGGTGCTTGACTAATGGCTAATTTAAAAGTAAATGTGGCCGGTGTTGAGTTTGCCAATCCTATAATAGCAGCATCTGGAACATTTGGTTTTGGCAGAGAATACGCTGAGTTTTACCCACTTTCAGAGCTAGGGGGAATTTCATGTAAAGGTATTACTCTTTTAGAAAGAGCAGGAAACCCAGCACCAAGGGTAACCGAAACTCCAAGTGGCATGCTTAACGCAGTTGGACTTCAAAACCCAGGTGTAGAGCATTTTATAGAAAAAGATTTACAATGGATGAAAGCCCAAAACACTAAAGTTATCGCAAATATTGCTGGCTCTTGTTTTGAAGATTATATAGCAATGGCAAAAAGGCTAGACAGTACTAATGTTGATATGATAGAGCTTAATATTTCTTGTCCAAACGTAAAAGCTGGTGGCGTACAGTTTGGCACAAACCCAAAAGGAGTAGCCGAGATTACAAAATTAGTTCGTCAGGCTACAACTAAGCCTTTAATGGTTAAACTTTCACCGAATGTTACAGACATTGCAGAAATTGCACTTGCAGCCGAAAGCGAGGGTGCAGACGCAGTTTCGCTAATCAACACTTTAACAGGTATGAGAATAGACATTAACACAGGTAGACCAATTATCCGTAATAACACAGGTGGCATGTCAGGTTCAGCAGTTTTGCCAGTTGCTATTCGTATGGTATGGCAAGTAGCAAACGCTGTTAAAATACCAGTAGTTGGTCTTGGTGGAATATCCACATGGCAAGACGCTGTAGAAATGCTTATGGCTGGTGCTACTGCGCTACAAGTAGGCACAGCGATTTTTACCGACCCTTATGCACCTATTAAAATAAATGAAGGTCTAAGTGAGTATATGGATAAAAAAGGCATTAAATCAGTATCCGAAATAACAGGAGCAATTAAACCATGGTAAAATTATATATTGTAAGGCACTGCCAAACAATGTCAAACCAAACTCAAACCTTTCAAGGCTGGGGTGGTTCGCCACTTAGTGATATTGGAATATTTCAGTTAGGTCTTTTAAGCGAAAGCCTAAAAGATGAAAAATTTGATGTTATATATTCAAGTCCACTTGATAGAGCATTTAAAACTGCACAAGCTATAAACGTTTTTCACGGTGTAGAAATAATACAAGATGATAACTTAAAAGAAATAAATGTAGGTGATATGGCAGAAATGTCATGTGATGAAATACCTAAAATTTTTCCAAATGAGTCGAAAATTTGGAATGACGAAATTTATAATTTCATCTCACCAAATGGTGAGAGTATGCGAGAAGTTTTTACTAGAACTTCAAAAGCACTTAAAGAAATTATAATTAAAAATCCCGATAAAAATATTGTTATAGTATCACACGGTTGTGCTATTAGAACTATGCTTTGTTATTTGTCTGGTTTTGAGATTGAAAAAATCAACGAAATTCCACTTGGTTCGAACACTGCGATAAGCACTGTTAGCATTGATGTGGACGGTGTGAAGATAGAAAAATTATCTGACGATAAGCATTTGCCAAAATTATTTAGGAGCGACCCTAAAAAAGCTTATAAATTTAAAATTGACGAGGTAAGCATATGATAATTTTGTCAGTAGATTTAGGTAAAGCAAGAACAGGCACAGCTGTTTGTGACAAAAGCGAAATAATAGCTTCGCCTTTAGAACTAATAAAAGAACACAATCAAGATAAAATAGCAGAAAAAATTAACGAACTTGCAAAGTCAAGAAAAGCCGAACTTATAGTTTTAGGTTTACCTAAAAACATGGACGGTACAGAGGGTGACAGTGCAAAAAACGCACGAGCTTTTGGAGAAAAGCTTAAAAGCCTAACAGGTTTAGACGTTGAAATGATTGATGAGCGTGGCACTACAATTACTGCTCATAACTTTTTAAACGAAACTAATACTAGAGGCAAAAAAAGAAAAAACACAGTGGACAGTGTGGCTGCTGTGATAATTTTAGAAGACTTCTTAAGAAGTCGTAAATAATGGAGGAATAACAATGTCAGACTACATCATTTTAACCGATTCATGCTCAGATTTAACAGAAGAACTTATGAAAGAATTAGAAATTGATGGTGCTTGCTTAAAATTCACTATTGATGGAAGAACTTACGTTAACACAGCAGATGAATCTAGCATGAAAAACAAAGATTTTTACGCAATGCTTAGAGATGGCAAATCAGCAATTACTACTCAAGTGAATGCTCAAGAATTTTATGATATTTTCGATAAATATCTAAAACAAGGCAAAGATATTTTATATATCGGATTTTCTTCAGGCCTTAGTGGAACATTCCAAAGTTCTGTAATAGCTCAAAAAGATATTGCAGATAAATATCCAGATAGAAAAATTATAGTTGTAGACTCACTTTGTGCTTCTTGTGGTGAAGGTATGCTTGTTTACAACGCAGTTATGAAAAAACGTGAAGGTTACACAATCGAAAATCTTGCAACATGGGTTGAAAACAACAAATTACATCTTTGCCACTGGTTTACAGTTGATGATTTGCATCACTTAAAAAGAGGTGGTAGAGTTTCAGCTGCTACTGCTGTTGTTGGCACAATGCTTTCAATTAAACCAGTTTTACATGTAGACGACGAGGGACATTTGATTAATGTTTCTAAAGTTCGTGGCAGACGTCAGTCTTTGGACACAATAGTTGCAAAAGTAGGCGAAACAGCTATAGACCCAAAAGCTCAAACAATGTTTATAAGCCATGGTGACTGCTTAGAAGATGCTCAGTATGTAGCAAAACAAATCAAGTCAAAATATGGCACTAAAAAAATTATTACAACTTACGTAGGCCCTGTTGTTGGTGGACATGCAGGCCCAGGTACATTAGCACTGTTTTTCTTTGGAACAAAAAGATAATTGCAAAGCTTATGTTGTTTTTTAGTGTATTTGAGTTGATTTATTTAAATGTTTATATTACAATATAGGTAGTGTTGAAAAAACAAATCTCAAGGAGGATTATTGAAATGAGCAAAATTATTAAAATCGTTGTAGTTGGTTATGGTGGTATGGGAAAATGGCATACAACCGACCTTATTAACAAAGTAAATGGCATCGAACTAGCAGGTATTTATGACATTAACCCTGAAAAAATTGAACTAGCTAAATCAAAAGGCATTTTTACATATGATAGCCTTGAAGCTGTTTTAGCTGACGAAACTGTTGACCTTGTAACTGTTGCAACTCCAAACGATTGTCACAGAGATATTGCTATTGCTTGCTTAAAAGCAGGTAAAAATGTTGTATCTGAAAAACCTGTTACACTTTGTACTGCTGATTTAGAAATGATAATTGCAGCAGCTAACGAAGCAGGCAAACTTTTCACTGTTCACCAAAACAGACGTTGGGACGAGGATTTCCAAGTTGCAAAAGCTATGTATGAAAGCAATAAACTAGGTAGAATTTTCTGTATCGAATCAAGAGTTCAAGGCTCTCGTGGTATCCCAGGCGACTGGAGAAACACAAAAGCACAAGGTGGCGGAATGGTTCTTGACTGGGGTGTACATCTACTTGACCAAATGCTTCAAATGACAGGCAAAATGCCTAAATCTGTTTACGCACAACTTTCTAATGTAACTAACGAAGAAGTAGACGACGGATTTAAAGCTTTGTTTAGCTATGAAGACGACTTTAACTTTCATATTGAAGTTGGTACAAGCAACTTTATTGTGCTTCCAAGGTGGTATATTCAAGGCTTAAACGGTACAACAATAATTGATGACTTTGGTGTTAACGGCAAAACTGTTGTTGCAACTGCTGATATTACACATGACGCAGTGCCAATCGTTACAGCTGCTGGTTTAACTAAAACTATGGCACCAAGAGAACCAGATACAATAAAAGAAATGCCACTTGAAAGAATTGACTGTAAAATTGCAGAATATTACAAAAATATTGTTGCAGTCTTACACGGAGAAGAAACTCCGATTGTTACACATGACCAACAAAGAGATTTAATGAAAGTTATGGAAGCAATTTTTGAGTCAGCTGAAAAAAATCAAGTAGTATACTTTTAATTTCTAATCAGGTATGGGCGATTGATTTCGCCCATATTTTTATATAAGGAAAAATATGAAAATAGTAATTATATTAATTCTCATCTTTTGTCTATTTCTTTATTGGCAAAATAAAGGGGTAACAGTTAGCGACATAAAATATAATAATAACAAAGTACCAAAAGAATTTATTGGCTATAAAATAGTCCAAATTTCGGATTTTCACAACACAAAATTTGGCAAAAACTTATTTAATAAAATCAAAAGTTGCAATGCAGACATTATGGTTATAACTGGTGATATGATAGATAGACGAGATTATAGGCTCGACATTGCTGTTGATTTCATAAGAAAAATTGACATACCAATTTATTTTGTTTCAGGTAACCATGAAGCGTGGACTTATAAATACGAAGAAATAAAACAAGCTTTTTTAAATGAAAATGTAATTATTTTAGAAAATGAAAAGATTAATATTGTAAAAAATAAAGCCAAGCTTAATTTGCATGGAGTTAGAGATCCAGGCTTTATGACAGAAGGCTATGAATTTGAAACCCCAAAAGATGAAATTAATCAATATTTAAAAACTAAAGTAGATAAGAGTGAGTTTAATATTCTTTTATCACATAGACCAGAGCTTATGGAAACTTATGTAGATAATGAAATTGATTTAGTGTTAACTGGGCATGCTCATGGTGGGCAAATTAGACTACCTTTTATAGGAGGTCTGTATGCACCAAGTCAAGGAGTTTTACCTAAATATGATGGAGGATTGTATAAAGAGAATAAAACCACTATGTATTTAAGCCGTGGAATAGGTAAAAGCAAATTTCCTTTCAGAATATTTAACAGACCAGAAATAGTTTCTATAACGCTATATTAAGCATATTACAATTAACGAAAGTAGGGGACGCCCTCATAGTCGGTAACTTAAGAAAAAGCGATTAGAAAAAAATAAGAAATAGAAATTTTAATCCAGTTGGATGAGATTTTTTGTTTTTTAAAAAAATCTTGATTCAATTCGATAAATAAT
>JAWXUM010000026.1:0-38148 GCA_044432645.1 Clostridia bacterium | reverse complement strand
TAATTTTATAAAAGCACTAAATTAACATCTTGATTTCGGACGAGCACAGCTCGCCCCTACCATTTTAAAAATATATTTTCGGTATTTTACACAAATACAAAACCTTTTTCGACAAGCTAAAACGGACACCAATTTGGTGTCCGTTTCGTTTTATTCGATTATTTAACAACTGCGATAGCTTCGACTTCTACTAAAACATTTTTAGGAAGTGTTTTTACAGCAACGCAACTTCTTGCTGGTTTTTCTGTAAAATATTTTGCGTAAACTTCGTTAAAAGCTGCGAAGTTTGCCATATCTGACAAAAAGCATGTTGTTTTAGCTGTGCTTTCAAAGCTTGCACCAGCTTCTGCTAAAACAGCACCTAAATTTTGCATAACTTGCTCTGTTTGAGCTGTAATATCAGTAGCTTCAACCTCGCCATTTGCTGGATTTATTGGAATTTGACCACTTGTAAAAAGCATGTCACCCACTAAAATAGCTTGTGAATAAGGGCCTATTGCTGCTGGGGCTTTATCTGTGAAAATTTTTTTCATGGTTTGTTCTCCGTATTTATTTTTGTGGTTTTTTGGACGAGTACAGCTCACAGTGTCACGAACTTAACAAAAATTATTTGCCAAATTTAATATCGAAATCAAGAATAAAGTTCTCGTGATTTTCTTGATATTGTGGTGCTAATTGTGGGCCACAACTTCCTGAACCTATACCAGCAATTTGTGAATCAATACAAAGTACTGTAAATCCACTGGTTTCAAGTTCGAAATTATGAGCTTTTGTTGTAAGTTCTTCTTGTGTATAAGGTGAAGCGTTAAAGCTAAATCCATCAGCTTTTACATTAACTGCATAACCATATTCGTTTGAAACGCTTACTTGGTCGCAACCCCAGTGGCTACCGTTTTCTTGAGGTTTAATATAATCTTCGTGTAAATCATAAACTTTAGCACTAAAGTTGCCGTAATATGAATTTCTGCGTTTATCCATGTAACTTTCGTTAGGGCCATAGCCTGTGTAATTTACAGTTGAAAAGTTTTCAGGCAAGAACATACGCAAGCCAAATCTTGGTAGGAATGGGAAAGCAGTGTCTTTTTTAGCATCGATATGAACATTAACTGTACCGTCGTTGTAAATAGTCCAAACTGTTTCCATTTCAACAAATTTTTGAATTACTTTAGCAGCTATAGAACTAATTGTTTTAATTTTAACACAGCAACCACATTGCTCTATTGCAGCACTGTAAACTTTAACCATAGGACGGTCATAGCCAGTTCTTATCCACTCTCTTTTAATAACTCTATCGTTATCTGTTGGCGCTCTCCAAATGTTAAGCTCCATAGGCATGTCAAGAATTGTAACATTGTCTTTTGCCATTGTGTCGAATGTTCCTTTTAGTTTATTGAAAACATAACGGAAACTTTCGCCATAAAGTTCAATTTGTGTGTCACATTCTGCAACGCTAATTTCTAAAGCTTCTCTAACTTCTAACGCAGCTTTAGGAGCTTTTTTAATTTCAAGTTGGTCAAAACCTAATTCCCAACCCTCTGGAACAAGTAAATCATCTTCTTTTTGTAGATAAACTACTCTTAAATGGCAAGTGCCGTCAGCTGGAACTGTGTAGTTAAGGGTAATTTCTTTTTCTGATTTAGCTAGAATATCTAAATCGTTTTCTTCAATAATACCCTCTGCAACAATTATTCCGTCCCTAGAAATCTCGTAAACAGCTGTTAATTTATCTTTTAAGTTAACAAAGTCAAGTTTATTTTCTATGATAATTTTGCCTTTTTCAAGGTCAACAGCTTTTAATCTTGCAGGTCTTGTAACATTTTTATGCTCAAGTAAACCTGTATGAGGAGTTCTGTCTGGATATACTAAACCGTCCATACAGAAGTTGCTGTCGCTTGGGAACTCGCCCCAATCACCACCATAGTAGAATTTATCTCTGCCGTCAGCAGTAATGCCCATATATACACCGTGGTCGCACCATTCCCAAACAAAGCCACCCATGTATTTGTCATATTTATAAATTTGTTGCCAGTAATCTTCAATATCGCCAGGGCCGTTACCCATAGCATGAACATATTCGCATTGAACAAATGGTTTAGTTGCCCAAGGTTTATCAATGCAAATTTCAGTTTCAGGAATAGAAGCGTACATACGGCTAAAAACGTCAAGATTGCTTATATCATTTCTTCTTGTGTTTTCCAATTGGAAAATAGAACCCTCGTAGTGAACAAATAAATCTTTGTCGAATTCTTTAATCCAAGCAGCAGCTTTTTCCAGGTTAGGGCCATAGCCAGACTCATTACCCATTGACCAAAGAATAACGCAAGGTGAGTTTTTGTCACGCATAACATTTTTTTGAATTCTATTAAGTATAGCTTTTTCATAATCAGGGTCATGACAAAGAATACCATAAGTTTTTGACCACCTAAAAGGTGATTCAGGTGAGAAACTACCGTAGTTAGAGCCCCCACCGATAAGGTTGTCAGTTCCGTGAGCTTCAAAATCGCTTTCGTCAATTACATAAAAACCATATTTAGAGTAAAGTCTAACTGCCCAAGGAGCATTAGGGTAATGGCTTGTACGAATTGCGTTGATGTTATGGAGTTTCATAAGCTCTAGGTCTTTTAAAAGTTGCTCAGGGCTTATTGTGTAACCTGTAAACGGGTCGCTGTCGTGACGGTTTGTACCTTTAATTTTAACATTAACACCATTTACTAAATAAATGCCGTCTTTGATTTCGAATTGTCTAAATCCAACTTCTTCTTCAATCATTTCGTCAGGACAAGTGATTGTTAAAGTATATAAATTAGGTGTTTCCGCATTCCAAAGTAAAGCGTCTTTAACTTCAAAACAAATTGTATCGCCAACAAGCTTTTTGCTTTCAATAACTTCACCACAAGGATATTTTAAAGTGAATGTTGTGTCTTGTGGCTTGCCGTTCCAATCAACTTTAACCGTTAATTTGCCGTCTTTATAGTTATTTGTTAGTGATGGTTTAATATAAAAATCACGAATATGATTTTCAGGACGTGTAACAATATAAACATCTCTGAAAATACCACTCATTCTTAGTTTATCTTGGTCTTCTAAATAAGTTGCAACACTGTGTTTTAAAACCAAAACAGCAATTTTATTTTCGCCTGCTACTAGTAAATCTGTAATTTCAAATTCACTTGTTGAGTGAGAAACTTCGCTGTAGCCAACAAATTTACCGTTAACCCAAACATAATAGCAAGAGTCTACACCCTCAAAGTTAAGGAAATTTCTTTTTGTAACAGCTTCTTCGCTCATTTCGAAAGTTTTAACAAAAGCACCTGTAGGGTTTTGGTCTGGTACATATGGTGGGTCATAAGGAATAGGGTAATTAACGTTGTGATATTTGTGAGCTTCATAGCCTAAAATTTCCCAACAGCTAGGCACTGGAATAATGTCATAGTCATAGCAATCAAAGTCTGTGTCGTAGAATTCTTCTGGTACTTCAAAACGGTTTGAGTATAGTTTAAAATTCCAATCATCGCCAGAAAGCATTGTAACTCTATAAGAGTCTTCCATAACTTCGCAAGGCAAATCTGTTACTTCATATGGTACATAATAAGAACGGTTCTCTGTAGTACCAACATGAGTAGTTTGTGGTTCTTGAAAATACAAAGGTAATTTCATAGTGGATTCTCCTTAACTTATAATATAGTTCTAATATAACCTAAATTTGTAAAATTTGCAATATGATTTTATGAATTTAGGTAATTTATTTTGTTAAAGTGCATATATACCGTTGTTTGTTTCGGTTCTGTTTTTATATTTACCACAAGTGAAGTCTGGTACATCGACAAGTTTTCCACCGTTTTGTATAGATGTTGTTGAAAGTGCAGTTATTGCCATCCAAGCAGCAGCATCGTAAATGTCAACAGCTGGGTAATCGCCTGTTAAATATGCGTCAACCATAGCTTTGAATAAAACATAGTCCATACCACCGTGACCACTTTTTTTAAGTTCCTCTGGGTTTTCCCAGTAAGGCATACAATGCTCTTTAGCGTATTGAGTTGCATTATCCCAAATAGGTCTAGCGTTAAAGTCGTATTTTTCGTGTTCTTTGTCAAAGTAAACAGTGTTAGTGTCTTCAAAATACATAGCTTTAGTTCCACGAACTGTAAAACCACGGCTGTAAAATCTTGGAAGTGTTGTGTCAAGTGTAATTGTAATTGTTTCGCCGTTTTCGCAAGTGATGAAAGTTTTAACAATATCTGCTTGAGCAAAAGTTTTGCCTTTTAGGTACTCATCATCAGGCATATTTTCTTTGATGTAAGCGTCCATTCCTTTAGAGCCACTTACAACTGAGCGAAGTGAAACAAATCGGTTGCCGTTATTGATACCCAAAACTTTAGCAATAGGGCCAAGTTCATGAGTTGGATAATTTTCGCAGTTTCTAGACAAATATTCTTCTAATCTATAGTGGCGTTCAATTTTACCTTCTGCTACTTCTTTTCTTAGGTCGTGGCAGTATCCACCCTCGCAGTAGACTATTTCACCGAATAAGCCTTTTTTAACCATGTTTAAAACCATAGTTTCATATTGACCAAAACAGCAGTTTTCCATAAAGAAAAACGGAGTTTTAGTTTCTTCCCAAGTGTGAACAAGTTCCCAACATTCTTCTAAACTGTAAGCTCCACCAACTTCCATGCAAGTGAATTTACCAGCTTTCATAGAGTCTATTGAAATAATAGAATGTGTATCCCAAGAACTTGCAACCATAACCATATCTACATCGTCACGTATTAGAACTTCTTTGTAATCTGTAGTTCCAAAAACTAGGTTATCCTTTTTTTCGTTAATTCTTGCAATAGCCCTTTCAACTCTATCTTCATATTTGTCGCAAACAGCAGTAACTGTTACATTTTCAAATTTTAAAACTTCATTTATCCAGCTGTAACCTCTACAACCTACACCGATAATAGCTAAATTTATACTTTTCATAAAAACTCTCTTTCATTTCTTTTAAATTTGCTTTCATTATATAGTATAACTTAATTAATATCAATAGTTTTTTTATACGATCAATTTTCTTTAACAGGCACGTCTGCATACGATGCGTCCCCTACTATTATGTAATTTTTACGTTATTTTACCAATAACCCCAAAAACCATGTTTAAACCAACCCTAAACACCAATAATATATATTGACATAACAAGCATTCCGTTATATAATAGCATAATAAATATACCCTAAATTAGTATACATTCAAAAATGTGAGGAATTAATGTGCTTGAATTAAAAAATATAAGTAAAAGTTTTGGCGACACTCAAGTTTTAAATAAAATCGACTTAACAGTTAATCAAGGTGAATTTGTTACTTTGCTTGGCTCTTCTGGTTGTGGAAAAACAACTAGCCTTAGAATTATTGCTGGGCTTGAAATGCCTGACAGTGGCGAGGTTATTTTGCAAAAACAAGATATTACAAAACTTGTTCCAAATAAAAGAGATGTAAACACTGTTTTCCAAAATTACGCTTTATTCCCACACATGAACATAGAAGATAACGTAGGTTATAGCCTTAAAATTAAAGGTGTAAAGAAAAAAGAGATTAAAAAAGCAGTTGATGAAATGTTAAGCCTTGTTCAGCTTGACGGTTACCAAAAACGTATGCCATCTGAACTTTCTGGTGGACAAAAACAAAGGGTCGCAATTGCTAGAAGTTTGGTAGCAAAACCTAAAATTTTGCTTTTGGACGAACCTTTAGGAGCTTTAGACCTACAACTTAGACGTCAAATGCAAATTGAGCTTAAACGCTTACAAAAATCACTTGGCATAAGTTTTGTTTATATAACTCATGACCAAGAGGAAGCGCTTAATATGTCGGACAAAATTGCAGTTATGCGTGGTGGTGTTTTTGAACAAATAGGCACACCAGCTGAAATTTACGACAAGCCAAAAACTGCCTATGTTGCAAGTTTTGTTGGTTCAGCTAATATTTTAACTGGAACTGCAAGCGTTAACGGCGACATAGTTAAAGTGACAAGCGATGACGGCGCTTTTGAAGTATGTAAGAAAGATTTTGATATAAAAGACGGCGACACTGCCTGCGTTGCAGTTAGAAGTGAGCAAATTGAGCTTGAAAAAGACGGAATTGGTGGACTTCAAGGAGTTATTAAGGACAAAAGTTTTTCAGGTGGTATGCTTAGACTTTTTATAGAACTTTGTGGACAAGAAATTGTAGCAAGCAGACACGGAATAGACAGCTTTTTGTCTGTTGGCGACAAAGTGAAAATTATTTTCGACCCAAAATCTGCTGTTTTAGTTGAAAATAGGTAATTCATAAATACAATTTGCCTTATGACGGACAGGCAATGCCAATGTTACGAACTTAAGAAAAATTATATTATATTGTAGGGGCAAGCTGTGCTCGTCCGAGAGTAAAGCGTTAATTTACTTGTTTTCATAGGTACGATAAAATATTGCCTTTATTTGTATAAAAAATACAACATTTGCCATTCTATCCACGGACGACCACAGGTCGCCCCTACTCTAAGGGGCGTAATTTTCAAAATAAAGAAAGGTCTATATTCACAATATGAAAGAGTATTTTAGAAAAAAGGGTGGTTCATATCTTCTATGGGTTTTGCCACTTTACCTTTTCACACTAGTTTTTGTGCTAGGTCCAATTATTTATATGTTTGTTTTAAGCTTTGTCACAAAAGACGAAAGCTGGGGTGTGGTTTATGAGTTCACACTTGACAACTATAAGTTAATTTTAGACCCTGTTTATTTGACAACTTTTTGGTCTTCTATAAAACTTGCTTTAATCAGCACATTTTTTGTTACGCTTTTAGGCTATCCTATGGGTTATTTCATGGCAAAACTTAGTGCTAACGGCAAAAAAATTATAATGATGTTAATTATGATTCCGTTTTGGACTAATTCACTTATAAGAATTAGTGGTTGGATAATTATTTTTAGGGCAAACGGAACACTTGACGATATTTTAATGGGTTTAGGCATAACTGAATATCCTTTAAAACTGCTTTACACTTACCCAGCTGTTGTGGTTGGTATGATTTACGTGTTAATTCCGTTTATGATACTTTCGGTTTATTCTAGTGCAGAAAAACTTGACTTTACTTTAATTGAAGCTTCAAGAGATTTAGGTGCAAATTCTGTACAAGCTTTCTTTACTGTTTCGTTCAAGCTAACTTTACCAGGGCTTATGTCTGGTATTATTCTAACATTTATTCCGTCAATGGGACTATTTTTCATAGCCGACATTTTAGGTGGTAACAAGGTTGTTTTGGTTGGCTCTGTTATTTACGAGCAACTTACTGCCGCAAGCAATTGGCCTTTTGCAGCTGCTATGGCTGTTGTTATGATGATTTTCACAAGCCTTATGATTTACGGCTACAAAAAAATTACCCATTCAGATGATTTGGAGGGATTAATGTGAAAAAGAAAAACCCTGTCGCTCCAATTTATATAACTTTAATGCTACTTACAATGTACATTCCTATTTTTCTTGTTATAATTTATTCTTTTAACGTAAGTAAACTTTCTTCGGTTTGGGAGGGTTTTACTCTTGACTGGTACCGTGAACTTTTTGCCGATGACAGTTATTTAGATGCACTTATAAACAGTTTAATTTTAGCTTGCTCTAGTAGTTTAGCTGCCGCAGTTATTGGAACTTTAGGTGCTTTTGGACTTAGAAAAGTCAAGCTTAAAACTGGTGGATTTATAGAATATCTTTCCACTTTGCCAATTATGATACCTGAGATTATTTTAGGTTTAGTTTTTATGGTTTTCTTTTCACTTATAGGAATACCTTTTGGCATGGGTGCTTTGATTATTGCCCACACTACTTTTTGTACACCTTACATTTTAATGCAAGTTAAAGCAAGGCTTACAGGAATGGACAAAAGTATTGAAGAGGCTTCTATCGATTTAGGTGCAAGCAGATTTAGAACTTTTATAAACATTATTTTGCCAAACATTATGCCAGCTATTGCTTCTGGCATGCTTTTAGCTTTTGCTATGAGCTTTGACGATGTTATTATTAGTGTGTTTGTGACAGGTGTTAACTCTAACACTTTGCCACTTAAAATATATACACAGTTAAAAACAGGAATTACACCAAAAGTTAACGCTTTGTGTACGCTCATGTTTTTATCAACAGTCGTCCTATGTAGCCTTTCGGCTTATTTAGGAAGAGCTAAGAAAAAATAACGGAATAAACTTTAATTAAAAATGTAGGGGCGAGCTATGCTCGTCCGCCAAGTAACAAAAAAACTAACTGACGAGCACAGCTCGCCCCTACAAACAATTATTCCACAAACCACAAAGGAGAAAATGAAAATGAAAAAAATACTTGCTTCAATTTTATCACTTGCAATGATTTGTACTATGTTTACAGCATGTTCAAGCAGTTCATCAACTGATGATTCATCTGATACTACAGACGACACAGTGGTAGAAACAACAGCTACACCAGAACCAACCGAAGAACCAGAAGAAGAAGAGGTTGACAACAATGTTTTAACTCTTTACACATGGGAAGGTATGTTCTCACAAGATGTACTTGACGGTTTTGAGGCTGAAACTGGCTATGAAATCAACTATGTTACATTTGACACTGACGAAACTATGCTTGCTAAACTTCAAGCAGCAGAAGGTGGCGACTATGACTTAGTTATCGCTGACGATTATATTATCGAAACAGCTATTGCAGAAGGTTTAGTTCAAACTATCGATACTTCTGTTATTTCAAACTATGACAACATTAACGAAGCTTACCAAGGTCTATTCTATGACCCAACAGACGAATATACAGTTCCTTTTGGCGCTGGTGTTATGGCTTTAGTTTATGACCCAAGCCTAGTTTCTATTGAAATAGACAGCTTTGAGGATTTATGGGATAAATCACTTCAAAGCAATGTAGGTATTGTTGCTAATTACCGTGTTGTTAACGGCATTACACTTCTTTCGATGGGCGAAAGTATGAACACAGAAGATGTTTCAGTTATTGAAGAAGCTGGCGTAAAACTTTTGGAACTAGCACCAAACATTAGGGTTATCAAAGACTCTTACTTACAAGACGATTTACTTTCTGGTGAAGTTGGAGTTGCCTTAATGTACACTTCACAAACAACACAAGCTTTACTTGCTAACCCAGATTTAGAAGTAGTATTCCCAACAGAGGGTACAGGTTTTGGTACTATGGCTATGTTTATTCCGTCAGAAGCTCCTAACTCTGTTGCTGCACTTGCATTTATGGATTATGTTCTAGATGCCGAAGTTGGTGCTTCATGCTTTGAATGGCTAGGCTATTACAGCACAAATGCTGCTGCTGACGAGTATATTTACGAAGAATATCAAGCTTTCTTAACACTTCCAGACGACTTTGACGCTTCAACTTTAGAGATGATTGAAAACGTTTCATCAGAAGCTGACGAAGCACACAGCAAAATTTGGACAGCATTTAAAACAGCTGCTGAATAAGTAGATATTATTAAAGGACACGGAAATTTTTCCGTGTCCTTTAGACTGTCAAAAAACCTATATTCGAAAAAATGTTGCACAAAACGACGTAGGGGCGAGCTGTGCTCGTCCGTGGATAAAACAAAAAGTTTTGTCTTGTTTTGTGTAAAATAGAGAAATATTTTTATTAATTTTATAAAAGCACTAAATTAACATCTTAATTTCGGACGAGCAAAGCTCGCCCCTACGATATTTATTATTTTTTCAAATTTGCCTTTATTTTTTTGGATATATCACTTATCACATGCGATTTTTCTTGGATTTGCTGTTGTGGTATTTCTGGGTCAAAAAGGTCTTTGTATAAAACATTAACTTCTGAACCATCTAAAATTTCAGGTGTTATGGAATTGGCTTTTAACTTTTTATTTGTATAATATCTTAGCAAATTATACATTACAGCAAATGTTGGAGGCCCTACAAGAACGCCACCTATACCGAACAAACTACCGACAACCATAACAGAAGTAAGTGTCCAAACCTCTGGTAAACCGATTGATGAACCCATAACTTTTGGGTAAATCACATTTCCCTCGAACTGTTGTAAAACAATAAGGAAAATAAAGAACCAAACAGCGTCCATAGGGTTAACCATTAGCAAAAGAATAAAACCAACACCTAAAGAAATATAGGCGCCTAAAAGTGGAACTAAGGCTAAAAGTGTAACGATTGATGAAATCAAAAGCGCATAATCAAGACCAATAATAAGCATACCAATAAAGTTAAGCGAACCTAAAATTAAACATTCTGTAACTTGACCCTTAATGTATTTTGAAAAAGTTCTGCTACTAAATGTTAAAAACATTAAAAAAGTATTTGCTTTTTTCTTTGGTAAAAAAGCAAAAATAAGCTTTCTACAACTTTTTAAAAGTCTTTCTTTGTCGTCCAAAAAGTAAATTGAATAAACTATAACCAAAAAACCTGTAATAACTACAGAAGCTACACTAACAGTTGCTGAAACAATTGAGTTTAAAACATCTGTTGAAATTTTGGTAAAGTTTGAAAGTAAACTTGTAACGCTAAAATTAGCAAAAAACATATCGCCTATAGCGTCTAAATCAATGTTTAAATCGTGCCTAATTATAAAATCATCCAACCATTCAATAAACTCTGCAATATAAACAGGTAATGTTTCTTTTGCAGTGGTTGCGAAATTTGAAATAGAAGTAATTAAACCTGGAATTATGAAAAATAAAACAAAAGAAGCAATAGCAACTAAAACTAAAATAGAAATAGTTATTGTAATTGGTCTTCTTATTTTGTTCCAATATTTACCGTTTTTGAATTTTTCGTTTGGCTTTTTAAAAACTACATCTTCAAAAAAGACAACTATAGTGTTTAAAATAAAAGCCATAACCATTCCAAATACAAAAGGTTTTACCGCATTAAAAATTGTTTTTAGAATGGACTCGAATTCTGAAAAATTGAAAAATATAAATATTAAGGTAATTGTAAAGGCTATAACACCTAAAACTCGCCTAAAAAATACTTTGTTGTTAATGTCTGACATGTAAAAACTCCTCAAATCACTATAAATTTAACCGCAATTAATAAATGTATTTAATACCTTTTTCGTAAGAAATATAAGCGCCTTCCATTAAATTGCTAAGACCAATTGCTGACTTTGTTCCAAAAGGTGCGTCGGTGTCGTTTACCACAGCATCAATCCATAAATGTATAGGACGTGGCATATCTTGTGGTAAATCGCAAGTAATCCACTTATCGTTAGTAGATTTACTTGTGTATTTAAGTTCGTCACCACTTATAATTGCACAGCCGTCAGTACCACTAATTTCAACAGTGTAAGGGAAATTGTGAGAAACAAAACCTGTTTCAGAAACACCAATTGCACCGTTTTTAAACTCAATAGTACAAACAGCATTGTCCTCAACAGCTTTACCTGTCACTTTTGTAAAAGTAGAGTTTATGCTGATTGGCTCGCCTAAAAAGTAATTTAAAATATACATTGGGTGTGCGCCTAAGTCCATCATTGCGCCACCACCACATTGGTTTTTATCGTAAAAATGAGGTGGTAACCAGTTAGCAGAAGCACCAGCGTGAACATTTCTCACTCTCATATAAGAAATTTGACCGAAAATTCCATCGTCACAAAGTTCTTTTAATTTAATAAGCTTAGAAAGTGTAAGGTGAAAATAGCAAATAGTAAATTTGCCAGCAAACTTTTCAACACCTTTGCAAATTTCTTCAGCCTCTTTTTTAGTAAAAGCTAAAACTTTTTCAGTGAAAATATGCTTTCCAGCTTTTGCAGCTTTTTTGATAATTTCTGGGTGCTCATTTGTAGCAGTACAAATCACAACACCATCTATAGTTTTATCGTTTAGAATATCATCGTAATTTTCTGTAACGTTTAAACCAAACTCTTTAGCAAAAGCTTTCGCTTTTTGAATGTCCTTATCCCAAACTGCTGTAAGTTCTGCTTGGCAGTTGTCAATAATTGCCTGTGTATATTCTTGTGTATGAACATGCCAAGTTCCAATAATTGCAATTTTCATATTATTACTCTTTAAACTTTCTTTGTAAATTGTTTGTGACATTTTTGACAAGTTACGTTGATTTTACCCTTCCCTTTTGGTGCTCTTAAATATTGCTTACAATTTGGGCATTTAAAATATTTGTAAGTTTTTCTTTCGTCAAAAGCTCTTTTCTTTATTTTAAACCATTTTTCAATTGGTGTCCATATACCTATAAAAGTATAATACTCTTTTTGACGTGCTGGAATATTTCTTGACATTATTCTAAAAATAACATAACCCATAATTGCATATGAAATAAGCACAATGAAAATTACATCAAATAAATTACCTATAAGCGATATAACAAATGCAACAATAATTAAAACAATATTCAATTTATCAGTTCCATAACGACCCATCATAAAACGTGAAATTTTTTCAAACATAAAAAGACCTCTTTCATAGCTAAGTTATTATTAGTATATATAATTATATATAAAAATTCAACTACTTATATCATAGTTTTACAAGTTGTTTACAATTAGAACTTGACAAATGTAAATAAATAAAATATGCTTAACTTAATAAGAACAAGAAAAGGAAAACAACAATGTTAGAAAAATATTTAGAAATTGGTAAAATTGTTGGCACTCATGGCATAAACGGCGAAGTTAAAATGGACGTTTGGGCAGACAGTGCTGATTTAGTCAAAAAACTTAAAACTTTGTACTTTGAAAAAGGTACTGTAAAAATAGAAAAAACAGCGTGCAGAATTCACAAAAATCAAGCACTGCTTACAATTAAAGATATAACAGACCCAAGCAAAGCTGACCTTTTAAGGGGAAAAATTGTTTATATGGACAGAAACGAAGTTAGACTGCCTAAAAACAGATTTTTTGTAACCGATTTAATAGGACTTAAAGCTTATGACGGTAAAACGAAAGAGTTTTACGGTGAAATAACAGAGGTTTTCCAAACTGGTGCAAACAATGTTTATAAAATTGAAAAAGATGGCAAAGAGTACCTTTTCCCAGCAGTTGACCACATGATTAAAAACACCGATATAGAAAATGGTATTATAGAACTTTTGCCTATTTCAGGAATTTTTGACGGACAGGAATACAGCGATGCGAATTGATATAATTACATTGTTCCCAGAAATGTGCGACTCTATTATGGGTGAAAGCATTGTAGCAAGGGCAAGAAAAAGAGGCTTTTTGCAAATATGCACCCATCAGCTAAGGGATTTTGCACTAGATAAACACAAAAAAGTGGATGACACTCCTTTTGGTGGTGGAAAAGGCATGCTTTTAAAAGCCGAGCCAATCGCAGTAGCAATCGACAGCATAACGGAGCATATAGGAGGTAAACCGCATATAATATATATGTCGCCTAAGGGAAAAGTTTTAAATCAGGAAAAAGTAAAAGAGCTTTCAGCTTTAGAAAATATTTGCATAATTTGTGGGCATTACGAAGGAATAGACGAACGTATTATAAACAAATATGTAGACGAACAAATAAGCCTTGGCGACTTTGTTTTAACCGGTGGAGAAATGCCAGCATTAGTGCTAACAGACGCTGTAAGCCGTATGATAAACGGTGTACTTAGTGAGGATGTTTGCTTTGAAGAAGAAAGTCATTTCAGTGGACTTTTAGAACATCCACAATACACAAAACCCTCTGTTTGGCGTGGTTTAGAAGTTCCAAAAGTTTTAATAAGTGGCGACCATGGCAAAATAGAAAAATGGAAAAAAGACATGGCGATTTCAGAAACCAAAAAATATAGAAAAGATTTATATGATAAAGCTAAAAGCAATTTATAGTTCTTAATAAGAATTATAAACAGTTAGAACTATCCAAATAACAAAAAAGTTTTCAACATTGCTAGCAAATTGCACAAAGGTGCTATGGTATAAAAAATAACTATAGTAAAAAAAACTAAATTTAAAATATACCATTGACTATAATAAAAATAATGGATATAATGTAATAAATTGACAGTTTAAATCAATACAGTCACATTGATATAATGATAGGAGAGTTACACTATGTACGATAAAGAAGTATTAGTTCAAAACCAAGTTGGGTTACATGCAAGACCTGCAACATTTTTCATTCAAAAGGCTAACGAATTTAAATCATCTATTTGGGTAGAAAAAGAAGAGAGAAGAGTTAACGCTAAAAGCTTGCTAGGTGTTTTATCACTAGGTATTGTTGGCGGAACAAGCATTAAAATTATTGCTGATGGCGCAGACGACCAATTAGCAGTTGACAGCTTAGTTGAATTAGTAGAATTCGGTTTCGCAGAGTAATGTTTACGCAAAAGGCAAAGGTGATTTTTCGCCTTTGCCTTTTTTCGTTTTATTTGAATATATTGTTGGTGAAATATGACTGAAAAAAATCCTAATTTAAAAAATCTTAGAACAAAAGCTATGTCCCTGCCATTACAGCCTGGTGTTTACCTTATGAAAAATAAGGACGGACAAATAATTTATGTTGGAAAGGCAAAAATACTAAAAAATAGAGTTAGTCAATATTTTGGCTCTGACAAAAACCACGGCGAAAAAGTTATACAAATGGTTTTAATGGTTAAGGACTTTGACTTTATAATAACCGACAGTGAGTTTGAGGCTCTTATTTTAGAAAATAGTCTTATAAAGCAAAATCAGCCCAAATATAATATTTTGCTAAAAGATGACAAAGGCTATTCTTATATTAAAATCAGCAAAGCCCCTTGGTCTAAAATTACACAAGTTAAGCAAGTTTTAAAAGACGATGCTAAATATTTTGGTCCTTATGTAAGCGCTTGGACTGTGAAAAACATTGTAGAACAAGCTAACGATATTTTTAAACTTCCACGTTGTACAAAGGTTTTTCCACGAGATTTTAGAAAATCACGTCCTTGCCTTAACTTTTATATAAAAAAATGCAGCGCTGTTTGTACTGGTAAAATAAGCCATGAAGATTATGAAAAAAATATAAACGAGGCTACGGAGTTTATTAAAAACGGTGGTCAAGGCTCTGTTGCACAAATAAAAGCCGAAATGGAAAACGCAGCTGAAAATTTAGACTTCGAACGTGCAGCCGTTTTAAGGGACAGAATGAACGCAATTATAGCTTTTAAAGAAAAGCAAAAAGTGGTGCAAAGCAAAATTGCCTCACAAGATGTTATCGGTGTAGCTGAGTTTGACAAAAATACTGTTGTTGCAATTTTAAAATTCAGAAACAATAGGCTTTGCGATATTCAAGAATTCGTGTTAGAGCAACTTTCAAGCGTTGAAGAATTACTGCAAGATTTTATAAAAGCTTATTATCAAAATCACGAAATTCCACCTAGAATTACACTTGGTTATGAAATAGACGAAAAACAAATAATCGAGCGTTGGCTTAGCGAAAAATCGCAAAAAAAAGTTGTTATTTTCAAGCCTGTAAAAGGCGAGCAACTGGCACTTTTAGAAATGTGCAATAAAAACGCAACAGAAAAAATGGCTCAACTTAACAATTTAAAAGGACGAGAAGTTTCAGCTTTAGAGCAAATTCAAAAGCTTTTAAACCTTGAAAACACCCCTAAATATATTGAATCTTACGACATAAGCAACATGGCCGGGCAAGAAAATGTAGCTGGAATGGTGGTTTTCGAAAACGGCAGACCACTAAAAAAAGCATATAAACGGTTTAAGATAAAAACCGTAGCAGGGCAAGACGATTACGGCTCTATGAAAGAGGTAATTAACAGGCGTTTTGACGAATACGAAAAGCTAAAAGACACAGGCGAAGGCTTTGGAAAACTGCCAGACCTAATACTTCTAGACGGTGGTAAAGGTCATGTTGCAAGCGTTTTACCAATTATTAAAAGTAGAAATTTGAACGTTGCAGTCTATGGAATGGTTAAAGACCACAAGCATAAAACAAGGGCAATTGCAGTTGATGGTGGCGAAATAGACATAAAATCAACCCAAAAAGCCTTTAATTTAATTTCATCAATCCAAGACGAAGTGCATCGTTTTGCAATAACTTACCATAGGAATTTAAGAAGTAAAAGAAGTTTGTCCTCTAAACTTTTAGAAATTGACACAGTTGGTGCTAAAAAAGCAGAAATACTTTTAAAGCATTTTAAAACAATGAAAAATATTGAAACGGCAAGTTTAGAGGAATTAAAAAAAGTACAAGGTATATCATCTCAAAATGCGATTAAAATAATAGAATATTTTACAAATGATTAAAAATTTGTAATATTTTGCAAATTTATGTTGACTTTTTTGGTGATTAATGTGATAATTAAGAATGATAAAGTAGGTGTTTTATATATGAGAGTAATTTCAGGTGAAAAAAGAGGAAAAAAACTCATAACTTTACAGGGCGAAGCAGTTCGTCCGACAACTGACAGAGTAAAAGAATCTATTTTCAATATTTTACAATTTGATATAGCTGGCAGAAGTTTTTTAGACCTTTTTGCTGGTAGTGGTCAAATGGGTATCGAGGCTTTAAGCCGTGGGGCAAAAAAAGTGGTATTTGTTGACAGCGCTAGAGAATCTATAACAGTTTGTAAAAAAAACCTTGAAAACTTAGAGCTAAAAGCAAATGTTGTAAACAGCGACAGCTTGACATTTGTTAAAAACACAGCAGAAACTTTCGATATAGCTTTTTTGGACCCTCCTTATAATAAAGGAATTATAGAAGCAGTATTGCCTGACCTTGTTAAAAAAATTAACATAGGTGGCAGTATAGTGTGTGAACACGCTGCACAAAGCACGCTTCCACAACAGGTGGAGGATTTTGTACTTTTCAAAACTTATAAATACGGAAAAATAATGCTTACAATTTATCGTCATAAAACTATGATAGAAGGCGGTAACAGCTTATGAAAATAGCAGTTTGTCCAGGTAGTTTCGACCCTGTAACTTTAGGACATATAGACATTATTACCCGAGCTTGTAAAATTTTTGACAAAGTTATAGTTGCTATTCCAAAAAACCCTACAAAGTCAGCTAGTTTTACAGAAAAAGAACGTGTGCATTTACTTGAAATTGTAGCAAAAGAACGAAATTTAGAAATAGAAATTGAAATAGTCGACGGTTTACTTGCCGATTACGCAAAAGAAAAAGGAGCAGATGTCATAGTAAAAGGATTACGAGCTATGACGGACTTTGAGTATGAATTTCAAATGGCACTTACAAACAAAAAGTTAAACAGTGAACTTGAAACAGTCTTTTTGGCTACAAGTTCTGAAAACATGTTTTTAAGTTCAAGCATGGTAAAACAAATAGCGGGTTTTGGTGGAGATATTTCACACTTTGTCCCAGAATGTATATTAAAAATTATCCAAGAAAGATTATGTAACGGAGGTAACAGTAATGGAAAATAAGCAAGCTACTATAGAAGATTTATTAGACGAATTAGCAGATGTAATAGAAAGAGGTTGGACAATGCCACTTTCTGGGGGTAAAGTTTTTGTAGACGGTGAAGACGCAAAAGAGATTTTAGACGATATTCGTGAGGTTTTTCCACAAGAACTTAGACAAGCAAGGGAAATTATTGCTCAAAAAGAGATGATTATAAGCGAAGCTCAAAGAGATGCTGAAACACTTCAAAAAGTAGCCGAAGAAAAAGCTAGAGCAATTGTAAATCAGGACGAACTTGTAAAGCAAGCTCAAGCTAAAGCTAACGACTTAATAATGCAAGGTCAAGCTAAATTCAAAGATATGAGAAAAGCTTCTAATGAATATGTTGACGAAGTTATGAGAAGAGCCGATGAGTCTGTTGCTGAAACTTTAGCAGAACTTAGAAGAACAAGACAAAACATTAAATCAACACAAAAAAATGGTTAAAAAACACATCGTATAAAAAATAATAAAATTTTGTGAATATTTGCTGTTTTTAAAGAATAAAATTGGCATTTTATAACAAAAAAAATCATCAAACACCACTATATATAGTGGTGTTTGATTTTTAAAACGCTATATATTACGAAATTGAAATAATTCATAAAATATTGTAACTAAAAAGTAATAAGTTATTGCAAAACAGGGGTCAATAGTCTATAATATAGGTATTAAGTGGCTAATTGTGTGTATCGGTAGCAAATTGTGGTTATAAAATCATGATTTTAACAGAAAAAACGCAATTTTTAGCAGAAAGGAAAGCTTATGTTATACGGCGAGTATCAACATAATATGGATTTAAAGGGCAGAGTTACTGTTCCTTCAAAGTTCCGTGATGACCTTGGTGACAAATTTTTTGTTTGCAAGGGTCTTGATGACTGCCTATTTTTGCTTTCCGAATCTAAATGGCAAGAGATGGTTGAAAAAGTTGCAGCTATGCCTGTTTCTCAAACTAGAAATATTCAAAGGTACTTTTTCTCTGGCGCTTCTGACATTGAACCTGATAAACAAGGTAGAATATTAATTCCACAAACTTTAAGGGAATATGCAGGTTTAAGCAAAGAGATTACCGTTATCGGCACTGGTACAAGAGCTGAAATTTGGGACACAGCTAAGTGGAAAACTTATAACGAAAACCTAACAGGCGAAAGCCTAGAGGGTGCAATGGAGGCTTTAGGTATTTAATGCAGTTTCATCATATACCAGTTTTACTAGCACCTACTATAGAAGCTTTAAATATTAATCCAAACGGAACTTACATAGATGGCACTGCTGGTGGCGGTGGTCATTCTAGCGAAATAGCAAAAAGGCTTGATTGCGGTAGGCTTATGTCGATTGACCAAGACCCAGACGCTATAAAAGTGGCAACTGAAAGGCTTTCGGTTTACCCACAAGCTAAAGTTGTACAAGGCAACTTTTCTAATATGGAAGTTTTAGCACAGGAAAATGGAATTACATCGGTAGATGGAATTTTACTTGATATAGGTGTTTCATCACATCAGCTTGACAAAGGCGAGCGTGGTTTTTCGTACCATACTGACGCCCCACTTGATATGCGTATGAGCCAAAACGGCACAAGCGCAAGTGATTTAGTAAACAACTTAACATGGCAAGAAATTGCCACAATCATTAGCAGATATGGAGAGGACAAAAACGCCGCCAGAATTGCTAAGAAAATTGTAAAAGATAGAGAAGAAAATGGAGCTATAACAACAACTGCAAGGCTTGCCGAGCTTGTAAAAGAGGCAGTACCAGCTGCTGTTAGAAGACAACCAGGTCATCCAGCAAGAAAAACGTTTCAAGCGTTTAGGATAGAAGTAAACGACGAACTTGGTAAACTTAAAGAGGGTTTAGACTCAGCTTTTAACCTACTAAATGTTGGTGGCAGACTTTGTGTTATTACTTTTCACTCTTTAGAAGATAGAATTGTAAAAGAATACATGGTTAAATGGGCTACAGGCTGTACTTGTAATAAAGATTTTCCTATTTGCGTGTGTGGCAAAACACCACAAGGAAAAATAATTTACAAAAAAGGCATAATAGCAAACCAAGAAGAACTAGAACAAAATCCAAGGTCTAGAAGCGCTAGACTTAGAGTTATAGAAAAACTTTGAAAGGAGCATTAAAGTATGTCTAGAATGTACGAAGGTAATTTGGCAAAACAATTAGAAACCCAGCCAGTTATAGCAACTAAGCAAAAACCAAAATCTACCCAAAAGCAAAACGTTGTCACATTAACAGAAAAACAAAAAAGACAATCTTTAAGACAAAGTTTAAAGCCTTTATCTATAACAGTTCAAATGTTATGCGTTTTAACTTTTTTTGCTCTTTCAACTATTGTAATTTATGGATATGTTCAAATCACAGAACTTTCAAACGACATTGTTGTGGCAAGCACTACCTTAACCTCCCTTGAAAAAGAACAAGTTTCTTTAGAAATGGAAATTTCTACAATAATGAATTCGATTGACGTTGAAAATTATGCGGAAAATCAGTTGGGTATGAGTTCAGTTAACTCAAATCAAATTATATATGTAACAATGGAAAGCGAAAACCAAGGTGAAGTTATAACTGAAAAATCAGTTAATGTTTTTGAAAAAATATTAGATTGGTTAGGTTTTAGATAGAACTTTATGTTTTCAAAAGTAATAGACACCAAAATATAAGAATATATATATTTTAAAGCTTGATGTAGGGGATACTTGTTTATGCAAGTTACTACGGTATACCGGGAAGGTCCGGCGGACCGTTCCTCTACACATTTTTTATTTGTAGTACTGTGTGTCAACCAAAACTTTACATATAAATATGGTAGCGAAGGGGTTCCGCCCCAATGCAACGAACTTAAGAATTTCAGTAGGGAACGCATCGCATGCGTTCCAAAGTGGTGAGATTATCTTCGTTTTTCAATTTTTATTTAAAAGAGGAATAATACCAATAATTAACATATAATTATGCGAAAAAATATCTCCTTACGAATGGTATGCATACGATGGAAGCCCTACACTACAGAATTTGTAGTTTTGTAAAGTTTCAATCGACACAAAGCAGCAAGGGCGAGCTATGCTCGTCAACAAAAGCCAAAAAGTTAAATCACAAACAGAAAGGAATTTCTAAAAATGAAAGTAAAAAGCCGTAAAAAAGCGATGATTATAAGAGCGAACATTGTCATGATAGTTATACTGTTAGTTTTTGCATATGCCACAAGTTATTTGGTAAAATGGCAAGTTTTAGATGGCGATTATTATAGCACTTTGACAATTAACCAAAGCCTTAGCACTACAGAGCTAAGTGCAAGCCGTGGCACGATTTATGACGCTACTGGCACAAAAATTTTGGCGCAAAGCGTAAGTGCGTGGACAGTTGCAATTTATCCAAACTATTTTACTGACGACGGTGAAGCCGATGGTAAATCTTGGACAGTTGCTAACGGACTAGCTGAAATTTTAGACATGGACGCTCAAACCATTTTCGATAAAACTCAACTAAATAGCTATTTTACATATGTAAAAAAGCAAATTGATACAACCACTAAAGACGAAATACTTGAGTTTTTAACAGAAAATGGCATAAACTCAGGTGTAGCACTTTTGGAGGACTACACACGTTATTATCCATACAGCACAACAGCATCTGCTGTTATCGGTTTCACTGGTAGCGACGGAACTGGTCTTTATGGAATAGAGTATCAATATGATGATGAACTTACAGGAACTGTAGGTACTTTGGTAAGCGCACAAAATGCTTTAGGCGACGAAATTCCTTTTCAGTACGAACAATATGTCGAGGCTGAAGACGGTTACGACTTGGTTTTAACCATCGACGAAACAGTTCAAAGCATTTGCGAAAAATATTTAGCCGACGGAATTGAAAAGTATGATGTTCAAAACAGTGGTGCAGTTATTGTAATGAATGTTAATACCGGGGCAATTGTGGCAATGGCAACAGGTGAGCAGTACGACCTTAACAGTCCTTGGACTATTGTTAACGAAGAAACAATAGCCGAAATTGAAGCTTTGCCAGAAGACGAACAAAGCGCTGCTACAAGTACAGCTCTTTACGCTCAGTGGAGAAATAAAGCGATAAGTGATACATACGAACCAGGTTCAGTTTTCAAAGACATTACAGCATCAGCTGCTATAGACAGTGGTGTTATTACACAGTATACTACTTTTAATTGTACAGGTTCTTATACTCCTTTTGAAGGGGTAGACCCTATTAACTGTTGGGTAGGTAGCTACGGTGGGTACCATGGAGTTCAAACAGTTGCAGAGGCAATTTGTAACTCTTGTAACCCATTCTTTATGCAAGCTGCCGAGGCAATGGGCGCTACTGTATTTTTCGAGTATTTTGAAGCTTTTGGTTTTACTGAAAAAACAGGTATAGACTTGCCAGGTGAAGCCAATAGTATTTATTACGAGGCAGACGAGCTTAACGCAGTAGAACTTGCAACTGCATCTTTTGGTCAGGGTAACACAGTTACTCCTATTCAAATGATAACAGCTGTTGCTGCTGTTGCTAATGGTGGGTATTTAGTTCAACCACATGTTGTTGATACTGTAATTGACTCCGACGGCAACATTGTAAGCACAAGCGATGACACTTACAAAAGACAGGTTATTTCTGAAGAAACATCTGAGCTTATCACTGAAATTTTAGAAGAAAATGCAACTACTGGTACTGCTAAAACAGGTTATGTAGAAGGTTACCAAATTTGTGGCAAAACAGGTACTTCTCAAAAAATTTCACTATATAATCAGGACTCAAGTTCTGGCATGCAGTACATTGTTTCTTATTGTGGCTATGCCCCAGCAGACGACCCAGAGTACGCAGTTTTGGTTTTCTTTGACGAACCAGACCAAGCGACTGCTTCTGGTGGTAGCCAAGCAGGCCCTGTTTTTGCAAGTATTATGGCAGAAATTTTACCTTACTTAGGTGTTGAAGTAGATTATTCAGATTCAACTTATTTAGACTCAAGAGTAGAAGCTCCAAGTGTTATTGGCTTAACAGTTTCTCAAGCTCAAGAAATTTTAGAGTACGAAGGCCTTGACTGTGAAGTGTTTGGCGACGCTGGCAACGACGATGTTGTTGTAATGCAAGTTCCGTCAGAGGGTAGCGACATGCCAGACGATGGTACAGTTGTGCTTTACTCAACAGTTATAGTAGAAACAGAAGATTTAGTAACTGTTCCTGACTTTACAGGGTACAGTAAATCGGATTGTGAGTATTTAGCATCAGTAAACGACTTACAAGTTATATTCTCTGGCTCAAGTACATCTAGCCAAGTGACTGCGGGTTCACAAAATATATTATCTGGCGAAAAAGTAAAAGTTGGTACTGTTATAACTGTATCGCTTATAGATACAAGTGGACTTGAATAATAACAAATAAATTGGGGAAAATATAGGAGAGAAAATAGCATGAATTTTATAATACAATTGCTTACTTTAGTGCTTGCGTTTGGCACAACAGCGATTATAGGAAAATGGGCAATTCCATTTTTACACAAACTAAAGTTTGGGCAAACTATAAGGGAAGTAGGCCCAGCGTGGCACCAAAAAAAACAAGGAACACCTACAATGGGTGGAATTATGTTTATTTTTGGTATTTTAATAACAGTGGCAATTGTTTTGCCGCTTAATGTTATAAATCAAGGTAGCGAAACAATACTACAAACCACAAGAACATATGGTGGCATAATCATGGCAAGTGCTTTTGGTATTGTTGGATTTTTGGACGACTATATAAGCATTAAGAAAAAAAGAAACTTAGGTCTTACCGAAAGACAAAAGCTAATACTTCAATTTTTAATTGCTGGTTCTTATTTGTTTTCTGTTTACCTAGCT
This sequence comes from Clostridia bacterium, assembly GCA_044432645.1. Taxonomy (GTDB): domain Bacteria; phylum Bacillota; class Clostridia; order Oscillospirales; family Acutalibacteraceae; genus SIG603. The sequence continues at coordinate 14,935 of JAWXUM010000026.1, read as the reverse complement.
GGTGGAACAAGCGAAACTATTATTCCTTTTATAGGAACTGTTGATTTAGGAATTTTTTACTATATAATTGCTTGTTTAGGCATAGTTGGAATGGTTAACGCTGTTAATTTTAGTGACGGAGTTGACGGACTTTGTGGCTGTGTAACTTTTGTAACTGCTATTGCGTTTATGTTATGCGCTAGTATTTTAAGTTACTATTCGATTTCACTTGTTAGCTTGGCAGTCGCTGGTGCGTGTTTAGGGTTTTTGTGGTGGAATTTTAACCCTGCTAAAGTTTTCATGGGCGACACAGGCTCACTTTTCTTAGGTGGTATAGTTTGCGCTTTGGCTTTTGGTATAAATATGCCAATTCTTTTACTACCAGTTGGAATTATATATATTGTAGAGATTATGTCCGTTGTTTTACAAGTAACATATTTTAAAGCTACAAAAGGTAAACGACTTTTTAAAATGTCACCAATTCACCACCACTACGAAATGAGTGGTTGGAGCGAAGTGAAAATTTGCACAGTTTTTAGCATAGTAACAGCAGTAGGTTCTGTTGTAGCAATTTTGTGTGTGATATTTGGATAATTGGAGGGTATATGGCTACTGTTTCAAATAATATAAAAAAAGCTAGAAGAGCTGAAAAACGAAGAATGTCAAGGTTTGGTTTTTTCTCTCTTGGAATAGGTATCGACATACCACTTCTTATTATAATTTTAACACTTTTGGCTTTTGGTTTAATAATGTTGTTTTCGGCTAGTTTTGCAATTGCTTATTACGAAACAGGCGACAGCTACAAATATATAAGGCAACAATCAATTTATGCGGCATTTGGACTTGCTGTTATGTTTGCACTTTCACTTGTTGACTACCGTAACTTTTACCGACTTGCTTGGGTGGTTTACGGTGTTTCTACAATATTTTTGCTTATTGTTTTGGTCGACACATTTGCGCTTAGCCAAGGTGTTGCGCAAAGGTGGATTAGCCTAGGACCAATAAGTTTCCAACCGTCTGAACTTGCCAAGTTTGCTATTATAGTAATTTTGGCTTATTTGACGAGCAAGTACGACGGTAAAGTTAAAACCCTCAAATACGGTGTTGTGCCGTGTTTTGGTGTTACTTTTATAACAGCTGGCTTAATTGTAGCCGAAAAACACGTTTCAGCTACAATTATCGTTGCAATTTTAGCTTGTATAATAATGTTTATAGGTGGAATTCAGTTTAGGTGGTTTGCTATTTTAGGTGGTTTGGGTACAGCTTTATTGCTTGTTGTAATTTTAACAACAGATGTTTTTGCCTATGTTATAGTTAGAATTCAAGGTTGGCTTAATCCATTTAACCCACCAGACGGTGTTGACACATGGCAAACAGTTCAAAGCATTTACGCCATAGGTTCTGGCGAAATTTTTGGTGTTGGTTTAGGGCAATCAAGACAAAAATATTCATATTTACCAGAAGCTCAAAACGACTTCATTTTCTCAATTATATGCGAAGAACTTGGTTTTATAGGCGCTTTGCTAGTAATTGGCTTGTTTATAGCATTGGTTTGGCGAGGTATGGTTGTTTCTATTAACGCTAAAGATAAATTTGGTATGCTATTAGGTTTGGGCATGACTTTTATAGTAGGAATTCAAGCAGCGTTTAATATTTGCGTTGTAACAAACGCTTTCCCAAACACAGGTATCACTTTGCCTTTCTTTAGCTATGGTGGTACGGCATTGATTGTTACACTGGGCGAAATGGGAGTGCTTTTGGCAGTTTCAAGGCATTCCAATACGGAAAAAATTTAGGGAAAATATATTGAGAAGAAAGGGTATTATCATGAAAGTACTTTTCACAGGTGGTGGAACTGCTGGGCATATTAACCCAGCACTAGCTGCAGCATCTTATTTAAAAAAGAAAAACCCTGATGTAGATATTTTATACGTTGGTAACAGGGGTGGAATGGAAGAAAGAATTGTTCCAAAAGCTGGCTACAAATTCAAAAGCGTTAAAATTTCAGGCTTTCAAAGAAGATTATCTCTTAAAAATATAGGCAGAAACATGGCTACAGTTGTAAGAATTGTGACTTCTTCTGTCGAAGCTAAAAAAATTATAAAAGAATTTGCTCCTGATGTTTGTGTTGGAACTGGTGGCTATGTTAGTGGACCTGTTATAAGGGAAGCTGCAAAAATGGGAATTCCTTGTGTAGTTCATGAGTCCAACGCTTTCCCGGGTGTTACAATAAAAATGCTTTCAAAAAAAGTACATACAGTTATGATAGCTGTCGATGCAGCAAAGACTCATTTTGACCCAAGCGTTAACTTGAAAGTGACAGGAAACCCAATTAGACCAGAAATTATGATGGCAAACAAAGAGCTTGCCAAAGCTAGGCTAGGACTTGACGAAAGACCAGTTGTTTTGTCAGTTGGTGGCAGTTTGGGCGCAGAAAAACTTAACGAGGCAATTATTCCTGTTATTAAAAACAGCATAGAAAATAAAAATTATCAGCACATACACAGCACAGGTTACGGAAAAATTACAAAAGAGCATGAAGAATTAGCTTCTTCTAGCATAAAAATGATGGAATATGTTAACATGGTACAATGCTTGGCTGCAGCAGATGTTGTTATAAGCCGTGCTGGTGCAATTACTGTTACTGAAATTGCAGCCACTGAAAACGCTTCAATTTTAATTCCGTCACCATTTGTAGCTGAAAATCATCAGTTCCACAACGCTATGACTTTGGTGAATTTAGGTGCAGCTGAAATTATAGAAGAAAAAAATTTAAACCCACAAATTTTACAAGAGAAAATCGACAGCGTTTTAAAAACAGAGGGTAAATCTAAAATAATGGGCGAAAAAGCAAAACAAATTTACGTAGAAGACGCAAATGAGCAGATTTATAATATTATAATAAACGCAGCGAAAAAGTAAAATGCTATGGCTATTAGGTAGGGTATGCATCGTATGCATACCGTTCGTAGGGAGATATTTTTTCGCATAATTATATGTTATTTATTGGTATTATTCCTCTTTTAAATAAAAATTGAAAAACGAAGATAATCTCACCACCTTGGAACGCATGCGATGCGTTCCCTACTAAAATCCTTAAGTTCGTGACATTGCGACCACAGGTCGCCCCTACGCTGTGTCCTGAGCTTAATTCAAACAAATCACAAAACGCTTACTATTTACATATTATGTTTTAAATATGAAATGGGGTGTTTTGATGTCGGTTATAATCATTAACGGTCCAAACAAATTAAGTGGACAGCTTAAAATACAGGGTGCAAAAAACAGCGCTTTGCCAATTTTGTCGGCATGTGTACTTTGCAAAGGTCAAAGCGTTATACATAATTGTCCAAAACTTACGGACGTAAAAGCAGCTGTTAGCATTTTAGAAAACCTAAACTGCAAATGCAAGTGGGAAAACGACAGTTTAATTGTTGACAGCAGTGATGTAAAATGCAAGGCAATTCCAGAAAATTTAATGCGTGAAATGCGTTCGTCAATTGTCTTTTTAGGGGCGATTTTAGGCAGATGCAAAAAAGCTATGATGTCTTTTCCGGGTGGCTGTGAACTAGGCGCAAGACCAATTGACTTACACCTTTTGGCACTTAAACGACTAGGAACTCAAATTGACGAAAGTCAAGGTTTTTTGATGTGCGAAGTCAAAGAAAAGCTTCAAGGAAATTATATCAACTTATCTTTTCCAAGCGTAGGCGCTACCGAAAATATTATGCTTGCAGCGTCTGTAGCAAATGGTAGAACTATCATAGAAAACGCAGCAAGAGAACCTGAAATTACAGATTTAGCTAACTTTTTAAATATATGTGGGGCTAAAATTATTGGCGCTGGCAGTAGTAACATTATTATAGACGGCGTAAAGGAGCTTAACGGTGGCGATTACAGCGTTATGTCTGACAGAATTGTAACAGCTACTTACTTAGCAGCAGCCGCAATTACAGGTGGAGAAATTCTTCTAAAAAATTGTCCTAAAGAGGGCGTGAAAAATATTTTTCCAATTTTTGAAGAAAGTGGTTGCAGAGTTATAGAAGAAAATGATAATATATACTTATCGGCACCTAAAAAACTTAAATCTTTGGGTAAAATTCGCACAATGCCCTACCCTGGCTTTCCAACCGATGCCCAAGCGCCTATAATGGCAATGGCTTGTTTGGCTGAGGGGTCAAGCGTTTTTGTTGAAAATATTTTCGAAAGTCGCTTTAAGCATGCAGGTGAACTAGCAAGGCTAGGCGCAAAAATAAATATAGAGGGCAAAGTCGCAATAGTTCAAGGTGTAGACAAACTTTGGGGAGCAAACTTGCAGTCAAGAGAGTTAAGAGGTGGCGCATCACTTGTGGTGGCAGCACTTGCAAGTTACGGAAAATCTAGTATAATAGGAACAGAGTTTATTGACAGAGGATACGAAAACCTAGAAGAAAATTTAAGAGGTTTAGGGGCAAAAATTTATAGAGAAGAATAAAGAAAAGGATGGAAAAATGGCTGAAAAAGTGAATAGTAAAAGAAAAAGCAATTTTTCTCATCTACCAGTACAAATGTTTATAATATTTGTGTTAGTTATTGGTGCTTTTATGCTTTGTACTATAGTGTTTTTTAAAACTGAAAATATCGAAATTACAGTTAGCGACGAGTATGATGTACAAGATATTATAGATGTTTTAGACATAGAATATGGCGATAATTTGTTTTTTCTTAATACCACAGCAATGGAAAAAGAAATTTTTAACGCTTTTCCATATATCGAAAATGTTAAAGTTGTAAAAAAATTACCCTCAACTTTAAGTATTACTTACTCAATTGCGCAAGTTTGTTATTCGGTTGAGTACGAGGGCAATTATGTATATGTAAGCGAAACTGGCAAACTGCTAGAGCTTGTGTCTTTTGTAGCTGGCGAAAGTATTCAGGTAAATGTTGGCGAAATTGAAGATGTTGACGGATATTTAAGTATAATTGATGAAGATGTAGCAAATGATTTTGATGAAATTATGCAGCTATATTTAGACGGCGACCTTGACGAAATTACTGATATTGATTTTAGTAATAAATACGAGTTAACTATGGTTTACGACGACAGAGTTACATTTGCTTTAGGTGGTTTAAGTGACCTAAGTTTTAAAATTCAGTTTGGTTTACAGGTTATAGACAGTGGGCAAATTGCCGCTTCTGAAAGTGGAACTTTAGATTTAAGCTTAGGTAGAGAATCTAACAGGGCTTACTTTATGTCTGACGCTTTAATAGCAGCTTACAGCAGTACAACTGAAGAAGAAGAAACCATAATTGCTGGTAGAGGTTAAAAAAAGGGCTTAAATGTAAATGAATTGTAAAAAAACTAATATATATGAAAAAAATTTGCATTTAGCCTTGAAATTTATATAAAAAAGTGTTAAATTATATAGTATAAGTATTCTGTAATATGGGGGATAGTATTTTTAAGTGCTATTTCTAAAAAATAAATGAAAATAAAGCGTAGGAGGAAAAAAAGATGCCTTTTGAAATCGACAACTTAATGGACGAGGCTCCACAATCAATCAAAGTAGTAGGTGTAGGTGGCGGTGGCGGTAACGCTGTTAATCACATCACAGAAGCTGGGGTAAAATACGTAGAACTTTTATGCATGAACACAGACAAGCAAGCTCTTGCTAGGTCACAAGGTTCTGTTAAAATTCAACTTGGCGAAAAAAACACAGGTGGTAGAGGCGCAGGTTCTAAACCAGAAGTAGGCGCTAAAGCTGCTGAAGAAAGCCGTGACGCTATTACTGCTGCATTAAAAGGCGCAGACATGGTATTCGTAACAGCTGGCATGGGCGGTGGTACTGGTACTGGTGCTGCTCCAATTATTGCTGGTATTGCTAAAGATATGGGCGCTTTAACTGTAGGTATTGTTACAAAACCTTTCGCTTTTGAAGGTAAAAGAAGAATGGAACAAGCAGAGGCAGGTATTGCTGCACTTAGAGAGCATGTTGACTCACTTGTTGTTATTCCTAATGAAAGACTAAAACTAGTTAGCGAGCAAAGAATTACTCTAGCAAACGCTTTCCAAATTTCTGATGATGTTTTAAGACAAGGTGTTCAAAGTATTTCTGACCTTATCCAACTTCCTGGTATCGTTAACCTTGACTTTGAAGACGTTAAATCTGTTATGCAAAACGCTGGTTATGCTCACATGGGTTCAGGTAGAGCTAACGGTAAAGATAAAGCAGAGCAAGCTGCAATGCAAGCTATCTCTAGCCCACTTTTAGAAACAGCTATTTCAGGTGCTAAAGGTGTTATCATCAATATCAAATCATCTCCTGACATCGCACTTGACGAAATCGATACAGCTTCACAGCTTATTACAGAACGTGCAAGCGAAGATGCAAACATCATTTGGGGTGCTGCATTTGATGAAAATATGGAAGACGAAATGTCAATCACAGTTATTGCTACAGGCTTCCCAGGCATGAACGGTGAGTTTGTTCCTTCTTCTAAAGCTGCTACTATTATGGACGGTGGCGAAGATTTACTAAATTCTATAAATGGTGCTAAATCTTCAACAGAAGATGACACATTCACAGACATTATGTCAATTTTCAATCGTAAATAAGATTATATAAATTAAATATTGGGGGATTTTTATTATGGGAAAAATTACAGGAGTTCATCACATTGCTATTACTCCAACACCTGCTAACTTCGAAAGAACAGTAAGTTTTTACGCAGATGTTCTAGGCTTTGAAAAAACAAAGGCTTGGAAAGCTGGACCAAACGGCGACATAGGCTGTCAAATGGTAAACTGTGGCGATAATTCATCTTTAGAAATTATGGCTTTTGGTAAAACAGACGATAAAGTCGACGGAGGACTTGTTCACTTAGCTTTTTGGTGTGACGAAGTAGATGAAATGATTGAAAAAGTAAGAGCTGAAGGTTATACAGTAACAGTAGAGCCTAAAGACGTTACAATTGCTGCTGACCCAGTTTACCCAATAAGATGTGCTTTTTTCAGAGGCCCAACAAACGAACTTATTGAGCTTTTTAAAGAATATTAAAAAATCAAGTTAAATCAAAAAAACCTCACACGAAAGTGCCGAGGTTTTTTGTACATTAAAATGGATAAATACACTAATCAACCATAAAGGAGAATTTATTTGATAACTAAACTTATTCACAACTCTCAAGACGTTAAAAATCCAAAAGTACGTGAAAGTTATGGAAAAGTCGCTGGAATTATTGGCATTATTTCGAACATTATTTTGTTCGTTTTCAAATTTGCTGTAGGCACTATTTTTTCATCAGTTTCAATTGTTGCCGACGCAGTTAACAATTTGTTCGACTGTATTTCGTCTATTATAACAATAATCGGTTTTAAACTTTCAAGCAAACCAGCCGACGAAAAGCACCCTTTTGGCCATGCTAGAATGGAGTACTTAGCTGGAGTTTTTATTTCCTTTATTATTGTTATAATTGGTTTTCAGTTGGCTGAAACTTCTATAGAAAAAATTATTAAGCCTGTTGTTCCTCAGTTTGGACTTATTGTTTTTATAGTTTTGATTTTTTCTGTTTTTGTCAAAGTTTGGCAGTGGCTTTTTTATAAAAACATAGCTAAAAAAATAAACTCCAAAACTTTACTAGCTACTTCTATAGACAGCCGAAACGATGTTTTTTCTACTACAGCTGTTTTAATAGCTACTTTAATTACAAAATTTTCTGGCATTAATCTGGACGCTTTTATGGGTCTATCTGTATCAATTTTGATTATATATTCCGGTGTGAAAATGGTTGTCGACACAAGTAACCCACTTTTAGGCGAACGTGCCGAAAAAGAATTAAGGGAAGAAATTAGCAAAAATGTAACAGCTTATGACGGTGTTTTAGGAATTCACGACTTAGTGGTTCACAATTATGGAGCTGGAAAATGTTACGCTTCTGTTCACTGCGAAATATGTGCATCTGCTAGTGTTATGGATAGTCACGATTTAGTTGATGGTATTGAGCGTGACTTTAAAAATGAGCATAGCATAAATTTGGTAATTCACATGGACCCAATAGTTACTGACGACGAAAAAACCAATAATTTAAGAGAAAAAGTTAAAACAATTATAAACGCTGTTTACCCTGAAATTTCTGTTCACGATTTTAGAGTAGTTTGGTCAAATGTCAAAAGCAATATAGTTTTTGATATAAATGTACCATTTTCGCTTGTAAAAAGTGACAAAGAAATTACTTCAACAATAGAAAAATTAATTCAAACAATTGAAGGCGATTTTTCAGTTATTATTACAGTAGACAGAGTGTGAGAAAAGCTTAAATTAATTTCAATGTGTCCGTACAATAGGACACAAATTAATTTATAATAAAAGTGTTTAAAAAAGTTGATTTTTGTGTTAAAATAAAAACAGCTAATAAAAATGAAAAATTAATATATAAATGTTAAATTTTAGGAGGATAAAATGGCAGATAAAAAGAAATTAACCAAAACCGTTGGCAAACCAACAGATAAAAAAGAAGCTTTAGAAACAGCTTTAGCCAACATAAAAAAACAGTACGGCGAAGGCGCTGTTATGCGTTTAGGTCAAAACAGTACACTTAATGTAGAAGTTATTCCAACAGGTTCATTATCACTTGACATGGCGCTTGGCATAGGTGGTCTTCCAAGGGGCAGAATTATCGAGGTTTACGGCCCTGAGTCTTCTGGTAAAACTACAATGGCTTTACACTGTGTTGCTCAAGGTCAAAAAATAGGTGGAAACGCTGCATTTATCGACGTTGAACACGCACTTGACCCAATTTACGCTGCTGCACTTGGCGTAGACGTTGACTCGCTTTTAGTTTCTCAACCAGATACTGGTGAGCAAGCTTTAGAAATCACTGAAGCTTTAGTTCGTTCTGGCGCAATTGACGTTATTGTTATTGACTCAATTGCTGCACTTGTTCCAAGAGCTGAAATCGAAGGTGAAATGGGTGACAGTCACGTTGGCCTTCAAGCAAGACTTATGTCGCAAGCTTTAAGAAAATTAGCTGGTGTTATTTCAAAATCTAACTGTGTTGCTATTTTCATCAACCAACTTCGTGAAAAAGTTGGCGTTATGTACGGTAGCCCAGAGGTTACCCCTGGTGGTAGAGCTATGAAGTTCTACGCTTCTGTTAGACTTGACATTAGAAAAATTGAAACTTTAAAAAATGGTACAGATGTTATAGGTTCAAGAACAAGGGCAAAAGTTGTTAAAAATAAACTTGCACCTCCTTTCAAAGAGGCTGAATTTGACATTATGTACGGCAGAGGAATTTCTCGTGAGGGCGAAGTTTTAGACATGGCTGTTGGACTTGATATTGTTCAAAAAAGTGGCGCATGGTTCTCATATGACGGCACAAGAATGGGTCAAGGTAGAGATAACGCTAAGCAATTTATTTTGGATAACGAAGAAATATCTAAAGATATTGAAGCTAAGTTGCAAGAAAACCGTGACAAACTTTTTGGCAGTGTAAAAGACAAAAAAGGCGCTGCAGTAAAAAAAGTTGACATTAAAGTAGAGGCAAAAGAAGAAAAACCTAAAAAAGTAATTCAAACTGATATTGACATAACAGTGGAAGACTAATGATAATTACAAGCGTAAAACCTATCAAAAAAAGTTTAAATCAACTTTATATAGACGGGGAGCCAGCAGTTCAAATAGACAAAGAAGTTTTTTTATTAAGCCCCTATAAACAGGGGGACGAAATATCTGATGAGGAACTTTTTTGTCTTTTAGAGCAGTCTAATTTTAAAAGAGCAAAGGAAAGGGCATTGTATTATTTAGAAAGGCGAAACTTTTGTAAAAAAGATTTGATAAATAAACTCTACCCTGCTTTTTCAAAAGAAACTGCACAAGAAGTGGCAGAACATATGGAAAAAATTGGATTAATTAACGACCTTGAGTACGGTAAAATGTACGCAAGAGATATGGTTAATTTGAAAAAATATGGCAAAATAAGGGTAAAATCTGAACTTTACAGAAAAGGTTTAGATAAGTTTATTATCGAAGGAATTTTGGACGAACTTTGGGAAGAAGAGGATAATTCTGCACAAAATATCATAAGTATTTTGGAAAGAAGGTATCCAAATTTTAACGAAGATGAAAAAACTAAAAGACGTGCCATAGCTGCTTTGCAACGAAAAGGCTATAGTTATAGCCAAATAAAAATGGCAATAAAGGATTTAGAATATTATGAGTGAAATTAATTTTACAGATATGAATAAAATGCAGTTGGACCTGCACAAGGCTCACCCAAGTTGGGGAATGCCTAGGCCTGAAATAGCTAAAGATACAACACTTTATATGGTTGAAGAAATTGGAGAAATGGTCGCAATACTTAAAAAAAAAGGCGAAGATGCAATTTTAAATAACGAAATAGTAAGGGAAAATTTCACCACTGAAATGGTAGATGTACTTATGTATTTGAATAAACTTATGCTTTGTTTTGAAATTACTCCACAAGAAATTTCTGATGCGTTTGTAAAAAAGCATAATTATAATTTGGAAAGAGAATGGCAAAAACAAAACGACGCTTTATATTCTCAAAAACCGATATAAACCACTAACTAAGGGGCGACCGTTGGTTGTCCGTAAAAAACCAAAACTTACAAATTACCTAAGGAGAAAAATAATGCCAAAAGTAGGAATGATTAGCCTAGGCTGTGCAAAAAATCAAGTGGACGGCGAAGTTTTAATGGCTTCACTTAAACAAAATGGATTTACTTTAAGCGACGATGTTGGTGTATGCGATATTGCTATTGTCAACACTTGTGGCTTTATTGAGTCAGCTAAACAGGAGTCTATAGAAGAAATTTTAGAACTTTGCACCCTAAAAAAAGAAGGGCAAATTAAAAAAATAGTTGTAACTGGCTGTCTAGCAGAAAGATACAAAGAAGAAATAATGAAATCTATACCAGAGGCTGATGCAGTTATTGGAATAGGTGCTAACGGTGAAATCGCTAAGCTTTTGCATGAAATGGTAGAAACAGATGACGACATTGAGTGTTTCCCAAACAAATACGACATGCCTTTAAGTGGCGACCGTGAGCTTAGCACTCCAAGTTTTTTTGCCTACCTAAAAATTGCCGAGGGTTGCGACAACAATTGTACCTACTGTGCAATTCCACTTATCCGTGGTAAATATAGAAGCAGAACTATCGAAGATATTTTGCAAGAGGCTGAAATTTTGGTAAAAGACGGCGCAAAAGAACTTATTGTAATCGCTCAAGACACCACAAGATATGGTATTGACCTTTACGGCGAGTATTCACTTGCAAAACTTTTAAAAGAACTTTGTAAAATTGACGGCTTAAAATGGGTTAGAGTTTTGTATGGCTACCCAGATGCTATAAATGACGAACTTATCGAAGTTATGGCAAGCGAAGAAAAAGTTGTTAAATATATGGACATTCCACTTCAACATGCTAACGGCAGAGTGCTCAAAGCTATGAACAGACGTGGCGACCGTGAAAGTTTAACAGAACTTATTAATAAAGTTAAGGCAAAAATTCCTGAAATGATAGTTAGAACTACATTTATAGTAGGTTTCCCAGGCGAAACTGATGAGGAATTTGCTGACCTATGTACTTTTGTAAAAGAAATGAGATTTGACAAAATGGGTTGTTTCCCTTATTCTGTTGAAGAGGATACCCCAGCTGCTTTAATGGAAAATCAAATTGATGACGAAGTAAAACAGCACCGTGCAGAGCTTATTACTGACCTTCAAATGAGAATTATGGACGAAAAAGGTCAAGATTATATAGGGAAAACTATCGAAGTAATGGTTGAGGGATTTGACAGATACGCAGAGTGTTTCTTTGGTAGAAGTTATATGGACGCACCTGACACAGACGGCAAAGTTTTCTTTACAGCTGCACAAAAACCAACAATTGGAACTTTTGTTAAAGTGAAAATTGATGATGCGATGGACGCAGACCTTATGGGGAGAGTAGTAAAATGAATTTACCAAACAAATTAACAGTATTAAGAGTAATTTTAGTTCCGTTTTTTATGTTTTTTTTAATGGCTGGTTTTGTACCTCATAATTACTTAATAGCTATGGTGATTTTTGGAATTGCCTCATACACCGACTTTTTAGACGGCAAAATTGCTAGACGTGACGGACTTGTAACAGACTTTGGAAAATTTATGGACCCACTAGCCGATAAAATCATGGTTATGTCAGCCTTAATTTGCTTTGTTTCTTTAGGCTTAACAAATGTTTGGTTGGTATCGCTTATAATGTTCCGTGAATTTGCCGTTACTTCTGTTAGGCTAGTAGCTGCAAGCAAAGGCACTGTAATAGCTGCAAATAATTTAGGAAAAGCTAAAACAATAAGTCAAATTGTTGCAATTTTGGTGATAATGGCGCTTCAATATGTTCTAAAACTTTCTAAATACGGACTTTTTGTATTGCCACATGTTTTTACCACTACATTTTATGTAACTGGTGAAATTTTCATGGGTGTAGCAACTTTCTTTGCGTTATTTTCTGGTTTTGTTTATATAAAAGATAACTGGGACGCAGTTAAACAAATGAAATAAGGTGATTATTTGCTAAACGTTAATAATATGAGCTTTGAGTATTCTAATCAAAAAGGTGTTTTTGACATTAATTTCAGTTTAGAACAAGGCGAAGTTTTAGGCTTTTTAGGCCCTAACGGCGCTGGCAAAACAACAACGATTAGAGCATTGATGGGTTTTATAAAACCGACAAAAGGCAGTCTTACAATTTTTGGAAAAGATTGTTTTGAAAAAGCTGACGAAATTCAGAAAAATGTTGGTTATATAGCTGGCGAAGTTAATTTTATAAACGGATTAACGGCTAAAGAATATTTAGATTTTGTAATGGATATGCGAGGGCTAAAAAATACATCAAATCAAAAAATTCTTTTGGATATGTTCGAGCTTAGTCTTAATGAAAAAATAAAAAATTTCTCAAAAGGCATGAAACAAAAATTAAGCATAGTGTCGGCTTTTATGCACGACCCACAGGTTTTAATTTTGGACGAGCCTACAAGTGGACTTGACCCACTTATGCAGAACCGTTTTGTTGAATTAATTTTAAGCGAAAAAGAAAAAGGCAAGACAATTTTAATGTCAAGCCACATGTTTGAAGAAGTTGAAAGGTGTTGCCAGAACACACTTATTATTAAAAACGGCAGAATTACCTGCAAAAGTTCTATACAAAGTCTTAAAAATAAAGAAAAACGAATTTATACCGTTAAGTCAGACAATCTATTGGCTTTGGAGAAATTTGGTTATAATTTAAAATCTGTAGGCGATAAAACAGCAGAAATTCAAGTAGATAATGTTGATAAGTTTGTAAAAGATTTAGCACAACTTAATGTTTTAGACTTACAAGAAAAAAGCCAAAGCTTAGAAAACTTTTTTATGAATTATTATGGTGGAGGCGAAAACACATGAGTTTACCTCTTTTAAAACTAAATATAAAGAAAAATATTGCTTTAATTTCTATAATTTTAGCTGTAATGCTTTTTTACGCCATGATAATTGTCAACATGTATAACCCAGATGATGTTGACTCGTTAATGGCTATGTACGAAGTGTTGCCGGCTGAAATTATTAGCGCTTTTGGTTTTTCGGTGGCTAGTGCAAGCTTGACAGGCTTTGTAGCCTCTTGGCTTTACGGATTTATTTTAACAGTTTTTCCACTTGTTTATTCTATTATAATTTGCTCACGTTTGGTGTCAAAAATAGTCGATGACGGCTCTATAGTTTGTCTTGTGTCGACACCTAATAAAAGACAAACACTGATTTTCACACAAATAAAATTTGCTACAATAAGCCTATTTTTAATACATTTAATAACATTTGCCTTTGTGCTTGCTTGTTCAGAACTTACTTTTTCGGGATTAATAGAGATAAAACCCTTCATAATGCTCAATTTAACTGTAACTATGCTTAATATTTGCGCTATGATGATTTGCTTTTTTTGCTCATGTTTATTTAGCGACAATAAAAAGGCGGTTTCCGTTTCAAGTGGCATAACTGTTGGCTTTGTCCTTTTGGATATGCTTGGAAATGTGTCAGAAAAAACCGAGTTTTTGAAAAAATTTTCAATTTACGGTTGGTTTAACCCAGACGAAATCAGCGCAGGTGCTAATGTTTGTGGTTTGAATTTTGTTTATTTTGGAATAATAATGGTGCTTGGCGTGCTTAGCATTGTTGTTTTTAAAAAGAAAAATTTATATATTTAAGAGGTGCAAAATGGATTTTAATAATTTAGTAAAAAAAAGAGAAAGCTGTAGAAATTTTAAAGAACAAGATGTAGATGTGAATTTAGTTAAAGAGATTGTTACAAATGCAACAAATGCTCCGTCAGCTTGCAACTCACAACCTTGGAAATTTGTCATTTGTGCTGGTGAAACAGCTAAAAAAATGCCAGATATTATAATTTCGCCTAATCTAAAAATTAACCTTTGGACAACTAAAGTTCCAGCTTTTGTTGTAGTTTGCGAAACAAAAGCAAAGCTTATGTCAGGGCTTGACTGCGACTCTCAAAAATATGCAGCTTTTGATTTAGGCTCTGCTACAACAACTTTGTGTCTAAGTGCTGCTGATAAAGGTTTGTCAACTTGTATTATAGGTGTTTTTGACGATGCAAAACTTAAAGAAACTTTAAAAATTCCAACAGATACTAAAATTCGTTGTATTGTAGCAATAGGCTACGGAATTTCTGAAACTCCACGTGATAAATTCAGAAAAAATATTGACGAAGTTATAAGCATAAACGAATGGTAAAAACAAATGTCACGAAATTAAAGATTTCAGTACAAATATATTTTCCTAAATTAAAAGGAATGTGCATTTAACTGCACATTCCTTTTAGCTTGTCGAAAAAGGTTTTGTATTTGTGTAAAATACCGAAAATATATTTTAAAAATGGTAGGGGCGAGCTGTGCTCGTCCGAAATCAAGATGTTAATTTAGTGC
>JAWXUM010000025.1:0-39557 GCA_044432645.1 Clostridia bacterium | reverse complement strand
TTTAGTGCTTTTATAAAATTAATAAAAATATTTCTCTATTTTACACAAAACAAGACAAAACTTTTTGTTTTATCCACGGACGAGCACAGCTCGCCCCTACAATGTTTGTGCAACTTTTTTTTACAATATAGGTTTTTTGAACAGTCCTAATTCTATTTAATAATTACACCTAAAAATTTAGCAAGTTCTACAGCTTGACTTGTTGTAACGACAGCACCTTTTATCTCACTAGCGTCATTTGAAAGCGAAATGCCGTTAATATTACAACTTGTAAAGTCTATGTTTTTTAATGATGTTTGAAAAAACTCTGTACTTTCAAAGTCAACATCATTTATATAAAAATCTTTCAAATTACACTGAGCAAAAAAACTGTTTTTCATATTTGTATTTTCAAATTTACAAAGTTTAAATTTAGAGTTGTTAAAATTAGCATAATTCATATTAGTATTTATAAATTGAGTGTTACTGAAACTTGTATCACTAAAAACGCAACTTTTAAAATCAGATTTTGCTAAAAGACATTGAAGAAAATTACTATCTGAAAAATCACAAGATATAAATTTGCAATTATCAAACAGAGAGTTGTAAAAGTAATTGTCTGTAAAATCACATTCGTTAAAAGTGCAATTGCTAAATTTAACGGTATCATATTCAAGTTTTTTGAAATTTTCAAAGTCGTACATCGCTCTTATTATTTCAATATTTTTTATATCAATTTCATTTTGTAAAGAACAGTTTATAACTTCTATAAAGTCATAAGTTTCTTCTAAATTTTCAGGCAAAATAGCAAGTTTAATTTTTTTCATACGCACCTCTTATAAAATTTAAACAAATTATATCATAATATTAACATTTTTGCAAAATTTGTGATATAATAATGAAAAACACTAAAGGAGCATAATTATGATAGACGGACACATTCATCTTGAAAATGGGCCACATACTGTTGAGTATGTTTTAGAGTTTGTAAAACAAGCTGAAATTATGGGAATTAAAACAATACATATACTAGATCACACACATAGATTTGTAGAATTTAAGCCTATTTACGAGGAGTTAAACGTAATTCCACAGCAAAAAAAATGGCTAGAAAACAAAAATTTAGAACCCATTTCAAGTTTTCATAATTTGGCAGAAAAAGTAAAAAAACTTGACATTGGTGTAGATGTACGTTTTGGTCTAGAAGTTTGCTATGTTCCAAAACACAGGGAATACATAGCAAATGAATTAAGTAAATATAATTATGATTTTGTGATTGGGTCTGTTCATTCTATTGAAAATAGACTTTATGATATGACATTTTCAAATGAAATTTTATGGGATAAATTTGACACTGATTATATTTATAAAAAATATTATGAAATAGTTTTTGATTTAGTAGGCTCTGGTATTTTTACTCAACTTGGACACTGTGACAATTTGAAAATTTCAGGTTGCAACCCAAGTTATGACCTAACCAAAACTTATGAGCAGTTAGCACAGCTTTTAAATAAAAATAATATGTACGCCGAAAACAACACTGGTTGTCGCTATAGATATAATCACAAAGATATTGGTCTTTCTAAAGAGTTTTTAGACATTCTAAAAGCTAATAAAGTTAAACTTATTACATCGAGTGACGCACATTACCCTGAGCATGTAGGTATGTGTATAAAAGAAATTTATAATAATACTATGAATTTATAAAAAAATTAATTTAGTACTTGATTTTTAAATTTGTTTATAGTATAATTAATCGAAAAACGCACGCTTTTGTTGTTGTGTAAACCTGTTTGTGATAAAACAATAGGATAAACAACTAGCCAGACAAAGCGGAGGAAAAAATTTATGGAGGTATTTTAATATGGCAGTAGTATCAATGAAACAACTTCTTGAAGCAGGTGTTCACTTTGGCCACCAAACAAGAAGATGGAACCCAAAAATGGCAACTTATATTTTTACAGAGAGAAATGGTATTTATATCATCGATCTACAAAAAACTGTAAAAAAACTTGAAGAAGCTTATAACTTCATCAAAGAAATTTCTACAGAAGGCAAAAGTGTTCTTTTCGTAGGAACAAAAAAACAAGCTCAAGATTCAGTTAAAGAAGAAGCTCTTCGTGCAGGCGCTTACTATGTAAACGCACGTTGGTTAGGTGGTATGCTAACTAACTTCACAACAATTAAAAGAAGAATTGCAAGACTAGCTCAACTTAGAAAAATGTCAGAAGACGGCACTTTCGAACTTCTACCTAAAAAAGAAGTTATCAAGCTAAACCTTGAAATTGAAAAACTAGAAAAATTCTTAGGTGGTATCAAAGATATGAAAGAGTTCCCAGGAGCTTTATTCATCGTTGACCCAAGAAAAGAAAAAAATGCTGTTGCAGAAGCTAAAAATCTAGGTATCCCAATTGTAGCTATTGTAGATACAAACTGTGATCCAGACGATATTGATTATGTAATCCCAGGTAATGACGATGCTATCCGTGCTGTTAAATTAATTACAGGCGCTATGGCTAATGCTATTATCGAAGGCCGTGAAGGTCAAATGGGCGCTGCTGCTGTTGAAACAGAAGAAACAGTAGAAGCAGAATAATTTTATAAAATTAATTTTAATTTCTGAAAGGAATGTATTATTATGAATTTTACAGCTAAAGACGTTGCAAGTCTAAGAGCAAAAACAGGCTGCGGCATGATGGATTGCAAAAAAGCACTTACAGAAGCCGAAGGCGATATGGAAAAAGCAACCGAAATTCTTCGTGAAAAAGGTCTAGCAGCTTCCGTTAAAAAAGCAGGCAGAATTGCTGCTGAAGGTATTGCATTTGCTACAGTTAGCGAATGTGGTAAAGTTGGTGTTGTTATCGAAGTTAATGCAGAAACAGACTTCGTTGCTAAAAACGACAGCTTCCAAGAATTTGTTAAAATCTGTGCAAAAACAGTTATCGCACAAAACCCAGCTGATGTAGAAGCACTTCTAGCATGCACAGCTGAGGGTGGTACAGAAACTATTGACGCACTACTTAAAGATAGAATTTTAGTTATCGGCGAAAACATGAAAGTTCGTAGATTTGTTCGTTTAGAGGGCGACTGCGTATCTTATGTTCACGGCGGTGGTAGAATTGGCGTTCTAGTTCGTTTCGAAGCTGACGAAAAAGCTTCTGGCAAGGCTGAATTAGTAGAATGTGGTAAAGATGTTGCAATGCAAATTGCTGCTTTAAACCCACAATTCTTAAATGAAGCAGCAGTTTCTGCTGACGACATTGCTAAAGAAAAAGAAGTTCTTCTAGCTCAAATTCAAAACGACCCTAAAAATTCTAAAAAACCTGCTAATATCATTGAAAAAATGGTTGACGGTAGAATTAGAAAATTCTATGAGCAAAACTGCCTATTAAATCAAGCTTTCGTTAAAAATGGCGATGTAACTGTTGGCAAATATGTTGCTGAAGTTGCAAAATCTGTTGGTGGCGAAATGGCTGTTGCTGAGTTCATTCGTTTTGAAAAAGGCGAAGGTCTTGAAAAAAGATCAGACAACTTTGCTGACGAAGTTGCAAGCATGATGGGCTAAACTATATCACTTTTTAAGCATTCGTTTTGCTTTAAGGTATATTGTTAATTGCATATTTAGACGGATAGCTTTCGCTGTCCGTCTTTTGCTATGTTTAATAAGTGATTACAACAATTTATTAGAAACAGGCTTGAAAAATCTTGTTTTATATGATAAAATTAAATCAGATTAAAGTTATTATTTTTGTTTTAAATTTAATTTGTTGAAATGAAAAGGTGTTATTTCTTTAGATTTACAATAGTGTTTATGTCTAAAGACAATAGCGAGGCTGAAAGAGCAAGGAGTATATATGCGACATTTAATTGACCCGTTAGATTTTTCTGTAGAGGAAACAAATGCTGTGTTAGATTTAGCTGATAAAATTGTAGCATCGCCAGCTAAATATGCAGATGTATGTAAGGGTAAAATTTTGGCAACACTATTTTATGAACCTAGCACAAGAACAAGGCTAAGTTTCGAATCCGCTATGATGCGTTTAGGTGGTAAATGTTTAGGCTTTGCAGGGGCAAGTAACAGCTCTGCTTCAAAAGGCGAAAGTGTAGCCGATACAGCTAGAATGATTTCTGGTTATGCTGATATTGTCGCTATGAGGCACAACAAAGAAGGTGCACCTCTTGTAGCATCAAAATTTGCAAGTGTACCTGTTGTTAACGCAGGTGACGGAGGTCACCAACACCCAACACAAACACTTACAGACCTTTTAACAATTCGAAGAGAAAAAGGTACTTTAGAAAATTTAACTATAGGTTTATGTGGAGATTTAAAGTTTGGTAGAACTGTTCATTCACTTATTAAATCATTAGTTAGATACAAGGGAATTAAATTTGTTTTTATTTCACCTGATGAGTTGAAAATGCCTGACTATATCATAGAAGAAATATTAAAACCAAACAATCAACCGTATATCGAAACAAAATCTATGGAAGATGTTATTGGCGACCTTGATGTTTTATATATGACAAGGGTTCAAAAAGAAAGATTTTTTAACGAAGAGGATTATATTAGACTAAAAGATTCTTATATTTTAGATATGGATAAAATGAAGTTAGCTTCAAAAGATTTATCCATACTACATCCACTGCCAAGAGTTAACGAAATTTCAACAGAAATTGATAACGACGATAGAGCTGTCTACTTTCAACAAGCACGCAACGGTGTTTTTGTTAGAATGGCACTTATTATGACTTTGCTTAATTTGGAGGTAGAATAATGCTTAATATAGATAGCTTGCAAAATGGAATTGTAATCGACCACATTAAAGCTGGCAGATCAATGAAAATTTATGAGCTTTTAGAACTTGATAAACTCGATTGTTGCGTTGCGATTATAAAAAATGCTAAAAGTAGTAAACTAGGCAAAAAAGATATAATTAAAATTGACGGCGAAATTAACATTAATTTAGATGCTTTAGGGTTTATAGATAAAGATATAACAGTTTGTACAATTAAAGATGGTAAACTAACTGAAAAAAAGAAAATCGTTTTGCCTAAAAATTTGAAAAATGTAATCAAATGCAAAAATCCACGTTGTATCACTAGTGCAGAGGAAAGTGTTGACCACTTATTTTATTTGTGCGACGACGGAAGCAACCGTTACCGTTGTACTTATTGTGACCAAGAATTTGGGAGTAAGTAATATGAAAAATTCGAAGATTTCTACAATTATAATATGTACTTTAACTTTGATAACAGCTATTTTAACATTAATTACAAAAATTTATGATAGAAAGCAACTTGTTTATGCTGTTAAAGATGAAAATATTGTTACTTTATTAAAAACTAAAGAAAAAACAGAGATTTTGTAATAAAAACATTGACAATATATATGTTTTGTGGTATCATTGATAAGCCGCATATTGTGGGTTATAAGGGATTTATCCACCTAACAGTAGCGAGACTTAAGAAAAGGCAGGCAAAAATATGTTTGCAATAATTGAAACAGGCGGTAAACAATACAAAGTAAAATACGGTGACGTTATTTACATTGAGAAAATTACAGCTGAAGCAGATGAAAAAGTTGAGTTCCCAGTAGTAGCTTATTTTAGTGAAGATGGAACAAAAGTTGGTACACCTTATGTTGAAGGCGCTAGTGTAACTGGTGTAGTTCAAAAGAATGGTAAAGGTAAGAAAATCACTGTATTTACTTACAAATCTAAAAAAAGCAGCAAAAGAAAAATGGGTCATAGACAACCATATACTAAAGTACAAATCGAAGCTATTAATGCTTAATGATTTATGTTGACTTTTTAAGTACTGAAAACGGACTATTAACAGGTTGTCGTATTGCTGGTCATGCAGAGTATGACGAAATAGGGTCAGACATTGTATGTGCAGCTGTTTCTTCAGCAGCTTATATGACTATTAACACTATAACTGACGTTATGGGAGTAAGCCTTTTGAGTCTTAGAATAGATGATGAAGGTGAACTATTTTTCAGACTAGAACTTAAAGATGAATTTAGATGCAGAGAAATAATCACTGGGTTTAAAATTCACTTAACAAATCTTGAAGAACAATATCCTGACAATATTCAGGTAAACTATTTGGAGGTGTAATCATGCTTAAGATTAATATTCAACTATTTGCTCATAAAAAGGGTGTTGGCTCTACTAAAAATGGACGTGACTCTGAGTCAAAAAGACTTGGCGTTAAAAGAGCTGACGGACAATTCGTTTTAGCAGGAAATATTCTTGTAAAACAACGTGGCACTCATATTCACCCAGGCAATAACGTAGGTAGAGGTTCTGACGACTCTCTATTCGCTTTAGTTGACGGTAAGGTTAAATTTGAGCGTATGGGACGTGACCGTAAAAAAGTTAGCGTTTACTCATTAGAGCAATAATATTATCTGTGAGCTTCGCCCAACTAAAAGGGTGAAGCTCTTTTTCTATTTAATATATATACACACAATTAACACACAGAACTTCATGTTCGTTTTGTAAATACAACCAACACTAGAAAGGCATGGTTACATTTTATAACCATGACAAGGTCAAATAAATGTTTATAGATTTAGCTAAAATATTCATCAAAGCTGGTAACGGCGGCAATGGTGCAGTGTCTTTTCATCGTGAAAAGTATGTTGCAGCTGGTGGTCCAGATGGTGGCGATGGAGGAAAAGGTGGAGATATAGTTTTTCAAGTTGACGAAAATCTTTCAACTCTAGCCGATTTTAGATATAAAAGAAAATACGCTGCTCCAAACGGCGACAACGGAAGTTCTCGTAAATGTTCAGGTAGAGGTGGCAAAAACTTAATAATAAAAGTACCAATGGGAACACTTATAAAAGATGCGAACACTGGTAGACTTATTGCAGATATGTCAGATAAAGAGCCAAAAGTTATAGCAAAAGGAGGCCGTGGAGGTTGGGGAAATCACCATTTTGCAACTCCTACTCGTCAAGCACCTCAATTTGCTAAACCAGGTAATCCTGGTGTTGAATATGAAATTCAACTTGAGCTTAAACTTATAGCAGATGTAGGGCTTGTTGGCTTTCCTAACGTTGGTAAATCAACTCTAGTTTCTGTTGTTAGTGAAGCTAAACCCAATATAGCTAACTATCATTTCACCACATTAACACCTGTTTTAGGCGTTGTTTCTATGGGCGAGGGCAACTCCTTTGTTATGGCAGATATTCCTGGACTTATTGAAGGCGCTTGGGAGGGCATAGGTTTAGGACATCAATTCTTACGTCATGTAGAACGTTGCAGAATGTTTGTGCATATTGTAGATATTTCAGGCAGTGAAGGCCGTGACCCTATAGAAGATTTTGAAATCATCAATAAAGAGCTTGCAAAGTTTAATGAAGAATTAGCTGGCAGAACTATGATTGTAGCAGGTAACAAATGCGACTTAACAGATGATGAAACTATAGAAAAATTCCGTGAATATGTAGAAGCTAAAGGCTTTAAATTTTTCCCAATTATGGCAGCTATTCGCTATGGTGTTGATGATTTATTAAACTGTATTTTAGAAAATCTGTCTAAACTTCCTCCTGTTGTTAAGTTTGAAGAAGAACCAGAGCCAATTAAAGCTATTGACGAGTTTGAGAAAACTGCTGTTCAAATCACAAAACAAGAGGGAATATTCTTTGTTGAGGGCAAATGGCTTATTCAGCTTATTAACAGTGTAAACTTTGAGGATTACGAATCGCTTCAATACTTCCAAAGAGTTCTTATAAATACAGGTGTAATCGATGCTTTAAGAAATGCTGGTATTAGCGAAGGTGACACAGTTAGCATGTATGAACTAGAGTTCGATTTTGTTAACTAAGAGGTGCATATTTGAATACATTTTTAAACTTAGATACAAATTATAAAACGCTAAGTCCTTTAACTTTGGCTTATATTGGTGACGGAGTTTACGAAACTTTTGTAAGGGAATATCTTATTTCTAAAGGAAATCAGCCTGTTAATACTTTGCATAAAGCAGCAGTTGAGTTTGTAAGATGCGAGTTTCAATCTTTTATAATAAAAGAGCTTTTAGATGAAATTTTAACTTCTGAAGAAAAAACTGTTTATACAAGAGGAAGAAATGCAAAAGTTCCTCACGTACCTAAAAACTCAAATATAGCAGATTATCACGCTGCAACTGGTTTTGAATGCCTTTTTGGATATTTATATCTAAAAGGTGAGCTTGAAAGATTAAAAGAATTTTTTACTATAATTACTTTGTATAAGGAGAATAATTAATGAAGAAAATAAAAAGTTATATAATTGATTTTTTATTTATGGTAGCTGGTTCATGTTTATACGCTATTGCAATTAATGCTTTTACAGCGCCTAACAATATCGCACCCGGTGGTGTAACAGGTATTGCAACACTTATAAATTATGTTTTTGACACTCCAATCGGCTCGGTTGTTCTTTTAATTAACATACCAATAGTAATTTGGTCTGTTGTACAAATTGGTTATAAGCTAGTTTTAAAAACAAGCGTTGCAATTTTAACAACTTCTTTCACACTCGATTTATTTGCCACATTTATCCCAGCTTACCATGGCGATCCAATACTAATTGCGATATTTGCTGGAGTATTTGAGGGTATTGGTTTGTGTTTAGTTTTTTTACGAGGAGCAACCACTGGTGGTACAGACATGGTGGCAAGGGTTCTTAGTAAAAAATACAGACATATTTCTATGGGAAAATTAATGCTTGTACTTGACGGTACTATAATTTTAGCTTCTGCTTTAGTATATAATAGCATTGAAAGTGCAATGTATGCTTGTATTGTTGTGTTTGTTGCAACAAGTGTTATAGATGCAATTCTTTATGGTACTGACGCTGGAACCGGCAAAATATATTTTGTGTTTTCGTCAAAAGCTGATGTTATAGCAGACAGAATTTTGACCGATTTAGACAGAGGTGTAACTTTCCTTAAATCTAGAGGTGGATATACACAGCTTGACGGAGAAGTTCTTTTGTGCGCTGTTAGGCGTTATGAGATTTTTAAAATCAACGAAATTATTCATGAAGTAGACAAAGATGCTTTTGTAATTGTTGGTGACGCTGGCGAAATAACAGGTCAAGGTTTTAAATCTAATAAAACCGACGATAAAACATTGAAAGAATTACTTGCAAAAGTGCAGAATAAAAGGAATGAAAATGAACTTACCGATTGATTTTCAAAATAGAATGAAAGAATATTTAGGACAAGATTATAATGATTTTGTCCTATCTTATAATCAAAAACCAAAAAAAGGTGCTAGAATTAACACTTTAAAAGCTGAAATTTCGGATATACAAAAATATTTTAATGTTTTTGAGCCTAGTCCTTATTCGCCTTTAAGTTTTTTAACCGACACCGAAAAAGTTGGAAACATGCCAATTCACAGTGCAGGAGCTTTTTATTCGCAAGAGCCGTCAGCTTCATGTGCAGTTACTGCTTTAAACCCTAAAAAAGGCGATAAAGTTCTAGATTTATGTGCAGCACCTGGTGGAAAATCAACACAAATTGCAACTTTACTAGGGGGCATTGGGCTTTTATGGTCAAATGAGATTGTAAAATCAAGAGCAAATATTTTGCTTTCTAATATGGAAAGAATGGGTGTAAGAAATGCTGTAGTTTCATCTTGCCACCCAGATTTATTATGTGAAAAATTAACGGGATTTTTTGATAAAGTTTTGGTTGACGCACCTTGTTCTGGCGAGGGAATGTTTAGAAAAAATGTTGAAGCTATTACCGAATGGTCGCTTGAGCATGTTAAAGCTTGCGCCAACAGACAGCTTTCGATTTTAAATAGTGCGTCTAAAGCTGTTGCTACTAATGGAGTTTTAGTTTATTCTACATGTACATTTTCTAAAGAAGAAAATGAAGATGTTTGTGTCAACTTTTTAAAAGAAAACACTAATTTTATACTAGAAAAACCAAACGTTAATTTTGGTAGAAAAGCAATGGGAATTGATGCTATAAGAATTTACCCAATGGACGGTGGGGAAGGACATTTTGTAGCAAAATTTAGACGTATAAGTCAAAACAAATGCAGTGTAAAAGAATTTAAATACATAGCAAGCGATAAAGACGGCGAAAAACTTTATGGCGAACTTTTTAAAGATAAATGTTTTGGAAATATAATTAGAATTAAAGATAAACTTATTATTTTGCCAAATGATTTACCAGAAATTAAAGGCTTATCTGTTTTACGAGCAGGAGTAGAACTTGGCGAAGTTAAGAAAAACCGTGTAGAGCCATCACATAATATTTTTATGTGTCAAAAAATTGCGAATTGCAAATCATATGTAACTCTTGATACAAATGATAAAAAACTTTTGTCATATCTAAAAGGAGAAGAAATCGAATGCAACACTAAAGGTTATACAGCTGTTGCAGTAGATGGAATTACTGTTGGTTTCGGCAAAGCCTCAAATGGATACTTGAAAAATAAATATCCTAAAGGACTTAGATATTTATAATAATTTACTATTGCATTTTCATACTGTAATGTGGTAAAATAAATCATAAATTAAAAGGAAAGAAGTGTTTTAATTGCTTAACATTAAAATAGAAAAAACTACATCTCCAAAACAAAAACCAACAGATAAATCAGAACTTGGTTTTGGTAAAATTTTTACTGACCATATGTTTATTATGGAATATACACAGGGTAAAGGTTGGCACGACCCTACAGTTATGCCTTATTCTCCTATAACTCTTGACCCATCTTCAATGGTTTTCCACTATGGTCAAGAAATGTTTGAGGGTTTAAAAGCTTACAGAACAGATGACGGAAGAACTTTATTGTTTAGACCTGACAAAAATATTGAACGTGCAAATCGTACAAACGACAGAATTTGTATTCCACAAATCCCTCAAGAAGACTTTTTACAAGCTATTAAAGCTATTGTGGATGCAGATAAAGATTGGATTCCAAAATGGGAAGGCACTTCATTATATATCCGTCCATTTATAATTGCAACTGACCCTTACTTGGGTGTAAGACCTTCTAATACATATAAATTTATTATCATTTTATCACCAGTTGGTGCTTATTACGAAAGTGGACTTGCTCCTGTTAAAATTTGGATTGAAGACGACTATGTAAGAGCTGTTAAAGGTGGTATAGGTGAGGCTAAAACTGGTGGTAACTATGTTGCAAGTTTAAAAGCACAAATCAAAGCTCACGATGAGGGTTACTCTCAAGTATTATGGCTTGACGGAGTTGAGCGTAAATATATCGAAGAAGTTGGCGCTATGAATATTTTCTTTAAAATCGGCGATAAAGTAGTTACTCCTATGCTTAATGGTAGTATTTTACCAGGCGTAACAAGAGCAAGTTGTATTGAACTTTGTAAAACTTGGGGATACGAAGTTGAAGAAAGAAAAATTTCAGTTGATGAACTTTTAGAGGCTGCTAAAAATGGCAGTTTAGTAGAGTGTTGGGGTAGTGGAACAGCTGCTGTTATTTCTCCGGTTGGCACTTTAAGGTTTGGACACGATGTTATTGACATCGGCGACGGCAACACTGGTGTTTTAAGTAAGAAACTTTACGACACTGTAACAGGCATACAAAACGGAACTGTAGAAGATACATTTAATTGGACTGTAGAAGTTAAATAAATATTAATTATACAAATTTCTATTGCTTTTAATTCTATTTTTTGCTATAATTATAACATTAACTTGGAGGTAATTTTATGAATTTACTTATTTTACTTGACGAATCAACTACTGGCAGTTATGATATCTTTTTAATGCTAGCAATTTATGCTGTATTTTTTGGTGCATTATATTTCTTCTTCTTTAGACCACAAAACAAAAAGAAGAAAAAAGAAGCTGATATGCGTAAAGGCGCTGAGGTAGGCGACCAAATCGTAACTATTGGTGGTGTTAGTGGCCGTATCGTAGCTATAAGAGATGAAAGCGATGCTGTTGTTGTTGAAACTGGTTCAGACAGAAGCAGACTTTTAATTAAACGTTGGGCTATTGGTACAGTAGAAACTATTCACGACGACGCTGAATAATTTAATGGTAATAAAACAAACCTTTTAAACATACTATTTATTAAATTAGTTGTTTAAGGGGTTTTTTTATGTTTAAAATTAAAGCAATTGTAATAGGTTTATTGTTTCAAATTGGTCTAATTGCAATGTTATCTGCGTTACTTGCTGTAGCTGCAGTTAATTTTGAAAATGTTTTATCAGAAAATTACATATTATTTTTGGAATTTATTTTTACTATTTCAGCTGGAGTAAGCTCGTATATTTCAGCACGTATTGCATGGGAAAAAGCTGTTTTGTATGGTGTGTTTTTAGGTGTATTCGCTGTAATTTTAAGAATTATAATTTCAGTAATTTTTATGGCAGATTTTACTTTTACTTCTGCGTTAATAAAATTTTCAATTTTAATTGCTTTATGTGTTTGTTGCGCTATGTTAGGAGTAACATTTAAGAAAAAATCAAAATTTTAAGGAGTAATGAATGAGAAAAGAATATGAATTTAAATTATTTTCGATAAATTTTAAACTTTCTATTATAAAATTAACTATATTTTTAATAATATACCTTTTTGGAATAGTACTGGGAAGTTTATTAAATTTATCTACTCAAAATCAATTATATTCACCATTTTTACCTTTGTATTTTGGAAATAATAACGCTATAAATATTTTCCATACAATTTTATATTACTATATGTTCCCAGTACTAGGTTTATTTTTTGCTACATCATTTTTCGGATTTATATTCATACCTATTTTGATTTTACTAAAAGGTATTTTTACAAGCATATGTATAATATTTTTATTGGAAAACAATTACATTTTTGCTGTGTTTAACTTTTATGGTGTTCTTTTAACATTAGAAATTTTTGTTTTACTGATATTTTTTATTCAATGCTTTAATATTTCTTCTAATACTATAAAAAACCAGGTGGATATTAATTTTGAACTTTGTATTAAACAAACTATGTTACAAATTATATTTGTAACATTATTATCAGTTGTTAAAATTATTTGCTATAATATCTATTTGTTACCATAAAATTCACAAATTTATAGTTGTAAAATACAACATTTCAGTGTATAATAAATTAGTCCTCAAAGGAAAATTATATTTTGGAGTTGGTATTTTGGCATTTTTAGGTATTTTTGGTAATTATTCAAAGCCAGGCCCTGGCGTAAGTAAAGAAGAAGAAGTTAGGTCACCGATTAGCAAGTATTTGGTAGTTTATCATAGACGTTTTTCTAAATTCATACAACTTAATTTAACTTTTATGATTCCTGTGCTACTTGCAATTGTAGCTTCAACAGCTTTGTTCTTTGCTCCAGTTTCACGTTATGTACTTAGTGTAACTTTCGGTAATTATGTATACGAACTTAACACTTGGAATATTTATGTTATGACGTTACCGTTTTTCTTGTTATCGCCTTTTTGGGGTGGCGTAATGGTCGTGGCTAGACGACTTGCCAAAGAGGAATATTGCTTTATATGGAGCGAATATTGGAAAGGCGTAAAAGAAAATTGGAAACAATTTTTTGTAAATGGCATAGTTTTATACATAATTTATGTTTTAGCATCTTTTTCACTTATATATTATAATACTATGGTCTATGAAAACTTATTGTTTTTTGTACCTATGGGTTTAATTATATGCATGATACTTTCAGCTTTATTTACACAATATTATGTAGGTGTTTTGATAGTTTCTATGGAACTAAAACTTAAACAAATTTATAAAAATGCGTTCATTTTTTCAGTTTTAGGCTGGAAAAAGAATTTAATTTGCTCTGTAGCTTTGTTAATTCCTTGTGCTATTATTGCATTTTGTCTGCTTTTTAATATAATTTCTATGTTAATAGCAGGAATTCTTTTGATATTTGTATTTTTCTCTTTTCAAGCTTACTCAAATTGTTATATATGTTACCCAGTTTTTGTAAAATATGTAGTAAATCCTCCAGAAGATACGTCAAATGTACTAGCAGATTCAATTATGAAAGATGAAACTTTTGAAGAAAGCATTGCAAATATAGCTAAAAAAGCTGAAGAACAAAAAGCTGAAAATGAAGCTCCTAAATATGTTTACGTAAATGGTAAATTGATTAGAAGTGATGAATTAGATAAAGATTAATTAGTATTTTATAAAGAGCCCAAGACTGATTTTAAATTAGTCTTGGGCTCTTTTTTTGCTTTTTTGTCATATGAATAATAGCTTGCACATATATTTTTACAAAGACAAAAAGAGAGGATTTAAATTATGCAGACTAAGCTATCTCACACAAATTATGATTATTTCGAAAACTTAAACAATGAAAACATTGAATGCCCTATAGATATAGAGTATTCGCTACCAGATTATTGCCCAGATATTCAAAAAATATTAAAGTGTATCCCATACGTGGAACTTAGTGCATATTCATTTACTCAAGATAAGTTTATGTGTGAAGGTAAGCTAATTCTTCATGTAGAGTATATGGACGAAAAAAATAAAAGCCTTAGAGTTTGTGAAATTGTTAAAGAATATTCAAGCGTAAAGGATGTTCAGCCGTCAAGTGAAAAAACTTTTGGAAAGGTAAATGTAAGTACAGGTCATATTGTTTGCAGAGCAGTCAGTGCAAGAAAATTGGACATACACGCACCAGTTAAAATTGAATTATCACTGTATACTCAAAAGCAAAATTCTTTAGGAACAGACACAGAAAATCTTGAAAAAATGGAAGAAAATATAACAGTTTCAGATGCTGTTCAAATAATAAATCATCAATTTATTATAGAACAAGAAATTGAACTTTCAAAAAGCTCAATGCCTATAGAATCTATTTTAAGAAAAGAAATAAATATATTAAACAGTAAAACTAACTTCACACAAGACCAGTTGCAAATAGAGGGGTTAGCAGAACTTTCAGTTGTATACAGAACTTTTTCAGATAATTTTTCTACTGAAAAGGTAAATTATAGTTTGCCATTTAATCAGGTTATAGATGTAATTGGTGCTGATAATGATAGCATTGTTAATTTGAAAATAGACTGCTTTGAACTTTCTGTGCAAGGAAAAGAAGATAATGTTGGTGAAAATACTATTTGTCAAGTGTACATCAAATTAAATATTTGTGCAGAAGTATATAACAATAAACAGTTAAGTTTAATAACAGATGCGTATTCAACAGATTTAGATTGCAGCATAAATTATAAAAATATTAACTTAATGAGTATTTATAAAACAGGTAGTGAAAAATTAAACATAGTAAAAAATATATTTCTAGCCGAAGACGAAGTGGAAAAGCTTTATGATTACTGGTGTGAAGAAAGTCAAGTAGCATCTTATTGTGAAAAAAGCAGAATTAACTATCGTGGTAAATTTAATGTTTCGATAATCTATCAAGGAAAAAGCAAACAACTATTTTCTGTTACAAAAACTTTTGATTTCAGTTTTACACATGAGTTTAAAGACATCAACCAAAGAAAGTCGGATTGTAGTGCGAAAATGATTATTAAAGATTTTAAAATAATTGATGGTAATAACATAGAATTTTCATGTGAAGCACAAATTAATTATGCTGAATTTGTTTCATTTAATAAAAAAGTTCTTTGGAACGTAGAAGTGTTAAAGGATGATATTAATACACAAGAAAAAGCACTTAAAATTTACTACAGCAAAAAAGATGAAAAACTTTGGGATATTGGCAAAATATATCATATTTCAGTTGAAGATTTAATAGAAAATAATAGCTTGACAGACAATGTTTTATCTGTTGGTGGACCATTAGTTATATATTAAGGAGGAATAAAACATGAATATTTATGATGATATAAGAGTAAGAACAAATTCGCAAATTTATCTTGGAATAGTAGGTCCTGTAAGAAGTGGTAAGTCAACTTTCATTAAAAAATTTATGGATACTATAGTAATACCAAATATAGAAGATGAAGCGTTGAAAGAGCGTGCTATAGACGAACTTCCACAGTCAGCGTCAGGCAGAACAATTATGACAACTGAGCCTAAATTTATACCAGAGCAAGCTGTGAGCATTACTATAGAAGACAGTGCAAGCTTAGATGTTAGACTAATAGATTGCGTTGGATACATAGTTCCATCAGCAATTGGGTATATAGAAGAAGACCAACCGAGAATGGTGAAAACCCCATGGTTTGAAGACGCAATCCCATTTAACATGGCAGCAGAACTTGGTACAAAAAAAGTTATAACAGAACATTCAACAATAGGTCTAGTAATTACAACTGACGGAAGTATAACAGATATACCAAGGGAAGAATATCAAGAGGCAGAAGAAAGAGTTATAGAAGAATTAAACGAAACAGGCAAACCTTATGTGATAATTTTAAATTGTGTAGAACCAAATTCTGAAAGTTCAGTAGCGCTTGCTAATTCATTAAGCGAAAAATATAAAATGCCAGTTATGCCAATAAACTGCATTGATGTAACTAAGGAAAAAATTAAAGAAATAATAGCAGAAATCTTATTTCAATTTCCAGTGCAAGAAATTAAATATAACATTCCACCTTGGGTGTTAAGCCTTGATAAGGGGCATTGGCTTAAAGATAGCATTGTAAGCGAAATAAAGAAAAATGCCAAAATCGAAAAAGTAAAAGAAATTAAATTAATGTTAGAAAATATAGAAGATTGTTCATATATGCAAACTGTAATTCTAGATGAAATTCAATTAGGTACAGGCAAAGCATCGGTTAGTATAGTTTTAGATCAGACACTTTTCTTCAAAATATTAGGAGAAAAAACAGGTATAGAGCTGAAAGATGAAACATCACTTTATAAACATCTAATGGAAATGGCAGAGATAAAGGAAAGGTTCAAAAAACTACAAAGTGCCTATGATGATGTTCTAGAAACAGGCTACGGAATAGTAATGCCAGACATAGATGAACTAGCCTTAGAAGAACCAGAAATAATAAAGCAAAACGGGAAATATGGTATAAAGTTAAAAGCAACAGCACCGTCAATACATATGATGAAAACTAATATTTGTACAGAACTTACACCGATAGTAGGCTCAGAACAGCAATCAGAAGATTTAATCGCATATCTTCTTAATGAATTCGAAGAAAACCCAAGTAATATTTGGCAGTCAAACATGTTCGGTAAATCTTTACACGAACTTGTAAATGAAGGCTTACACGGAAAACTTGTGAGAATGCCAGAAGATGCTAGAACAAAAGTTCGTCAAACAATTGAAAGAGTAATAAATGAAGGTTGTAACGGACTTATTTGTATAATAATATAATGCAAATTACTGATATTATAACTGAAATGAATGAAGAAGTAAATGAAGAAAAAATAGAAAAAAATAAAAAGAAATTAAATTTTTCGTGGGTTTTGTTGCAAATTATAGTTTGTTTTTTGCTTTTAATATCTGTTTTTATTTTGAAAAATTATTTTTCGATTTCATATGAAAGCTTATATAGTGAATACGGTGAACTTGTTGAAAAAACTATGATGACAGAAGACGGAGAAATTAATTTTGTACAAGGACAATAACATAGAATTTGAAATTACTCAAACAAAAATAAGCATCAGTTTTTGGTTTGTTGCAAGTTTGACTTTAATGTTTTTACTGGATAATGGATATAATGCTCTCATGTCGCTTATATCCATTATAATTCACGAACTTTTTCATATTCTTTTTATATATTTTTTTGGTGGATACGTTGAACTAATGAAGTTTTCTTTGATAGAAATAAATATTAAAACGAAACTGGACATGCTAAAAGCTTCACAAAAATTTACAATTGCTTTGGCAGGTCCTTTAAGTAATATTTGTTTATACATTGTTTTTAAAAAAATATATAACGAATTCGCTATAGTGAATTTAGCTATAGCAAGTTTTCAACTATTACCTATAAACACTTTAGATGGGGATAAGGCTTTAGAAGCTTTGGGTATCTCAAATAAAATAAGACAAATTTTATCCATATTTCTAACTTTTCTTTTTGCTTTGTTAGGTTTTTACATTTTATTGATTACAAAATACAACTTTTCTGTTCTAGTAATAAGTTTATTTTTATTATTTTCCTCCTTAACTTGCAAAAACTAATAAAAAATAGTATAATTACTTTCAATGTTAAAAACGAAAAGTTATACTTATGTTTAGTAAAGAAGTTGAAAAAATTCTGCTAGAAGTTGAAAAACCTGGCAGATATACAGGTGGAGAGCTTAATTCAGTAGTTAAAGATAAAGAAAAAATGGATATTAGATATGCATTTTGCTTTCCAGACACATACGAAGTTGGCATGTCACATTTAGGAATGAAGATTTTATATAGTTTAATTAATAGCCGTGAAGAATATAGTTGCGATAGAGTTTTTGCTCCGTGGACTGACATGGAAAACAAAATGCGTGAAAATAATATTCCATTATATGGTCTTGAAAGTGGGGACCCCTTAAGTGAGTTTGATATGATAGGTTTTACCCTTCAATACGAACTTAGTTTTACCAATATTTTAAATATGCTTGATTTAGGTGGAGTTCCTGTTTTAGCAAAAGACAGAACCGAGCTTAAAAACATTGTTATTGGTGGTGGCCCTTGTGCGTGCAATCCTGAACCACTTGTCGACTTTTTTGATATGTTTGCTTTAGGCGACGGGGAAGAGTCCACTCTAGAAATTATTGATTTATTAAACGAGTGCAAGAAAAAGGGTGATACTAAAGAGGACTTTTTGAAAAAAGCTACTCAAATTGGGGGAATTTATGTTCCGTCGCTCTATAGTGTAGAGTATAATGACGATAAAACTATAAAAGTAGTAAATCCTATAGAAAACGCCCCTAAAACTGTTTTAAAAAGAACTTGTATGGATTTAGATAGCATGTATTTTCCAGAAACTTTTGTTGTTCCGTTTTTGGATATTGTGCATAATAGAGCAGTAGCCGAAGTTTTAAGAGGCTGTATAAGAGGTTGTAGATTTTGTCAAGCTGGCTTTTTATATAGACCTTTTAGAGAAAAATCTGTTGAAACTATAGATAAACAATGTAAGATTTTATGCGAAAATACAGGTTATGACGAAATTTCACTTTCATCGCTTGCTACAAATGACCTATCAACTCTTAATCCACTTCTAGACACCCTTCATATGTGGACAGAGGATGATAAAGTAAGCGTTTCGCTTCCTTCGTTAAGAGTTGACAGCTTTTCTAATGAACTTATAGAGAAAATTTCTTCTGTTAGGAAAAGTGGTCTTACTTTTGCACCAGAGGCTGGCTCTCAAAGAATGAGAGATGTAATTAATAAAAATGTCACACAGCAGCAACTTTATGACACAGTTAATATAGCTTTTGCGAATGGTTGGTCTAAAGTTAAACTTTATTTTATGATAGGTTTACCAACTGAAACTATAGAAGACGTTGAAGAAATCACAATACTTGGTTTAAATGTTATAGGTCAGTTTAATCAAAACCCTAACAAACCTAAAGGAAAAGGGGCTAATGTTACGGTAAGTGCTGCAACTTTTGTGCCAAAACCTTTTACACCATTCCAATGGTTTGGTCAAGATACAATAGAAGTTATCGAAGAAAAACAAAGTAGATTAAAAGCTAGAAATAATAGCAAAAAACTAACAGTTAATTATCACGAAAGTAAAACAAGCTTTTTGGAGGCTGTTTTTGCCCGTGGTGATAGAAAACTTTCACCAGTTTTGTATGAAGCTTATAAAAGAGGGTTTAAATTTGACGGTTGGAGCCAATGCTTTAGCTATGAAGCTTGGATTAAACTTTTTAAAGATTTAGACATAGATATGGCATTTTATGCAAATAGGCATAGAAGTTTAGATGAAGTTTTTCCTTGGGAACATTTAGATTATGGTGTAAAAAAAGAATTTTTACTTCGTGAATATCAAAAAGCTTTAAGTGCAGAAACTACAGAAAACTGCCGTGAAAAATGTTCGAATTGTGGCGCTAATAAACAATGTAAAGGAGGTATATGTTTTGGTAACTATAAGGATATGGTTTAAAAAATTAAACACTGCCAAATATATCTCTCATCTCGACTTATGTAAATGTATGGAACGTGCAATTCATAGGGCTAAATTGCCTTTTTGGTATAGTGAAGGCTTTAACCCACATGTTTTTTTAACCATAAATATGCCTATTTCCCTTGGATATACAGGAATGAAAGAGTGCATGGACGTTAAACTTGTAGACGAAAATTACAGTTTTGATTTAATTACCCAAAAGCTTAACAAAGGCTTACCAGCAGATATTCAAATTTTTGATATTACATATCCTAAAATGAAACCAAAAGAAATGGCTTACGCTTGTTATGAAATCACATTAGACAAAACAGAAAATCTTTTGGAAACAGCTAGAGAACTTATGGCTAGTCCAGAGATTATAGTTTCTAAAAAAACAAAAAAAGGCATGAAAGATGTTGATATAAAACCCAATTTTGAGAAAATGAAAATAGTTGAAACAGATGATATACTTAAATTTTACATAACTTTGCCAAGTAGTAATTTAGGTAGTATAAATCCTAGATTGTTTTTTGAAGTGTTAAGTTTAAAATATGGTCAAAAGCTATACACACAAACAGCAAGGCTTAATTGCTTTAACGAAAAAATGGAAGAATTTGCTTAATGAAAAAATTTTTATCAAGTTTTTTGGCTTTACTATTCATATGTGGTTTTTTGCTTGTGTACGCAAGGTATATTGAACCAAATATGTTAACTACTAATTATATTAGTATAGAAGACGGACCAGAAATTTCTGTTGTTGTATTTGGCGATACACATTTTGGCGAAGATTATTGCGATGATAATATAGAAAAAATTGTAGAAAAAATTAACAATGCTAAAGCTGATATAGTAATTTTTACTGGGGATTTTTTTGACGATTATGAAAATGATTTTAAAGATTTAGATTTAGATTATTTACAAGAGCAACTCTCACTTATAAATGGTATAAAAATTGCCGTTCGTGGTAACCACGATATAGGTGGAGGAATTGAGTTTTTATATGTTGATTTTATGCAAGAGGCTGGTTTTGAAGTTTTAATTAATGAAGAACTTTATTTAGAAGAATATTCACTTCACATATATGGTTATGATGATAGCCTTTTAGGCGAATATGATGAAGAATTTTATAATCAAAACAATGATGATTACAATATTTTTGTTATCCATGAACCAGACAATGCTGAACTTTTGACAGGTACAGCTACCGGAATTGTTCTTTCAGGTCATTCACATGGTGGTCAAGTGTATTTGCCGTATATAACCGAAAAAATTCTACCAACTGGAGCGACAAAATATTTTAGAGGTTTGTATTATAGTGAAGATGTTGGGCTTGAAAACGATGTTTTTGTAACTACTGGAATAGGCACAACATTTTTACCGTTTAGATTTTTAACAGTTCCAGAAATTGTTGTAATAAATTTCGGAGAAAGTTAAAAAAATACTTGATTTTTAAAGAAATAGGTGTTATAATGTTAAAGCATTTGGAATCCGTAGACCCTCAAACGCTGTCTATGGGAGTCAAAGCCCGGCAAAGACCGAGTATTTGAAACAGACAGTCCTCTGATATTTCAAGGTGGAGTATGCATGAATGTCACAAACATAATTATGGAGGAAATACAAATGGACGCATTAAAATTAATTTCTGGCGCATCTATGAAAGAAGCAGCACCTGAATTCAATGTTGGTGATACAATTAGAATTGGTGTTAACATTCGCGAAGGCGAAAAAGAAAGAGTTCAAAACTTTGAAGGTACAGTAATTGCTAAAAAAGGTAGCGGCATCAGTGAAACATTCACAGTTCGTCGTGTGTCTTATGGCGTAGGTGTTGAAAGAGTTTTCCCACTTCACTCACCAAACGTTAAAGATGTTACTATCATCAGACGTGGTAAAGTTAGACGTGCTAAACTTTATTATTTACGTGATAGAGTTGGTAAAGCTGCAAAAGTTAAAGAACAAATCAGAAAATAATCTTGGATACAAAGGGACAATTTTTTGTCCCTTTTTATTTTTTATCTTTATTTTTTCATAAAATAGTGGTATTATATATATACTAAGATGAAAGGTGTGCCGTAAGGCTTAAATATATATGAAAAACATAAAAATACAAAAAGTAATATTTGAATGGGTGGAAGAATTAGTCTTTGCATCTGTAGTGGTAGTGCTAATTTTTAGCTTTGCTTTTAAAATTGTTTCAGTTAGTGGTGACTCTATGCTGCCAAACTATTTTGAAGGTGATAAATTAATTATTTCAAGTTTTAGTGGTGAAGCTGAAATTGGAGATGTAGTTGTAATAGTTGGGGCGCTGGATAAACCGATTATAAAAAGAGTAATAGCAACCGAAGGACAAGAAATTGATATAGATACAGATACTGGCACGGTTTATATTGATGGTGAAGCGTTAGACGAAACTTTGTTTGGACTTGAAAATGGAATTACAACTCAAACTTATACAAGTTTAGATTTAACTCAACTTCCTCAAATTGTGCCTCAGGGTTGTGTATTTGTTTTGGGTGACAACAGAGTTGTTTCAGAAGACAGCAGATACGCAACAGTTGGAATGGTAGATGCAAATATGATAATTGGTGAAGTTGTGTTTCAAATTTATCCTGTAAGCGAATTTGGATTTATAAATTAAGGAGAATTAATGAGAAATATAGAGAATATACAGTGGTTTCCTGGCCATATGGCGAAAACGAGAAGAAAAATTGAAAGCAGTTTAAAGCTTGTTGATATAGTAGCTGAACTTGTAGATGCTAGAATACCAGTTAGTAGTCGCAACCCTGTAATTAACGGAATTATTAATAATAAGCCTAGAATAATTTTGCTTAATAAAGCTGATATGGCAGATCCTAAGCAAACTGAAAAATGGGTTGAATATTTTAAATCTAAAAAAATTAAAGCATTACCAATTGACTGTAAAAGTGGTAGAGGTTTAAATAAAATTTTACCAGTGTGCAAAGAAGTTTTAACAGAGCAAATTGCAGCTTGGAACAGAAAAGGCATGGTAGGTAGACCAATCAAAGTTATGGTAGTAGGTGTCCCAAATGTTGGAAAGTCCTCGCTAATAAACAAAATGTGTCTAGGTGGAAAAGCTGGTAAAGCGAAAGTTGAAGATAGACCAGGTGTTACAAGAGATAATAAATGGTTTACAATAGGTAAAGGATTTGAACTTTTGGATACACCAGGAGTTTTGTGGCCTAAATTTGAGGATCCAATTGTTGGACAAAGGCTAGCTTTTACAGGCGCTGTTAAAGACGATGTAATAGATGTAGAGGGTTTATCTTTTAAACTTGTAGAAGATTTAGAACTTCTGTATCCAAATTATGTAAATGACAGATTTAATATTCAAATAGAAAAAGGCTTAGAAGGTCATAAAATATTAGAAGCAATTGGTATAAAAAGAGGAATGTTAATTTCTGGTGGCGAAATTGACTATTTGAGAGCAGCCGTAATGGTTTTAGATGAATATAGGTCTGGCAAACTTGGCAGAATTACATTAGAACAAGTTAATTAAAGGTAATTATAGGGCAGGGGCTTGC
Source organism: Clostridia bacterium (assembly GCA_044432645.1). Lineage (GTDB taxonomy): Bacteria > Bacillota > Clostridia > Oscillospirales > Acutalibacteraceae > SIG603. Next base: position 16,066 of record JAWXUM010000025.1, on the reverse strand, counting down.
TCCTGCCGTTTCATATTTAAAAGGAGAATAATATTGTATGGATAAAATTATAACCGATTACACGTATGAACAAAGTGCCGATTTACGAGGGTTTTTTGCTATTTGTGGTATAGACGAAGCAGGTCGTGGACCACTTGCTGGTTCAGTTTTTGCCGCAGCTGTAGTTTTGCCTTTAGGTCTTGAAATTGAAGGACTTAACGATTCTAAAAAACTTTCCGAGAAAAAAAGGGAAATCCTTTACGATATAATAATAGAAAAAGCAATAGCGTGGGCAGTTGTTTCAGTTGACGAAAAAATAATTGATCAAATTAATATACTTCAAGCTACATATTTAGCTATGGAGAAAGCTTGCGCACAAATTAATTGCGATTACGCTTTGATTGACGGTAATCGTATGCCACCTAACTTAAAAGTACAAGGTGAAACTATTGTGAAAGGCGATGCAAAAAGCATGTCAATTGCAGCAGCTTCTATTTTAGCCAAAGTAAGCCGTGATAGAGAAATGTTTGAATACGCCAAACAATATCCAGAATATATGTTCGAAAAACATAAGGGTTATGGAACAAAGCTTCACTATGAAATGCTTGAAAAATATGGAAGTTGCGAAATTCACAGGGAAACTTTTTTGAAAAAATTCTATGCACAAAAGGCTAAAAATGATGCGTAAAAATATAAACGGACAAATTGGTGAAGAATTTACCGTAAAATACCTAAAGAAAAAAGGTTATAAAATTTTAGAAACTAATTTTCACTCGCGTTTTGGAGAAATCGACATAATTGCAAGAAAAAATAAATATATTGCTTTTGTGGAGGTTAAAACTCGTGACGAAAAATATATTGTACATCCTTTAGAGGCAGTTACAAAATCTAAACAGAATAAAATTATTCTTACAGCACAGTATTATTTGTTGCAATTAAAAGATAATCTGCAACCACGCTTTGACGTTGCATCTATAATTTGTTCTAACCAAAAACCTGTATCAATCGAATATATAGAAAACGCTTTTACACTTTAAGGAGGTATTTTAAATGTTACCTAGAAAAGAACACCCACGCCCTAGTATGTTTCGTGAGAATTGGTCTAATTTAAATGGAGAATGGGATTTTTATATCGATTTTTCAAATACTGGGAAAGAACGTCAAATATATAAAGGTATCGGATTTGATAGAAAAATCATAGTTCCTTTTTGCCCAGAAAGTGAATTATCAGGTGTTGATTATAAAGATTTTATGCCAGCTGTTTGGTATAAAAAAATTATTAACATAACAAGTAATAATTTGCAAAATAGAGTTATTATACATTTTGGTGCTGTTGACTATAAATCTGAATTATTTATAAATGAAAAAAGTGTTGGTGTGCATAAAGGTGGATACTCATCTTTTGAATATGATATTACCGATTATCTTGTAACTGGCGAAAATTTAATCGTTATTTCTGCTATAGATGATATAAAATCAGGTAAGCAACCATCTGGTAAACAATCTGACGAATTCAGTTCTTATGGCTGTTGTTACACAAGAACAACTGGAATTTGGCAAACTGTATGGTTAGAGTTTTTACCCAAAAAATATATTAAAAATTATAAAATAATAACAGACCCTGATAATAAAAAAGTAGATATTTGCATAACAACCGCGGGAGATTTATGTAAAGATCAACTTAGTGTTTCTGCTTTTTTTGAAGGTGAAGAAATGGGATTTTCTACCGTGGAAACCACTGGTGACACAGCAAATATTACATTAAGTTTAAATGAAGTGCATTTGTGGGATATTGGTCAAGGAAATTTGTATGATTTGAAAATATCGCTTTCAAGTGGAGATACAGTTAATTCTTATTTTGGTTTAAGAACAATACAGTGGCACAACAAAGCAATGTATTTAAATGGAAGAATTGTTTTTCAACGACTAATTTTAGATCAAGGTTTTTACCCTGACGGAATTTACACAGCTCCAAGTGATGAAGCACTTAAAAATGATATAATTTTATCTATGAATTTAGGTTTTAATGGCGCTAGAATGCATGAAAAAGTTTTTGAAGAACGTTACATATACCATGCTGATAAATTAGGTTATTTAACTTGGGGCGAGATGGCAAATTGGGGATTAGACATAACAACAGCGCAAGGACTTGAAAACTTTTTACCGGAATGGTTAGAAGTGATTGAACGTGATTTTAATCACCCTTCAATAGTTGGTTGGTGCCCTTTTAATGAAACTTGGAATGATAAAGTAACTAAGGCAAAACAAGACGATTTAGTAATTTCAACAGTTTACCAAGTGACAAAAGCTATCGATAAAACACGACCAGTAATAGATACAAGTGGAAACTTTCACGTAATAACCGATATATACGATGTACATATGTATGAGCAAAATACTGAAATTTTTTCAGAAAAATTTAAAAATGAATTTGAAAAAAATCAAGTTTTTGACCAATTTAAAGACAGACAAACATATAATGGTCAACCTTATTTTGTTAGCGAATACGGTGGAACTTGGTGGAGTCCTAATGCAAGTGGCGACAACTGGGGATATGGGGAAAAACCAACAAACGAAGATGAAGTTATACAAAGATATATTGGTCTTACAAGCTTTTTGTTGCAAAGACCAGAAATCTGTGCTTTTTGCTACACACAATTAACCGATGTAGAACAAGAACAAAACGGGCTTTACGACTATTATAGAAACAAAAAATTTACTGAAAAAGCATACGAAAAAATACGTCAAACAAATATAACACTAGCTGCTATAGAAAAACTATGAGGTGAGCTACTTATGAAATACTTTGATTTACACTGCGACACTTTGTGTGTTTGTAGTCAAAAGCAAAAACCACTTTACAACAACGGACTTCATGTTGATTTGGCTTATGCAAATTTATTTGAAACTTACATACAATGTACTGCTGCGTTTGTTCATGATGAGTGGGAAAATCCGTTTCAAACAGCAATTAATAGCTTTAAAGAAATTGGAAACACACCTGTTATTAAGTCCAACAACGACTTAGTTCAATCACAAAGAAATGGTGGAGCATATTTTTTGCCAACTATAGAAAATTCAATTTCGTTAGAGGGTAAAATAGAAAACATTCAAAAATTTGCTGACATAGGTGTAAAGGTTATGAGCTTTACATGGAATGCTGATAATCAACTAGGTGGAGGCATTATGGGTCAAAATAATGGTATTACAGAGTTTGGTGTAAAGGCTTTGGAAGAAATGGAACGATTAAGCATCGTCCCAGATCTTTCTCATGCAAGCGAAAAATTATTTTATGATGTCGCATCAAAAACAAATAAACCATTAATTGCAACACATTCGAATGCGAAAACTCTGTGCAAACATCCTAGAAATTTAACTGATGAGCAAATTAAAGAGATTATAAATAGAAATGGGCTTATAGGCATAAATTTTTTTAAAGCCTTTTTAACTGATAATGGTGAAAATTGCACTACTGATAGCATAATTAAACATATAGATTATTTTTTAAGCTTAGGTGCTAAAAATGTTCTTGCTATGGGTAGTGACTTTGATGGTTGTAGTTTACCTGAAGATATGTTAGGCCTTAAAAGTATACCAGATTTATATGAAAAAATGCTTAAACTTAATTATAAACAAAAACTTGTAGATAAAATATTTTTTGAAAACGCATATAATTTTTTTGAAAACGCTTTTACGCTTTGACACTTTACCTTAAATATAGTATAATAGCTACATTAAAAAAAGGAGTAATGAAAATGAATTATAAAAGTACAAGAAACTCAAATATAAGTCAAACAGCAGCACAGGCTATAGCTGTCGGAATTTCTACAGAAGGTGGACTTTTTGTGCCAGAAACCTTACCTAAATTTTCTGTTAATATGGAAGATTTTATGAATATGAATTACATGGAAAGAGCTAGAGAAGTTTTATCTATGTTTTTAACTGATTATACAGAAGAGGAAATTTGCGATTGTGTAAATAAAGCTTATGATTACTCTAAGTTTGACGGTGATACACCTGCGAAATTAAATGTTATTAACGATAAAGTCAGCATGCTAGAGCTTTGGCATGGGCCTACTTGTGCATTTAAAGATATGGCTCTTCAAATTTTACCACATCTTTTGACAAAAGCTTTAGATAAAACAGGCGATGGTAAAGAGGCTGTTATTTTGGTTGCAACTTCTGGTGATACTGGTAAAGCTGCTTTAGAGGGATTTAAAGATGTAAACGGAACAAAAGTTATAGTTTTTTACCCTGAAAAAGGCGTAAGCCCAATGCAACTTCGACAAATGAATACTCAAGAGGGTGACAATGTAACAGTTTGTGCTGTTGACGGCAATTTTGACGATTGTCAATCTCAAGTTAAAGTAATCTTTACAAATGAAATTATTAAAAAAGTTTTAGAAAGTAATAATAAAACTTTCTCAAGTGCAAATTCAATTAACTGGGGTCGTTTGTTGCCTCAAATAGTTTATTATTTTTCTTCTTATGCAGACCTTTGTAAAAATGGACAAATCAAAAATGGTGATAAAATTAATTTTGTAGTACCAACAGGTAATTTTGGTAATATTTTAGCATCTTTTTATGCAAAAGAAATGGGTTTGCCAGTAAATAAACTAATTTGCGCATCAAACTCAAACAATGTTTTAACTGAATTTATTTCAACTGGTAAGTATAATAAAAATCGCAAATTCTTTACAACTAATTCTCCGTCTATGGATATTTTGGTTTCTAGCAATTTGGAAAGATTGTTGTATCACCTTTGTGGAGAAGACTGCGAAAAACTAAAAGATTGGATGAACGGTTTGCTTGTTGCTGGTGAATACAGTGTTGATGTACAAACTGCTGAAAAAGTAAAGGATATTTTCTTCGCTGCTAGTTGTAGCGATAGTGAAACAACTCAAACAATAAAAAACTTTTACGAAAAAGAAAATTATCTTTGCGACACTCACACTGCTGTTGCTGTTAAAGTGTACGAAGACTATGTAAAAGAAACAGGAGATAATAGCAAAACAGTTATTGTTTCAACTGCAAGTCCTTATAAATTTGCGCCAAGTGTGGCTAAAGCTGTTATTACAGAAAATATAGAAGATGAATTTAAGCTTGTTCAAAAATTAAGTGAAAAAACAGGTTTACCTGTTCCAAAACAAATTTTAGAGCTTCAAAATAAAGAAATTAGGTTTGATAATAAAGCCGATAAAACAACAATTGCAGAGTTTGTAATGAAAAGTATAGGAGTTTATTAAAATGTCAATATTTGCTATTGCAGATTTGCATTTGTCACTTGGTACAAGTAAGCCGATGGATATTTTTCCAGGTTGGGATAATTACGTAAGTAGGGTAGAAGAGAATTGGCGAAAGATTGTAAATGAAGACGATACAGTGGTTATAGCAGGGGACATCTCTTGGGCAATGAAATTAGAAGAAACTAAAAATGACTTTGATTTTCTACACAGTTTACCTGGAAAAAAACTTTTACTTAAAGGTAACCACGACTATTGGTGGTCTACAAAGGCTAAAATTAATAATTATTTTAAAGAGAATGACTTTTACGACATGGACATAATTCATAACTCTTGTTTTGTTGTGGGCGATTATGCTATATGTGGAACTAGAGGTTGGATGTATAATTCAGTAAGTGATGAGGATATTAAAATAGTTAATCGAGAGGCTGGTAGACTAAAATCATCTATACAAGAAGCTATAAAATTAAAGAAAAAGCCTTTAGTTTTTTTGCATTATCCACCCGTTTACGATAATTTTGCTTGCGATATTCTTTTGTCTGTTATGAAAGAATATGGTATAGATAGATGTTATTTTGGCCATATTCATGGTAAGAATGCCTCGCAAAAAATAGTAACTGGAGATTATGATGGTATAAAAATGGAGCTTATAGCTTGTGATTATCAAAAATTCATACCATTATTAGTAGAAAAAGCATAAATAATTTTAAAATCAAAATTATTTGCAAAAAAATACTAGCAACAATTAAAGATTTATGATATAATAATAAGGCTAACGTAACGATAGAATATATTTCTGAAAGGAATTTAAAAAATGAGTTTATTATCAAAAAACGCAACTGAAACAAATAAATACAAATTGGAGATTGCTGTTTCTCCCGAAACTTTTGAAGAGGCTGTAAATGCTGCTTACAAAAAAGAAGGCAAAAATATGCAAATTCAAGGCTTTAGAAAAGGTAAAGCTCCAAGAGCATTTATCGAAAAAATGTATGGTGCAACAGTATTTTACGATGCTGCTATTGATGCTTTATATCGTCCAACTGTTATGGAAGCTGTAACGGAATCTGAACTAGAAGTTATCAGTGTTGGCCAAATGGAAATCACTGAAGCTAGTAAAGAAAAAGGTTTACTATTTACTATTGAAGTAGTTATTAAACCAGAAGTAACAATCGAAGGCTACAAAGGCATCGAAGTTACTAAAGAATCTACAGAAGTAACAGATGAAGAAATTGCTGAAAGATTAGCAAGCGAACAAGACAGAAATTCTAGAACTGTTTCTGTAGAAGATAGAGCAGCACAACTCAACGACATCGCAATTTTAGACTTTGAAGGCTTCTGTGACGGTGTTGCTTTTGACGGCGGTAAAGGCGAGAACTTTGAATTAACTCTAGGTTCAGGTCAATTTATCCCTGGTTTTGAAGAGCAAGTTGTTGGACATAATATCGGTGAAGAATTCGACGTTGAAGTTACATTCCCAGAAGAATATCAAGCTGAAGAATTAAAAGGCAAACCAGCTACATTTAAAATCAAATTACACGAAATCAAAGCAAAAGAACTTCCAGAACTTGACGATGACTTTGCTAAAGATGTAAGTGAATTTGACACACTTGAAGAATACAAAGCTGACATTAAAGCTAAAATGGCTGATTCAAAAGAAAAAGCTTCTGAAGCTGATATTGATAACAAATTAATGGAAGCTTTAACAGAAAAAGTTGTAGCTGAAATTCCAGTAGAAATGATTGAAAATGAAATTAATGAAAGCGTTAACAGCTTTGCATACCGTCTACAATCTCAAGGTTTAGACATGGACACATACATGAAATACACAGGTATGGATATGGAAGCACTTCGTGGTCAATTCAAAGACCAAGCTGAGAAAAATGTTAAAGTAAGACTTGCTTTAGAAGCAATTGTTAAACTAGAAAACATTACAGCTACAGACGAAGAAATAGAAGCAGAATTCACAAAATTAGCTGAAGCTTACAGCATGCCTGTTGAAAACGTAAAAGGCATGATTAATCCTGTAGATTTAACAGCTGATATTACAAACCAAAAAGCAGTAGCTTTAATCAAAAGCGAAGCTGTAGTTAAATAATCAAATAAATGAATTCATTTCAGCAACCTTTAAACGGTTGCTGTGATGTTTATTTTGAAAGGGGCATTTTTATGAGCTTAGTACCTTATGTAGTAGAACAAACAAGTAGAGGAGAAAGATCTTATGATATTTTTTCTAGACTTTTAAACGATAGAATAATAATGCTTAACGAAGAAGTAAACGATGTATCAGCTGGTTTAATAGTTGCTCAACTTTTATACCTAGAGGGTCAAGACCCTGAAAAAGATATTTGCCTTTACATTAACAGCCCAGGTGGTTCAATTACTTCTGGTATGGCAATTTATGATACAATGCAATATGTAAAATGTGATGTTTCAACAATTTGTATAGGTATGGCTGCTAGTATGGGAGCATTTTTGCTTGCTGCTGGTGCAAAAGGTAAGAGATACGCTTTACCGAACAGCGAAATCATGATTCATCAACCAAGTGGTGGGGCTCAAGGCCAAGCTACTGATATTGAAATTCAAGCAAAAAGAATTCTTTCTATGAAAAAGAAACTTAACACAATTTTAGCCGAAAGAACAGGCCAAAGCTATGAAACTATATCCAATGATACTGAACGTGATAATTTTATGACTTCATATGAAGCAACTGAGTATGGTTTAATCGATAAAGTTATAGATAAGCGTTAATTTAGTTGTTCCCTGTTTTAACGAAAGGCGGTGCTAGGCACAAACTTTTTGTGTCTAATTTATATGGATAATGATTTGAAGAATGATGTTTTCTGCTCTTTTTGCGGAAAACCACAAAGTATGGCTAACAGAATAATCGCAGGCAATTCAGCTTATATTTGTGATGCTTGTATTGCTCTTTGTCAAAGTATAATTGATGAAGATGATGATATTCTTGATGCCCAATTAGATTTAGAAAATGTTCAATTTGATGGAAAAGAGAACTACAAAACTCTTTTAAAACCTCATCAAATCAAAGAAAAATTAGATGAATATGTCATAGGTCAAGATAATGCAAAAATTGCTCTATCAGTAGCTGTTTATAATCACTATAAAAGAGTAGCTTTTGGTAATGACAATGATGTTGAACTTGGTAAAAGTAATGTGCTTTTGTTAGGCCCAACTGGTGTTGGTAAAACATACCTCGCTCAAACTCTTGCTAAAATTTTAGAAGTTCCGTTTGCTATTGCAGATGCAACAACTTTAACAGAAGCTGGTTATGTTGGTGATGATGTTGAAAACATTTTAGTAAGACTTATTCAATCGGCTAATTTTAATATAGAAACAGCAGAACGTGGAATTATTTATGTTGATGAAATTGACAAAATTGCAAGAAAATCAGAAAATACTTCAATAACACGTGATGTTAGTGGTGAGGGCGTTCAACAAGCTCTTTTGAAAATTTTAGAAGGAACTGAAGCTTCTGTTCCACCTAAAGGCGGAAGAAAACATCCTCAACAAGATAACATTATGATTAATACTAGCAATATTTTGTTTATTTGTGGTGGAGCTTTTGATGGTGTAGAGAAAATTGTTGAACAACGTGAAGCTTCTTTAACTTTAGGTTTTACAGGCACAGTGGCTGATAGAATTGAGATTAAAGAAAAGAATTTATATAAAGATGTTACTCCACACGACCTTGTAAAATTTGGTATTATTCCAGAACTTGTGGGACGTTTACCAGTTATCACAGGTCTTGACCATTTAGATGAAAATGCTTTAATTAGCATTTTGTCAAAACCTAAAAATTGCTTAGTAAAACAATATACCAAACTTTTCAATTTGGATGATGTAGAACTAGAGTTTGAAGAAGAGGCTTTAAAAGCTATTGCTACTAAAACTTTAGCAAGAAAAACTGGCGCTAGGGGTTTGCGCTCTATTATGGAAGAGATATTAAACAAATTAATGTTTGAAATTCCAAAAGATCATACAATTGAAAAAGTTATTATAACAAAAGATTGTGTTGAGAATAATACGAACCCTGACATTTTAAGAAATGAAGAGAAATTGCCTGTAACAATTCAAATTTCTTGATGTGATATAACTTAGCAATAGATTATAACGCTTTTTAAAGCTGTTATACAAACAATATATAAAGTTGTTAGGGGTTATGGCATAGCTGTAGCCCTGAATTTATTTTACAGTATTTTTATTGAAAATAAGGAGAATACAGTGAGTGAAAATAATTTAAACAGAATATTACCCGTACTTCCACTTAAAGGGTTAGTTGTTTTTCCAGAAATGCTAGTAAAACTTAGCGTCGAAAGAACAAAATCTGTTTTAGCAGTAAAAGATGCTTTTAAACATAATAGAAAAATTTTTCTGGCTACACAAGTAAATCCTGTAGATGAACCAAAAGCCGAAAATTTATACCAAATTGGTATGATAGCTCAAATAAAAGAACTAGACTGTAGCGAAGATAAATCGATAAGTCTTAGTGTTAAAGGCATTAAACGAGCCGAGTTAATTAGTATTGTTCAAGATGACCCTTACATGGTAGTGGAAATAGAGGTTTCAGACGAACAAGAATATAACACTACAAGTAGAACACAAGCAATCAGTAGGATTGTTTTAGATCGTTTTAATGAATATTTGCATTTAACTAAAATCCATGTTTCAAAACAGGTGATTATAGAAATTATAAAAGAAAAAAACTGTGGACGTTTAGCTGACCTTATCACTCCACATTTGATTTTAGAGTATGAACAAAAACAATTTATTTCACAGGAACTTCACCCTGTGAAAAGGCTTAATCTGTTAGCTGATGTTCTAACTGAAGAAATCAAAATTCTAAAAATAGAAAATGAAATTGCATCTAAAACTAGAATGAATTTAGACGAAATGCAACGGGAATATTTTTTAAGAGAACAAATAAAGGTTATATCTTCTGAATTAGGCGAAAACATAGACCCGATAGACGAATTAGACAATTTTAGAAATAAAATTCACTCATTAAATCTTGAAGAAAGCGTTCAGGAAAAACTACTTTCAGAATGTGACAAACTTAGTAAATTGCCAAACGGTTCTCACGAAGGTAGTGTTATAAGAACATATCTTGAAACTTGTCTTGCTTTGCCATGGAACACTAGAACTCGTGACAAAGTGAATATAGCTAAAGCTGAAAAAATTTTGAACAGCGACCATTACGGACTTGAAAAAGTTAAAGAAAGATTTATCGAGATTTTAGCTGTAAGGAAACTTAATGAGGGTAATTTTAATTCGCAAATCGTTTGCTTAGTTGGCCCTCCTGGTGTTGGAAAAACATCAATAGCAAAGTCAATAGCAAAAGCCACTGGTAAAAAATATGTTCGTGTTTCTTTAGGCGGGGTTCAAGATGTTGCCGATATAATGGGACACAGAAAAACATATGTAGGCTCAATGATGGGTAGAATTATGGCAGCTGTAAAGCAAGCTGGAGTTAAAAATCCACTAATTTTATTAGATGAAATAGATAAATTAGGGCAAAGTTTTAAAGGTGATCCGTCATCAGCTTTGCTAGAAGTGCTTGATGCTGAACAAAACAAAGCTTTTCATGACCATTATATAGATTTACCGTTTGATTTAAGCGAAGTCCTTTTTGTAACAACAGCAAACGACCCTTCATACATCCCATCACCACTTTATGACAGAATGGATGTTATAAACTTAAGCAGTTATACTGCTAACGAAAAACAAAAAATAGCAACTAAATATTTAATTCCAAAGCAAATAAAAGCCCATGGAATTAAACTTAACCAACTTAAATTCACCCCTACAGCTGTTAGCGAAATAATTAATGGCTATACTAGAGAAGCTGGTGTAAGAAGTTTAGAAAGACAAATTGCTACAATTTGCAGAAAAGTAGCTAAAATCATTGTAACAGATGAAGATTTTAAATCATATAAAGTAACTGTTAATAATCTTAAAGATTTATTAGGAGTTAAAAAAATCTCTGATGATATTACAAGCAAAAATAACGAGATTGGACTTGTTAATGGTCTTGCATGGACAAGCGTAGGGGGCGAGCTTCTTCCTATCGAAGTTGCAGCGATGGACGGTAGTGGCAAAATTCAGCTTACTGGTTCTTTAGGCGATGTTATGAAAGAATCTGCAAGTACAGCTATCACTTGTATTAGAACAAGAAGTAAATCATTAGGTATAAAGTCAGATTTTTATAACGAAAAAGACATACATATTCACGCTCCTGAAGCAGCTATTCCAAAAGATGGTCCGTCAGCAGGCGTTGCGATGTCAGTTGCTATTTGTTCAGCTTTAACAGGAATTCCAATTCGCCACGATGTTGCAATGACTGGAGAAGTGACTTTACAAGGCAGAGTTCTAAAAATTGGTGGACTTAAAGAAAAATCAATGGCTGCTTACAGAAATAACATTAAAACAGTTATAATTCCTGATGAAAATTTTGCAGATGTAGATGAATTTGACCAAGAAGTAAAAGATAAGCTGGAATTTATTCCAATAAAAAATGTAAGCCAAGCTTTTGAAATTGCTCTGTGCAAAATGCCAAGTGAAGTAATTATAAGCGATAATATATAAATAAGGAGAATTTAATGAATTTTAACATTGCTGAATTTGAATTTGCAGCAGGTAATATAAGTCAAATGCCTGAAAGCGATTTACCAGAGGTTGTTTTTTCTGGAAAGTCAAACGTAGGCAAATCCTCTTTAATAAATAAACTTTTAAACAGAAAAGCACTAGCAAGAGTTAGTGCAACTCCAGGCAAAACAGCCACCATTAATTCTTACAAACTAAAAGAATGTAGACTTATGGACTTGCCTGGTTATGGTTATGCTAAAGTTTCTCAAACTGAAAAAGCTAAATGGGGAAAACTCATGGAATCTTATTTCAACAGCGAGAGAGATATTCGCCTTGTAGTTCAAATTTTAGACATAAGGCACAAGCCAACAGCCGATGATTATGGTATGATTAATTTCATGATTGAAAGAGAAATTCCATTTATCATAGCATGCACAAAAAAAGATAAATTAAATAAAACTCAGTTTGCTAATCAAATGGAAATGTTTAATCAATTGTTTGAAGAACATGAAATTAAATTTTTACCATTTTCCTCCACAAAAGGTGATGGAGTAGATGAATTAAAGGAAATAATTACAGAAATAGCTACAGCTTAAGGAGAATGAAAATGAAATTTAGTACAGATTGCGTAAGCGTAAACGAACAAGGTAACCTAACTCTTAGTGGTTTTGACACAGTTGAACTTGCTAAAAAATACGGCACTCCACTTTATGTTATATCTAAAGATAAAATTACAGATACTTGCAGACAATACATAGCTTCTTTTGAAAAATATTATGCAGGTAAAGGTAAACCTATTTATGCATCAAAAGCTTTATCTTGTAAAGCTATGTGTGACTTAGTTACTAAAGAAGGTTTTGACATTGATGTAGTTTCTGGTGGTGAAATTTACACAGCATTAGCAGCTGGCGCATCAGCTTCAAATTTGCATTTTCACGGAAACAATAAAACATATAGCGAAATCGAGTATGCAATTTCTCAAAAAGTTGGTGATATAGTTGCTGACAATTTAACTGAGATTAAAACTATAGATGAAATTTCTAAAGAAAAAAATGTTGTTACAAATATTTCTTTAAGAATTAAACCAGGTATCGATGCTCATACTCACAATTTTATCAGAACAGGACAAATCGATTCTAAATTTGGTTTTGCTCTTGAAAATGGCGAAGCTTATGAAGCTGTGGAATTTGCACTAACTCATAAAAATATCAATCTAATAGGTCTTCACTGCCACATTGGTTCACAAATTATGGATGTAGAGCCTTTCGTTTTAGCAGCTGAGGTTATGCTTGATGTTTACGGTAAAATTGTTAAAGAATATGGTCAAAATCTAACTACATTAAATTTAGGTGGTGGCTTTGGTTGTAAATACCTAGCTAGTGACGATTTCGTTCCTTATGAGAATTATATGAGAGAAGTTTCAACTGCTGTTAAAGCTAAATGCGAAAATTTAAACATTGAAATTCCAACAATTTTTATCGAGCCAGGCCGTTCTGTTGTATGCGAAGCTGGACTAACACTTTACACTGTTGGTAATGTTAAAGAAATTGCAAATGTTAGAAATTACGTTTCTATCGACGGTGGCATGACTGACAACCCACGTTACGCACTTTATCAAGCTGATTATACTTGCTTGATTGCCAATAAAGCTAATAAAGAATGTGATTATAAAGCTACAGTAGCTGGAAAATGCTGTGAAAGTGGCGACTTAATTCAAGAAAATACAATAATTCAAAGCCCAGAAGTAGGGGATATAATGGCTGTTCTTTCAACCGGCGCTTACAACTACTCAATGGCTTCAAATTATAATCGTAACCTAAAACCTGCTATGGTTATGGTTTCCAAAGAAGACGGCGACAAAGTAATCATAAAAGCTGAAACTTATGAAGATTTAATAAGAAATGACTTATAAAGTGTTTGACTTTTAGTGCTTTTATGTGTTACAATGTTAACATAATAAACTAGGAGGATGTATCTATGAATACAAAACTTCATGACAATAATGTAGATTTATTGTTTGACTCAATTTTGAAATTAGAAAACAAAGAAGAGTGTTATAAATTTTTCGAAGATTTATGCACAGTACCAGAAATTAAAGCTATGTCACAAAGGCTTGCTGTTGCAAAAATGCTTAGTGAAAAAAGAGTTTATAGTGAAATCGTAACTGAAACAGGTGCTTCAACTGCAACTATCAGTAGAGTTAATCGTTCTTTAATTTACGGTAACGACGGTTATGAATTAGTTTTCACTAGACTAGATAAAGAATAATTTTTTAGTTTTAGTTTGAGCTTGAAAATAGCAGAAAGGCATGTAACCGTACATTATACGGAAATCGTGACAAGGTCTTAAATGAGTAGTTATGATATTTTTGCCTTGTACTATGATAGCCTTACAAAAAATGTAGATTATACCGGCAGGGCAGATTATCTTTTAAGTTTACTTAAAAGATTAAATCACCATGCCGGTATTACGCTTGACTTGGCTTGTGGTACAGGTAGTTTAACTTTAGAACTTTATAAAAAAGGTGTTGACGTTTACGGTGTCGACAGTTCTACTGCAATGTTGTCGGTTGCAAATGAAAAAGCTTATGATGACAATGCCGACATTTTATTTTTGTGCCAAAAAATGCAGAACTTGAATTTATACGGTACTGTGAATACTGTATTTTGCTGTTTAGACTGTATAAATCATTTGCCGAATTTGTTAGAAGTTCAAAAAGCTTTTGACAAAGTAAGTTTTTTCATGGAAAAAGACGGATATTTTATATTTGATTTTAATACAAAATATAAACACAAAGAAATTTTAGCAAATAATGCATTTGTTTACGAAACTGATGAAGTTTTTTGTGTTTGGCAAAATAATTATAAAAGCAAACTTAATAAAGTTGATATTTCCTTAGATTTTTTCGAAAAGCAAGACGGTAAATATAATAGGTATCAAGAGCGTTTTTCTGAAATAAGCTTTGATATCGATGATTTAGAAAAAATGTTAATACAAGCAGGTTTTCATAATATAGAATTTTTTGATGATTTAAGTTTTGATAAACCAAAAGAAAAAAGCGAAAGAATAATAATTGTAGCTCAAAAAAAGGAGATGACAAATTTATATGGATAGAATTATTAGATGTATAACTCATGACGGTAGCATGATGATAGCAGCTGTAGACACAACCTTAGCTGTCGCAACAGCGCAGCAAGTGCATAAAATGACAGCTACTACAACTGCTGCATTAGGCAGAACTCTAACAGCAGCGTCGATAATGGGTGCAATGCTTAAGTCAGAAAAATCTACAGTTACAATAAAATTCGCAGGCAACGGACCTATAGGCTCTATTGTAGCTGTTTCTGATAGTAAAGGTAATGTTCGAGGTTACGTTCAAAACCCTAGAGTTGACCTACCAGTTAGAATTGACGGCAAGTTAGATGTTGGTACAGCTGTTGGCAAAGAGGGCAGAATGTGCGTTATAAAAGATTTTGGTTCTGGTGAGCCGTATATAGGACAAACTGAAATTGTAACAGGTGAAATAGCAGAGGATATTACTAGTTATTATGCTACAAGTGAACAAGTTCCAACAGTGTGTGCATTAGGAGTGTTAACAGATAAGGATACTCACAAAGCAATACTTTCTGGTGGACTTTTAATTCAAGTTTTACCTGGAGCTTATGACAGCGACATCACAAAACTTGAAGAAGATTTACAAAGTTTAGAGCCAATGACAACAATGCTTGCAAAAGGAATGACTTTAGAAGAAATATGTAAATCTGCACTTAAAAGTTTTGATGTAGATAAACTAGACGAAACCTCAATTCATTATGCTTGTACATGTAGTAAGCAGAAATATGCAAACGCTTTGATAACTCTAGGCGCAAGTGAACTTGAAACTTTGCCTATGGAAAACGAAAAAGTAGAAACAGTTTGCCCGTATTGTGACAAACATTATTACTTTACTAAAGAAGAAATTGAAGTATTAATAAATCAAGCAAATTAAAATATACTAGAGATATTGTGAAAATTACACCTACATAAATGTGGGTGTAATTTTATTTAAAGTTATATGAAATGAGAAATTAAGGGTAATTTTTTTATATAAATATTTATTCTTTTTTAAATTGTTTGTTATAAAGCTCGGTAAATCTGCCATTTAATGCTAACAGGCTATCAAAGTTACCCTCTTCTACAATTTTTCCTTGCTCCATAACAATAATTCTGTTGCAGTTTTTAACTGTGCTAAGCCTGTGAGCCAC
>JAWXUM010000024.1:0-41176 GCA_044432645.1 Clostridia bacterium | reverse complement strand
CACTATCAGAAATCGAAAATACAGCCATTCAGACCGATTACAGACGCATATATGACCGAGTGCTAGAGATGTGTGTGCCTATCTTCTTTGAGGGCGAGAGCAAACGCAAGGACAGAGCAACTGAAAAATTGAATAAACTGAAAGAAATCTTAGGCTAATGGCTTTTATTGACTACAAAATCAGTAAGAGCCATTTTTTATGCCCAAATTTAGAAAGGAGCAGACTATATGACAGAACAAACAGTAAAACCAGTGACCACTTCTCCCCCACAAGGTACATTCTCCCACAAAATCGGTGGAATTACCTACAACGTCAATGTGCATTTCAATCAAAAGACTAGCGAAACACTAGCTGATAAAATCAAGCGAATGGTATTAGCTGATTGTGATAATTACAAGAAAATTTAGCTTAGTGATTAAAAAGCCCTTGACAATTAGCATCGGGAAAAACGGCGAAGTCAATTCTTATTTCATGTGGTGCAAGGCTTGCTCCGTTTGATATTAAAGAACTTAGGGACATTACCGAGTATGACGAACTTGAACTTGACACTTTAGGAGATAGAAAAACAGCACTTTTCATTATTATTAGTGATACAGACTCAACCTTTAATTTTCTTGTATCAATGTGCTATACACAGCTGTTTAATCTTCTTTGCGACAAGGCAGATGATGAATATGGTGGTAGACTTCCTGTTCATGTTCGTTGTTTAATTGACGAATGTGCAAACATAGGTCAAATACCTAATCTTGAAAAACTTATGGCAACAATCCGTTCAAGGGAAATTTCAGCGTGTTTAGTTTTGCAAGCACAATCACAGCTAAAAGCAATTTACAAAGACAATGCAGACACTATTATAGGAAACTGCGACAGCATGATATTTTTAGGAGGAAAAGAAAAAACCACTCTTAAAGATTTAACCGAAACAATGGGCAAAGAAACTATTGATAGTTATAACACTTCTGATACAAGAAGTAATCAAAGAAGTTACGGTCTTAACTATCAAAAACTTGGCAAAGAATTAATGAGCATGGACGAACTTGCTGTTATGGACGGTGGCAAGTGTGTTTTACAACTTAGGGGTGTACGACCATTTTTAAGCGACAAATACGATATAAAAAAGCACCCTAATTACAAATACTTATCGTATTACGATAAACGAAACAAATTTAACATAGAAAAATTTCTAAAAAACAAAAATCAAAATACATTAAAATCAAGTGATTTATATGATATTTACGAAATTGAAATAGACGAAGGAGAATAATTATGTCATTTTTTAGTTCAGCAATAGATGCAGTAGCAACAATCGTTATAGTTTTAGGAGCAGGCACAGGAATTTGGGGTATTATTAACTTATTTGAGGGTTATGGTAACGACAATCCAGGTGCTAAGTCACAAGGTATTAAACAATTAGTCGCTGGTGGTGGTATAGCCTTTATTGGTGTTACAGTAATTCCACTATTAAGTACTATGTTCGGGTAATAATTATGAATATTATAAGTTCATTTGCAGAAGTAATAAAAACGGGTATTATTCAAATTATAACTATTTT
Source organism: Clostridia bacterium (assembly GCA_044432645.1). GTDB lineage: Bacteria > Bacillota > Clostridia > Oscillospirales > Acutalibacteraceae > SIG603. The sequence continues at coordinate 39,624 of JAWXUM010000024.1, read as the reverse complement.
CATCAGTGGTGTTCTTGATAATTTCAATACATCATTAACCGAAGTATTAACAGATATTAGCAAAACACCAAATAATTGGAACAGTAGTATATATAGTATGGTTAATTCAATTACTAATAATGTAATAATGCCTATAGCAGGAATGATTTTAGCATTTATAATGACATACGATTTTATCGAAATGATAATTAATAAAAACAATATGAATGAAGTCGGTACAGCAGATATTTTCAAATGGATTGTAAAAACATATATAGGTGTAATGTTAGTAACTAACAGCCTTAATATAGTAATAGGGATATTTGAAGTCGGTGAGTATGTTGTGAACAACACGCTATCTATTATAAATACTTCGGTTACTTTAGATGAAAATTATCTAGGTGATTTTTTAATAACGCTCGAAGATTTAACTATCCCTGAACTTCTCATTTATTTATTACAATCAATTGTTTTACGTTGTGGTACATTTATAATTACATGTTTGATAGTAATTGTAATATACGTTCGTATGATTGAAATTTATTTGCGAGTTTCACTTGCTCCTATTACTCTTGCAACAACGATGGGTGGCAACTCGGTTTCACCGATAGGACAAAACTATATCAAATCAATATTTGCATTTTCTTTTCAAGCGTTTTTAATAACTTTATGTATAGGCATTTATGCAGTTTTAATTAGGAATGTTTCAGTCACAGACAACCCAATAAGTTACTTATGGGAGTGCTTGCTGTACATGTGTGTTTTAGTTTTTACCTTAACACAGACTGGAAACATAAGTAAGTCGATATTTAGTTCAAACTAAACTAAGGAGGAACAATGGCTAACGAATTACACGTTGATATACCAAAAGATATAAATGCAATAAAAACTAAACTAGTGTTTAATCTTACAAAAAGACAACTTATATGCTTTGCGATAGCATTAGTTATAGGCTTACCTGTATTTTTTTTAACACATAGTTTTGTAGGCACAAGTAATGCTGTTGTCTTAATGATGATAGTAATGTTTCCTTGCTTTTTATTTGCAATGTTTGAAAGGTACAATCAACCTTTTGAAAAAATCATAAAACAATATATAAATTTTACATTTATACGACCAAAAACACGACCATACATAAATAATAATATTTATGATGCTTTAGAAAAACAAAATAAATTAAATAAGGAGGTGCTGAAAATTGCAAAAGCAACCGAAACAACCAACACAAGCAATAAAGTTATCAAAAGAAAAAAAGAAAAAAATTGAGCATTTAATTAGAAATTCCAAAAAGAAAAACAAAAAAACCATATCTGCTGGGGAAACAATTCCATACAAAGAAATATATAAAGATGGAATTTGCGAACTTGAAAATAATCGTTTTTCTAAAACTATATATTTTTCAGATATTAACTATAAACTAGCAGAAGATGAAGATAAAAGAGAAATCTTTAAACTTTGGTGCGACTTTATAAATTCATTTGATAACAGCCTTACATTTCAGTTTTCATTTGTAAATAACTCTGTAAACTTTAATAATTATAACAATGTATTATTACAGCCTAAAAATGATAAATATGATACTGACAGAAAAACTTTTAGTGATATTTTAGTTGAGCAATTATCAAAAGGAAATAACGGCAAAGAGAAAAACCGATATTTAACAGTTGGAATAACAGCAGATAATATAAAAACAGCTAGAACACGTTTTGCAAGAATTGAAAATACTATTTGGAATGGTTTTAGAAAACTTGGAGTTGGGGTTGCCGTACTAAATGGTAAAGAAAGACTAAATTTACTCCATGATATGCTTAAAATGAATGAAGAAGAATTTATATTTGAATGGGACTGGCTTGTACCATCAGGACTAAGTACAAAAGATTTTATTTTACCCTCATCTTTTAAATTTACAAAAAACACATTTGAAAGTGGCGAAAAGCAAGGAAAAGTTTCATTCTTGCATATTTTAGCACCAACTTTAAAGGATAATATTATTGCTGATTTTTTAGAATTGGATAGTAATTTAGTATTAACATTACACATAGAAGCAATTGAGCAAGTTCAAGCTATAAAACTAATTAAACGCAAATTGTCAGATGTGCAAAAAATGACAATCGAAGAACAAAAGAAAGCTGTACGTGGTGGGTGGGATATTGACATTATCCCAAACGCAACTATTACTTACGCTGAAGAAACTAAGAAGTTTCTTGAAGATTTAGAGAGCAACAATGAAAAAATGTTTTTAATTACAGTTTTGCTATTAAATTCAACTGATACCAAAAAAGAACTTGATAATATATTCTTGCAAGCTAAAAGTATTGCTAATATATATAATTGTCCTTTAATATCACTTGATTATCAGCAAGAACAAGGCTTAATTTCTTCACTTCCACTAGGTCTAAATCAAATAGAAATAAAACGGACTCTAACAACTACAAGTACAGCTGTTTTTATTCCATTTACAACACAAGAGTTATACCAATCACACAAAGAAGCACTTTATTATGGAGTTAATGCGACTTCAAATAACCTCATAATGATTGATAGAAATAAACTTCAAAACCCTAATGGTTTAATATTTGGTAGTCCAGGTAGTGGTAAATCATTTACAGCAAAAAGGGAAATATATAACATTATATTGGCTCTTGAAGATACTGTGATTATCTGCGACCCAGAGGGCGAATATTTTCCATTAGTTGAAGAACTTGACGGACAAGTTGTGAAAATTTCTCCAGTTAGCAAACATTATATAAACCCACTAGACTTTAATATTAACTACAGTGACGAAGAAAAACCAATATCACTTAAAAGTGATTTTATTATTTCTTTATGTGAAATTATAGTCGATAGAAAAACAGGTTTAACAGCACAAGAAAAGTCAATTATTGATAGATGTGTAAAAGAAATTTATAAAAAATATTTGGCTAACCCTATACCTGAAAATTTACCTATTTTAGAAGACTTATATAACGAGTTAGGAAAACAGGAAGATGAAGATGCTAAACAAGTTTACTCAGCTTTAGAATTTTATGTTACTGGTAGTTTGAATGTTTTTAATCATCATACAAATGTAAATTTAGACAATAGGCTTGTTTGTTTTGATATTAAAGGTTTAGGCAAACAGCTTAAAAGAATTGGTATGTTTATCGTACAAGACCAAGTTTGGAACAAAGTTACATCAAACAGAGAAAAAAGCAATTTAACAAGGTATTATATGGACGAATTTCACTTGCTACTAAAAGATGAAATGACTGCTGCTTTTTCTGTTGAAATATGGAAACGCTTTCGTAAATGGGGTGGTATTCCAACAGGTATTACACAAAATGTTAGTGATTTAATGAGTTCTAGAGAAATTAAAAATATAATTGAAAACACCGATTTTATTTGCATGTTATCGCAAGGTAAAGATGCTAGAAAATTCTTATCTGAGCAACTCGGTATATCTAGTCACCAGTTATCTTATATAACAGGTGCAGAACAAGGTTCGGGACTAATTTTTTATGGAAACACTATTGTTCCTTTTATTGGGAAATTTCCTAAAGATAATAATTTGTATGAGAAAATGACAACCAAGCCTAGCGAGGTGACATATGTAGATGAATAATCAATATATGCCACAAAAATTTAAAGTTTCGAAAAAAACAACAACAACGCTGTCATCAGCACAAGTTATTCAACGTAAAAACCTACAAAAAACTTTTAGAACCAATGAAAGCACCAAAAACGCAGACCCAAACGCTCAAATTCAATCACAAAGTAACACATATCAAAATACGGATACCCAAAGAACTGTTAGCAGTGCAGATAAGTCCGTTAGTATTAATTCCAACACCAGTGACAAGGCTTTATCATCGGCACAGGTTATTCAGCGTAAGAACATACAAAAGGCTTATCGAACTGAAAAGTATAATGAAAACACCAAAAACGCAGACCCAAACGCTCAAACTCAATCACAAAGTAATACATATCAAAACACAGATACCCAAAGAACTGTTAGCAGTGCAGATAAGTCCGTTAGTATTAATTCCAACACCAGTGACAAGGTTTCATCATCGACACATGTTCTTCAGCATAAGAATATACAAAATTCTTATCGTTCAGTAAGAAATAATACTATTTCACGTTCTGCTAATAATTATATTTCCAAAAGTATTACAACTGCTTCTAATGCACAAAAAATCAATCGTAAGAGTGTTAAATTTGCGTATAAAAATGTGCGTTTTGCCAATGATTTGTACAATGAAATTCAAAGTAACGACAATGAAAAAAAGTCTAATTTGTCTAGAAATTTTGATTATAACGGTTCTCGTATTATATATAAATCAAAGCGTAACCGTTATAAAAGAAAACGTAAACTTTCGTCAGCACAAATTCGGCAACGGAAATCAATAAAAAAATATCGACAATTTCAAACAGCTAAAAAAATCACGCAAGAAATATATGTTAAATTAGCAACAATAATAAAAGCAGTAGCTAGTAAAATTGCAACAGCTGTTCAAGCTTTAGTTTTAAATCCATATTTTTGGATAGTTACAGCAGTAATTGCTGTTGTTCTAGTAATTGGTATGTTTTTAACATCAATAACTGGAGGTTTATTTTTAAGTGGCTTTAACATTGTTATTTCAACTTCCTATTTATCTGATACAGACGATATGGTAGATGTTAATGATGTGTATGATACTTACGAAAACAACTTACAGACCGATATAAACAGTATTGAAGAAACGTATCCCGATTATGACGAATATGTTTATAATGTTGATGATATATATCATGACCCTCATGCTCTAGCTTCATATTTTACTGCAATATATGAAATATATAATCTAGAGTTAGTAAGTGATGATATAGTCAATCTGTTTAATATGCAGTATGAATACAATTTAGAAATAACTACAGAAATAACGGTTACAACCGAAACTGAAACTATTATATATTTTGATGATTACGGCAATAAGATATTTATGGATATAGAAACTGAAACCGAAGAAGAAAACGAGGTTTTAACAGTAACTTTAGTGAATAATAATCTAAGTAATATTGTTACATCGTTAATTAGTGATGATGAACTTGAATATTATAATCTATTAATTTCTACAAGTGGCAACTATCCTTATTTGTTTGGTGGTGTAGATGATAGTGGTACATCTGTTGATATAGCAGATGTAGTGTTTATTACTACTAACAGAACTGGAGATTTAAACATTGCTAACACAGCGTTATCACAAGTTGGAAATGTTGGTGGAGAGCCTTACTGGAGTTGGTACGGCTTTAGTTATCGTGTTGAATGGTGTGCTTGTTTTGTTTCTTGGGTATTAGACCAATCAGATTACGATGGAATTAAATTTGCAAGTTGTACGCAAGGAATAGCATACTTTAAAAGTACAGATATGTGGGTAGGCTATAACATAACAAATGTTGTAGCAGGAGATTTGATTTTTTTCGACTGGGACAATGACGGTAAAGCTAATCATGTTGGAATTGTGCTTGGAACGGACGGCGAATATGTATATACTGTTGAGGGAAACTCTGGTGACGAATGTAAAATTAAAAAATATAGTCTAAATAGTAACTCTATATTTGGTTATGGACTAATGAGTTAGGAGAACAAATGGAAAAAAAGATAAAAAAATTAGAATTAGATATTTTAAAATTGGAAATCAAAAAAAGTGATATTCAAGTTAATATTGATAAATTATCAAAAGAAAAGCAAGATTTAGAAAATCTTGCTATAGCTAATCTTGTACGCATGAAAAAAATGACATATGGTCAATTTAAAGATTTTTTGCAAAATGAAAAAATGGAGGAAAACACATGAAACGAATTTTTACATTAATATTAAGTTTAACTTTAATATTAAGTATATCTTTTACTGCTTTTGCAACAGAGGTTGAATTAGAAGAAGATACAACCGAAACTGAAAGCACCGAAACTGAAACCACTGAAACTTATTCTTATTCACTTACTCCTGACGGAAATTTAAGTTTAGTAGATGATGTTACTGTAGATGAGGATAGCGAAGAAACACAGTTCATCACTGTACAAACATCTGATGGCAGTTATTTTTACATAGTTATTGACAAAACATCATCTTCAAATAATGTGTATTTTTTAAACCTTGTTGACGAAGCTGACCTTTACGCTGTTTTAAACGATGAAACTGTAACTTTAGATATTATAGAAGAATATGCAGAAAGTGAAGAAATCGTGCTTGAACCAACAATAACTGAAAAAGAAACAGTTACAGAAACTACAACAACTAATAACACAACAAATATCATTTTAATCGTTGCAGTTGCTGTTATTTTAATAGGTGCAGGAGCATTTTATTTTTTCAAATTTTACAAAAAAGATAAAAGTGATAGTATAGATAATTTTATTGAAATTGACGATGATATAGAATTTGGTAAAGAAAATCAAGAAGAAACAACAGAAAAATAATATTTAAGGGAGTAATCTTATGACTACAAATATATTAGAGTATAATTACGAACAATTAAATCAAATTACAAAAGCTAAAGAAAATGACCTGAAAATTGAGCAAATGTTAAATCCTGAATTTAGTTGGAGTCAGATGTGGCAAATAAGATTAGGTTTAGAAGCAGATGTAGATGTTAGCTTATATGCTGACCTGAAATTTGATGAAACACAGATGGCAGAAATACGTTATGGTATGGAAAATAACATAGATATATCAATTTACGCAGACCCTAAATTCAGTGGAGAACAAATGGAAGAAATAAGACGAGGTATTATGTCTTTATTAAACTTTGAATTATACCTAAATCCAGAGTTTACACCTAATCAAATGTATCAAATTCGTGACGGCTTAGAAATGAACTTAAATGCAGAAATATATGCAAAAACTGACTTTTCAGATAAACAAATGAGGGTAATTAAACAAGGTTTACAAAAGAATTTAGATGTAAGTATATATTTAAACCAAAAATTCAGTTTTGAACAAATGGAAGAAATATATAATGGCTTAGAAATAGGGATAGATGCTTCAATTTATGCAGATAATATATTCAGTTGGCAACAAATGTCTATACTTTTAGAAATATTAGCAAGTAAGAGATATAACAGTAATCAAATTATACAAATAAGATTAGGTTTAAAAAACGGCATTGATGTAAGTATATATGCTGACTGGAAATATGATGAAACAGAAATGGCTCAAATCCGTGTAGGCTTAGAAGAAGGACTAGATGTATCAAAATATAGTGACCCAAAATTTGACTGGATACAAATGGAAGAAATACGTTATGGTATGGAAAATAACATAGATATATCAATTTACGCAGACCCTAAATTCAGTGAAGAACAAATGGAACAGCTTCGCTTTGGTTTAGAAGACGGACTTGATGTTCGTGTATATGCCAATGAAAAATTTGATGCTACTCAAATGGAAGAAATACGTTTTCAAATGATTGACGATGAGCGAAACTCTACATATAAAAAATCTATTGAATGTGTGGACTATCTAAAAAATGCTTTAGCAGAAAATTTTGATGGTAAACATTTAAATGGAAATATAATTGAGTCAGCTACTGACATTTACGGTGAAAAGGTTTTAAAACACGTATTAATTCATGCTATATTAAATAAATCTTATGACGGAAGAATTAATCAAGCTAATAAAGACTGGGCAAGTGATGAATTTGCAAAAGAACCTTTATACGAAATACCAGAACATAATTTTATAATTGGTGATAGTGGTTTAGAAAATATTTTAGTAAATAAATATAGAGAATTTGAGAATGAATATAATTCAGAAAATGAGTGGTGTGGTGGTGATGTATGGGAGTTTTCTGAAGCCGATATAGAATATCCTTTTATAGATGAAAGAAGTGAGAATATAAAAGTTGAAGAACATAAAGGAACTTGGTATGTAATTGATAGTGAAAAAATTGAAGATAAACAATATTTTTTACTTGAACATGAAGAATATGGAGATGAAGCTGCTAACATTATTGTTGATGAACAAGGCAAATTAGTTATAGATGATGTTTGGAACGGATTTGATGATTTAAAAGATTTTTTTGAAGAAAACAACTTAAATGAAAACGATACAGTTAGATATTTAGGCAATGAAGATAATCTTTACGGACAGATTGGTAAAGTCACAGGTCTATATACTAGCAAAAAATATATAGAACTAACATTTAACGATACTACAGTTTTAGATGATGTTAAAATTTCTAATGTTGAAAAGGTAGATGCTCAATTATATGAAAATGAAACTTCAAAATTAACAGCTTTACTCATAGAACCAATGAAAGCACCAGTTGTTGTAGAAGTAGAAAACGACTTGAAAAGTCTACAAAATGCAGTTGATGGGAACATTGAAACATTTGATTACTATGATGATATTTGCTTGATTTGTAATGAAGACGGGAAAATTAATGGTTCACAGTTAAATCGTGCTATATATGACGAAGATGGAAAAATGGTAGAAATTATAGCAGGTTCTTTTTTAGTTGTAGGCATGGGCGAAGAAGATTTTAAAAGCTTATCCCCTAAGATGATTGATGAGTATAAAAACAAATTTGAAAAGCCTGAAAAATTCACTAAACTAGCAGGAAAAATAATTGCTCAAAAAATCGACTTAGAAGCTAAAACATCACATAAACCCAAAAGTAATGACATAGATAGATAAGCTAAGAGGTAAATATGTATATTACTCAAAAAAGAAAACTTGAAAAGTATATAGCTAAAATCGACAAATTCTTATTAGCCGATAAGAATTACCAATACGTTTATGATGACTATGATGTGAATATTGAGCAAAACATGCTTGCAAAAAAAGTTATAGAAGAATTTTATACAGATTTACTGACCTTGAAACACCAAAAGGAATATGTGGTAGCGTTTCATCACTTCACATATTTTCATAACCTTATATTACTTGATAATTTAATGCAAAAACAAAAGTATATTGATGTGTGCAATGATATATTTAGCTTTAATCACTATGAAAATATATTGCAGGCTAGAGTGCTGTATGGTATGATAACTGTGTTTAAAAAATATTTTTAAGGTGATTATTATGTTCAAATTTTTCAAAAAGGAAGAACCACAAAAATTAAATGATTTTAATTTTGCTTTTAGCAAGGTTAAATTCATCTTAGAATACACAAATACACTAGATGAAAAAATAACTATATTAAATAGTGCAATTGAAATCGTAAAAAGTGATATTATTTACAAGGAGTTTAGTAGAGATTTAACAGGAGTATTCTTAGCACCATTTAAAGTGATTACTGAAAATGGAATTATGGAAAATCATTACACGGACGAACTGGTAGAAATTGATTTATCAAAAGATATTGTCATAAGTGTGCCTTGGAATGCAAAAAGATTTGTAGAAAAAATTATACATTTAAAAAAATATGATTTTATTTATCACGAAAACAATCACTTCGCTTATTATTTTACCGATTTAGATATTACTTATTTATACAACGGCATACATTCTGGAAGAGCAGGAGTTTTATTTAAAAAAGGCTTTATTAAAGCAAAAAAAGTAAATATTGAAAGTACATATCCTTATATCTACTATCAAGGAGATTACGCATACAGTTCAATTACCCATGAAAAAATCTTTAAAATTATGGACTATAGATTACCACTTCTGTTTGAATTAGGAAAAATGAGATATAATTTGCTAAATGAAAATATCAAGAATATTAAAAATTAAACAATTTGGAAAACTGCTCTTTTTTAGGGCAGTTTTTCTATTATATAAGGAGAAGTTATGCAAGACAAGAAAAATAGACCTTTAAATTTAACTCCAAAAAGAAAATTAGGCATAATAAATAAAATAGATGTATCAAAATATATTGACTCTCATTTTGATTGGCGACAAATGGAAGAAATACGCTTAGGCTTAGAAAGTGAAATAGATGTAAGCATATATGCAGACCTTAAATATGACTCTGGACAAATGGAACAACTTAGATTAGGTTTAATTAAAGGTTTAAATGTAAGCGTATATTCAAACATATGTTATAACGCTGAACAGATGTATCAAATTCGACAAGGTTTAGAAAGTGGCATAGATGTGAGCGTATATACTAACCCACAATATACTTATATTGAAATGCGACTTTTAAGAAATGCACTAAAACAAGATAATAATGCTATTTTATATTTAAAGTACAATTACTCTCATCAACAAATACGTGAAATTTGTTTAGGTATAGAAAGTGGCATAGATGTGAGTATATATGCTAACCCTGAATATACTGAGTATCAAATGAAACAAAAACGTTTAGGTTTAGAAAGTGCAGAGATTATACAAGAATTATAAGGTTATTAAATAACGAGGAATAAAATTAATACATTTGAATTTTTAATTATTCATCGATACATCTTTAAATCAATTGAAATTAAAAAAAGGAGTAAAAAATGGCACATGTAAAAAAATTCAAAAAAGAAGCCTGTGGACATGTATTTAATTATTATTGTAGACTTTCTACCACAACAAACCATGATATTGATTTTACAAAAACGCATTTAAACTATAATATTGCTGAAAAAATTCAACCAAAATGTCAAATTGATTTTTTAAAACAGCGATTAACAGAAGTGAAAGTACAAAACCGAAAAGACATAAATATCTTCTGTGATTGGGTTATATCTGCACCTAAAACTATAGATATTAAAGATGAAGAACAATTTTTTAACTCATGTTTTGATTTTTTGGTAGAAAGATATGGACAAGAAAATGTAATATCATCATATGTACACAAAGACCAAGCAACACCACATATGCACTTTGCATTTGTTCCAGTGGTTCAAGATAAAAAACACTCCCCACTAGAAAAACTCTCTGCAAAAGAATGTGTTAATCTATCTGACTTGCGAACCTTTCATCCCCAACTGAACAAATATCTCAATAACGTATTTGGTTATGATGTTGGTGTGCTAAATGGTGCAACAGTGAACGGCAATAAAACTATTTTAGAGTTAAAGTCCAAGGAAATTGAAAATAACCTTAAAAAAGAACTTGCAATACAGGCAAGTTCAAATGATAATTTCCCTTTAAACTTATCACAATTGGAACAGCGTGACGGTAAACCTGTATATGTAAAATTCAGGTTAGGCGAAAGCTTCGGTAATATATGTGAAAATCAATGGATGATTTTACATATATCTAATCATGTTTTTGCAACTTGTTTCAAAGGAACTTTATTAGTAGATTTTTGTATAAAGGAGGAAATTTGCGACTTTTTCGACCATGAATTAATAGCCAATTGAAAAAGTCGAACAAAAAACAATAAAATACAAACAAGTTATAAAAAAGGAGTAAAAAATGACACATAAAACATTAAAAGATTATAATATTGATGAAACACTTTTCACTAGTTATAAACTTAAAGAAATACGCAAAGGCTTAGAAAGTGAAATAGATGTTTCAATATATGTTAACCCTGAATATACTTATAGTCAAATGCGACAACTTCGCATTGGTTTAGAGAATAAAATAGATGTTTCAATATACGCTAACCCTGAATATAATTATCTACAAATGCAACAAATTCGTTTAGGTTTAGAAAGTGGTATAGATGTGACAGTATATGCAAACGTAAAATTTGAATATAAACAAATGGAAGAATTCCGTTTAGATATAGAAGAAGGAATAGATGTGAGTATATATGTAGACCCTAAATTCAACTATAAACAAATGGAAGAACTTCGCATAGGCTTTAAAAATGGCATAGACATGAGCGGATACGCAGACCCTAAATATAATTATCTACAAATGCAACAAATTCGATTAGGTTTAAAAAATGACATTGATATTTCTATATACGCAACACCAGAATATACATCTTTTCAAATGCAACAAATTCGATTAGGTTTAAAAAATGGCATTGATATTTCTATATATGCAGACTCAAAATACGACTCTGTACAAATGCGACAACTTCGTTTAGGTGTAGAAAGCGACATAGATGCACTCTTGTATGCTAACCCTGAATATACTGGCTATCATATGCAATTTTTAAGAAACGCTCTAACACAAGATAGTACTGCCACTTTATATTTAAAGTATAATTACTCCAACCAACAAATGCAACAAATTTGTTTAGGTTTAGAAAACGGTATTAATGTTTCCATATATGCAGACCCTAAATTTTCAGCAGAACACATGTATCAACTTCGGTTAGGTTTAGAAAACGGTATAGATGTGAGTGCGTATGCCAACTCAGAATATACTGAGTATCAAATGAAACAAATTCGATTTGGTTTAGAAAAAGGCATAGATGTTTCTGTATATGCTAACACTGAATATACTGAGCATCAAATGTATCAACTTCGTTTAGGTGTAGAAAGCGACATAGATGCACTCTTATATGCTAACACTGAATACAATGAGTATCAAATGCGACAACTTCGGTTAGGTTTAGAAAACGGTATAGATGTGAGTGCATATTCCAACCCTGAATATACTGAGTTTCAAATGATAGCAATTCGAGTAGGTTTAGAAAACAATTTAGATGTAAGTGTATATGCAGACCCTAAATTTAACTATAACCAAATGGAAAAAATAATTGAAGGTCTTGATAAAGGTCTTGATGTTTCAAAATATGTTGACATAAAATTCAATGAGGAACAAATGGAACAACTTTGCTTTGGTTTAGAAAAAGGCATAGATGTTTCTATATACGCAGACCCTGAATATAATTATCAACAAATGAAACAAATTAGGTTAGGTTTAGAAGAAGGCATAGATGTTTCTATATATGCTAACCCTGAATATACTGAGTTTCAAATGTGTCATTTCCGTTTAGATTTAGAAAGTAGCATAGATGACAAAGAAATTTATTTTAGTGATGATGACGATGAGGAAATAGAGAAATTTGACAATGAGGAAATAGAACAATTTTTAGAAGATATTGTAAATGATGCAGATACATATAGTTCAAACATTTCTAAAAGTAATAATAGCAGGTTTTTAAAAAAGGCAAAATTATTTCTACCTCATATTGCCGTTGGAACAGTATTATTAATCGGTGCTACATCTTTAATTCAGTTTAAATTACGAAAAAAAAGGAGTAAAAAATGAAGTTAGTTATTGCAGAAAAACCGTCAGTGGGACTTGCTATTGCTAAAGTATTAGGTGCTACTACTAGACAAGATGGATATTATGAGGGCAATGGTTATTATATTTCTTGGTGTTTAGGACATCTTGTAGAACTTGCTACAGCTGAAAATTACGGTGAACAATATAGCAATTGGCATTTTGAGGATTTGCCTATTATCCCTAACGATTGGCAGTTCAAAATATCAAAAGGCAAAGAAAAGCAAATGAATATTATTGCTCGTCTAATGCGAAAAAAAGAAGTGGACACAATTATATGTGCAACAGATGCAGGACGAGAGGGTGAATTAATATTTAGACTTGTATATAATAAAATATCGACAAATAAACCAGTAAAAAGGCTTTGGATTTCTTCCCTTGAAGATGAAGCTATTAGTAATGGATTTTCTAATCTTTGCGACAGTAAAGAATATGACAATTTATATCAAGCTGCTTTATGTAGAGCAAAAGCTGATTGGTTAATTGGAATTAACGCAACAAGACTATTTACTGTATCATATGGGCAACTACTTAATATTGGTCGTGTAATGTCACCGACACTTTCTATGATAGTAGAAAGATATTTAAGTGTGTTAGCCTTTGAACCAGAAGCGTTATATACTGTAGTTCTTGATTGTGGGAACTTTACACTTTCTAGTGAAAAACTTAAAGATAAGGCACTAGCAGAAGCAATGCAGAACGCTTGTAACGGTCAAAGCGTTCTCATCGAAATGGTAGAGCGTAAAGATAAGTCAGAAAAACCACCTAAACTTTATGATTTAACTACATTGCAACGTGAAGCTAATAAAATTTTAGGTTTTACAGCTGAACAGACATTGGGGTACACACAAAGTTTGTATGAACAAAAATTAGTTACATATCCACGAACCGACAGTAGATTTTTAACCAATGATATGGTTGATAGCGTTCCAGCAGTTATAAATGCAAGTGTAGGTGTTTTCACAAGTGAAAACATAAATATACCTATGAATATTTCACAAGTGGTTAATAACTCTAAAGTAACAGACCACCATGCAATTATTCCTACTCTTAAAGTAAGTGAAACGGATTTAAACTCTTTGCCTTTTGGCGAAAGAGAAGTATTAAAACTTATTGCTATTAGATTATTGGTAGGTGTTGGAGAAAATCATATTTACGCTGAAACTGTAATTACTGGTAAATGTGCCGATTACACTTTTACTACAAAAGGTAAAACAGTTTTATTTAATGGCTTTAAAGATATTCAAAAGTTATATAAAGAGCAAGAAGAAAAAGCAGAACCACCACTACCTAAACTAGAAAAAGGCAATATTTTTAATACAACATCATCTATAAAAGAGGGTAAAACTTCCCCACCGAAAAATTATACAGACGATACCTTATTATCAGCTATGGAAAACGCTAATAATTCCGAAGTTGATAGCGATATGAAAGGTATAGGAACACCTGCAACCCGTGCAGGAATCATAGAAAAGCTAATCAAAGTACAATTAGTGGAACGTAAAGGCGAAAAGAAAGTTAAATACTTTGTTCCTACAGAAAAAGGAATATCGCTTGTAACTGTTTTACCTATAGATTTAACTTCACCACTGCTTACGGCAGAATGGGAAGAAAAACTAAAAGAAATCGAACAAGGTCTTTTGTCAGCAGAAGATTTTATAAAAGAAATTAATGATATGACAACTTCACTTGTAAAAACTTTTGAAGTTGTTAATGGTTCAGAAACTCTTTTTCCAAAACAAAATAAATCTAAAAAAATTGGGATTTGTCCAAGGTGTGGTGCAGATGTACTCGAAAACAAAAAAGGCTTTTGCTGTGCTTCAAAAGAGTGTAAATTTGCGATATGGAAAGAAAATAGGTTTTTCACAGCTAAGAAAAAAACAGTTACAAAAGCTTTAGCAACAGAACTTTTAAGCAAAGGCGAAGCAAGGTTAAAAGACTGTTATTCAGAAAAAACTGGTAAAACTTACAATTGTACTGTAGTTCTTGATGATACTGGAGATAAGTATGTAAACTTTAAAATTAAATTTGATGAAAAATAAAGTTTATTATCCACAAAATTGACATAGCAATATTTAATGGTATAATGATATTAATAAAAGTTTTAAGGAGTGTATCATGAAAGTTTTAAAAGGAATATTCAAAGCATTAAGAGTAATTATTGTAACAATTTTTAAAACTATTTTTACAATTATTTCAGCAGTAATAAGTTTTTGTTTCAAAGCATGTATTATTGTTGGTATATTAACTCTTAAATTGATAGGTATAGTCGTTAAAAATCAATATAGTTGAAAGGGAAGTTTTTATTGTGACAATAGGTGAAAAAATAAGATTTTTTAGAACTGAAAAAGGTATCACACAAACACAACTAGCTGAACTTTCTGAAATTCATCCAGTATCTATAAGAAAGTATGAAACAAATAAAATGCAGCCGCAATCAACTCAAATTGAGAAAATTGCGACTGCTTTAGGTATAAATGCTGTTGTGTTAACTGGTACTACAAAACTGAAATTTGAAACAGCAGAAGATATTATGAGTGCGTTGTTACTTTTAATTAACTCTGGAATAATGCAAGTATATGAAAATGATTTTATTCATGGGAAATCAAAATCATCAACTACTTTTCTGAAACTTAATTCAATTTTTTCTTCTTATCTTACTGTTACTAACAAAACCGATGATTTACCTATAAATCTAGAAGATGTATATTTTAAAGTAGAAAATCAGAATATTTTTAAGGAGTTCGAGTTAATGAATATTAATGGTGAAAGTAGAGTAAGTAAGTCAGAGAAAGAACAAGTTGAATTTGAGTCGAAAATTATAGCTAAAGTTATCGAAGATACAGAAAATAAAGTTTTGAACAAAGAGAAAAGCAATTTATAAGGAGGTTTTTTATATGAGAACGATTAACGACTTACGCATAGATGAAAAAGTGAATAAAATAATTAAAAAAGTAAAATGGTGTCATTTTGCCGAAGAAATAAAAACACTTGATGAATTATATCTAGATAATACTAAATATAGTGATATGCTTTTTTTAGATGCTGTAATCGCCTTAGAGCCTATGTTTAAGCAAGAAATATGTGCAGGGCATATAAGTGAAAGTGACATGGATTGTTTTATAAATTTTTATGGGAGTGTGACTTATTCTGAAAATATATGATTTTAATAGCTGTAATCGTTCAAACCTCAATTACGGTGGTAATGCAGGTCTTAAATTAGGTATAGAATTTGAAAACGAATATTATATGTTAAAGTTTCCAAAGAAAACTGACACAATGAGAAATGTTCAAATATCTTATACTACTTCGCCTATTTCAGAGTATTTAGGTTCTCAGATTTACGCTAGTGTTGGAATACCAGTTCATGAAACAAAGTTAGGTGTTTTTGACAATAAGCTTGTTGTCGCTTGTAAAGATATAACTTTTGAAAATATGGAGCAAATAGGTAAACTAAATATGTTTTCCGATTTAAAAAATCTTTATAACCCAAAATTATTTGACAGTTATTCTAATAGTGGCGATACAAAATTAAATAAAACTTTACAAGAAATAAATACCAATTATTTTGTAGAACAGTTAGGTGTAGATATTGTTTTAGAAAGATTTTGGACAATGTTTATAATTGATACTTTAATATACAATAATGATAGGAACAACGGAAACTGGGGACTTCTTATAAACGGCGATGTGAAATTAGCACCTGTATATGATAATGGTAATAGTTTTAATAATAAATTTTCTGACAGAGAAATGTATAATAGAATGGAAAAAATTGATGTATTACAATGTAAAAAAATCACATCTGTATTTAGAGATGATGAAGATAAGTTGTTAATACCATACGAATTTTTTGAAACTCAAAATATCAAAGAATTAAATCAAGCTATTGAAAAAGTTGTACCGTTAATAGATATTAAAAAAATCTTCTCTATAATAGATGAATTACCTAATGAATATGCTGACATAAAAATTTCATCAGATATTTCAAAAGAATTCATGAAAAAAGGTATTGCAGCTAGGTATGATTTAATCTTAAAGCCAGCACTTGAAAAAATTCTTTCTTACCAAAGTGAAAAAAAGCCGTCAGTACTTGATACCTTAGCAAAAGAGAGTGCAAAGATAAAATAAAATAGTCCACCTAAATCTAGTAAAAAGCATAGTGATATTGAAAGATAAATATATGCAAAGTCTAAAGTGAGAGTGATAAAGATTGCTTTATGAATTTTTATGAAAGTGGTGAAACATGAACCAAATTACTTATGAAAAAATAGTTCCAGATTATGACAAAGCAAAGATTGAAAATTATTGGAATATAGCTACTGGTCTAAATAAAGTTGATAATTTGACACCGTCAAATTATATGAAAAACTTAATACAGGACAATATTGACGGCAAAGTTGAAATTGATGCTGTAGAAGAAAGTTTGCATAAATATTATGAAAAAGTTGATGTATCGTCAAAAATAATACGAGATGAAAGAGAATGTGACTTTGTTTCTAAAAGAATAGTAGACTTTTTACACACAAGTAGTTTTTCGTTTTCGCCTGTTATGCTAAAGACTATACACAAACGCTTGTTTGAAAATCTTGATATTATTGATAAAAAATATGTTGGAGAATTTAGAGATTACAATATATCAAAAAAAGAAATAATATTAAACGGAAATTCGGTTATTTATGGTGATTATACAAATATAATGGAATTGTTTTCATACGACTTTGATAACGAGAAAAAATATAAATATCAATACCCTTTAAACAAAGGCGATATTGACAATTTATCTTCATTCACATCATCAATATGGCAAGTTCACCCATTTGTAGAGGGAAACACTCGAACAGTTGCTTTGTTCATTCAAATGTACCTCAATAGTAAAGGTTTTGATGTTAATAATGAGCTTTTTAAAGATAATTCATTATATTTTAGAAATGCTTTAGTAAGAAGCAATTATCAAAATTATAAAGCGAATGTAACACCAACAAATGAATATTTGATTAAGTTTTTTGAGAATTTATTAATAGAAAAATCTCATATTTTATCAAATGAAGACTTAGATGTTAGTTCGAATTTCAAAAAACTACAAAAACTTAATGATGTCGAAAGATAAATAATGTAACCAAGTCCTACTTTTTTGTAGGACTTTTTTTATACGCAAAAATAGAAAGGAGCAAAACATGGACGATAAATTACCATTTACAAG
The DNA here is from genome assembly GCA_044432645.1 of Clostridia bacterium. GTDB lineage: Bacteria > Bacillota > Clostridia > Oscillospirales > Acutalibacteraceae > SIG603. The sequence continues at coordinate 21,355 of JAWXUM010000024.1, read as the reverse complement.
TGATGAACTTCACAAGGCTTTTGAAACAAATTTAATCGAATATGCAACATCACAAGGCTTTGATGTTGTTAAGGCAGACAGAAAATCATATAAAATTAATGGTTTTGGGGGGTTATTTCTTTTCCCTCATGGTTTCTATCATTTTTCGAGCCAAGAAAAGGGAAATATTATTGATTTTTGCAGAATTTACCTGAATTTAGATTTTATACCTGCCGTTGAGTCAATATTAGATACCAACGCTTATGAAAACACTAAAACAGCTGAATATTATAGTCAACCAAAAACTAAACCCAAAGGAAGTTTAATTTTACCTCCTAAGGACAAGAATAATGACAAAATTATAGATTATTTAGTAAACACACGCTGTATTGACAAAGAAATAGTAAACAGCTTAATTTTACAAGGTAAAATATATCAAACAACAACGAAAAACAAAGGTACAATTTATCCAAATTGTGCCTTTGTTTCTTTTTCAGATAATAAACCTATGTATTGTTCAGTGCGTGGGATAAACGGAAAATTTAGACAAGATATTGAAAATTCCAATAAAAGTTTTGGCTTTAATATTAAGGGCAAAAGTAATCGTATTTATGTGTTTGAAAGTCCTATTGATGCTATGAGCCACGCTACCCTTACCAAGCGTAAAGGTTTAGATGAAACACAAGACACTCGTATATCTGAGGGAGGTTTATTTGATAAATCGCTTACTAAATATCTACAAGCAAATGAAAACATAAAAGAAATAGTATTTTGCTTTGATAATGATGTTGATGGTAAAGATTTTAAAGGTTTACCACGAAATCATGGACAAGTATTCGCAAAATCTTGTTTGGAAAAATTTTCTAAACTAGGCTATAAAACTTACATACAAACACCGAAAAATAAGGACTTTAATTTAGATTTACAAGCTATAAAAAGTTCGGTTTTAAAACAATTGAAATCAATACAAGTAAAACCACCCTCACCCAACCAAAATAAACAAAAATTAAAAAATAATAAGGAGTTGTAAATTATGGAAATATCTAATGAACATCCCAAAAAAGTTATACATACAAATGAAATTTGTGACATAAAACATAAACCAAAAGGGTTGACTAGAATTATGCAAATATTAGTACGTTCTATTTTAATTATTTTAACATTTGGTTCTGTTGTTTTAGGGGAAAACCTATTTTTAGAAATTAATTTGATGGGTCTTTTTGTCATGTTAATAACTTATGCTTCAACATTTGCTATAGGAAAAAAAGAAAAAGTAGCAATACCGATTTCTATCTCTTTTTATGATACTTATTTTACTGTTTTTAAAGAAAAACGTCCTTGCAATCACAAGATGAGTAGACAAGAATATGATAAGTATTATTATAAAGATGTTGTTTCAGTAGTTTTTAGCGAGGTGTCTTGCTTTGTGAGAATACGTGCTACTTTTCACGGAGTATGGACGAAATATAAATTGGACGGAAATTTAGAAAATATTCCGATGTATGATAAAACAGCAGAAGGCTTGAGAGCTTTTTATTTTGACCCAAATGACACAATGTTAATATTAAAAGAATTACAGTATTTTATCCCAACCAAAATAAACAAAAATTAAAAAATAATAAGGAGCTGAAAAAATTGTGGCAGTGTGTAAAGCAGTATCTTCAAAAGGTGGAATAGGTGGTATTCTTAACTACGTTCTCGATAAAGAAAAAACAAAAGAAGAGCTAGTAAGTGGAATAGAATGCTGTTCGTTCACAGCAAAAGAGGAAATGGAAGCAACAAAAGAGCTTTGGGGGAAAACTGGTGGAAGAACTTATAAGCATTTTATTATCAGTTATGCACCTGATGAACAAATAACACCTCTAAAAGCTCATAAAAATGCTTTAAGTATAACGGAAAATACGGAAGCGTTTAAAGGTTTTGAGTGCCTTTTAAGTACCCATACAGATACAGAACACATACACACGCACGTTATTGTTAATTCTGTGAGCTTTGAGGACGGACACAAGCTCCAATGGAGCAAGCAAGACCTTGTAGATTTTAAAAGGAGAGTTAATGTGCAATGTATCGAACAAGGTTTGACAGTTACGGAAAAAGGTAAACACTTTGATGGTAGCATTAATGATGATGTATCAACTTGGGATAAAAACAAACAGAAAGTTTTAGAAAAAGCTTTTACAGGAGATTATAAAAGTTACTTGCTTGATGTAGCTAATGCAGTAGCAAAAGCAAGACAACAAGCGACATCAAGAGAAAGCTTTATTGAGCTGATGAGCGAGCAAAACATTAAAACAGAGTGGAAAGATACACATAAAAACATTACTTTTACTACTTCTGAGGGTAAAAAAGTAAGAAACAGCAATTTAGAAAAAACTTTTAAAGTAGATTTTGGAAAGGACGGACTAGAAAATGAATTTCAAACAAATAATTTAATAGAGTCAGAAAAACTTATTGAATGGCAATTTGATGGTAGTAATTTTGGAAAAATTAAAAAATAATAAGGAGTTGTAAATTATGGCAGAATATCAAAGTTCAAAAGACAAATTAAAAGAAATTACAGACAGCATTGAAACTGGAATACAAAACCTTTTTGAAAGTGATAAGTACAAACAATATCTTAAAACTATGAGTAAGTTTCATCACTATTCAACGAATAATGTTATTTTAATTTCTTTACAAAATCCTGATGCTACCTTAGTAGCAGGTTTTCAAAAATGGAAAAAGACATTTTCTCGTAATGTAAAAAAAGGCGAAAAAGCAATTAAAATTATTGCACCTACACCTTATATAATTAAAGAAGAACGAGAAAAATTAGACCCTGCTACTAAAAATCCAATAATTGGTTACAATGGCAAGATAGAAACAGAAGAAATAGAAAAAGAAATATCAATGTTTCGTGTGGTTTCAGTATTTGATGTGTCACAAACAGACGGTAAAGAAATACCAACGCTTATTAACACCTTAACTGGTGATGTAGCACAGTATGACACTTTTATGGAAGCTATAAAACAAACTGCACCTGTTCCTATTTCTTTTGAAACTATGTCAAACGATATAGACGGTTACTTTCATCTTGTCGATAAGCGTATTGCTATACGTGATAATATGAGCGAAGTGCAAACAGTTTCTGCTGCCATTCATGAAATGGCACATTCACTTCTTCATAATTTGCAAAAACAAGCAGAAGTAAAAAAAGATAGGAACACTGAAGAAGTAGAAGCAGAAAGTATTTCATATGCAGTTTGTAATTATTATGGAATTGAAACAAGTGACAATAGTTTTGGGTACATAGCAAACTGGAGTAAAGGTAAAGATTTAAAAGAACTGAAAGCTTCACTTGAAACAATAAATAATACTTCATCACAAATTATTACTGGTATTGACAAACATTTTAATGAGTTAGTAAAACATCAAGCTATAAATAAGCAAAACGACAACGTTGCAAAGTTTACAGATACTGTAGTATCATTAAAGAGTAATGAAAATCCACTAAAAAATGTTAATTTGTCAAAGATTGTAAGCACTGTAAAATATAGTGATATTGCTAGTGAATTTGTTAAATCATCACGACTTTTCAAAGATACCGAAATGCCACTATATACTAATAGTGATGGAGAAAAGTTTGTATTTGGTTTTGGTAATTTAGGCAATGCCACAACAGTTTGGAACTATCTTGATAAAACTAATAATGATTACACCAATATAGCACATATTTCAGATAATGGAGAATTAAAGCTATTGGTAGAAAATCTTCCTGATACTGCAAAAGAAGTCCTTGAAGAAAAAGCAAAAGAAATTTGTGCAAAATCTGACAAAGAGAAATCTTATTACAAACCTTATCTTGACATTACAGATATTAAACGTGAAGCTTTAGGTGATTATGATTTTGAAGAAGTGAATTTTTTGCAAATTTATTTAGATGAAGTTGTTTTAAAATATGACATTTCTGAAACACAAGTTATAGACTTTGTAATTGAGGGAATAACTGATAAACATTTTGAAGCTTTAGACTTAGCGAAGATAAGTAAAAGTGATTTTGCACAAGCCGTTGTTATGGATAATAAATCGGTAATAAGCGATAAAATTATTGAAAACCATAGCATTGATGTAAAACTTAGCGACATACACTCACCTCTTCCCGATAATTACTTGACTGGAGATAGAATATCAACTCCAAGAGGTAATTTTTGGCTTACTTATCTTACAAAAGAGGAAATGCAAGACCAAGGATATGGTTTTCATCATAATTCAAATGATGACAGATATGCGATTATGAGTAATGGTTCAAGAGCATTTGCAGTAGCTAATGAAAATCCACTAAAAAATGCAGAAATGAGTTCAGAGCAAAATTATAATATGATTGATGGTATTGTTAACAACGAACCAACTGTTAAAGACCTTGAAAAAGATGCTAAAAATGGCAAACCAATATCAGTTTTACAACTGCTAGAAGCCACACGCAGGGAACAAAAGCAAAAAGTACAAACTTCAAAAAGCAAATCAAAAAACAATATTGAAAGATAAAAAAGGCTTTATATGTCTTAGAGGGATATTTTATGACTTACGAACAAGAGATGTATTCTGGTAAAGGTAGCGATAGATATACACCAAAGCAAGAGATAGCAATAAAAGAAGCGAAAGCAGAGGGAATAAATGTTTTACCTTATATCAATAATCATTTTGATTACGAGATGATTAAAGAAATAGAAAAAGGTATAAAGGTGGGCATAAATGTAGAACTCTACACAAAATACACCCGTAAAGAAGAAAACCCTTACTCAGGGAGTATAGCTTTACGTCCTAGGTATAATTCTGAACAAATGAAACAAATTAGGTTAGGTTTAGAAAATGAAATTAGGGTAAGTGCTTATATGAGTACTTTTGAGGACGGAACACCAAAATTAACTGCTAGTGAGATGAAAACAATACGCTTACAATTGCAAGAATTGTTATCTAAAGAAAGACATAAACCTAATTCTGTGTTAACCCAATTGAGCATAACAAAAGCACAAACTTCAAACTCAACAAAAAACAAATCAAAAAATAATATCGAAAGATAAAAAAAGAAACGGAGAATTACAATGAAATTTACAGTAGAACAAACTAACCTAATGTGCATCCACGGTGCAGGAACAACCACAAGACAAGAATTAATCAATGAACTAGAGGAAATGAAAACTCATTTACAAGAAGATGAAGTTGAACTTCTAAAATTAACTAATTCCACTTTAGAAACACTCTATAATCTAACAGATTTAGAGTTCGATGAAGTTAGCCATGAATTAGTAGCAGATTTTTTATAATTTTATAAAACTAAAAAATCTTCAATTTAAAACGAGGAGTTCTAAAATGATAAATTACGATAATTATATGCAATTAGCAATAAATAAAGTTATTTCTATAGTTAAAGAGCAAAATATTCTATTAGCCGAAAAAGATTTTTGTAAAAATAAAAACTTATCAAAAAAACATCATGTAAAAAGCAATGAATTTGATATAGAAATTTTTCTGTTTTTTAAAAATTGTAAAGCTTCAAAAGAACTTAAACAAGCAAGGTTTAAATTTTTAAACTATTTTAATGCAAGGGTAAGTGATGATATTATATTTTTTAGCTTTACTCTAGCAGAACTTGATAAACTACAATATTTTGAAGTTTCTGATAATGATAAGTTAGATAAGGTCATATCTAAGATAAGTAAATTGCTAGAATTAAGTGACTTAAATAAAAATAATAGCGAAGCTGAAGCGATAGGTGCTAGTTTAAAAGCACAGCAGTTATTAGCAAAATACAACTTAGAAGTTACGGATATAACTCATAAGAAAAAAGATGAAGAAGTAACAGAAATAATTGCAGATGTTGAAAAGGGACAAAAATGGAAATACCAGTTAAGTACTGCCGTTGCTAATAATTATCGTTGCAAAAGTTATTTTAAAGGTAGCACAAAAATCATCTTTTATGGATATAAAAGTGATGTGCTAATTGCTCGCAGAGTTTTTATTTATTTATTAAATGTTGGGAATAAGCTTGCTAATCAATATGTTGCAGAGTGTCGAAGTTCTAATATATCTACAAAAGGCTTATATAACTGCTTTTGTTTAGGCTTTTTATACGGAGTAAGAACTGAACTTGAAAAAAGCAGCAAAGCACTTATGCTTGTTGTTCCAAAAGAAGTATCAGAAGAATATAAAATATTAAGTGAAAATTTTGGTAAAAAAAACACAGGACTAAAATATACACAAGATATAACAGCTTATGAAAGTGGGGTTTTAGAGGGTAAAAGAAGTTTAAATGCACAGTATATTGAAAACTAATTTATAGGAGAAATTTATGATTTTAAAAAAAGAAAATGCAAAGCATATAGTAACTTTTAACGAAGCTATACCTATTAAAACAAATAATCAAGGTGTAGGAAAAGTTTTAAAAATAATTGTTTGTGCAGTTGTTGGTGTTCTATGTGTTGGAACAGTAATATCAGGAGATAATTTATTTTTAGAATTAAATTCAATGGGGTTAATAACTTTAATTTGTCTTTTAATAGGTATGTTTTTTAGTGGAAAAACTCAACTTAAAGCAGAACCAATGGAAATTTGGTTCTTTAATGACTATTTAGTAATGTTAAAAGTAAAACATTACTATTCTAAAAAATTATCACGAAAAGAATATGATAAAATATATTATAAAGACATACGTAATATTAAGTGGGATGAAGTAACACAACAAGTTACTTTTAGAGGATTGTTTGAGTTAGAATGGTATAAATATGAAAAAGACGGTTCAGTTGAACCTGTTCCTTCATACACCAAAACTGTTGAAACTATGAGGTGTTTTTATTTCAAGTTATGCCCAGAGATTGATTTTTTAGCTATATTTAAGGAGTATATACCTTGCAATATTGATGTGAAATTTAAAAGGAATAAAATTTGATGAAAAAAATAGTTGAGGTAGTAAAAAATGGCAAAAGTAGAAAAAACACTCTTAGAGCCTTTAGATGAAGAAATATATCCTGATATTTATGTATGTATACATAAGAGTGAGTTAGAAAATTTCAAAAAAACCTTGATAATTAAAAAAGGTTCTGACGGTATGTGTTGGGTTTGCAATACAATAACAGATTTATTAGATTATATGGAAATTACAAATCCTGAATTCATAGAAAGTGACTATATAATATTAAATTTAGAAGATAAAAACCAAAACATAACAAAATGGTATAAAAAACTTCCAAATGATGATAGTTTATCTAGCACAGAAAGAGATTGCTTAGGATGTTTCTATTTGTTAACTATAGGTAAAAAAGGTAACTTAAAAGTTAAAAACAACTTTACCATTATGAGTGTAAAAAAAGCGTATGATTTATAAGGGAAGCAACAATATCAAAGGAGTAATATCATGAAAATAACAGAAATTGAAAAAAATAATGAAACTTGTAATTTGTATTACAGCACATACAAGGCAAGTTTTGTAAATCAAACAGGCTTGCCAAAATTTAGCAGGGATAGTTTTGATAAGGTGCTTGAAGCGAATTTATATAGTCCGTCAAGAGCAAAAAAGGCTAACCTAGAAATAACAGACGAAATTGGTGGTTGGTATCGTGTGATGAACGGCTACAAGCCATTATTTATAGTAAAAAATAAAAACAAAAGGGTGATTTTGCATTTAGTTTAATCACCCTTTTTAAATTTAAGGAGGACAATATTATGAAAACAAAAATTTTACTAATAGCAATTAGTTTGCTATTTAGTTTTACTGCATGCTCAACAACTGTTTCTGACACTGATGATATAACTGGAGAAACAGAAATAGAAGTTGAAACATCAACAAACAATAATACCGATGCTGAGCCTGAAGATGCTTATAACACAACAAATATAGAGCGTACAACTATACTTGACCCTATAGAGTTAGATTTATATAATGCTAACCCAACAGATTATTCATCTGTGCTATTTATCTTACATAGTCCTACTAGTGCTAATTCATTTATGGTATATTCAGATATAAATCAATATATAGTTGCTAAAACGAATATAGGAGAAATAGACAATAATTTTATAAGTGTCGCATCTAATTCAACATCTGTCGTTTATGAATATGGTATAGGCAATATTAATACTGTTATTTCTCACGCATTTAGTTCTAGTTATTTTACAAGTACTTATAATGTAAAAAATGTAACAGATGTATTTGATTTAGAACAAGCATCATCTAAAACTTTGGCATACAATGGGTTTGATATGGATAATTTGCCTGAAAGTGTTACTTATTGTGATAGCACTTACAGTTATGCGAATTTAACAACTGAATATGATTATTATTTAGACAGAACAGATGACGGGGTTATCGCCACTGAAGATAGATATGCATATATAAATTATTTATTCAATGATGAACTAACGGATATATACTTTAATATAACTCACTACACCGAGGACAATATAATTCCAGAATATTTATATACAACAATTACACCTGCTATTAATAAAAATGATATTACTGAAACCACCATTGATTCAGCGACAACTGTTGATACATTTTATTTTATTGAAGATATAAATAATTTGAGTGAATATAGTGTGTTTATAGGCGAAGATATTGATACTACACTTTACGATTATCCAATATATCAAGATTTGATTGCTCAATTAATAAGCGAATATACTGGATTGAACATAGTTAATAAAGAATATTTTTTGGAAACTGAATGTAATTTTATTTCATATCGTGCTACATTAAAACAAGACGATGAAACTTGCCTTGTACAAGCCTATATATCATGCATAAATCCAACATTTTCTGATGTTGGTTACTATGACGGTATTTGTTTATATGAAGATATGATTAACCATGAAGATTACAGTGTATATAACGAATATACTTATAACGATTATATATATTTATTGTATACACCTAACGAAACAACTCTTATAGATAGCAACGAGGTTATAGGATGTCTATGCGTTTACGACACTAGTCACAATTTTTTAGGTCGTATTGTTTTAACAATTGAATGTACAAGTGATTATGATGTTGATGCTTGTACTCTTGACCAATATTTTGCTTTGCTTTTTGGAGTTAATGCATAATAACAAATAAAAACAAAAGGGTGATTTTGCATTTAGCTTAATCACCCTTTTTAAATTTAAGGAGGACAATATTATGTCAGACAAAATAGAAAAATTATCGGTTCTTTTTGATGATACTGCTAAACAAATTACTAGCAGTATTACACAATGGACAAATTTCTTGAATACTTCTTCAAGAATATATAAGTATCCTTTCCATGAGCAACTATTAATATATGCACAAAAGCCTGATGCAACGGCTTGTGCTGAATATGGACTTTGGAATAAAGCTATGAACAGGTATGTTCTTAGAGGTTCTAAAGGTATAGGCTTGATAAATCCTTATGATAAAAGGGTAGCACTTAAATATGTTTTTGATGTAAAAGACACTGGTGGAGGGAAAAATTCTAAGCAACCAATTTTATGGGAATATCAAGATAAACATAAAGGTTATATTCTTGAAATGTTTAAAAATATTTATGGTGTTGTTGACGAAGAAAATATATATTTGGCTCTTGACAACATTGCAAAAAATTTAGCTAGGGAGTATTATATATACAGTAACAGTGATATTTTAGATGAAATCGAAGAAAATATGCACGAAAGTTACCTAAATGCAGTTTCTACAAGTATTACTTACACTATTCTTACAAGATTGGGTTTAGAAACACATAATATTTTTACAGATAAAGAGTTTGAATTTATTTTAAACATAAATGATAAAAATATTGTAAATGCTTTAGGTACAGCTGTTAGCGTACAAAGTGAAGAAGTTTTAAGAGAAATATCAAAAACTATAATTAAAGCTGAAAGGAATTTGGAACATGGAACTGACTTACAGACAAGAGGGAGATTATTTAGTACCGAACTTGGAACTAGACGAACAGCCAACACAAGCGATAGGCAAGTATGGCAACATGAGGAGAGATTACCTAATGAACCACAGACAAATACTGTTCAACAAATTAGTCCTCAATTGCAAGTTGCAGGAGCATTTAGTGGAGATAGACCAGACAGCGAACCAAAGATTGGAACTGATGATGCACGAGTTACAGAAGACCCAGCCAGCACCGAACAAAATGACACAACAAATGGAGTGGGTAGCGTATATGAACAGCCTACACGCACAAGCAGAGGAAGTAATATTGAGCGAACTGATTTACAATTAAATAATGATATTATTACTGGTGAGCAAGTTAGCTTTTTTCCTAGCGAACAGCAACAAGTAAAAGAAATAACAGGCAGACAGAGAAATTCAAAATCTCGTCAGCCTGTTATTTCTTTGGAAACAAAACTAAAATCAGATAAATTAAATAGATATATGGAATATTTCTTTAATAGTCTTGATACAAAATACAAAGGTACAATTAGTGCAGAAATACCACAAATAAAAGTTTGGGATAATGTGAGTAATAAGAAGAACAATCTATCACTTCATCTATCTTCGCCTATTGCTGATATGAATGAAAATGCCTTTACTTATTTTAACAAATTAGACAACAGCGATGAAGTAACAATGAATGAAGCATTGTATAACAATACTTTAATCTCCAAACTAAGCGAAGATAAAGATTTTTCTGTTCACTTTTCTCCAACTTCTTTAACTGTTTATTTTCATAACATCGATGACAAAGAAATAGATTTTACACTTGATGAAAATTTTGTTGATGATGAAAGTATAACAGAGCCAATGACAATTACACCTGAGTATAAAGAATATTTAGATTTTAAAAGCGAATATCCAGACGATATAGTTTTGTATCAATCTGCTAATTGCTTTAAAGCTTACGGCGATGATGCAAGATTTATTGATAAGCACTTTGACATAACTGCATATTACCATGAATACAAAAGCGATAGCGACAGAGTTGCTATATTGGGTTTTACTGAAAACGAGATTGAAAGTTATGTGGATAAATTACATGATTTAGGCAAAAATGTAGTTCTCTTAAAAGAAGAAAACGGAATAAGAGAACCGATATTGTTTAATATGCAACTCCATGCTGAAGAACCAATATTAAATTCACAAGATACTCCTACAGAACTGTTTGTTGGGGATATTTTTGAATACAACAATAAACAATGGAAAGTAAAATCAAATGACGGATTTATGCTTAGTGCAGATAACACAGATGAAAATGATAGTGACTCTTCTTTAATGTGGGTAGGGAGTATTGAAAATCATAATTATAAAGTTATTGAGAGAAGTGTTATTACAGCAGAATACACACCATTTTTCCAAAGTTATTTAGATATAAAAAACGAAAATCAAGATAATATTGTTTTGTATAGGCTTGGTGATTTTTTTGAAGCTTTTAATGAAGATGCAAAAACTATGTCAGAAGAATTGGATTTAACTTTAACTAAAAGAAATGTATCTGTAACTAAAGACGAGAAAGTGCAAATGGTTGGCTTTCCTGCACATTCTTTAGACAAATTTACAGATATGCTCAAAGAAAACGGACATAACGTTGTTGTTTGTGAAAAAGAAAGCGAAAATATCAAAACTAACTTTATTTCTGCTAATACCTCTTTAGAAGTTGACGAAAGTGTAGAAGAAATTGCTAGTATTGCCGACCTAGAAAACTTTCGTATTACTGACGATAATTTAGGTGTTGGCACAAAAAACGAAAAGATTATATATAATCTTGATGCGATAAGAACATTAAAGTTAATTGAAAAAGAAAATAGACCTGCCACAAATTTAGAAAAAACAGCATTATCAAAATATGTTGGTTGGGGTGGTATTCCTGAAATTTTTGAGGAAAGCAACACAAACTATTTGCTGTTAAAAACTTCGCTTAGTGAAGATGAATATTCAAAAGCACGAGCAAGCGTACTTAATGCCCACTACACCTCGCCTACCATTATTAAAGCCATGTATAATGCAATAGAAAACATGGGATTTAGTACAGGTAATATTTTAGAGCCTAGTTGTGGTGTGGGTAACTTTTTAGGCTTGCTACCTGACAGTATGAATGGTTCTAAGCTATACGGTGTAGAACTAGACTCTATTACTGGTAGAATAGCAAAACTACTTTATCCAAATGCAAATATTGATATAAAAGGATTTGAAAAGACAGATTATCCTGACAATTTCTTTGATGTTGCAATTGGCAATGTGCCGTTTGGTGACTATAGTTTAAGTGAAAAACGATATGATAAAGAAAATTTCAAAATACATGACCATTTCTTTGCTAAATCGCTTGATAAAGTTAGAACTGGTGGTGTAGTTGCTTTTGTAACATCTAAAGGAACACTTGATAAGAAAAATTCAAGTGTTAGAAAATACTTGGCAAAAAGAGCAGAGTTGTTGGGTGCAATACGACTTCCTAATACTGCTTTTAAATCTAATGCAGGAACAGAAGTTACATCGGATATTATCTTCCTACAAAAACGTGAAAATCCTATTGATATTCAGCCTGATTGGGTACATTTAGGTTTAGATGAAAATAATATCTCAATGAATAGTTATTTTGTAGAAAATCCAGACATGATACTTGGTAAAATGGAAATGGTTAGTGGTAGGTTTGGCGAAGAAAGTACTTGTTCCCCTATGGAGGACCTAGAACTTTCTACTCAATTACAAAAAGCTATAAAAAATATTGTTGCGACTATACCTGAGTTAGAGTTTGACAATAACGCTTTAGTGGAAACTTCTATCCCAGCTGACCCAAATGTCAAGAACTTTTCATATACTTTAGTTAATGGTGAAGTTTATTATAGAGAAAATTCTCGCATGAGTAAGCCTGAACTTAATGCAGTAGCTTTAGAACGTGCTAAAGGCATGATTAGAATTAGAGAAAGTGTAAATAATTTAATTAAATATCAACTAGAAGAATATAGCGAACAAGATATTAAAGATGAACAACTAAAATTAAATGAATTGTATGACAACTTCATTAAAAAACATGGTGTTCTTAATTCTCGTGCTAATGCTTTAGCCTTTAATGGAGATAATTCATATTATTTACTTACTTCTTTAGAAGATTTAAACGAAGATGGTACACTTAAATCAAAAGCTGATATGTTCACAAAGCGAACTATAAAGCCTAATATTAAAATAACAAGTGTTGATACACCTAGTGAAGCACTTGCAGTTTCTATTTCAGAAAAAGCAAAAATTGATATTGAGTTTATGTCAGAAATTACTGGCAAAACAGAACAAGAATTATTTGAGAATTTACAAGGGGTAATTTTCCTAAATCCAATGTATGGATACGGAAGTAATACAGCTGAAAAATATGTAACAGCAGATGAATATTTAAGTGGAAATGTGCGTGAAAAATTAGAGTGGGCAAAACGCAGTGCTACTATTTATCCCGAAGATTATAAAATGAATGTAAAAGCCTTAGAAGAAGCACAACCTGAAGACTTAGATGCTAGTGAAATCGAAGTACGCTTAGGTGCTACTTGGATAAACAAAGACTACATAGAGCAGTTCATGTATGAAACTTTTGAAACACCTAATTGGTCAAGAGGTAACTATGGCATAACTGTTCAATTTGCTAATTACACTGGAGAATGGAGCATTAAGAATAAGAATAATGCAGGATACCGTGATGTAGCATCTACTTCTACTTATGGTACATCAAGGGCAAATGCTTATAAAATTTTAGAAGATACCCTTAATCTTCGAGATATACGCATATATGATACAGTGACAGATGTTGACGGTAAAGATAAACGAGTTTTAAACAAAGATGAAACTACCCTTGCACAGCAAAAGCAACAACTTATCAAAGACACTTTCAAAGAATGGATTTGGACAGACCCTGAACGCAGACAAGACCTTGTTAAGCTATATAATCAAAAGTTTAATTCAATTAAACCTAGAGAGTTTGACGGAAGTCATATTACTTTTAGTGGTATTAACCCTGAAATTAGTTTAAGAGAACATCAAATTAATGCTATTGCTCACATTTTGTATGGTGATAATACTTTACTTGCTCATGAAGTTGGTGCAGGTAAATCATTTGAAATGGTTGCTGGAGCAATGGAAAGTAAAAGACTTGGACTTTGTAACAAGCCACTTTTCGCCGTTCCTAACCACCTTACAGAGCAAATGGCAAGTGAGTTTTTAAGGTTATACCCTGCTGCTAATATTTTGGTCGCAACTAGAAAAGATTTTGAAACAAGAAATCGTAAAAAATTCTGTGCAAGAATTGCAACAGGCGAATATGATGCTGTTATTATGGGACACTCACAATTTGAACGTATTCCAGTTTCATTAGAGCGACAAGAAAGGCTACTTGATGAGCAAATTGATGAAATTATAAATGGTATATCCGAAGTCAAGGCAAGTGGTGGCGAAAATTTCACTATAAAACAACTGGAACGTACAAAAAGAGGACTTGAAAAAAGACTTGAAAAATTAAGAGCCTTAGACAGAAAAGACGATGTTATAACCTTTGAGCAACTAGGTGTAGACAGGCTAATTATAGACGAAGCACACGCATATAAAAATGGTTTTGTATTCACTAAAATGCGTAACGTGGCAGGCTTAGGAACAACAGAAAGCCAAAGGTCAGCTGATATGTTTATGAAGTGTCGTTATCTTGATGAAGTCACTGGTGGTAAAGGTGTAGTCTTTGCAACAGGAACTCCAGTTAGTAACAGTATGACTGAAATTTACGTTATGCAAAGATATTTACAGTATGACTCTCTTAAAAAACAAGGACTTTTACACTTTGATAGTTGGGCAAGTACTTTTGGCGAAACAACAACACAACTAGAAATTAACCCTGAAGGTAGTGGTTATAGGCTTAGAAACAGATTTAGTAAGTTCTATAATTTACCAGAACTTATGAATATGTTTAAAGATGTTGCAGACATAAAAACAGCAGACCAATTAAACCTACCAACACCTAAGATTATTTATGAAACAGTAAGTGTTAAGCCTACAGATTTGCAAAGAGAAATAGTCGCTGAACTTTCTAAGAGAGCATCCGAAGTTCATGCAAATAAAGTAGACCCATCAGAAGATAATATGCTGACTATTACAAATGACGGTAGAAAATTAGGACTAGACCAAAGGGTATTTAACCCAATGCTACCTGATGACCCAAACAGTAAGGTAAATGTATGTATTAGCAAACTTTATGATATTTGGGCAGAAACTAAAGAGGATAGACTCACTCAATTAGTTTTCTGTGATTTATCTACACCTAAAGCAAAACCTAAAGACATATTAAAAGATAATAAAGCTGAAAATATGGGTGTTAATGGTGCAGAGATTAACGCTTTAGAACTTTCAATTAAAATGGACGATGAAACTGAATTAATAGAAAAAGAAATGCCATTTAGCATATACAATGACATTAAAGAAAAACTTATTAATTTAGGTATTCCAGAAAAAGAAATTGCTTTTATACATGATGCTAAAACAGAAGTGCAGAAGAAAGAACTTTTTGCAAAAGTAAGACGTGGCGATGTAAGAATAATGATTGGTTCTACTTCAAAATGTGGTGCAGGTATGAATGTACAAGATAGACTTGTTGCACTTCATGACCTCGATGCTCCTTGGCGTCCAGGTGATTTAAGGCAACGCAGTGGTCGTATTGAACGACAAGGCAACATGAACAAAGAAGCTAAAATCTTTAGATATGTAACCGAAAGCACATTTGATAGTTATTTGTGGCAAACACTAGAAAACAAACAAAAATATATAAGTCAAATTATGACAAGCAAGTCCCCAGTTAGAGCCTGTGACGACTTAGATGAGTCAGTATTAAGCTTTGCAGAGATTAAGGCTTTATGTGCAGGAAACCCAAAAATTAAGCTTAAAATGGACTTAGATATTGAAGTTGCAAAACTTAAATTATTAAAAGGAAGTTATCAAAGTACAAAATATAAATTAGAAGACCAATTGCTTAAATATTTCCCTGAAACAATTAATAGATATAAAAATCTTATTGTAGGTTTTGGTATTGATTTAGATACAGTATCTAAAAATAAACCAAGGGAAAATGAATTTTTACCAATGACTATTAAAGGTAAAATATTAACAGAAAAAGACCAAGCAGGAGTAGCAATACTTGAAAGTCTAAAGGACATTAAATCACAAGAAGTAAGCGAAATTGGTTCTTATCGTGGCTTTGATATGCAGGTTTATTTTGATAGCTTCAACAACGAACATAAGCTTGTTTTAAAGGGCGATTTAAGCCACACACTTGCTTTAGGAAGTGATGTAAGAGGTAATTTAATACGTATTGATAACACTCTTGAAAACATGCCTAAAAAACTAGAAGAAGTGAAAATACATCTTGAAAATTTATATAATCAACAAGAAAATGCAAAGATTGAAAAAGATAAGCCGTTCCCACAAGAACAGGAACTTAAAGAGAAATCTAAGCAACTTGCAAAGCTTGATTTAGAACTTAAATTAACAGAAAATTCTCACGATGATATGCAAGACCAAGACGAAGTTATTATAGAAAATTTTTCTCGTCCTTCAGTGCTTGATACCTTAAAAACTATAACACCACAAAAGGGCGAACCTAAACCTAAACGTAATAATCGTGAGGAGCGATAAATGGCAAATAGAGAACGAAACAGTCAAATTCATTTCATGGTAACACCCGAAGAAAAAGAAATGATAGAGAAAAAAATGGAATTAATAAGCACTCATAACATGGGTGCTTATATTCGAAAAATGGTAATTGACGGATATGTAATAAAGCTAGAAATTGACGATATTAAAGAACTTATTAGACTGCTTAGAATATCAAGTAATAACTTAAATCAACTCTCAAAACGTGCAAACGAAACAGGTAATATTTATTATGAAGATATTGAAGATTTAAAAGAAAGTTATAATAAATTATGGAAAAATTCAGAAGAAATAATTAATAAAATTTCTGAAATTTTGTGATTAAATATTTAAGGAGGATACAAGTTAAATGGCTACTACAAGGTTAATACCAATGCACAAAAATCAAGGTAAAACAATATCAGATTGTTTAGAAGAAAGAACCAATTATGCAGTTAATCCCGAAAAAACAAATGATGGCAAACTTGTATCTTCTTATGAATGTGATGTAAATACTGTTCAAAGTGAATTTATGCTTTCTAAACGAATGTATGATAATATAACAGGAAGAAAACAAACGAACGATGTTATAGCTTATCAAATTAGACAAAGCTTTAAACCAGATGAAGTTACAGCTGAACAAGCAAATAAAATTGGTTATGAATTAGCCTTAAAATTTACTAAAGGAAACCACTCTTTTATCGTTGCTACGCACACAGATAAAGCACATATTCATAACCATATTATATTCAATTCTACATCTATTGATAATACTAAAAAATTCAGGAATTTCTTCGGAAGCACATACGCTATTAGAAAAATATCCGATAGAATTTGTCTTGAAAATGGTCTTTCAATTATTGAAAATCCTAAGAAATCTAAAGGCAATTATGGTACTTGGATTGGTGACGAAAAACAACTTACTCACTCAGATAAAATAAGAATTTCCATTGATGAAGCACTGAACCAAAACCCTAAAAGTTTTGACGAGTTTTTAAGCTTAATGACAGCTAAAGGTTATGAAGTTAAACAAGGAAAACATACTTCATTTAAAAGTAATGAACAGCAAAGATTTATTCGTTGTCGCTCTTTAGGTGATGATTATTCGGAAGATAAAATCAAGGCAATAATTGACGGTAAAGAACCTAAAAAAACAAAAAATGATTATAAAAAATCTGTAAATTTGTTAGTTGATATTCAATCAAAAATTAATGAGGGCAAAGGTGCAGGTTATCAGCAATGGGCGAAAATTTACAACCTAAAACAGATGGCTCAAACTATAAATTATTTGCGTGAAAATGATTTGATTGAATATGAAAAACTTGAAGAAAAAGCTACAAAGACAACTGCAAATTTTAATGATATAACTGCTAAAATTAAAACTGCTGAAAATCGTATGGCTGAGATACAAACTATGCGTTCTCATATTATAAATTATATGAGAACTAAAGATGTTTATACAGCTTATAGAAAAGCAGGATATTCAAGAAAATTCTATAACGAACATGAAAGCGAATTAATATTGCACAAAGCTTCTAAAGATTTTTTTAATACTTTTGAAAATAAAAAAATTCCTACTATGAAGTCTTTGCAAGCTGAATATTCAAGTTTGTTAACAACTAAAAAGGAAGCATATAAAAATTACAAAACCTATAAAAAAGACATGCAAGAAATATTACTTGCAAAAGAAAATATTGACCGAATGTTGAATGTGAAAAACCAAGAAAAAACAAAATATATTAACGAAAAAACTAAGTAATTTTTATATAAAAACAAGCACCATTTATGGTGCGTGGCTCAATGATTTATCATTGTTAAAAGGGTTTGGGAATATATCCCAACAAGCGAAAAAAAGTAAGAGTGTGTACACGCTTGCATTGCTTGCCACTATTGAAAGCCCCCGAAAAGGATAAATGCAAATGAAACTAAAAAAACAACAAAACTATGCGTACATAATCTTGCTTTTGCTTTATCTGTTTGTTGTATTTAGCTTTGATAAAAATATGTTTGTAAATAATATTTTAACTATAACACTAACTGGCATTGTGACGGTTAGTGTTATTATTATAATAAAAAAATATTATCAAAAATATAAAAAACGGAAAAAATATTTAAACTCAAAAATTCACGAAATAGATAAAATGACTGGTTTGGAGTTTGAAGAATTACTATCAGAATTTTTCAAGTCGCAAGGTTATAAAGTTTCTCTAACAAAACAAAGCAATGATTACGGTGCTGATTTAATTTTACAAAAAAATAAATCTAAAATTATAGTTCAAGCAAAACGTTATAAAAACAAAGTTGGAAATAAAGCTATTCAAGAAGTTGTAGCTTCGTTAAAAATTTACAACGCTACCAAAGGAATGGTTATTACAAATTCTTTTTACACAAAAAATGCTGTTAATCTAGCAAACGCAAATAACATTATTTTGTGGGACAGAAATAAATTAACTGAGGTATTTAAGGTTTAGAATTTTACAACATTGTAAATTGAATTAATATCTAATATTATGTATGTAAAATAATAACTAAAAGAAAGTAGATATTGAAAATGAAAAATAAATTTTTAATGTTTTCCAAAACAGAACTTGCTGAATATCTTTTGATTATAGACGATAAATCAAATAGAAATAACAGTCTATTAACTTCCAATCACTTTAAAAAGATGGCATATATAAAACTTGAAAAAATACATCAATTAATTAGCGAGAATATAAAAGATAGGGAAATTATTCAGAACTCTAAAGATATGAATAAGTTTGAAAGGGTAACTAAATTTTATAATTTAGAAAATCAATACCGTAATTTAAACAAAGAATATGATAAATGGAGTAAAATAGCTTTTCAAAAACCAAATTAAATTTAAATTATTTTTAGCCTAAAATTTGACAACATTGCAATATTTTAGAAATTAGTATAAATTAAAGTTGTAGTAAAGAGCGAAACACTTTTATTATATAATTTTTTTCGATGATAATTCATCAAATTTATAATTTGAAAGGCAAAACCAATGAAAAAAATTAATTTAAAAAAAGAATACCCAAACACAAGTGATGAAACTTGTGAAGTTAGCGAAAAAGTTTATGATGCTTTAGAAAAATTTTCTAGGAAAGAACACGCATATAATGAATATGTTCGATATTACAAAGCTTATTACTCAATAGACAGAAATGACGGTATCGAAAATAAAATCAAAAATATGTCAGTAGAAGATTTTTATGAGGAAAGTATACTTATAACTCAGTTACATAACGCTCTTTCAAAATTACCAGAAATACAGGCTAGAAGAATTTACAAATATTACTTTTTAGGCTATAGCAAAAGAAAAATAGCAAAAGAAGAAAATGTGAACTCTACAGCTGTAGGGCAATCAATTAAGCGTGGAATTAACAATTTGAAAAAAAATTTAAAAAATTTCATTTAACCCGTTTACTTTTTGCCGTTTTTTCTGCTGATATATATAAAGGTATTTATTTTCCTTTGTATTTGCTCTTTGAAAACTCAATATACGATATTTTGAAACAAAACTTATGTGCCGAGCAATTTAGTATGCATCGCCAAAACAACAGTATTATGGAGGTGAATTTAAATACTGTCTAGCGATACTTGTATATTATAAAGAATGTAGCAACCTCTTTGCCATGACACATGTAAGTGATAATGATACTTCATTACGTTATGCTCCCAAGACGAAGAAAATAGGGAGAGATTTATTAATCTATGTAAACTGTGCTAACAGTTATTCAAAATATCCCCGTCATACGACAAGTTGGGGTGCGTGGCAAATACAACAATTTTAATTTATCTAATAATAATCGTGCTGAGTTTTTAACTTTAGCACGATTGTAAATTAATATAGAAAGGTTGATTTTATGTCTAACGAAAATCAAACTCAAATAGTTTATGAATTTAATAATAGAAACTTTATTGTTAAAGCAGAATACTCAAAAAATTCAAATGAAACAATAACAGATATATTAATTAATCTAATGAAATCTGAACTCATTTCACAAGAATGACAAGCTAATCAAAAATTATTATAATTGTTTTTGTAAATATCTATTTTGGCTGTCAGAAAGGAAAAACTTATGGCACAGTCAATTAAAAAAAGCAGAGAAAAAACAGCGTTCCTTTATGCAAGACTTTCTCGTGATGATGATAATGACGGAGAAAGTTATAGCGTTAGTAATCAAAAGCAATTATTAACCAAAGTAGCAAAAGAAAAAGGCTACACAAATATAATAACTTTTGTAGATGATGGCATATCGGGTGTGAAAATGAATAACAGACCTGCACTACAAAATATGCTAGAAGAAATTAAAAAAAATAAAACTTCTGCCGTGTTTGTTAAAGATATGTCACGACTAGGAAGAAATTATATTGAAGTAGGACAACTTACCGAAGAATTCTTTCCAGAACACAATATCCGTTTAGTATCTGTCGCAGATAATTTAGACAGCGATGAGGGCGAAAGCGAATTAACACCTATTCGTAATTTGTTTAACGAATGGTATTCAAGAGATATTAGCAAAAAGAAAAGAATAAGTAATACTATCCGTGGAATGGCAGGAGAGCCACTAGGACTACCACCGTATGGATATATCAAAAATCCCGAAAATCCGAAACAATGGATAATAGACGAAGAAGCTTCAATAGTAGTTAAAAAAATATTTTCATTATTCTTAGACGGTTTAGGAACTAGGCAAATAGCATCTAAATTAACCGAAGAAAAAATATTAACACCAAGTCTTTATGGTGAGAAAATTGGTACAAGCAAGGCTC
>JAWXUM010000023.1:0-41262 GCA_044432645.1 Clostridia bacterium | reverse complement strand
GAATTATTTATCGAATTGAATCAAGATTTTTTTAAAAAACAAAAAATCTCATCCAACTGGATTAAAATTTCTATTTCTTATTTTTTTCTAATTGCTTTTTCTTAAGTTACCGACTATGGGGGCGACCTTTGGTCGTCCGTGGATAGAATGGTAAATGTTGTATTTTTTTATACAAATAAAGGCAATATTTTATCGTACCTATGAAAACAAGCAAATTGACGCTTTACTCTCGGACGAGCACAGCTCGCCCGTACGGTTCTTACGCTAAGGGACACGCTTGGTTGAAACCCAATGTCACGATATTTTATTGTAGGGAACGACGCCCTCGTCGTTCCGTTATTCGTTAATTCCCCCCTATCTCGGACGAGCACAGCTCGCCCCTACGGGTTTAATCTGCAATTTTCTCCCTAATCAACATGTTTAACCACAGCTCGCCTTTACTGCTGTGTGTTAATTAAAAATCTACATAAAAAAAGCAAGTTGTTAGTTTTCAACTTGCTTTTTAATTTATTGAATTTTATTCAAAATGCTATTTTTGGCTGAAATAATCGTCCATTACTTTAAGTGTTGTGTGTATGTCGTCCTTTGTGTGTGCAGAAGACAGGAACAATGCCTCAAATTGTGACGGAGCTATATAAATGTTATGCTCTAGCATATATTTGAAATAATTAGCAAAAGCTTTTGTGTCGGAAGTTTTTGCTGTTTCGTAGTCGCAAACTTTGTTTTCGCTAAAGAAAATGCTACCCAAAGAACCAATATGGTTTACTGTATAAGGTAGTCCATTTTTAGCTAAAATCTTTTCAACTTCAGCAAAAAAGTAATCGCCCATTTCGGCTTGCTCTTTGTAAAGGTGCATATTTTCTTTAAGCATTTTTAGCAAAGTTAGGCCAGCTGTCATGGCTATTGGGTTACCACTTAAAGTACCAGCTTGATAAACAGTGCCTAAAGGAGCAACACAACTCATAACATCTTTTCTACCACCATAGCAACCAACTGGCATGCCAGCACCTATAATTTTACCAAAAGTGCTAAGGTCAGGTGTAATGCCATAATATCCTTGTGCGCCAGTAAAGCCAAGCCTGAAGCCTGTAATAACTTCGTCGAAAATTAAAAGTGTATCGTTTTCTGTGCATAAATCACGAATTTCTTGTAAAAAATTGTCCCTAGGTGTTACAAGACCCATGTTAGCAGCAACAGGTTCAATTATTAAAGCAGCAATTTCGCCCTTGTTAGCAGTAAAAAGTTCTTTTACGCTGTCAATATTGTTGTAAGTAGCAATTAAAGTATCGGCAGCAACAGCAGACGGAACTCCTGCACTGTCAGGTGAGCCTTCTGTTAATGCGCCAGACCCAGCTTTTACAAGCATAGCGTCGCAGTGGCCGTGATAACAACCAGCAAATTTGATGATTTTATTGCGAGAAGTAAATCCTCTTGCTACACGAATAGCGCTCATAACTGCTTCTGTGCCAGAGTTAACCATTCTTAGCATCTCTATAGATGGAATGTTTTCTACTATGAATTCTGCCATTTCTACTTCAATTTCAGTAGCAGCACCAAAACTTAAACCGTTGTCCATAGCTTTAATAACATTTTCTTTTATAACATCATTGTTATGCCCTAAAATCATAGGCCCCCATGAACACACATAGTCTATATATTTATTTAAGTCTACATCTTGCATGTAGGCTTTGTCAGCTTTTTCAATAAAACGTGGACTAAGCCCAACACTGCCAAAAGACCTTACAGGACTGTTTACTCCACCAGGCATACATTTTTTTGCTCTTTCAAATAAAATTTCTGATTTTGACATTATCCAATCCTACCTTCTTTCATGAATTTTGCAATTTCTTTTGCATAATATGTAATATAGATATTCACACCAGCACGATAAGCACTAGTAGCCATTTCGCATATAATATTATCTTCGTCTATCCATCCGTTTTGCGCTGCAGCTTTAACCATAGCATATTCACCACTTACGCTGTAGCCAGCAACTGGAACATTTGTTATAGATGAAAGTTCGGTAACTAAATCTAAATAAGACATAACAGGTTTTACCATAATAATGTCAGCACCTTGTTCTATGTCAAGTAAAGCTTCTTTAATTCCCTCTTTTTTATTGTGGTAATCCATTTGATAAGCTTTTCTGTCGCCAAATGATGGCGCAGAGCCAGCAGCTTCACGAAATGGTCCGTAAAAAGCAGAGGCATATTTAACTGAATAAGCCATAATTGGTGTGTTTTCAAATCCGTTTTGGTCTAAAGCAGTGCGCATTGCACCAATTCGACCGTCCATCATGTCAGACGGTGCAACCATGTCAGCCCCAGCTTTAGCGTGTGACACAGCAATTTTACTTAAATACTCCAAAGTTAAATCGTTGTTGACATCGTGACCACATAAAATTCCACAATGACCATGTGAAGTGTATTCGCACATACAAACATCGGTTATCAAATACATGTCAGGACATTTTTCTTTAGCTAATCTTAAAGCTTTTTGAACTATACCGTTTTCGTCATAAGCACCACTGCCAACTTCGTCTTTTTCATTAGGAATACCAAAAAACATCACAGAGCTTACACCACTTGCAAGCAAATCGTTTAAAGCTTCTTCTAAATTATCTAAACTGTAACGAAATTGATTAGGCATAGACGCAATTTCTTCCCTAATATTTTCGCCTTCAATTACAAAAATAGGATACACCAAAGACGAATTATTCATTCTTGTTTCACGTACCATTTTGCGAAGTGTCAAACTACTTCTAAGTCTTCTAGGACGGTTAATCATAATATTCTCCTTTTAATTTCCACATAATTCACAAGCAAGCTCTACAAGGCTGTCAATGCTTGCTTGTTTGCTAACAAAAGTTTTCATTCCGTAATTTTGGGCAGTTTCTTGAGTTTGTTTGCCTATGCAAAGAGCTGTTATTTTGCTTAAATCAATATCTATGTTAGATTTCATAAAATTTTCTACAGTAGAAGAACTTGTGAAAAAGATGTAATCTATGTTTTTAAAGCTATTAAAAATTATATTTTCGCATAAAACTGTGTCGTACATAGCTAAATCATTTACTAAAAGACCGTGATTTGTTAAAATATCAACAATTTCACTTCTACCTTTTTTTGCTCTTGGAAGTAAAATTTTCTCGCCTTTTACAGCTTTTTCGCACAAAGCTTTCGCCAGATGAACACCGTCAAAAACGCTTGGAACTAAATCGGCGTATATTCCTTTTTTAGCAAGTTCTTTTTGAGTACCACTGCCAACTACAGCGAATTTTTGTTTGTTTAATTTTCTTAAATCTATACTTTTTTCTTGTAATTTATCAAAAAACATGCCCACAGCTGTTGGACTTGTTAAAACTATCCAGTCAAAAATTTCGCAATTTTCAATAGTTTCGTTTACTATATTATCATTGGTAGCTATAGTTTCGATTGTTGGAATTTCAAGAACTTCTGCGCCTAAATCACTAAGTTTGGCAGATAGTTTAGAGCTTAAATTTTTAGGTCTTGGCACTAAAAATTTGTGTCTGAAAAGTTTGTTTTTTTCATACCACTCAAATTTACTTGCAAGATTGCAAACCTTACCAACGACTATAATAGCCGGGGTTTCTATGCCTTGTTTTTGGGTTTCTTCGTACAAAGTCGCAACTGTAGCAACTATTCTTTTTTGTTTGGAGGTTGTGCCTTGTTGCAAAATTGCAGCAGGCATAGTTTTATCCATACCATTTGCGATAAGGTTGTCACAAATATCTTTTAACGCAGAAACACCCATCAAAAAAACTAGAGTTCCTTTAGTTTTAACCAAAGCTTCAAAGTCAATGTCGTAATTTTTGCCAGCTTTTTTATGACCTGTAATTATATGCAAAGATGAACAATAATCACGGTGAGTAACAGGAATTCCGTTGTAAGCTGGTACAGCAATTGAAGAAGTAACGCCAGGTACAACCTCAAATTCCGTGCCGTTTTGAGCTAAAAGCTCTAGTTCTTCGCCACCTCTTCCAAACAAAAATGGGTCGCCACCTTTTAGCCTTACAACTATATTGTTTGTTTTCGATTTCTCTAAAAGCACATTGTTTATGTCCCCTTGCGCCATTGTATGGTGCGATGCACGTTTGCCTACGTTTATAAGCTTAGCAGTTTTTGGTATTAACGCAAGTATAGAGTCAGAAACCAAAGCGTCATAAACAACTACGTCAGCTTTTTGCAAAATTTTATTGCCTTTTAAGGTGAATAAACCAACATCACCAGGCCCAGCACCTATTAAATATACTTTACCCATTGCAATTTCCTTTATTTCTCATTTTATTTGCTAAGTTAATGCCTAAAGCTTCAGCTTGGTCTACACTAGCTGTCATGGTTTCTTTTGAATATTCTTTGCTTTCTTCGTCATAATACAAGCCTTGCAAAGTTATATTTTGCTCGTTTATGGTAGAAAAAGCAGCTATCGGAGAACTACAACCTCCGTTTAAAGTAGTTATAAAAGCACGTTCAGCTGTCGCCATATAATAAGATTGTTTGTCGAAAAATTCGTTTAAATAACTGTAATCTTCGTTTTCACGGCCTTGAACAACAACTATTGCTTGCCCACCAGCTGGCAAAATTTCGTCTACTTCAAAATAACGGCTAATACGGTTTTCAAGTTTTAAACGTTTTACTCCAGCAGCTGCCAAAACAATAGCTCCGTATTGGTGGTCGTCAAGTTTTTCAAGCCGTGTTAAAACATTACCCCTAATGCTTTTGAATGTAGCTTGTGGAAATAGCTTTTTAAGTTGAAGTGTTCTTCTAAAACTAGAACTACCTATAGGTTTGTCAAATTTTAGTTCTGTTTCGCCTTTTGGCAAAATTAGAACATCACGGGCATCTTCTCTTTTTGAATACCCTAAAATTGGCAACTCTTTTGGCACTTCCATAGGCATGTCTTTCAAACTATGTACAGAAAAGTCAGAGCGTTTTTCAATTAAGGCTTTGTCTAGCTCTTTTGTAAAAAGTCCTTTTCCACCAATTTTGTCTAAAGTTTTATCCAAAATAATATCCCCTGTAGTTTTCATTGTCAAAATTTCGCATGGGATATTATTGTCTTTCAAATAATTTAAAAGCATTTCGCTTTGAACAACAGCAAGTTTGCTTTCTCTACTGCCTATAATTATTTTTTTATTCATAAGCTTTGCAATCCTTTCCGATGTCTCTTTTACTTTTTTGTGGTTTTTTCCACTTGCAGTTATGCCCACTACAATTTCGTCTTCCACAATAACAGCTGGAAAGAAAAAAGTGCATAAGTTTTTATCTGTCGACACATTTACAAGTATGCCTTTGTCTTTGCAATGCTTTGCAATTCGCCTGTTAAGTTCGTGGTCGTTTGTAAGTGCTAAAACTATGTCACCGTTTGACAAATCTGCAATGTCAGACATTTCAAAACTTTTTTTAATTAAGTTAAGCCTGCTTTTATCAAAATTTTCGTCAAAAGTTTCAGCGATTACTGTAAATCCATCACAAAATTTTAAAAGGCTGTTTATTCGCCTTGTTGCAATTTTTCCAGCACCTATTACTATTATTTTTTTTGAACTTAAATCTATAAACAAAGGGAAATAATTACTCATATATTTTTTCAAGACCTTCTATACATTTACTAAATTCTTCGTGTGTTAAGCTGTTTTTAAGTTCAAACAACATTCGATTAATGCTGTTTTGCACTGCGATGTCAATGCGATTTTCAAGTTCTTGACACTGAGTTTGGCTTAAGTCCATTTTTTTCATAGCTTTTTTAAGCCTTGCGTTTACATCTGAACTAGTTTCGTCTTTAATAAACTGAATTTTAGAAGTGAACTTCAAACTGCTTTGCCAGTCGTAAAAGTTCATTATTTCTTCTTCTATAATTCCACTTGCTTTTTCTTTTGCTAAGGATACTTCTTCACTGCCAATTTTAAAGTCATCAATGTCATATAAAGTTAAGTTTTCTAAAGATTTACAAGCGTAATCTATATCACGTGGAACAGCTAGGTCCACTAAAACTAAAGGCTTTGTAATATTTTTAAACATATCTTTTGTTAAAGTTAAATGTGGGCTACTTGTCGCACTTATAACAATGTCGCAATTCTTTAAAAAGCTTTCACGCTCGTCATAAGAAATAGCTGTAGCACCTTGAACAACTTCAATTTTTCCGTGTTTATATTGCTGTCTTACAGTTACAAAAACTTTTGCATTTGCATTAACAAAAGCTTGTGAGGCTAATTTCCCCATAATTCCATTGCCAACAACCATGCAAGTTTTGTCTTTTAGATTATATTCGTTTTTAAGCCTTATAATTACTTCGTCAACAGCTGTTGTAGGTTTGTTTGTCAAAACAACATTTGTTTTGACCTTTTTAGCTGCTGTTATTGCAGTTCTAAACAAAACTTCTAAACTGTTACAAGAAAATCCATTTTCATGTGAAAGCGACAAAGCATCTTTAATTTGAGCTAAAATTTGGTCTTCACCTAAAATTTGCGATTTAAGACCACAGGCAAGCTCAAACAAATGTCTTACAGCTTCATCGCCACTTTTTTTAGTGATTATATTTTCGTGCATACTTGGGTCAACATTTTTGATTTCACACAAAGTTTCAAAAAGGTAATTTTCTATATTATCTTTAGCACTAACCCAAATTTCTAAACGGTTACAAGTTGACAAAATAACACAGCCACTTATAAGCTTGTTTGATAAAATTTCAGCCATAGCGCATATGCTTTTACTTTTTGTAAAAGTGAAAACAGCACGTTTGTCAAGACTAGCACTGTTGTAGTCTATGCCTATCATGTTAATGTTCATAAACACGCCCTTGTGTTTCTTTTATATGTTCGACAAAAATTTTACGAATATCAGCATATTCGCCAAGACCTTTTAACCTGTAACTTACTTGAAAGCCTGCGTTTTCAAACTGACTTTTCCAAGAGTCGTCTTCGTCACCAATTAAATCGTTATTTGCGTGGTCGCCAGCTACCAACATAAAAGGGGTAAGCATAACTTTTGTATAACCACTTTTAGTTACAGCTGTCATTACGTTTTGGGCGCTTGGGAAAGCCTCAACTGTTCCCACGAAAAAACGGTTATAGCCTTTGTCTTTGAAATTATAGTCAAGTGCTGCGTAAGCCATGTTAGCGTAATGCTCTGTTCCATGACCCATAAGAACTATAGCAGTGTCGTTGTTTGTATCAGCAAATTCATTTGCCATTATTTCCACAGACTTGTCCATGTCTTCCCAAGAAGTAAGCAGTGGGTTTCCAAAAGTGATAGAGTTAAAATCAGCTTTGTATAAGCTAACTTCGGTTTTCATAGTGTCATTTTCGATACCATTCATTATATGAGTAGGCTGAACTATAACGTCTGTAATTCCGTCTTGTTTCATTTGCTCAATTGCTTGTTTTATTGTTAAAACGCTTATGTTTTGTGTTTTTAATACTTTTGCAATGATTTTTTTGCTTGTCCAAGCTTTATATATTTTATAATCTTTAAATTGATTTTCAATTTCTTTTTCAGTGGCTTCAATTGTAACTTTTCTAGTTTCCTTATAACTTGTGCCAAAACTTACTACTAATATCGCTTTCATCTAGCTTCCTTTACACTTTGTAACCACGAGGTGTTACCATTTTATTGTTTATATTTTGAGTTTGTTCGTTTCCTATGAATACAGTTGTAAACATGTCAACTTGTGTGGCACGTAGTTCTTTAAGTGTCATTAAAGTTTCACTTTGTCCATTACGGTAAATGTTTTGAACTGTAGCACAAATTGTGTCAGCAGATTTATAAGTAAGAAGTAAATCGCATGCTTTTTGTAAGTAGTCATGACGTTTTTTGCTTGATGGATTGTAAAGACAAATAACCATGTCAGACTCTGCAGCGCTTAGCAGTCTTTTTTCAATTTTTTCCCAAGGAGTTAACAAATCGCTTAAACTTATAAGGCAAAAATCGTGCATTAAAGGTGCACCTAAAATAGCAGCACCACCAATAGCAGCAGTTACACCAGGTATAACTTCAATTTCTACGTTTGGGTATGAAGTGCTTAACTGATAAATAAGACCAGCCATACCATAAACACCAGCGTCACCACTGCAAATCATAGCAACAGTTTTACCATGTGATGCTTTTTCCATAGCTAATTCGCAACGTTCTACTTCTTTTTTCATAGATGTTGTCAAAAATTCTTTTGTAGGGAAATGTTCTTTTACTAAATCTATATAAACGGTGTAACCGATTATGATGTCACATTCTTGAAGGCATTTTGCAGCCTTAATTGTCATTTGTTCATAAGCACCAGGGCCTATGCCAACTACATATATTTTATTCATTTCACTAAATTTCCTTTTAATTTATGTTTATTTTATAATAATTAAAGAGTAATAACTGCTTTTGTCTGGGATTTCGTCTGTACTATGATAAATTTTTTCGTTTGGCATACCACAATTTTCAACCATTACAGCCTCTTGGTTTTTTTCTTTAATTTTTTCACGTACATCTTTCATTTTACTAGCAGCTTTCATCAAAACTTTAGTTCCGTGAAATTCAAGAGCTTCATCAATTTCGTAAGACGCAGGAATAACGTGGAGCATCTCCTCTTTTTCTACTAAACCTATGTTCATTTTTGCTGAAACAGCACAAAAAGAAGGTATACCGTTAATTATCTCAGCCTGATAACCTTTGTTTACAATTCTATTGTGTACATAGATATAAGTTGAGTAAATTGTTGGGTCACCTAAAGTTAAAAAAGCTACACTTTTGCCTTGTAACAATAAATCTTCCACTACTTGGGTTGCGTTTTGGTGGCTTTCAGCCCTTAATTTGCTATCTTTAGTCATAGGCATATGAATTGGTACTATTTCTTTTTCTGGTAGAAAAGGGCATGCGCCTAGTGCAATTTTATAAGCCACTGTTTCCTTAGCTACTGCCCCTGGAACTACTACTATATCACAATTTTTAATGACTTTAACTGCTTTTAAAGTCATCAATTCTGGGTCGCCAGGGCCTACACCCACTCCGTATAATTTACCGTTCATTTCATTCTCCTTATAAAAAAACTGTACAGTTTTCTTCGCTTATTTGTAAGTTGTCTATAACATTTTCTGCTGAACCATTTGCTAAAATCATTGGAATTTCATACTCTTTGCAAATTTGTGCAGCATCAAGTTTAGTTTTTATGCCACCTGTGCCAAAAGAATTTGTTCCACCAATTTCTATTTGAGAAATTATTTCTTCTACATTTTTAACCTTAGTCAAAAGTTTTGCGTCCGCATGTTCTTTTGGGTTTTTGTCAAAAAGACCATCAATATCGCTTAAAATAATAAGTAAATCGGCATTCCACAGTTTTGCTGTAAGTGCTGCCAAGGTGTCGTTGTCGCCTATTTGAAGTTCTTTTACGCAAACTGTGTCATTTTCGTTTACAATTGGCACAACGTTTTCGTCAATTAATGTAAACAGGGTATTTCTTATGTTTAAAAGTCTGTCATCATGGGTGAAGTCGTCAATTGTTAAAAGAATTTGTGCTATGTTATAGTCTGTAAAATGTTTACTGTAATACTGTAAAAGTTTAACTTGACCAATTGCGCAAAGTGCTTGTTTGTAATTAATATCACCTTTACGGCTCCATTTGTTTATAGCTGAAACACCTGCAATTTTAGCACCGGACGAAACAATTACAACGTCTTTACCTTGGTTTTTAAGTTTTGTCACTTGGTGGCTTAAATTTTTTATAAAACTCTCGTTTATAAAGCCGTGTTCGTCTGACAAAGTGTTACTGCCAATTTTTATTACAATTTTTCTACTTTTATCTATTAAACTCATTATCTTATTTGTCCGTTTCCTGTTATCAAATATTTTGTTGTTACTAAATGCTCTAAAGCCATAGGCCCTCTAACATGAATTTTTTGAGTGCTTATTCCAATTTCACAGCCAAATCCAAATTCTCCACCATCTGTAAATCTTGTAGACGAATTCACATAAACACATGAGGCGTCAACCATTGTTTGGAAAGTTTTAATGTTGCTGTAATTTTCGCTTATAATACATTCCGAA
Source organism: Clostridia bacterium (assembly GCA_044432645.1). Classification (GTDB taxonomy): domain Bacteria; phylum Bacillota; class Clostridia; order Oscillospirales; family Acutalibacteraceae; genus SIG603. Next base: position 31,222 of record JAWXUM010000023.1, on the reverse strand, counting down.
TGTTTAGTGCCAAAGGTGTCAATGTGGTCGATTGCTTCACTTAAATCATTCACTACTTTAATAGAAAGTATGTAGTCCAAAAACTCTGTAGCATAGTCTTCATCACTTGCTTTAGCACAACCAATTATGCGTTGGCAAGTTTTACAGCCTCTAAATTCAACCTTATCACCGATTTTTTCTTTTACCATTGGCAAAAATTCATTTGCGACATCTTTGTGCACAAGTAAGGTTTCAAGAGCATTGCAAACTGATGGTCTTTGAACTTTTCCGTTTTCAAGAACATTTAAAGCCATGGTTAAATCAGCATAACTGTCTACGTACAAATGACAATTGCCAACACCTGTTTCTATTGTAGGGACAGTTGCGTTTTGTGTTACATAATTTATTAACCCAGCGCCACCTCGTGGAATAACTAAATCGACATACTTGTTTAAAGTTATCATTTCTTTTACAAGTTCTCTTTGGGTGTTTTCTATTAAAATACAAGCATCACTTGGTACTTTAGACTTTTCAAGTCCCTCTTTAATAGCTTTTACTATAGCTTTGTTCGAGTTTATAGCACTAGAACTGCCCCTTAAAAAAACGCAGTTAGATGATTTTATAGCAAGCACAGTTGCATCTACCGTAACATTCGGTCGTGATTCATAAATCATGCCAATAACGCCTATTGGCACAGTTGTTTTTACTATATTAAGTCCGTTTTCTTTTGTATGCCCTGACAAAGTTTTTCCAGTAGGGTCTTGCAAAGCGATAACTTCGTAAATGCTATTTGCCATAGCTTCTATTCTGTCTTTTGTTAAAGTTAATCTTTCAATTAAGCTTTGGCTAGTGCCTTTTTGATTTTCATTTTGAACATCTATATTGTTGGCTATTAAAATTTCGTCAGTGTTTTTTACAAGCGACAAAGCTATTTGTTTCAGTGCAAAGTCTTTTTCACCTGAATTAAGCCCACATAAAATTCTAAAAGCTTTTTTTAATCTTATTCCATAATCTGTAAGTTGTCCCACGAAAATCACCTTTTCTTTCATTTTAATTTTATGACAATTTTTTATATTCTTTTGGAGTAATTCCTGTTAATTTTTTGAAAACCCTGTTAAAAGTTTGTTGGCTTTCAAAACCACAGTTAAAAGCAGTGCTTATAACACTAGAGTCTGGTTTTTTCAAAAGCGTTTTGGCTTGCTCAATTCTTAACGTATTAACGTAATCGGTTAAAGAAACATTAATTGAATATGTAAAAAGCCTTGAAATTTTGTACTTGCTAACTCCGAACTTTTTCGATAAAATATCTAAAGAAATATTTTCAGAAAAATTGTTTTGAATATATATTAAAACTGAAATCAATAAATCTTCTGGCAAATTATGGTCTTTTTCTTTTAAACCCATTAAAGGGAAAAGTTTAGCTAAAATGAGTTCGAAGTAAAGTTTGGTTACTAAATTATCATTTTCATTTTTTAAGGACAAATAATCCAAAAGAATTTTTACGTCATCTGGTATATCTTCAAAAATAAAATTTGCAGGTACTTTTGTAGTTAATATATTAGAAATATCTTCCTGCATAGTGTTTCTATATAAATATAAAGTTAAAAGGCTGTGTTTTTCACAAGACAAATACGCATGCACAGTGTTAGGGAACAACACAATAAGTTGCCCTTTTTTAATAACGATTTGTTCGTCGCCATATTGAGTTAAAACACTACCCTTTTTAACATAAAGCATTTCAACACCTAAGTGTAAATGAGCTGGATAAGATAGGCGAGTGGTTGTAGAAATGTGATACTGTGAGTTTGCATATTCGTAAAATGGTAACATGCCGTTCTCCTTGCAATAAATGAGTGATTTAAAAGAAATCTTAATTAGTATTTTATAGTAAGTTGTGTTAATATGTCAATAGAGAAACTATGTTTTTAAGCTAATATGTTAAAAAAATTCCAAATTTAACGGTTTTTTTACAAATTTTTTCTTCATATTAGCCAAAAAGTTTCAAAAATAAAAAATAAGGAACAGGAGATTGTATATGCAAAACATAGGTATAGTAGGAATAGGAAAAATTAGTGGGATTTATCTTGAAAACATCACAAATATGTTCAAAGAAATTCAAATAGTAGCAGTTTGTGACCTTGTTAAACAGAGAGCTTTAAAAGCCCAAGAAGATTATAATATCCCAAAAGTTTACGACACAATGTATGAACTTGTTGAAGATGAGGAAATTGACATTGTTTTAAACTTAACAAGACCTTACGAGCACTTTGAAGTTTCTAAATTAGCACTTGAAAAAGGCAAAAATGTTTATAGCGAAAAACCTCTTGGCGCTTGCTACGAAGAGGGCGTAAAACTTGTTAAACTAGCCGAAGAAAAAGGTCTTTTAATCGGTGGTGCACCTGACACATTTATGGGAGCTGGTATTCAGTCTTGTAAAAAAATTATAGAAGACGGTGTAATTGGCGACGTTGTAGGCGCTGCTGCGTTCATGATAACCCATGGCCCTGAAAATTGGCACCCAGACCCAGACTTTTTCTATCAATATGGTGGTGGTCCTATGTTCGATATGGGTCCTTACTATGTAACTTCGCTAGTAAATTTACTAGGTGGAGTAAAAAGCGTAACTGGTGTAGCTAGAAAAGGCTTCGACACTAGAATTGCAACATGTAAAGAGCAATTTGGTAAAAAAATTGAAGTAAATGTTCCTACATATACAACAGGAATACTTACATTTGACAGTGGAGTAGTTGGCACTTTGTTTACAACTTTTGATGTAGTTTATAAGGGTCAATCAAGGTATGAAATCTACGGCAGTGAAGGTACTTTAATTGTTCCTGACCCTAACACATTTGGTGGCCCATTATATGTTATTCACCGTTTAGACGGCGAAAAAAGAGAAATGCCACTTACATTTGCTTACAAAGGAAACAGTCGTGCTTTAGGCCTTGCAGATATGGCAAAAGCTTTAGAAACAGGCAGACCAGCTAGATGCTCATACAAACAAACTCTTCATGTTCTTGAAATTATGGAAAGCTTTACAAAAAGTAGCGATTTAAGACAAACTGTTGACCTTGAAACAAGTTACAAACCAGAACCAGCAATGAGAATCAACCCAATGGTAGGTATTTTGGACTAATTTGTGCAATAAATGAGTGTTTTTAAAGCCTTTTTAGTTAGTTTTTCACATAAAATAATGATATTCTTAATATATTATTATTAATTATTTATAAAAGGGGTGTGCTTTATGAAAAAAGCTTTAATTTTCGAAGGTGGTTGGGACGGTCATGAACCAAAATTAACTTCAAAAAGATTTAAAGGTTTGCTTGAAAAAAACGGTTACGAGGTTGAACTTTACAGCGATTTAGAATGTTTAGCAGATGTTGATAAATTGTTAGAACTTGATTTAATTGTAGCATGTTGGACAATGGGTCAAATAGAAAACGAATATGTTAAAAACATAGCAAAAGCTGTTGGTGCTGGTGTAGGGCTTGCAGGTTGTCACGGTGGAATGTGCGATTCATTCCGTCAAAATACCGAATGGCAATTTATCACTGGTGGTCAATGGGTAAGTCACCCAGGTGGCGACGGAATAGATTATATGGTTAACGTTAACCACGGTTCTTCTCCTATAGTTGCAGGGCTTGAAGATTTCCCAGTTTGTAGCGAGCATTATTACTTGCATGTTGACCCATCTATTGAAGTTTTGGCATCAACAAGATTTCCAATAGTAAATTATTATCATGTATCAAACAAACCAGTTGATATGCCAGTAGCTTGGACAAAATATTGGGGTAATGGCAGAGTTTTCTACAACTCATTAGGCCATCATGACGATGTATTTGAAAAATCACCAAACGCTGAAATTTTAATGGAGCGTGGTATGCTTTGGGCTGGCGAGGGCAAACAATATGCAATCGACAATAACTTAACAGATGATAGATTTATCAGCAATAAAAAAATGTATTAAGGAGTATTTAAAATGCAAAATATCGGTATAGTAGGAATTGGCGCAATTAGCGGAATTTATTTAAAAAACATTACAAATATGTTCAAAGAAATTCAAATAGTAGCAGTTTGTGACCTTGTTAAAGAGAGAGCTTTAAAAGCGCAAGAAGATTATAACATCCCAAAAGTTTACGACACAATGTACGAACTTGTTGAAGATGAGGAAATTGACATTGTTTTAAACTTAACAAGACCTTACGAGCACTTTGAAGTTTCAAAACTTGCACTTGAAAAAGGCAAAAATGTTTACAGCGAAAAACCTCTTGGCGCTTGCTACGAAGAGGGTGTTAAACTTGTAAAATTAGCTGAAGAAAAAGGTCTTTTAATCGGTGGTGCACCTGACACATTTATGGGCGCTGGTATTCAGTCTTGCCGTAAAATTATTGAAGACGGTGTAATTGGTGATGTTGTAGGTGCTGCTGCATTTATGATTTGTCGTGGTCACGAAACATGGCATCCAGACCCAGATTTCTACTATCAATATGGTGGTGGTCCTATGTTTGATATGGGCCCTTATTACATAACTTCACTTATCAACCTATTAGGTGGAGTAAAAAGTGTAACTGGTATTGCTAAAAAAAGCTTCGATACTAGAATTATAACAAGTAAAGAGCATTTTGGCGAAACTATTGAAGTAAATGTTCCAACATATATTACAGGTATGATGGAGTTTGACAGTGGTGTTATTGGTACATTATTCACAACTTTCGACGTAGTAAATAAAGGTCAAGCTAGATACGAAATTTACGGTAGCGAAGGTACTTTAATCGTTCCTGACCCTAATACATTTGGTGGCCCATTATATGTTATTCACCGTTTAGACGGCGAGAAAAAAGAAATGCCACTTACATATGGTTACAAAGACAACAGCCGTGCTTTAGGTCTTGCAGATATGGCAAAAGCTTTAGAAACAGGCAGACCAGCTAGATGCTCATACAAACAAACTCTTCATGTTCTTGAAGTTATGGAAAGCTTCACAAAAAGCAGTGATTTAAGAAAAACTGTCGACCTTGAAACAAGCTACACTCAAGAAGCAATTATGAAAATTAACCCAATGTTAGGCATTTTAGATTAATTCAATTAAGGGTCACGAATAGTCGTGACCCTTTAAATTTGAACACGGCGACCACGGTTTGTTCTGTCATTTGTGAAAAAACTTATCATAAAAACTAAAAATAAAACTATTTTTTATATTTATTATTTCTTTTTGTAAAAATTTTGTTATAACTATTGCAAAATCCTTTATATTATTCTATAATTATAATGTTGAGTTATGGAAAATAATATGCCATACAACAAGGAAATTAATCACCGAAAGGAGTACCTTACTATGAATTATTCCCATGAAGTGGAAAGAATGTGTACTGTTGCAAAGGGTCCTCATCACGGACCAGCTCCTATTCCTGAAGAAGGAAAATGGGTAAAATCTTATCAAATTAGCGATATTTCTGGCTTATCACATGGTGTGGGCTGGTGTGCACCTCAACAAGGCGCATGTAAACTAACTTTAAATGTTAAAGAGGGTATCGTACAAGAAGCTCTAGTTGAAACACTAGGCTGTTCAGGTATGACTCACTCAGCTGCTATGGCTGCTGAAATTCTTCCAGGCAAAACTCTTTTAGAGTGCCTAAACACAGACTTAGTTTGTGATGCTATTAACGTAGCTATGAGAGAAATCTTTAAACAATTAGCTTACGGTAGAAGCCAAACTGCTTTCTCAGAGGGTGGTTTACCAATCGGCGCAGGTCTTGAAGACCTTGGTAAAGGACTACGTTCCCAAGTTGGTACTATGTTCTCTACTGGTGTTAAAGGCGTTCGTTACATGGAAATGGCAGAAGGTTATGTTCTTAAAATGGCTCTTGACAATAACGACGAAGTTACTGGTTACCAATTCGTTAAACTAGGTCAAATGCTAGAAGACATCCGTCACGGCATGGCTCCAAACGATGCTTACACAAAGAACATCGGTCAATACGGTCGTTTTGACGATGCTGCTAAATACATCGACCCACGTGAAGAATAAACCATAGAAGGAGGACATAATATAATGGCAAACGACGTAAAATTCGAAAGCAAGGACAGAAGACTTCCTAAAATTGAGAAATGTCTTGCTGAATATGGCATTGCTAGCCTTGAAGTTGCACATGAAATGTGTACAAGCAAAGGCTTTGACCCTATTCAAATCGTTAAAGATATCCAAAACATAGCATTTGAAAATGCTGGTTGGGCTTATACACTAGGCTGTGCTGTTGCACTTGCAAAAGGCACAAAAACTGCTTCCGAGGCTGCAGAGGCTATTGGTATCGGTCTTGAAGCTTTCTGTATTCCTGGTTCTGTTGCAGAACAAAGAAATGTTGGTCTAGGCCACGGAAACCTTGGTGCTATGCTACTTAAAGACGAAACAAAATGCTTCGCTTTCTTAGCTGGTCACGAAAGTTTCGCTGCTGCTGAAGGCGCTATCGGTATTGCTAAAAAAGCTAACCGTGCTAGAAAAGAACCACTAAGAATTATTCTTAACGGTCTTGGTAAAGATGCTGCTTTCATTATCTCAAGAATTAACGGTTTTACATATGTTAAAACTGACTATGACTTCTACACAGGCGAACTTAAAATCGTTGAAGAAGTTCCTTATTCAGACGGCGAAAGAGCTGCTGTTAAATGTTACGGTGCAAATGATGTTCTTGAAGGCGTTGCTATCATGCAACACGAAGGCGTTGATGTATCTATCACAGGTAACTCAACTAACCCAACTCGTTTCCAACATTTAGTTGCTGGTACATACAAAAAATGGGCTATTGAACATGGCAAAAACTACTTCTCAGTTGCTTCTGGTGGTGGTACAGGTAGAACTCTACATCCAGATAACATGGCTGCAGGTCCTGCTTCTTACGGCTTAACAGACTCAATGGGTCGTATGCACGGCGATGCTCAATTTGCTGGTTCTTCATCAGTTCCTGCTCACGTTGAGATGATGGGCTTAATCGGCGCTGGTAACAACCCAATGGTTGGTATGACAGTTGCTTGTGCAGTTTCAGTTTACGAAGCTATTAAATAATTGTTTTAATACTAGCTTTTTAGATGATTTGATGTTTTAAGTTGTCAAAAATTGCAAACTATAAAAAAAGTTGAACACATAATAATGTGTTCAACTTTTTTGCAACTAAAATTTAAATTACCAACTGTTGTTATTTAGAGTAATATTCGTCGATTAAGTATCTTGTCATTTTAGACCATTCTTTTGCCTTTTCTCTAGGGTTCGAGCCAAATTCGCCACCGATATTTAACACAATTTCTGTGTTACAATTATGACGTTTAGAAGCCTCAATAACACTTCTAATTTCTTTCTCGCCGTTAATTTTGTCAAAATGTTCTGACAAAAAGTGAGTTCCAGCAGCACGGTAGCTGTAAACAAAGTCATGCTTAATTTTACTAGCAGCAAGTTCGTGGTCACACCACTCTGAAACCGAAATTTTCACAGCATTTTTAAATTGTCTAATTAAATCAATTTTTTTGTCCAAAACTTCACAACAACCAACGTTGCAAGCGAAAAATCTGTCCATAGCATCAACATCATATTTAAAAGAAAATTCGTCGTGCATTGCGTTTGAAACACAGCTGAAAACTTCTGAACAAGAAAACCCCCAGTTGTCTTTTGTTGTCGATTTATCAGCGAAATAGTTGCCGTTTTTTATATCTCTATAGTCTTTCATGCCAGATATATATCTAAGACCAGCAGAGCCTAGTGGGTCAGACAAGTCCAAACAACCTAAAAGACCAACTTCTTCAAGCATGTCAAAACGCTCATTAAAGTTGTCTGCAATTTTCTTTAAAACTTCGTGCATCCATTCATCTTCGTCATACAAATCCATATAAGTTTGCTCAATGCCTCTGTACCATGAGTATTCGTCAGAAATTTTAGCAGCAAAATAAACAGGTTTTTTTATAGTAGTTAAAATGCCAGAAAAAAGCTCGTTAGTTTCTTCAAAAGTTCTTTTAGCTAAATCGTGGTCGTACTCTAATGAAGGAGAAGTGATTTTGCAAATATCGTCAGTGTTTATAATAGTTGGCACAATTTCAAAAGCGCCAGAACCGTGGTCGCTCATAGAACGGTGAATTTGTCGTTGCATTTTTGGGTATGGGTCTAAAAAATGCTCATAAGGAGAGTAAACCAAAGGTTCAACAACGTTATCGTCGCATAAATCTTTAACATAAAATAATTTAGTTAAAAAATATTGTTCGAAATTAAGGGCATCTTCGCTTGTGCATTTGTAAATTTCTTTAGGGAAAATTTCAGCCATCGCAGTCGGCCAGTAATGGTTAATAAACAAAGGTTTTACGCCGTCTTTTAAATCGTTTAAGTCGTACCAAGCTTGCCTTTTGTCGCAGTTGATTTTAGTTTCAGATGCTTCTTTGAATTCTGTAGCCAATTCACGTAAATATTTTTTTTCGTCATTTGTCATACTAGTCACCTTTTCCGTTATATTATCCGAATAATTTATAATGTAAGTATAATTAAAAATATTCAATAAGTCAAGCATTTTAGTTATTTTTGTACACTAAAAAAGGGAACAAAATCTGTTCCCTTTTAATTTGTTATTTTACAATACTATTTTATCAATTTTAGCAAGTTCTTCGCTTGTGAATTTTGGTGCGTTAACAATTTTTGCATTTTCAATAATTTGTGCTGGTTTTGAAGCACCAATTAAAACGCTTGTAACTACATCATCTTTTAAAACCCATTGTAAAGCCATTTGAGCAAGTGTTTGACCTCTATCTGTAGCAATGTCATTAAGTGCAGAGATTTGAGCAATAGCCTCGGGTGTTATTTTAGCTGTTTTAAGGAACAACTCACGGGTAGCACGGCTATCAGCAGGAATACCTTTTAGGTATTTGTCGGTAAGCATACCTTGCTCAAGTGGGCTAAATGCCATAATACCTAAGCCGTGTTCTTCGCTTGCTTTTTTAAGTCCGTTGTTTTCAATTCTTCTATCCAATATAGAGTAACGGTTTTGGTTGATGATAAAAGGACAACGTAAATCTTTTAAAATTTCAGCAGCTTTTGTCATAGTTTCGCCGTCGTAATTAGAAATACCAACGTATAAAGCTTTACCTTGATTTACTATAGAAGCCAAAGCACCCATAGTTTCTTCTAAAGGAGTGTTAGGGTCCATACGGTGATGATAGAAAATATCAACATAATCAACACCCATACGTGTAAGGCTTTGGTCAAGTGAAGCTGTTAAATATTTTCTGCTACCAAAATCACCATAAGGGCCGTCCCACATTGTGTAGCCAGCTTTTGTTGATAAAATAAGTTCGTCACGGTGAGTTTTAAAATCTTTTTTGAATATAGCACCAAAGTTTTCCTCGGCACTACCAGGGATAGGCCCGTAGTTGTTTGCAAGGTCAAAGTGAGTTATACCGTAGTCAAAAGCTGTGCGTAACATTTCACGCATGTTGTCTACAGGGTCAACAGAGCCAAAGTTTTGCCAAAGACCTAGTGAAACTATAGGAAGTTTCAAACCACTTTTTCCAGTGTAAGAATATTTCATATCCTCATATCTTTTTTCGTTTGCTTGATAAATCATGTTACTACTCCTCTAATTTAAAATTCAAGATATAATAGTGTACTCTAAATTTTCGAACCTAATATTACTGCCAATATCAACCCCAAAAGGTAACAACGCAAGTGCTATCATAAGTGGGTCTTTTTCTTCTAATATGTCAGTTCTTGCCAAATAAGCGTAATCGCCTTTGATGTCGTCAACTATGTAGTCATATGGTCCCATAAATTAGCTCCTTTAACACTTTTATAATATCTATTTACATTATACACCCAAGCTTTAAAAAAATAAATAAAAATTTTTGAAAATAAATGAAACATTTTTGCTTGCTTATACGTGTATTATATGTGAGCAGTCACAAAATAAATAAAAAAAAGAAAAAAGAGGAAATCTTAATGAAAAAATTATTATCATTTATCTTAGCAGCAGTTTTATCTATTTCACTAGTAGCTTGTCAAAGTGCAGACGACGCAGTAGAAGCAAAAGTTTGGGATTCAAGCGAGCTTGAAACAATGCTTCAAACAGTTGCTGACACAACAGAGTATTCAAGTGACGAGTACAAAGAATTTGTATCACTTAATTGCCAAGCTTACGAACTTCCAGCAGAAATGGAAGAGTACAACTTAGGTTCAACTGAATTAGTTTATTCAAGAGCAGTTATGTTCGAGCCTATGATGTCTTCACAAGCTTTCTCACTTGCAATGTTTACAACAGAAACAGCAGAAGAAGCTACTACACTAGCAGAAACTCTACCTACAACAGTTAACCCTGCTAAATGGGTTTGTGTTTCAGTTGAAGAGGACGACATAATTGCTGTAGCAAACGGCAACCTAGTATTTTTAGTAATGGCAGAAGATGCTCAAAACTTTGTAGACGCTTTTAACACAATGGTAAGCGAGGGATAAAATGCTATTTTCATCAGTTCCATTTTTATATTGGTTTTTACCAATAATTTTACTGCTATATTTTGTAGTGCCGAAAAAGGGCAAAAACCTTGTTCTTCTTTTAGCTAGCCTTAGTTTTTATTATTACGGTGAACCAAAATACATGTATGTAATGTTAGGTTCTACTTTTTGTGCCTTTATTTTTGGACTGATAATTGACAAGGCTAAAAGAAAGAAGATACCTATGGTTATTTCTCTTTCTATTAGCCTTGCTTTTTTGCTTGTTTTTAAGTACACAGATTTTTTCATAGGGAACTTGCAAGGTTTAGGCTTTGAAATAGCCTTTTTAAAGCTTGCACTTCCTATAGGTATAAGCTTTTACACTTTTCAAGCTATGAGTTATACCGTAGACTTATACAAAGGGCAAGCGAAAGTTCAAACAAATATCATAAATTTCGCCTGTTATATTAGCTTTTTCCCACAGCTTATAGCTGGACCTATCGTTAGGTATACTACTATAGAAGACCAACTTAAAAACCGTGTTCATTCTATAGAGAAATTTTCTGACGGTGCATTTAGGTTTACAGTTGGACTTGGTAAAAAAGTTTTAATTGCAAATGTTTTAGGTGAATTTTGCGAGAAATATACAAGCTCTAACGAGCAGACAGCTTTGTTTGCGTGGGGCTGGGCAATTGCTTACAGTATGCAAATTTACTTCGATTTTTCAGGTTACAGCGACATGGCTATAGGGCTTGGAAAAATATTTGGTTTTGATTTCCCTGAAAACTTCGACTACCCTTTTATATCTACAAGTATAACAGAGTTTTGGCGAAGGTGGCACATGAGTTTAGGTTCATGGTTTAGGGATTATGTTTACATTCCACTTGGCGGAAACAGAGTTAAACTTGCAAGGTGGATATTCAATATTGCAGTAGTTTGGTTTTTAACCGGTTTTTGGCACGGTGCAAGTTGGAACTTTATTTTATGGGGTTTATACTTCGCAGTATTTTTAGTGCTGGAAAAATTCATAAAACTAAAAACACCAAATTTTATAAAACATGTTTATTTAGTTTTATTTGTGGTTATTAGCTTCGTAATTTTTGCAAGCACTGACACAAACACTTTGATAAGCAATTTTAGTATGTTGTTTAGCTTTGACAACTTAATAAATAAAGAAACTTTATATTACATGCAAAGCTACTTGTATATATTTGTAATTGGTTTTATAGGAGTTACACCACTTGTAAAAAATATAGCAAAAAAAGGAGGAAAAATACAAACAGTTTTACAGCCTATATCAATGGTTTTGATACTAATTTTAGTAACTGCATTTTTGGTAAAAGGTTCGTTTAATCCGTTTTTGTATTTTAGATTTTAATGAAAAATAAAATAACTGCTTTTACTTTTATAGCTTTTATAACAGCTATATTTGCGCTATCAATTTTCACAAAAGATGTAGAGTTTTCAGCAGAAGAAAAAAGAAAGCTCACGCAAATAACTATTCCAACAATTGAAACAATTACTGATGGTACATGGTTTGGAAGTTTTGAGAACTACTCTAACGACCAATTCCCTTTAAGGTCACAAATGCTTTATATAGATGCTTGGTTTAGAACCTTTATTTTAAACCAAAAAGATATTGATGGTATTTTCACCGAAAATGGATATATTTTTAAAAGCGACTACCCTACAAGGGAAGACAATGTTTTAAGGTTTGCCGAAAAGATGAACGCCGTTTATGAAGAGTATATAAAGGGTAAAGCTGACAATTATTATGTTAGCGTAATACCAGACAAAACATATTATAGCTCTGACAATAACCTTGTAACCGATGCACTTGAAATTTCACAAAAATTTTACAATAATCTAACCGATGCACAATATATAGATATATTCGGTGCACTTTCGCTTGAAAGCTACTATAAAACCGATACTCATTGGTCGCAAGACAAGCTTTTTGATGTAATGGATGTATTTGCAAGTGAAATGGGGTTTGCAAAACTTGACGAAACCCAGTATAATAAACTTACGCTAAGCAATTTCTACGGTGTTTATTCTTCACAGTCAGCTTTAATTAATCAAGCTGAAGATTTAGTTTATTTAGAAAGCGAATACACACTTTCAGCTACTGTAGATAATCTTGAAAACCCTAATTTTACCGAGGTTTACAACTTAGCAGAGTTTAATTCTGAGGACGGCTATAACGTGTTTTTAGACGGTGCTACTGCTTTAACTGTTATCACAAGCCCAAACGCTACTACTGACAAAGAGCTTATAATTTTTAGGGATTCTTTTGGAAGCTCTATTGCTCCTTTGTTTTTAGAAAGCTATAAAACTGTTACGCTAGTTGATTTAAGATATTTTTCTACAGAAATGTTAGACGAATATATCGACTTTGAAGGCAAAGACGTATTGATTTTGTACAGCTCCTTAATTTTAAACTCCAATATTGTATTTAGATAATAACAGGAGTGTAGCCTATGTTGCAAAAGAGAGATAACGACGAATTTAAAAGGATATATGATAAATTTTTTCAAAATATTTATAGGTATGCTTTTTTATATACAAAACGACCTGCTGACAGTAGTGATATAGTGCAAGATGTTTTTTTGAAGTTCTATATTTCTAACAAAGAATTTGTAGATGATGAAAACATAAAAGCTTGGTTGCTTACTTGCGCTTATCATGAGTGTATGGACTATTTTCGTTCTAAATTAAGAAAAAATTTAAGTCTAGAAGATTTAAAACAAACAGCTTTGCCTTTTGAAATAGACGAAACTTTAGGCGAAATACTAAAGCTTCCACAAAAATACAAAGACTGTATTTATATGTATTATTACGAGGGATACTCAACACAAGAAATAGCAAAAATTATAAATAAAAACGATGCTACGATTAGAACAAGGCTAAAACGTGGCCGTGAGATTTTAAAGAAAAAATTGGAGGAGAAAGATGCTTGAAAACAAAATAAAAAACTCCTTAGATGAAATTCACCTAGAAGAATTTAAAAAAGAAGATTTATATAATAGTATAATTGAAAAATCACAAAATGAGCAGTATGTTTCTAAATTTAAGATGAAAAATATTAAAAAATTTGCTGATAGATATGTGTCATATGCGGCAGTTGCTGTAATTTTAGTGGGTGTTTTCAGTGTTTATAGCGTTCAAAGTGATTTATTTGGATTTAGTGATAGCTACACTGTAGCAGCAGATGAAGACGAGCAACTAGCTGTTGCTAGTTTAGAAACAGAAATGTACAGCATTGTTATTCCAGACGGTGACGGTTATACTAAAATAGATATAGAAGATAATTCTTACGACTTTTTACAGTTTTGGGAAGCGTTAAAAGAAGTTTACAATATAGACAGTGAAATATTCGTAGCACAAGAAAAATGGGGTAAATTAGAACTTTATTTTGACGAAAGTTTACAATCTGTAATTGATGAACAGGGTTTAAACACTGCTGTTGCAATTGCGTATAATTATTTTTATTACTTCAAAGGTTATGATGATATTAATATTTATTCTGATGGAGTAAAACTAACTTGGGAAGGCGATAAAATCGACTTCTATGAGTATATTGCAATAAATATGATAGAGATAAATTGAAAAAAGATGACCTAACAAGGTCATCTTTTTCTACAGTTTTATTTAAATAGCAGTTTTTATTTTTTTAGCAGATATTCTTTTAGCAGGAGCAGGATATTCAACAATTTTCCATTCTTGATTTTCGCCGTTTACATCCTCCCAAAGCTGAGCAACTGCTCCGTTTGAAACACTTAGTTCGTGTATATCTAAAACTTTTTCGCTTGTTACATTTACAATTTTTCTAAAGCCTCTTGAAGCTTTGTCAAAACGCCATTCTTGGCTAGGGCCGTTAACATCTTCCCAAGTGTGTGTCCAAGTTCCGTTAACAGTTCCGTTGTACATTACATCTAAAACTTTATCAGTCGCTTTATTAACTAATTTAAACGAACTTTTAGAAATAGTTGCTTTGCTCCAAAGTTGGGCATCGCAGTAATTAACTTGTGATTGCTCTACTGCTACTCCGTTTTCTATACCTAAAGACTGTAAAGCTTTACCACTTTTACGATTTATCAACAAAAATGTTTTGTTAGTCATAAATTTAACCTCTCTTATTTAGAAATATTTAATATATTTATGATAATATAAACATATCAACTTGTCAAATAAGCTGTTTTGTATATAATTATAGATTAAAATTCATACTATGTTTAAAAATTGATAAAAATATTCAAACAAGTTAAATAATTTACACAAATTAATACTAAAAAATTATGCAATATAAATATAAAACATCAAATTTACTAAATTTATAAGGAGAAAGTACTTGGAAAATATAGAGCAAAAGGAAAATGTAACCGGACTTAGTGCTGAAGAAGTTACACAAAGAGAAAAACAAGGTTTAACAAACGCTGAAATAGGCGTTAAAACTAAAACCGAAAAACAAATTATTTTATCACATAGTTTAAATTTTTTCAATATTTTAAATATAATTTTTGCTGGTCTTATATTTTTCGTAGGTATTATAGATGGTGTAGACTTAGCCGATATAGTGAAAAATATGCTTTTTATGGGTGTTATTTTTTCAAATACAGGCATTGGAATTTTCCAAGAAATTCGCTCTAAAAGAATTGTTGATAAACTAAATATTATTTCACAGCTTAAAGTTGCTGTTGTTCGTGACGGTCAAACGGTCACAGTTCCTGTTTGGGAAATTGTATTAGACGACACAGTTAAGCTTAAAACTGGCAACCAGGTTTTTGCTGATTGTGTTTTAGTTCAAGGCGAAGTGGAAGTTAACGAATCGCTGCTTACTGGCGAGGCAGATGCTATAGTTAAAACTAAAGGAGATAAACTTCTTTCAGGTAGTTTTGTTGTAAGTGGGCAGTGTTTTGCCAAAGTGGAACATGTAGGTGCACAAAACTATGCTAACAAAATTGTTCAAAACGCAAAATATGTCAAAAAATCTAATTCCGATATAATGAAATCATTAAACATATTGGTTAAAATTATTGGCTACAGCTTAATTCCTTTAGGGACAATATTGTTTTTTAAGCAGTATTTTATTTTAGGAGATGGACTTAGCAAGTCGGTTTTTTCTGCTGTAGCAGCAATGATTTCTATGATTCCAGAGGGGCTAATTCTTCTCACTAGCATGGTTTTTGCTATAAGCGTTATTAGGCTATCTGCTCATAAAACGTTGGTGCAAGACCTTTATTCTGTTGAAACTTTAGCTAGGGTTGATGTTTTATGCCTTGACAAAACAGGAACTATAACGCAAGGGACAATGCAAGTTGATAAAATCGTAACTTTAAAAAACGATTATAATCAAATTTGTAAGGCTCTAAGTGCTTTAGGAACAAGACTAAAAGACGACAACGCAACTATAAACGCTATTCGTGATTTTGCCCAAGTGGAAACTTCGTGGGAAAGTTTAAGTGTAGTGCCGTTTTCATCAAAACGCAAATGGAGTGCTGTTAGCTTTAAAAACAAAGGAACTTATGTTTTAGGCGCAAGTGAATTTGTTTTAAAAGACAATCCGTTCGAAACTGCCGAAAATAACTACAGTAAAAACGGTCAAAGAGTGCTGGTTTTGGCCTATACAGATGATTTAATATACGAAAAAAAGCTTCCTAAAAATTTAAAACCAGTGGCGCTAATTGTGTTAAGCGACAAAATAAGAAAAGATGCAAAACAAACACTTGATTTTTTTGAAAAACAATCCGTTAAAGTTAAAATAATTTCAGGTGATAACCCAGTTACTGTAGCCAGTGTGGCGAAAAAAGCAGGACTAAAAAACAGCGAAAAATATATTGATATGAGCGTTGTAGAAGACGAAAAAATCGAAGAAATAGTTTTAGAATATAACATTTTTGGTAGAGTTAGTCCAGAACAAAAACTCAAACTTGTTAAAGCTTTGCAAAAAAATGGTCACGTTGTAGCAATGACAGGCGACGGAGTGAATGACGTGTTAGCCTTAAAAGAAGCTGATTGTAGTATTGCGATGGCATCTGGTAGCGACGCAGCTAGAACTGTTTCAAACATAGTACTTCTTAATTCAGATTTTTCTGCAATGCCTTTAGTTGTGCGTGAGGGTAGACGGTCAATTAACAATTTGCAGCGTTCAGCCAGCTTGTTTTTGACAAAAACCACTTATTCTGTTCTACTATCACTTTTATTTGTGTTTGTTTCAGTTTCTTACCCCTTTGAACCAATTCACGTTACTTTAATAGGCAGTTTAGCTATAGGAATACCGTCGTTTATATTGGCGTTAGAGCCTAACACGCAACTTGTAAAAGGTAAATTCTTAGTTAATGTTGTTAAAAAAGCCGTTCCAGCTGGATTTAGCATATTTTTAGGAATTACAGCTTTGGTTATAGCAAGCACCGTGTTTGGCTATACTTCAACACAAGTGTCAACAATGGCAGTTATAATTACAATAAGCTTGGCTTTTAGGCATTTAGCTATGATTTCTCGTCCGTTTAATATTCTTAGAACATGCCTTTTAAGTTTGCTAATTATAAGCTTTATTGTAATATTTGTAGCGTTTAAAGGGTTGTTCGATTTTACAGCTATTACAGTTTCTATGTTTGTTTGTACGATTTTAATACTAGCTTTTGTCATAATTCTTTTAAGTGTATATGAAAGCAAATCGAAAAGCAGAAAATGATTAGAAAAATCGTTAATTTTATATAAATTTTTTGAAAATGTGACAATATATATTTGAAAATTATAAAAAGTGTGGTAAAATAAAAAGAAAAGGGTGGTATTGCGTTGAAAAAATTGTTTTTAATCTTAATGGTTGCTCTTGTAGGGGCAAGTTTTACTGCTTGTAGCAGTGCCGATAATGCTGATATAAATGTTTATTTAACAGATGAAGAGGGTAACCCAACTCCTGAACCAGAGGCTATTTCAGTTGGTAGAAGTATAGAGATAACCGTGGTTGAAATTACCGAGAGTGATATTAATATTCGTACAGGTGCAGGTACAAGCAATGAAATTGTTGGAGTAGCTCAAGCTGGCGACAATTATGTTCTTGTAAAAGAGGGTAGCTCATGGAATGAAATCGAATACGGTGACACAAATGCCTATATTTATGGTGAATTTTGTGTTAAGAAAACTGTAGATATAGAAGAGGTAGACGCTTTAATAGCTGGAAATGGTACTATTCTTGAGGAAGAAAGTGCTGATGAAGAAAATACAGACGAAGAAGGCACTGGCGAAGAAAGTACAGACGATGAGAGTGTTTCTGAAAGCACAGGCGACAGCGACGACCCAGAAAATATGTAAAAGAGGAAATGTATGAATATATTAGTTGTAGGAGCAGGGCATTTAGGACGAAAAGTTGCCGAAGCACTAGACAGGGAAGGGCATGAAATTGTTGTAATTGCAGAAAGCGAAGAACAACTTGCACAGCTTAGCCCTAAATTTGGTGGGGTAACGTTTCAAAGTTTTCCTATGGATATAAAAAACTTGAAAAGCGCAGGAATAGAAAGTTGCGACGCCGTAACAGTAACAACTTCTGATGATAATTTAAATATAACTGTTGGTCAAATTGCAAAAAGTATTTTTGGCGTTGAAAATGTTGTTTCAAGAATTTCAGACCCTTTTCGTGAATATGTTTTCGAAAGTTTTGGTCTAAAATCAATTTGCCCTACAAATATGTCAGCTGAAGCAATAATTTCAGCTATAACTTCTCCGTATGAACAAAAAAAGGTAAGTTTCGGTATTAATACAATAACTTTTAGAATAATACCAGCCGATAAAAGGCATATAGATAAAAGATTATCTATTTTAGCTGGAACTGACGAAGAAAGTGTTTTTGGACTGATAACCAAAGAAGGTGAATTCAAACTAAACACACCTATACAATGCCCAAAGGTGGTACTAGGTGACAATATAGTTTTTGCAAAACGTATAGATTAATATTCGAAAAGGGAAGATATATATGAGAATGGTTATTGCTGGTGGTGGCAAAATTGGTAAAAACTTAGCTCGTGCTATGATAGAAAAAAGGTACGAAGTAAGTTTAATAGAAAGAGATAGATTAAAATGTTTAAGATTAGCTGATGAGTTAGATGCTCAAATTATTTGTGGAGATTCTAGTAATGTTAGCACATTAGAATCAGCTGGTGTGAAAAATTGCGAATGTTTTATGGCTGTAACTGGTAGCGACCAAGATAATATTGTAGCTTCACAACTTGCTAAAAATTATTTTCATGCAAAAAAGGTAATAGCAAGGGCAAGCAACCCAAGAAATTTGGAAACTTTCCATTTGTTGGGTGTTGATTTTGCTGTAAGTAGCACAGAAATTATAACAAAATTAATTGAACAAGAGGCGAATATTGACAAAATGCACTTGCTTGCAAGCTTAAGCAAAGGTAAGGGTGCTATTTGTACAATGAAATTGCCACAAAAAACCGTGTATGACGAAGTTGCACTTAAAGACCTAAAGTTCCCTAAAGGAATGCTTGTTGTGTCAATTGTGCGTGATGACGATATGATTATTCCAAATGGTTCTACTATTTTGAAAAAAGGTGACGAAGTTGTTGCTGTTTGTAAAGAAAAATACCAAAGAACATTAACTAAGCTTTTAAGTGAAGAAAAATAAAAATAATAATCATTACTATTTACAAATGATAAATTATATGTTATAATCTAGACATAGATTAATAAGTAGGGGATGTGAATGAATGACGACTCGTCAAAACTTTAGCAGAAAACGAGTAGCTATATTAAATAAAATACAAAGTACAAAGGTTCATCCCACAGCTGAATGGGTCTATCAAGAACTAAAGCCTGAATACCCCGATTTGAGTTTGGGTACTGTATATAGAAACATAAAAAGTTTTAGCGAAGATGGTTTAGTGCAAAGCGTTGGAGTTATAGGTGGTCAAGAGCATTTTGACGGCAACGTAAATCCACATAGTCATTTTATTTGTGACAAATGCAATTCAATAATTGATATTGAAAAATCATTTTTTACAAACGCTGACAAAAACCAAATTGGAAATGAACTGGGTTTTACTATAACCAGCGAAGACGTGATGTTCAGGGGAGTTTGTAGTACATGTTTAAAAAAATAAAAATTATTGGAGGATTCTAAAATGAAAAAATTCGTATGTTCAGTATGTGGCTATGTTCACACAGGAGATAGCGCACCAGAAAAATGTCCACAATGTAAAGTTCCAGCAGAAAAATTTGTAGAGCAAGTAGGCGAAATGTCATGGGCTGCAGAGCATGTAATCGGCATAGCTCAAGGCTCTTCAGAAGATATTATGGCAGACTTAAGAGCTAACTTTAACGGCGAATGTACAGAAGTTGGTATGTACTTGGCTATGTCAAGAGTAGCACATAGAGAAGGTTACCCTGAAATTGGTATGTACTGGGAAAAAGCTGCTTTTGAAGAAGCAGAACACGCAGCAAAATTTGCTGAACTTCTAGGCGAAGTTGTTACAGACAGCACTAAGAAAAACCTAGAGATGAGAGTTGAAGCTGAAAACGGTGCAACAGCTGGTAAATTCGACCTAGCTAAACGTGCTAAAGCTGCTGACTTAGACGCTATCCATGATACAGTTCATGAAATGGCTAAAGACGAAGCTAGACATGGTAAAGCTTTTGCTGGTTTACTTGCTAGATATTTTGGTTAATTTAAGGAGATATTTTTATGAAATTTGTATGTGAACCATGTGGTTATGTATATGATCCAGACGAAAATGACGGCGTAGCTTTTGCAGACCTTCCAGAAGATTGGGAATGCCCTTTATGTGGCATGGGCAAAGACGCTTTTGTTGAAGAATAATATATAAAAATTTAAAAATGTAATTTAGTGGTATGAGTTTTAAGCTCATGCCACTTTTTTATGTTATTCACAACATATCACATTTATCTGTGTGACTGGTATGTGACTTCTTAAAAAGCTACAATGATATTTTTAAAAATGTGTGACTCTTGAAAAGTGTGACTTAATTATATCACATTTAAATGACAAAATCCATCATTAAATTAAATAAATCTTAATAATTTAATTTTATATTCTTTATTTTTATTTGTTATATTTTCAACTATTGTTATTGTTATAATTTCGTTTGTTGCATTAATGCACTCACAACTAAACGTATCTACACCATCAAATACAAATTTTATATCTTCGGTATTGTCAGAAGTAACACTAAAATCATACTCACTAGCACCATCTAATTTAATATTAAATATTTGCTTGTCATATTGCATTAACTCAAAATACTCACCTGTATAATTTGGTGTAACAGTTATTTCTCCAACTTCTGTTATAGGTGGCTCAATATCTGTTATGTCAAGTTTATCAGCTATCATATTTGTTACGTCATCCTTATCTGTCAATGGACTTCTTTCAGCGTATATATAGCACAAGCCATTATTATAGTGAATATCATTTACTTTCCAAGCCATACCATTATATCCACATAAAAACCTTTTATTAATAGTAATACGTTTTGAATTTTCATCAAGAGCTATAATAAACTCAATATTAGATTGTGTTGTTATTCCATCTTTGTTATTGTTTAGGCTGTCGCTAAAATTCATATTAATACAAGGAAAATCAATTAGACAATCACTAAATTGAATTTTAAAACTATCGTTGCATTTAGTACATAAATATTTATTATATATCAAATTTGTATTAGTAATTGATTCAATTATTAAATATGATTCGTCACAAAAATAGAATAAAGAACCTGTTTTGATTTGTTCTCTTACTGGTGCATACATAACAGTATTTTCATCTTTTCTTCTAAAAAATACTCTATAAGGTTTATTATTAATAAATATTTCTCTTTCTTCTTTATAAAAAGTTTGTTTGAAAACACTATTTAATCGTTGACTTTCTTTGTCTATCTCACCATTAAATATATTATCAAAAGTTAAATAGGGTTCGTTAAATATTTTCATTAGTGCACCTCATTAAGAACGATACATAAATGTTACATTTGAAGTTGTAATGTCTATGTTTGGTATACTTGCAATTTTTCTTTCAATTTGATTTATTCTATCTTTCAAATAAGAATATGCCTCTGTTGTTGTGGTAAATTCTGTTTGCACTTTTCTAAAGTTATCAATGTTATTCATTAAGCTTTCTAGAATATCAATAACAGTTTGAAGCAGTTGAGCTTGATGTTGAGATTTGCTATATTTTTCACTTGGTTCTAAGCCATTTTCTAATAAAAATTGATGCAAGTCAAAATCATTATAATAAGTTTGATAATTCAGTTCTATTTTTAATCTTTCTATATTACTTAAATAAGTTTCTAAGTCCATTTTTTTAATTCCTTTCAATATAAAATAACACCCACTAGTTATAGTGAGTGTTAAAATTTTTAGGTGTAAATTTTTTGTGTTTGCTATACGCATATATCTTATAAAGGGGTTGTTTGTATATATTGCATAAATATTCTTTTGTTTAATTAGTGGTTTTTATATACTATACACAAATAAATACCCCTACAAGGCTCTGTAACACCACTTAACCAAAACAGTATAATTATACTACTAAAGGCTGAAAATAGCTTATATAGGCTTGTAGAGGGTTTTATGAGTGTTCTATGAGTTTCTAATATCTTTTTTATACTTGTAATAGCTGTTTCTTGAAATATTGCATAATGTTATTGTTTCAGCATCTGTTAAAGAACCACCAAAATCAATATTATGTTTTTTTATAAGTTCTTTGGAAAATTCACTTTTTTTAGTAATAAGCTTAACACCTTGCTGTTGACCTATTTGCTTTCCGTTTAATCTAGCTGTTTCAATGCCCTCTTTTGTTCGTTGTTGTAAGTCTTTTACTTCTTTTTCAGCTTGAATAAAAGCAAGTTTAATTTGTTCTTGAGCTAATAACATTAAGTATTCATTAACACCTTTTAAAATGCTGTCAACTTTAGTACCAGTTAGACTAATATTACTATTTAATGCTTTTTTATAGGTAATAGTATTGATGTGGGGTTCTTTCAAGAAGATTAATTCAATACCTTTATTATATAATTCTTGATAAAGATTAAACCCCTCATCTGCATTTCTGCTCATTCTTGATACACTATCAAATACAATGGTATCACCTTGTTTAACTTGTTTATAAATTTTGTTCCATTCCAATCTATTTTCGGTTGTAGTACCTGTATATGTTTCAGTTTTTATAATTGCATTTGGGTATTCACTTTGAATGTTTCTTATTTGCCTGTCAATGCTTTGTTTGTGAGTTGATATTCTGCAATAACCATAAATCTTATTCATAATAATAACCTCTTTAATATTAATTTTGACGTTCATTACATTTGGTATTATTAATATATCAAATTTTCATATATTTGTCAATAGTTTTAATACTAAAGCTATTTAGGTTATTTTTGATACTGTAAAAGAGTAATTTATAACTTTTTATGATTTTAAATAAACATACATAAAAATCAAATAATATTCACTTTCTATAAACACTATATATTGTGTGTTGATTGTGTACAATCACTATATACAGAAATTGTGTTTTTGCTAGTTTTTTGTCGATTTGCAAGGGTAATTGTGAAGAAAAAATGTCTGTTATCACCACTGAATATAGTATCTGCTTACACAAATATGCTATTAGTTTTTTAAATGTCAAACTCATTGCTTTCATTTAATTTGCTTATTTCACCATCAACATCTGATATATATGGACTATTCCTTAAAATACTCTCTAAACTAATAGCACCCATATCAAATTGTACTTTTAAATCTGACATCAAGCTTGAGTTGTCAACTGGTCTATTATAGTTAAAATTTATATCAAAATCTGCAATATCTTGATTAATTAATTTAGAAATATATTCTAATCTAGTTTCAAAGCCCTCTAGCATATTGAGTGCTATTCTCTTAGCCATGCTGTCACTATTATTATAAAGTAATTTTAAACTAACCTCGCTAACGTTACTAATATTTGATTGACCGAATAGAGAAGATGGAACACACGCAATAACATAAAACTGATTAAGCAAGTTATCAAGTAATAATTTTATACTATCGCTGTCTAAACTAGCATTAATATATTTAAAATCTCCACCACTTTCGATATTAAGCACTGCACCAGTAGCATCTTTATCAATGCTTGTATCAACTCTATCACCAATACTAACACCTAGGGGGTTCATTGACAATGTACCAATGCTATCTGACATTTTGCTTAATAATTGCTCTAGCTCGTCCATAATTGGTATTAAATCATCAATAAGGCTAGTACCAAAAATATTATTACGTTCTAAATTACCACTTGTATAATGGATTGGTAAACCTGTAAAATTAGCATAACTTTCAATTAGTTTATCATCTTCAAAAATTTCAACTTTATCAGCAGTATATATAATTTCTGTTGTATGGTTTTTGAGTGTATCAATATATTTTTCAATAAACATTACATACTCACAATTCTCATAAATTGGGTATGAGTCGCTGTTATTTATAATTTTAGATTTAATTTTTTCTTTCTCTTTATATATGTATTCATAAGCATTACCATAAGTGTAAAGATTTTTAGCTATCTCATAATCTCGTTTATAAAAGTTGCCTTGTTTATATATTTTTTGTAATAGCTGTGCTTGTTCACCTGTAACACTAACTTTGTTACCACAAATATAGCTTGAATGAAAATCAATTATAGACTTAATACTTTGTAGCACAATCTTTGCAGTTGAATATGTTTCGTCTTTAAATTTAAAATCTTTTCTTTGTTTAACTTTATGTCCACCATTAAGGTAGTTATCTATTTTATGCACATTTGCATTACTCATATTTGCATTTGTATTTTCTATCATATATTATTCTCCTTTTACATATATCTCACATTCGATTTATAGCCTTGTATAGCTAAAGCAGTAGCAATAATACAATCATCATGCCTACCTCTTTCTGCGTTCATACTTACACCATTGAATACATAAGTTTTCATTTCTTTTAACGTATCGCTAGATTTAATTAGAATATCGTTATTTTCAAACATCTCAACAAAGTCATTTATTAATATAGGCTTAGTTTTTGTTGTTGTATTATAACCTACTTTTTTTACTATTTTCCCTCTAACATCATAGTCTTTATGTTTATATAGATTTTTGTATTTATGTGTGTGTACAAGCCTATCAAGTATTATATGACCACCTGAGGCTTTTTCTACTACTAGTACAGCATTGTTATAATACTTAGCCAACTCATAACAAATATTAGCCACATCATAAGGAGCAACTTTGTTACTTCTAAATTGGCATACCTCAACTAAATCATTATTATATACACTTATAACACTAAAATCTTGACCTATACCCTCACTAGCATCTACACCAATCCAATATTTAACACCAAATTTAACCTCATCATAGAACTTGATATAAGAGTTAATATAAGGTTTTAAGATTTGACTAACTTGTATATTATTAAGCTTTTTAAAGTTCTTAGAAGCATTATATTTAACCTGTACTAAGCCACTATCAAAAATATTATTACCACTTGTTATAAATGCTTCAATAGGTGTAGCTGGGTATTCTTGCTTAAACTTATCCTCACTTGAATTACTTATTTTTAATCTTCTCCACATAAGCTGTTCTAAGTTTGCACCCATATTAAAATAATCTTTTTCAATTGGTTCTAATTCAATTTCAGTTAGTGAAGAACCTTTTAAGTTCTTGTATCGTTTAGCGAAATCTATATATTCAGCTTTAAACATAATCTTATCATCAATCCAACTAAAGAAAAATGGTTTATATAGACTTTCACCATTTTCAGCTTTTGCCCACAATTCACTAAATTCATTCATTCCGTTTGCAGTGCTTTCAATGATAACTTTTCCATTTGGCAATAAAGCTTGCTCTATTGCTAATAATTGTTTTGTTACAAGGTCTTGTTTGCAAAAAGCAAGTTCGCTTATATGAACAAATTTAAGGCTTGAGCCTCTAGCGATTTCTTTACTTCCCATTGTTGTAACTGTTATCTTAGAGCCATTACTAAATTTTAACTCTTTGCGATTATTAGCAATATCTTTAAGCTTGATAAATTTGGGTAAGTTATCATATATAGATTTGAGCTTGTCAAATATAGCATTAGCACTGTCCAAACTATAACTAATCATCATACAATGGCTGTTAGGCTCTGTAATGGCATGGAAAAGGGATAAGCCACAACTTACTGTAGTTATCCCTAATTGTCTTGATTTTAAAACTATACTATATTTTTCTAAACTTTTTATAAGCTCTCTTTGTTGTGGATTTAGTTTAAATTCAATTAGTTTACCTTTTTTATCTACAATCTTACATAGTGATTGAAGAAATATAATAGGCTTAGTAAGTATAAATTTTAATTTATCTTTTTGTTCCATTTATATATCGTCCTCATTTATCCTAATTCCTTTCAAAAGTTCAGCTATTTCATCTTCTGATTTACTATATTGATTAAATAGCTTTTCTTGAAATTCCATAAAAAATCTTGCACTAGCAACATCCGTTTGAGCCTTTTCAAAATATATATCATATAATTTAACTAATTTATTTATGTTAGCTGTTCTGCGTTGTTCAATAAGTGGTTTACTCATTTTTTATCTATCCTTTCATTAATTTTATCTAAAGTTTTGTCTAGCTTGTATGCTAAATTAGAATACTCTAGTGTAGCCTTTAACAACTGCACTAGAGTATTATTTATATCGTTCATTAATAAGTTTGTATCTTTTATATAGTCATTAACCTTAAGTTCAAGGCTTTTAACTTTTGTTTCTAATTTTTCAATTCTATCCATATATTACCTCAATATTTCTTAATCATTAAAGGGGTTGTCCTTATCTATCTTATCAATTTTATATATTTTATTCCATTCATTAACAGGGTGAATATAACCACTTGACATATCTTTCGGTATTGCTATTTCATCATGCCAAATAGCACCATTAAATGTTTCGCCCTCATCAATTTTCTTAATATAGTTATCAATTATAGCTTGTCTTAATTTACCTATTCTTTCAAGTGTTTCTTTTGGCTTTTCAATCAAACCAAAAGAATAAGCTTTGTCGAAGAATAGCTCTGTATCCTCAATACAATTTAATTCTCTAAGCTGTTCAGCAGTAGCAATATTGCTAACAGCTTGTTTTATTTCATCAAAATTATAATAAGTTGTTTGAATAACTTCAACTATATTTGTATGTTTTTCAATCTCTTGAAAATTTTCTTTATCTATTACACCTATTTCAATAGCTTTATCAATCCATTCTTCTGAACCAACTTCTAAATCTTTTAAAGCATCTCTTTGTTCAACAATACTATCAATACTAGAAATAAAAGTCATATATTTATTATCTAAATCCACTGTAAGTTGTGTAATTTCATTTGACATAGTTTTATTTGCTTTCTTTTTAGCTTGAGGTTTTAATATTCTACCTTGTTCAATTTTTTTCTTGTTATCATCAATAATCATCTGCATTTCTTTCGATTCCCAGTCCTCTTTACCAAATAACTTATCATGTTCAGCCATTAATTTAGTTTTATCAATATCGCTATAATTAGCTATGTAGCGAATATATTTGCTATCAGATACGCTATGTTTTTTTACACCTAATATATGTGTTATTGATTTTATTCTATATTTCGCTTTCAAACTATTAATAATTTCTTGCTTATTTCTGCTAACATCTAAATCATCTACTGAACTTAAAACAATAGCTTTACAATATTTTTTACCTTCGCCATACTTTTTCTCAAAAAGTGACACTTTAAATTTATCAAATTTTCTCCAAAGTCTTTGATTATAATATAGAGATGATTTACTTGTTTCTAAATTATTTTTAGCTTTAAAAGTATCAAACGATTTTTGCTCAATCATTTTAATAAATTCTTCTTCTAAATCATTAACAATTCTTTTCTCGTGCCATGAATTTTTTTCAGCTGTCCAAGTCCAAGTAAAATAAGAAAAATCAATATCAAATTCTTTAGTTTTACTTAATCTATTAGAAAGTGTTTTAATCTGTCTATCAAATAAAGATTTTAGATAATAATAATAGTGAAAAATTGGTAAATTAATATCATTTCCATTTTCATCTTGATTATAACTGATATTAAAATAGTTTTTGTTACTAATCAAACAAAAAGAAACTTTAGCCTCATTAGGTGTAAGTTCTAAACAACCATCATTTTCATTCAAAAGTATTTTGGCTAGGTCTGTTATATCTTCTATTAACTCTGATTTATTACCAGAGTTTTCTCTTGAGCCACCATTACTAACTCTTAAATCGACCTTATCTAGTGGAATAGGAAATATATCAGTAATAATAATCTCATTTGTTTCTTTACCTCTTGATAATTTACCTGTCTTTTCATAAGATAGGTAACGTTTAGCCTCTTTAATATTAGCTTTTTTACTATTATCTTTATTATTAGTAAAACCTAGTCCGAATAATAACTTTGTTTCATTGGAAAATTTATCTCCTAATTTTATATCGTCTAAATTAATCATTTTGCATAACTCCTTAATAAGCGTAAAAATACTACATAATTGAAACTTATTAATATATATTTATTATTTAGAAAGTTTCAATGTTGTATTATTTTTACATACAACTTTTACTCTCTATTAATTTTTTTCTCTCGATACTGCCAGCTTTCCATTTTTCCCAAACCTCATTAGTATCATCTTTATTGTACACAAATACCATTTTATTATCTCTCTTGCTTAATTCGAGTCTAAGTGGTTTTACTCCACCTTGTAGGTATTCCTCTGCTTGTTTTGTGTTAATAATATAAATTTCATTTTTCATATTAATTATACTCTCTTTCTTAATTTAATGCTATATTTTGACTGTCAAATATTGATAAATCATATTCTTTATTTTTCCATTTATCAAAACATTCTTGACTTTCTTCTTTATCATATATAAAGATAAGTTTTCTACCTAACCCAAGTTCCATTCTTTTTGGTTCAACACCATCACATAAATAACACTTTACTTGAGTTATATTTACTAATTTTATTTCATTGTTCATTATTTTTATCTCCTTTTAATTTTCTAATGCTTTCCAAGCAATATTTAATACTTCTGTTTCTTCTGCACAAAAGCTGTATACTGTAACACCTTTTTTAGTTTCTACCTTTATAGGTTCATGCCCGTATTTTTTAAAATATGCAACTTTCTTTTT
Organism: Clostridia bacterium; assembly: GCA_044432645.1. Lineage (GTDB taxonomy): Bacteria > Bacillota > Clostridia > Oscillospirales > Acutalibacteraceae > SIG603. The sequence goes on along the minus strand of JAWXUM010000023.1, from coordinate 2,602 downwards.
ATCTGTCGTTTTTCGTGGTATCCAAGCATTTTTTCTCATTTTACTTCACCTCTTAACGCATCAGCTCTATATTTCATAATCGCTTTAGTAATACGCTTAACATCTTCATCTTTAAAAAATCTTTCACCATTGATTAACTGATAATAATAGGGTCTTGTAAAAGGTAAATATTTTGATAAAGCTAGTACATTAAAGTTCGGTATGCAAGCTTTATCTATTGTGGCTTTAATTTGCTCTCTATGTTTTGTGTTTGCCTCATAAAATTTATTTAGCTTTTTTTCTCGTTTAATCATTTTTCAAACCTCTTTTCTAACGTAAAAAAAGGGTAACATGAATTAAAATTCACATTACCCATATAATTATAACTATGTAAAATGTAATATCTTACATAGTTTATTTTAATTTAATGCAAATTTTAATCGTCTAAAGTTGCTTTGATAACAACAATACCATCTGTATCAATAACTTTTGTAGCATAAAGAGAACTAGCTATAATATCGTTACATAATAACTTACCTTCTCTTTCAACTTCAATTGATACCTCTTTTTGTTTCACATAACCTAAAGCACCTTTTTTAATAATAAATGTATTACATTCACTATTTGTACTATCCCAAGTACCGTTATTTGTCATTATAACAGGTACACCCATAAAAAAGCCTATTATATTATCTTGAACGATACCATTTTTATTTTGGCTAACAGTATAATCTTTATTGATGAATAAATCCATACTCAAGAATGATGGTAAAAGTCTTGAGTTAATAGCAACACCTGAAAATGAATCAACATTCACATCATCACCAAATAAAGACCAAGCACTTAGCATATCATTTTGTGTCAAGCTTGTTTTTTCGTTACATTCATCAAATAAAGTTGCCTCACTTAGTATTGTAGCACCTAAGCTATTGTCAAGGTCTAGTGCCATAGCATCAACAAGTTGCTGTGCCATTTTATCAGTTGTAGCACCTTTAATCTGCTTTTCGTCTTTATCAAACACACGGATTGAGCCACCTGTATGTTTGATGTCAGCTTCATTATCACTCATATTTATATCAGCTGGTGTAATAGCTGTACCTTTTGTGATAGTATTTACACTTGCTACTCTGTCGAACTTAGGAAAGTTGACTTTGTTTCCGCAAGTTGTAATGTCCGCAACATCAGATGTATAATCTGTTGCAAGAGTTCCCATTTTTAAACATATACCAAATTTTTCATTTACAACATCTGCAAAAACTTCTGGTATAATTAATGTTTGTGTACTCATATATTAAATTCCTCTTTCTAATTTTTAAGTTGATTATATAAATCTTTATTTTCATTATATAATTTTGTTCTATCTGTAATATTCATATTTTTAAATTGTTCTTTAGTAATGCCTAAATCTTTTGAATGATTTTTAGGTACATAAGACTCTTTTTCTTTTGGTGCTAATGTTTTGTAGAACTCATTGAACTCATCTAAATCAATATCAGTTTTCAAATATTTAGCTAAATCATCTTTAACACCTAATTTATTTAAGTCCGATTTAAACTCATATTCTTTTAGTTGTTGTTTAGTCTGTTCTAGTTCAATTTCTAAATTTGATTTTTCAATTGGTTTAAACTTTTCTAACTCTTTTACTTGTTTAGAATAATCAGTTCTAATTTTGTCCTCTGCACTCTGAACTAATTTTTCAATATCAGCTTTTATTTCATCTGATAATGTGTGTTTTGTGATTAATTCCTCAATCTTCATGTTAATTCCTCTTTCTTTTTTCGTTTAAATAGTAAAGTCCCTTTTGAGCGTAAGTTACTTTACTATTTACCCTTTTTATATTAATGTGAATTGTATTTAGCCACTTGTTTATTCAAGAAAGCTAAAATTTAAAATAGAAGCTTAATAATATGAGAAAAGAGAGGTTTTTACACCTCTCTATCTCTAAAACAATATATCAGTTATAAGATAGAATGTGGCAAAGCACTCTATCGTAAACTTTAAAAGGATTGGTGACAGATGATTAGACTGCCACCATAATTATGATTGATAAAACATTTAATTTTATCAATTATATAAACAAGCTTTTTACACTTGATTGTATCGTTGAGAGTAGCTGTTACACTACCCTCATAAAACTATATTAAAAAAGATTTGAGGTCTTCTCGTAATCTGCTAATTTATTAAATCTGTTTACATCTTCATATAAATAAAATCGTCTGTTTGTATTTGTTCTATATGCTTTAAATGCACCGATTTTATCGAGATATTGTAATCTTCTTACACTAACTCCTGTTGAGTTAGCAAATTCTTGAGGTTTGAGTGTTCCGAGTATGTACATATTTTCAACTCAACTTTCTTTGATTATTTTTGCTTATTGTTGCACATTTTGCTAAAAAAATATATTATAAAAAGAATTTACCTTTACATTTTATATACTATCTAAGATTTATAATTTTTTCACTAAAATCACAATGGATTAGCTATATAAATAAGGTAGATTGATAAGGTATAAATGCTAAAATAGGAATGAGCAAAAATTTTCAAATAAGAATGCACAAAAATGATAGAATATAGGTACCAAAAAAGAGAGGTACTTATGTTAATAAAAATAAAACAAATAGGC
>JAWXUM010000022.1:0-41457 GCA_044432645.1 Clostridia bacterium | reverse complement strand
TAATATGAAACAAATATCTCACGAAAAAATTGAACCAATAATAGCACCACTTAAAATGAGAGTTTTTACTTCAATTTTACCTGCTAATCATGTATGCTCTTCGTGGCATTTGCACAAAGAATTAGAGCTTATGTATGTAGAAAAAGGCAGTATAGAGTGGACTTTTAACGCAAAAAAATTCACAGCTTATGAGGGCGACTGCGTTTTTGTAAACTATTTTATACCTCATTCAACTTATTGTGCTGTCGAATCTGCTTATATTGTTGTTCAGTTTACAACAGACGATTTATTTGAACAAAAAACAAACATGACTACTCACCTATATAATTTTATGGTTGGTGCAAAAAGTCCTTTTTCTCATTTCAAAAAAGACAGTGTTCTTTGCCAAAATATAGTAGGACACATAAAAGACACTGCTGAAAACTCTGACCTTAAAGGCTATTACAACAAGTTAACAGCTTATTCAAGCAGTATAAAAATAGTGGCAGAGCTTATTAAAGAAAATGTTATAGAGGAAAATTATTTCAGCGATTCTATAAATCCGAACATAAAAAAAATTCTCCCAATAGTTAACTATGTGGAAGAAAATTATTCTGAAGGTATTAGCCTTGACGATATTAGTTATCACTGTGGTTTTAACAGCGTTTATTTGTGCCGAATTTTCAAGCAAGCAACAGGCAAAACCATTGTGGACTTTATAAATTATGTTAAAATTCAAAATTGCCTTAAACAATTAAAAGACCCACAACTTAGTATAACACAAGTGGCTATAAACTGTGGGTTTTCGAATATTTCGCATTTTAACACTACCTTTAAAAAGCAAATCGGTTGTTCACCTAGCACATACAGGAAGTCCAAACTATAATTTGGGGTTTCCTGTTTTTGCTAGATGAGCAACCAAAACTCCTCAAAAGATTTAGTCCCAAATTAGATTAAACCTACGAATATATTCACGGAAATCTTTACGCAACATCGCAAAGTTCCATTTGAATTAATTTAAACAAGCTTACAAGATTTTTTTAACTTCTGTATTGCTTTTCTTATATAATACACTAAAAATGCAACGATTTCTACTGGTATTTTTTCAAAAAGTATTGCTATTTTAACTTTTTTCGATTTTATTGATAAAATAATAAAATACTTTAAAGTGATGATGTGTTTCTTTTATGAACACGAAACGTTTCACTTTGTATGCGTTTTAATGATTTTATTTTGTTGATAAAAATAAACAGCTAACCCAACGCCATAAACTTAAACGCTTGAACGTAAAAGGAACGCATACGATGCAAGCATACCCCTTAAGGAGAAAATTGTATATTAAATTGTAGGGGCGAGCTGTGCTCGTCCGAAAGTTAAGCATTAATTTCCTTGTTTTCATATGTATAATAAAATATTGCCTTTATTTATATAAAAAATACAATATTTACTATTCTTTCCACGGACGACCACAGGTCGCCCCTACGCTACAGAGTTCAACGTTTTGTAAAGTTTTAGTACTAACACAGTACTATCAACTAACTGGCACCATAATTCGGCTATGCCAATTATCGCCAACTATTTCAACATAAACATATGAAAAAGCTTGCTCTAATTCTTCTGCATCACTTACAACAACGCTTGTTCTTGACATTGTGTACGCAATGTTTGGTATTAGCACTATAATTTCATCGCTTGTTTTTGTGCTAAGCAAAGCCGTACTACCACCGCTGAGCTCATAATAGTCTTCACTTCCATAAACTTGAATTTCAACTTCTGATTCAAGTTCGCCTGTGTACACTATTTCAAGGTCCAAAGTATAAGTACTTCCGTCTTCTGCGAAAACAATATCAGCCTTTTCTATAGAATATTCGCTGTCTAAGTCCCTTGAAAAGCTTGTATCATTTTCATAAGCATAAATAAAGTCGTCAAAACTGCTAGTTAAGCTGCTAGTGTCGACCGACTTGCCAAAAAACAGAGCAATACATATTAAAATTCCGATAATTAAAAATACTAAAGCAAAAAACGCCAAAACACCAACTATAATATATCTACTTTTTTTCATAATCTATCCTTTAAATTTATATTTTTATTTATAATAACATAAAATCTTTGACAATTCAATTAACACATTATATAATTTATTTATAAAGAGGTGCTTATGAAAAGATTAATAAATTGTAACAATAAAACATTTTCACACGAAAGCCCTGTAATTTGTTGCCCTGTTATGGGCGAAACTATTATAGAGCTGTTAAATGAAATTAAAATCATCGCAAAAACTCCAGCTGATGTAATTGAGTGGAGAGTCGATTATTTTAAAGGCGATATCGTGAATTCGTATTCCCAAATAATTAAAGCCTGCCAAAATACCCCTGTAATTTTAACCTACAGAACAAAGGCTGAGGGCGGTTTGGGCGACAACGGAATTTACGAGGCTTTGCTAAATGATTTTGTAAATTTGCCAAATTTGCAAATATTAGATATTGAACTTAGCTTAGGCTTTAAAAAAGTTGCAAAACTTGTTAAAAAAGCTAAGGAAAACGGAGTTATAACAATAGTTTCGGCACATTTTTTCCACTATACACCAGATAATATCGAAGAAATTTACGATAAAATGGAAAAAACAGGTGGCGATATTCCAAAGCTTGCCGTTATGCCACAAAATTTTTCAGACGTTCTTAAAATGATGAAAAAATGCGAAAAAGTTTCACATGAAAACAGTCCTATTATAGGAATTTCCATGTCCAAACTAGGACTAGCTACAAGGCTTTGTCCTACTCAAATGGGAAGTTGCTTAACTTTTGCAAGTGGAGTAAAAACATCTGCCCCAGGTCAAATTGAGGCAGATGTTATAAAAAAAGTTATATCAGCTTAATTTAAAAACTGCTTGATGATGACCAACTTCGGTGTCGTTATCGTTTTTGATAATACCATTATTAAGTTTGTCAAGCATGTTAAAAGTTTCGCTGTTATAGTATCCAATTTGTTTGAAAATTTCCTTGATAATAATAGGCCAAACAGCCTCAGTTCCGTCTTTAAGCTTAAAAGCGATACCAATTCCCTCGTTTTTAAGGGCAAGGCAGTACACGCCGTTTGCGCCACCTTTAGCAGTGATGTTATTATCGTGGTTAATTAAAGAGCATAAATAATCCGTGCCACGCATCATGTGAGGGTACTTGTTTATATTAGGCACATACTGCAAAGCAGCTTTTGCAAGGCTTTCGTCTTTAATCATGTTTGGTCTTACAAGGTTTTTGAAAGAAATAGCCATGTTTTGCATTGGAACAGCAAAAACAGGAACTCCACAACCGTCTATTCCTATTTCAATATCTTCTTTTGGATATTGCGACAAAACACTGATACAGTTTAAAATTTCTTGCTGTGCTGGGCTTTCAATTTTGTGGTAGCCGTTTGCACTACCTGTAAGTTCTTTTTGAAGCAGCATTAAAGCAGAATGCTTACCAGTACAGTTGTGGTAAAATTTTCTTAAAGGCAAGTCGTTTTTAATTCTGTAAGCATCAGCAAAAGCAGAACCAGGTTTAGTAGGCTTAACAATAAGTTCGTCTTCACTAAAACCAGCTTTTTCAAAAATAGATTTAAGCGCATTTATATGAAAATCTTCCCCTAAATGAGAACCAGAGAAAATTGTGGTTTCCTCGTCGGTTAAATTATATTTTTTGTGAAGGCCTCGTGCAATAATAGGCAAAGCTTGAATAGGCTTTGAGCTTGAACGGAAAAAAACTTTGGCATTTGGGTTGCCAGCGTTTCCAATTACGTCACCTTTTTCATTTACAACGCAAATGTAACCTTGGTGGCTTAGGTCTAAAATATCTCCTCGATATTCGTGGGTTAAAGTATTTAGCATAGTTATAACCTTTCATTGTATAGTAATCTTTAATAGTATATAACCTTTTAGGCAAAAATGGAAGAGTTTTTTTAAAATAAACGAAAGGCATTGTGAATTATGAAAAATGACATTGATGAAATTTTGAATTCAGTGTTTCAAAGAAATGAAAAAAGTGGTAAAAGCAAAGCCGCCATGGAAGCAGAAGAGTTTTTGCGTAATTTAGAAAAAAAAGACTACACTTCAAGCTTTGACAAAGAAATTGAAAGGCTTGAAGAAACTCAAAAAAATGCTAATAAAAATTTAGAAGAAATTAACAAACACCTAAAAACCGACGGTTTTGAAACAGAAAAAGTTTCCCCAGCACAGGTTGAAACGGTGGATATAAATACTATTTTTGTGGGCTGTGAAGAAAAAACCAAAACTAAAGTTATAGGTCAAGATGAATTTTTGAAAAAACTATACCTAGCTTTTAAACGACCTTTTGTAATGGGCAGTCAAGAAAATCGTCCGAAATCAACCATAATTATCACTGGTAAAACTGGTACAGGCAGACACAGTGCTTTAAACAGTGTAATGGAAAATTTAAACGCTAACCAACTTATAAATGGCGACAAGCCTACTGTTATTGATTTAGGAATTTACACCGATTCTTCTGACTCTAAACTTTTTATTCAAGATTTATTTTCAGCTATTGAAGACAATTCGCAAGTTATTTTGTTTGAAAACTACGAAAAATGTCACAAGTCAATGCTTAGCATACTTGCCGACTTGGTTCTAAAGGCTAAAGTTCAGCTTGGTGCAAGGTACGCAAACCAAAAAGGAATGCTTATAGACGTAGGAACGGCTCTAGTGCCTAATGTAATAAGCAATATTTCATGCAGTGATAAATATTTAGTAATATTAACCTCACAAAATCAAAGCAAGCTTGTCGACAATTTGGGCAGTAATTTTATAAATAGTATTGACGATATTTGTACTACAGGCAGTTTTACTCAAAAGAGTTTAAAGCTTATTGGCGCTAAAATTATTGAAGAATTAAAAGAAAAAACTGCTAAAATTTTGAATTTTAATTTAGATATAATGGCAGAACTTGACATTTATTTTTCTGGCAAATTCTTAATTTCAAGTGGCGTTAACGCTATAGAAGATTACAGCCTTAAATGTTTCAAGGCTTTGAGCGAATATAAATTGGAAACTTCTTTAGCAAGTGCAGGTGCAAAAGCTGTTTTACAAAGTGGTGCTTTGAGTTTTGACTTTGGCGAAACTACTGTAAATGTTGAAAATCAATACCATGACGACGCAGCCGTAACCGAAGTTAAGGCGAAAATGAACGAAATTATTGGACTTGACACCGTTAAAAACTATATACTTTCTTTAGAAGAGAACTTCAAGGTTCAAAAAATTAGAAACAACTTAGGACTTAAAACCGAAAATCCGTCAATGCACATGATTTTCACAGGTAACCCTGGAACAGGAAAAACAACCATCGCAAGAATTGTTTCAAGATATTTAAAAGCTATGGGTATTTTAAGTGGTGGACAGCTTATTGAAGTAAGCCGTGGCGACTTGGTTGGCAAATATGTGGGGCATACAGCGCCACTTACAAGGCAGGTTATAGAGTCGGCTATAGGTGGAGTTTTGTTTATTGACGAGGCGTACTCGCTTTACAGGGGCAAGGACGACAGCTTTGGCCTAGAGGCAATTGACACCTTGGTAAAAGCTATGGAAGACAACCGTGACAATCTGCTTGTTATTTTGGCTGGCTACACAAAAGAAATGGAGCATTTTTTAGAGTCTAACTCTGGTTTAGTTTCAAGATTTCCAAATGTTATAGAATTTGCAGACTACAGCAGTGAAGAACTTTGGGAAATAAGTAAAATTATTGCTAAAAACAAAGGCTACAAAATTAACGAAGAAGTTAAACCTTTTGTAATGGAATATTACAAAACTAAAAAAGTTGAAAATTCTGTAACTTTTGGCAACGGTAGACTAGCAAGAAATGTTATAGAAAATGCAATTTTAAATCAATCACAAAGATTAATTAAGGAAAATTCTCAAAATTACGAAGAGTTATTACTCGGTGATTTTGAAGAAAATATATAAAGAGGTTTATTATGAAAAAAACATACAACAATTTGCAAATTATCTACAGCGAAACTCACGACTCTTTCGATTTTGCTTTAAGCATTTTACAAGAAACTGTAACTTCTAAAAATTACAATGAAGATTTTACAATCAACCTAACTAAAACTTGTGAAATTGATGAGCAAAGTTATGTAAGCCAAATCAGCGAAGGCAACCTTGACATTTCTTACTCAAAAGAGCATGGCGCAATGTACGCTATTTTGGATATAGCGGACGAAATTATCGAAAAAAATTCACTAAAAAGCTTTAAAACAGGTACAATTTCACCTTATGTTAAAAATCGTGGAATTAAATTCAATATTCCTTTAGACGCAAGAAGCCCTAGCTATTCTGACGAGGCTGACTCTGCTCAAGAAAATATTGAAAACATGTGGGACATGGATTTTTGGGTGCAATTCATAGACAATCTTGCTAAAAACAAGTATAACGCAGTTTCTCTTTGGAGTTTAGCTCCGTTTTCATCAATGGTAAAAGTTGCTGAATATCCACTTTGCGCTATTGATGATGTTAAAAAAACCACAAGACCTATTGTTTCCACAACTGAGGGCAGAGGTATGTGCAACCCAGCTGTTTTAGCCAGCCTTGTAACAGTTAAAAAAATTACTATAGACGAAAAAATTGCTTTTTGGCAAAAAGTTATGCAGTACGCTGAAACTAGATGTATTAGCTTTTACCTTTTTACTTGGAATTTGTTCGCACATGGCACTGAAAACAACCCTTACGGAATTGATGACGACCAAAACAACCCTGTAACTACAGATTATTTTCAAAAAGCTGTTAAAACCATGGTGGAAACATACCCACTTTTGGCTGGTATAGGTGTTACCTCTGGCGAAAGAATGACACATCAACCTCAAGAAGATGTTGACTGGATTAGAGAAACTTACGGAAAAGGTGTTGAACTTGCCCTGCAAAATGACCCTGAAAGAAAATTCAAGTTCATTCACAGACTTCAATATGCTAAAATTGAAACTATTTTAGGCGCTTATGACGATTTTACAGCTGACTTTGAAGTGAGCGTTAAATATGCTCAAGCACATATGCATGCTGCTATCAAGCCTGTTTTTGTTGACCATGTGCTAGAAGCACTTCCTAAAAATGTTAAGTCATGGCTTACTGTTAGAAACGACGATTACTATATGTTTAGATGGGGCAGTCCTGAATTTGCTAAAAATTATTTACTAAATATGCCAAACGAAGACATTTTAGCAGGCTTTTTCATGGGTCCTGACGGCTACACTTGGGGTAAAGAATACATAAGTAAAAATAAAAATGTATACGGCTCTTTAATTTTTGACAAAATGGATTATAATTTTGCTATTTGGGGCAAAATGGCTTGTAACCCTTATATTTCTGACGAATATTTCATAAAATGGATAGAAAAAAATTATCCTTGCGAAAATTCACAGAATATTTTCAAGGCTTGGCAGTTAAGCTCTAACCTATTTTCCGACTTTCAACAAACTCATTGGCGTGATTTAGACTACCACTGGAACCCAGAAACTTGCTGTCGTTACGTTGAAAGCGAGCGTGCTGTTTGGTTTGGCGATATAAACGAGTTCATTGAATGCGTAAGCCAAAGAGGTACTGACAGAATTAGCGTGGCAAACTACTGCAACGCTGTTGTAAACGGCGAAGAGATAGACGGAGTTTCACCTTTAACTGTCGCTAAACGTTTGCAAGAAAACTCGCTTACAGCTTTAAGCTTAATCGCTGATATAAACGCTGATGAAAAAATTAATTTAGTTTTAGAAGACATAAAAGGCATGTCAACCATTGGCTTGTACTACGGTTTAAAAATTGAAGCAGCTGTTTATTTGCTACTTGCTAGAAAAACTGAAGATAACTCTAAAAGAGAAGTAGCTATAAAACTTCTTGAAAAATGTGCAGATGTTTGGAGCGATTACGCTGAAATAGTTTCAAGAAATTATCACCCACAATATCTTACAAGATTTAAACAAATTATCGACGTAAACCAATTTATTAAGCACACAAAATGGGATATTTTACTTGCAAATGATTAATTTTTTCTACAAACTTAAATATATTTTTAGCAGATAACGCACCGTGATACCAAATATTTTAAAATATGAACAACAGACTTTGACAAATTTTGGCAAATTGTGACAAATGTGAAATATTTGTGATTTTATTTCACAAATTAACCCTAAAAAATTTATCAGAAAACACCTCTTAAAGTCTTGTATTTACTAGAAAGTTGTGGTAAAATTTGTTCACATTCAAAAATTAAATAGGAGGCGTCACATGGGACAACAAATAAAAGTTTTAATCACCACAGACGACGGTGATTGGGGTACAAGTTTCACCGAAAAAGCAATATCTTTAAACGCAAATGTTAACTTTGTTAAAAGAAATGGGGCTTTGCTTTACGAAAAAATCAAGGAGTTAAGCCCACAAATAGTTATAGCTGACTTTTTTATGCCAGGTTATGATGCAATAGGAGTTATGACCGAGATTAAAAAAGATGACACTGAATTACCAGTTTTTGCTGTTATGGCAGCATACGCAACACCAGTGCTTGAAAGAGAAGTCATTAGCGCTGGTGCTGCATATTTTGCAATGACACCGTTTAACAAAGAGGTTTTACTCGAAAAGCTTATAAAAATAAGCTTTTCGACTTCTACAAATTCAGAAACAATTATTAACACCAACACTTTAAAAATTAGTGTTACTGAAATTTTGCACCAAATAGGTGTGCCAGCGCATATCAAAGGTTACCATTACTTACGTGATTCAATTATAATGTCAGTGGAAGATAGAGAAATTATAAATGCTGTAACAAAACAGCTTTACCCAAGCGTTGCGAAAATTTACAACACAACAAGTTCTAGAGTAGAAAGAGCGATTAGACACGCAATAGAAGTCGCATGGGATAGAGGCGACGTTGACGTGCTAAATTCTTATTTTGGATACACAATACATAACACACGAGGCAAGCCAACAAACAGCGAATTTATAGCAATGATTTCAGATAAGTTAGCATTGCAACACGGTAGCAAAGTTTAATTAAGTATAAAAAAGGGGATATGATAAAAATTATCATATCCCCTCAGCTTGTCGAAAAAGGTTTTGTATTTGTGTAAAATACCGAAAATATATTTTAAAAATGGTAGGGTCGAGCTGTGCTCGTCCAAAACCAAGATGTTAATTTAGTGCTTTTATAAAATTAATAAAAATATTTCTCTATTTTACATAAAACAAGACAAAACTTTTTGTTTTATCCACGGACGAGCACAGCTCGCCCCTACAATGTTTGTGCAACTTTTTTTACAATATAGGTTTTTTGACAGTCTGCGGGGATATGATAAAAATTATCATATCCCCTTTAATTACATATATTTTTCTATAAATGCTTTTGATTTTTTAAAACAAAGTTCGCTGTCAGTTTCAAAACTAGCTGCGTGTCTTGCTCCTTTTACTATGAGCAATTCTTTGTCGGCTTTGCAAGCTTCGAAATTCACTTTAGACATATAAGTCGGAACGTATCTGTCCTGTTCCCCATGGATAAAAATTGTCGGTATTTTATTTGTTTCCATTGCTTTAAGTGGTGAATACTCATCTATAGAATATTTCGCTCTTATTTTACAAATAAAATTACAAACATCTACAACTGGAAAAGGTAACAGTTTTTTGTCCTTGCTTATTACATGCCTAAAAATTTCTCTAGGTGTAGTGTATCCACAGTCTGCAATACAAGCTTTTACGTTGGTCGGTAAATTGTACCCAAGCGTTGCAAGCACCGTTGCACAACCCATTGAAACGCCACTAAGGACTATTTTACAATCGTTACCATAGTGGTTAATCGCCCAGTCTACCCACATTTTGCAGTCTTTACGCTCGTTAATGCCATAGCTTAAGTATTTACCCTCACTTTGGTCGTGTGCCCTTTGGTGTGGCAAAATGATTGTATAGCCGTCGTCATAAAAAAGTTTAGACGAAACTGAAAAGTCACTGAAATCTTCTGCTCTAAAACCGTGCATCATTATCATAATTTTTTTAGGGTCATTTTCAAGAACCTTAGCACAAAGTTTTAAATTATCAAAAGAAGTTATGTATACATTTTCAGCGTTTTGAGAAAGTAGCCAATCTATTCCAACTTGTTTTTTTCTTCTTAACACGCTTGAATATTTATTGTCGGTTGGAATTTCGTCATCTCTTCTTGGTTTTCTTCTAACACTTTGGTCAAAAAAGTATAAACCACCGACAACTGCGTAAATTAAAAACACAGTTATTAGTATTATTAAAATTATTAGTAAAATCTTCATATTTTCCTTTTATTGTTTACGTGGAATTATAAGCGCAGCTAGTGTCCAAAATAGTTGATAGATAAATAAATTCATTGATGATAAAAGTGAAAATTCCTTGTTAATTGCAAGCATTGTCACCAAAACTAAACCTAAAATAATTCCAACTATTTGAATTGCCACTATTAGCGACACTGTTCTTTTGTGTTTTATACAGCTTGAAACAATAGACATCATAGACTCTGCTCTGCCTTTTGTTGCGACAAATGCAAATTCTTTGTTATCTTTGTCAACCATCTCGCTGTAATCTTGTCCTAAATCGCCTGCTACTATATTTACAGATGATTGTGAAATTTCGAAAATATCGCATATCATATTTTCGGTAATATTGGGGTCTGTAGACCTAATTAAAAGAGAAATTCCATTTTTTTCTAAATTTTGAACTTCTGACTTTTTACGTGAGTCTGTTTTGTAGGTCAAAATAATCATTGCCCTAAGTTTGTCTTCAATAGCGACAAACACAACTTTTTTACCCTGTGCTGTATAAGTTACTACTTCATCCCTATTTGGCACAGAAATATTGTGATTTAAAAGAAGTGTACGGTTTCCAATTAGCACTTTTTTGCCGTCTACACTAGCAGTAACACCATGCTCTTCTTCGAAAATTATGTTGGAAACTTGAGCAAGCTCTTCGTCGTCGTCCTCAATAATTTGGTCAATTACATCTGCTAATGTGCCACCAACTTTGCTAAGAAGCGAAACGGTTAGGTGTATACACTCCTCTTCGCTTTCACTGCTGTAAGTTTTTAAGCCGTCTAAAATCACAGAACCTGCCGGGAACAAGTCTGAACAATCGACCATAATAGCGTTTACTTTGGACATTTGTGTAATAGATTTGTAGCTTGAAATCATAGCGCCTGTTCGTCTTGCTTTTTTGCTAATTTTATTAATAGGCCCACTGCCTGCAATCATGTTGCCCATAGCAACCATTACACAACTAGCAGCTGCGAAAACTGAAACACCCATAAATATGTCTTTGTAAATAATCATTGAAACCATGCATAATATCAATGAGAAAATTAAACAAAGCGGAGTTAACGCTTGTCCAGAAGTTTGAGTTGGGTCTGGTTTGTATGAAATTTCTAAAAAGTTTTTTAAAAAGCTTGTCTTTTTTTGGTATGCTATTACCGGTTTACCTGCCACTGTGTTTTGAGCAAATTTTTCAGCATTTTCGCCGTCTTCAAATAATTTCACCGCATATTTTTGCTCACGAGAAGTTACAAACCTAAGGTTTGCATAAATGCGCCTTGTCATAAATACTTTACCAAGCAGATTTAAAAACAAGCCTGTTACAACTAGCAAACCGTAAACATAGGCATAACCTTTTGTTACTAAATCTTGATGTAGAAAAGCTATAGCAATTTGAGCTATTACCACAATTATAGCAAGCGATAAAGTGCTGTCACCACTAGGTTTAAACTTAAATAAATCAAATATTCCTTTTAACACTGCTTTAAAATTAACTGCAAACACTGCTATAACAGCTGTTAAATTCACAGCCAAATAAATTAAAGTTCCTTGTTCGTTTACATTGCTTAAAGTAAAAGTTTTTTCGTTTATTAATGTAAAAATCAGCAACGCTATAGCTATAGCACCTGTTAATAGGCATTTTATAGTTAAGTTTGACTGCTCTTTTTTAAGCTTTATTGCAACTTCACGTGCTTGTTCAGGGCTGTTGTAATCGTCCTTTGTTGTTTGTATTTTTTCTTCTTTATCAATTTTTTCTTTTAGTGTTTTCTTTTTAACATCTTTTAGCTTTTTGTCTACTGTTGTAGCGTTTTTACTCTCGCTGTTTATTATTTGCTGAAGTATATCCATGTTGACAGTATGTAGTGGTAAATTTTTCTTTCTGTATTTTGTAACATCTGTCAAAATTTCTCTTTTGTCAATTTCTTCTAAAGGAATTTTCAAATCATAGATAGTAGCATTTTGGTCAACTTCATCAGTTTTGTAAACCTCTTTTTTGCCCCCAAACTGTGCAATTAACTTCGCTTTGCCAACTTCTGGTGGTGTATCATTTTCAGCCTTATCTTGCGATTTACTTACAATGTCTTCAAAGCCGTTAACAGCCTTTTCTTCTTCACTTTGTTCGTCGCTTTGTTCTTCGTTTGTTTCTTTATGAACATCTTGATTTGGCTGCAAATTTACTTCTATAGTCGGTTGTAAATCATCGATTTCTTCTTCTTTGGCTTTTTCAAGAATTTTATTTATAGTTTCTTCGTCAATTTCTGGCACGTTAACTTTGTTTTGAACCTCAACCATGTCGTTAAAAACGTTAAGCTTAACCTCCACGGTTTGTGTTTGTGCTGTATTTAATATAGCTTGGCTGAAATCATCAGCTTGGTCTTCTTGGATTACTGATTCTAAAACAGGTTCAGAAGTTACAGGAATAGGCGCAACTATGCCAAACTCTTCTTCTATTTCTCCAAAATCAACACCAGCAGTTTCTACAGCCTGAGCAACTCTTCTTCTACGCTCTTTTTGGATTTTCTTGAAGTTATTTTCAGCCTCTTCGTCGATAGTACTGTCGCTATCGAAAAGTTTTTTAAAGCTTTGGTCTTGAAGTTTAAGTTCGCCTGTGTCGTCAAACTTATCCTTATATTTTATTAAATTTTTATGCTGTATACCGTAGTATATGTCGTCTTCTTCTACAAATTCTTCTTTTTTATTAAATGACAAAAACCACGGTTTTTTTTGTTTATTCTCACTCATATTATCACACTAGAACATTAGAAATTTCAAGTTCTATCTCCTTTGTAATTATACTAATTATAAAGAATTCCTTTGTTTCATTATTTCATAGCAAAGAATTCCGCAAGCAACTGATGCATTAAGTGAATTAATTTGACCTTTCATTGGTAGCGACACAACAAAATCTGACTTCTCTTTAACAAGCCTTTGAACACCTTGTCCCTCTGAACCAATAACCAAAGCCACACCACCACCTGTGTAGTCAACATCGCACCAATTTTGACCACCCATGTCAGCAGCATAAACCCAAACACCTTTTTCTTTAAGTAAATCTATTGTGCTTGCTAAATTATTCACTTTAATAACTGGCATGTACTCAACTGCACCAGCTGAAGCTTTGCCAACTGCATAGCTAAGACTTACACTTCGTCTTTTAGGAATTATAACACCATGTACACCACTACATTCGGCAGTTCTTAAAATAGCCCCCAAATTTTGTGGGTCAGTTAATTCGTCACACAAAATGAAAAACGGAGTTTCTCCACGTTCTTTTGCCAAATTAAGCGAGTCTTCTATAGTAGAATATTCTTTAATTGCTGCACTTGCAACAACACCTTGGTGAACAGCTCCACCACACAAAAAGTCAAGCTTTTTAATGTCGCTATCTTTTACAGTAATTCCTTTGTCTTTAGCTTTTTTTATAATAACGCCAATAGAGCCACTTCTCTCACCTTTTTGAATAAAAAGTGTGTCGATATTTCTGCCACTTTTCAGCGCCTCCATAACTGCGTTTCTTCCTGCTATAATGCCTTTTGTTTCTTTATTTTCCATATTAAAAAAGTATTTCACCTTCCGTTTATTATATATAATTCATTATATCACAGATTAACAAAATCTTCAAACAAAATATTATATATTTAAAAAATTTTACATTCGACCAATAAATGTATAATAATTCATTTATTCTATTTTTTTCTTAAAATAAACTTTTATACAAATAGTAATACTATTTTTCGCATAAGCTTTCCACAACAGTTTTCCAAAAAGCTGTTGAAAACTCTGTGGAAAAGGTGGAAAAGTCCATTTTACAACCACTTTTACTGTGGATTACACGGTGGAAAACTTGAAAACTCTGTGGAAAGTTGGATTTTTGTTCATAAAGCTGGTTTAACTGTTTGTAATACTTTCTTTACAGTTATGAATTTTTATAGTATAAAGAGAAATGTCACACCACTATATATTGAATTGATTTTTTTGAAATTTAACTTGTCAAGTGTTTTTTTCGCAAATCTGTTTTTGATAATATATACAACTAATTTTGAGAAAATTGGCTTTTCAAACTGCAAAAATTATGATATAATTGAAGTAATTCAAAAGAATTTTCGTGTTTTTTGCAGTTTTTTTTGATAATTTACATGATTTTAAACAAATTTAATTTTTATTTTTTACATATTTATACATAAGGAGATTTTTATGAAACAAGATATTTGTTCTATCCCTATAAGTGAAATTTTTGAGCCTAAACAAGGTTGTCCTTTTTGTAAAATGAGAGATATGCTTGAAGACAGAATGGCAACGTACATTACAGGCGCTGCTATGATGGAGCCTGACGTAAGAGTTGAAACAAACCGACTTGGTTTTTGTAAAACTCACTTTGACCACATTTTGCAAAGAGGTAGCCGTCTTTCTGTCGCTTTAATTTTGGAAACTCTTTTAGCTGAAACCGAAAAAGACCTTATGAGCGTTGGAACTCCGATAAAAAAAGCTATTGTCGCTGGTGACAACCGTGAAAACAGCTGTTTTACCTGTGAAAATATTGAAAAAAACATGCTTCATTTATGCTCTACCGTGCTTTCTTTGTGGCAAAGTGAAGAAGAGTTTAGAGAATTATATGCAAATCAAACTCATATATGCGTACCTCATTACCATATGATTACAAAATATGCACAAAAAAAGATGAATAAAAAAAATCTTGTACCTTTTATGACTGTTACGTCAAATCTTAGCCGAAAATATATGCAAGAAGTAACTGGCGATGTAAGCCACTTTTGTAGAATGTTCGACTACCGTAACGCTGGTGGAGATTGGGGAAATTCTAAGGACTCTATTGAAAGAGCGATTGAGTATTTGACAGGAAGACCTATAGACACAAGCACTCAAACAGAGGGAAAAAATAGATGATTGAAATAGAAAAAAACTTTGACCTTGCACAAACTCTTGACTGTGGGCAAGCCTTTAGATGGACACAAAAAGAGGATTTTTGGCTAGGCTGCGTTAAAAACAAGGTGTTAAAAATTTGTGAAAAAGACGATAAAATTATACTTGATTGTGATGAAAACGACTTTGAAAAAATTTGGAAAAATTACTTTGACCTTAATACCGATTACATTAAAATAAGAACTGAACTTTCTGAATTAAGCCCTGTTTTAAAACAAGCTGCCGACTTCGCCCCTGGCATTCACATTTTGTGCCAAGACCCTTGGGAGGCACTTTGTTCTTTTATAATTTCCCAAAACAATAATATCCCTAGAATTAAAGGGATTATTTGGAAGCTTTGTGAAAATTTTGGAGAAGATTTAGGCGAAATTTACAGTTTTCCTAGCGCTGAAACAGTTGCGAAACTTAGCCTTGACGATTTAGCTCCTATAAAAAGTGGTTTTAGAGCAAAATATATTTTAAGCGCAGCAAACGCTGTTTTAAACCAAGAAATAGATATGGAAAATCTTTACACTATGCCTTTAGATGCTGCTAGAAAAGAACTTATGAAAATAAAAGGTGTAGGCCCTAAAGTTGCCGATTGTGCATTGCTTTACGGTTTTCACAGGACAAGTTGTTTTCCTATGGATGTTTGGATGAAAAGGGCGATGGAAACTTTATTTCCAAACAATTCACCGGAAGATTTTGGAGAAAACGCTGGCATTGCACAGCAATATATTTTTCATTACAGTAGAATGAACCCAAATTTATTTGAGTAGAAAAGAGATTATTAATGGAGCAAAAAAAAGTTGAATTAGTAGTACAAAATATCCCTGGCGTATTAAGCCGTATAGTTTCACAAATTCGCATTGAGGGTTGGAACATTAAATCTATATCTGCAATTGAAAGCGAAAACTCTTTGTTCTCTAACATGGTTATAGAAATTTCAGACGTTAACAGCAAGCTTGCACTTGTTGCCGAAAGAATGCTAAGCATTGACTGCGTTGTAAGCGTAACAATGAACGGTATTATTAAAAAGAAAAACAAAGCTACAGATTTACACAAATCAGGTAAAAATGAAGAAATTAAACAAATTAACGAAAAAGCTACAGGAGCTATAAGAATTTTAACCATAAACCCTGGTTCTACTTCTACAAAAATGGCTGTTTACGACGACGAAGAGCCTATTTTGACACATACAATCAGTCATGACCAGCAATCTTTAGAGGACTGCAAAACTGTTATTGGTCAAAAAGGGTTACGCAAAAATGGTATAGAAAGTATTCTTGAAAAAGCTGGCATAAAAATTAACAGCATAGACGCTGTAGGTGGCAGAGGTGGACTTGTTAAGCCTATTGAAAGTGGAACTTATTTGGTAAATGAAGCTATGATTGAAGATTTAAATTCTACTCAAGCTTCAATTCACTCATCTTCTTTAGGCGCAGTAATTTCACTTGAAATTGCCGAAGAGGCTGGTTGCAAGGCGTATGTTGTAGACCCAGTTGTTGTTGACGAAATGGACAGACTAGCAAAGCTTACAGGTGTGCCTGGAATTGAGCGTATTAGCATTTTCCACGCACTTAACCAAAAGGCTATTGCTAAAAAATTCTGTAAAAACACTGGCAAAATTTATGAAAATTCAAGGTTTGTTGTCGCTCATTTGGGTGGTGGCGTAACCGTTGGTGCTCATAGATATGGAAGAGTTATTGACGTTAACGATGCTCTTTCTGGAGAGGGGTCATTCACCCCAGAGCGTAGTGGCTCTGTTCCTGCTTCTGCGATAATTAACATGTGTTTTTCAGGCGAATATACAAAACAAGAAATGGAACGTAAAATTGTTGGAAAAGGTGGTGTTCAAGGCTACCTTGGAACTAACGACATGAAAAAAGTCGAAAAGATGATAGCTGACGGCGACGAATTTGCTGCACTTGTTTTGGACTCTATGGCTTACCAAGTTTCAAAAGAAATTGGCGCTATGTGTGCTGTTTTAGAGGGCAGAGTTGATGCTATTTTACTTACTGGTGGACTTGCAAGGTCGGGCAGATTTACAGGCAGTGTAAAGCAAAGAGTAGACAAACTAGCCGATGTGCATGTTTTCCCAGGTGAAGACGAAATGCTTGCCTTAATGCAAGGGGTTTCTAGAGTTTTAAAAGGCGAAGAAAGATTAATGGTTTACGAATAAATTTTTATTGCAATAACAAAAATTTAAGAGTATAATATAAGAAAATGAAAATTTAGAGGTATGAATATGGAAAATGTTATGATTTGTAAATGTAAGCAAGTTTCAACTTTTGCTATTGAAGATGTTTTAAAAGACATGACAAAAATGGACGATGTTTTAATTGCTTTCGATGAAGTTCAAAAAGTTACACACTGTTCTACAGGTTGTGGAGGATGTCACGACAAAATAATAGCTGCTATTTCAGATATTATGATGGCTTAAGACAAGCAAAAATTTAAAAGCCAATTTCTTCCAAAAATGGAGAAATTGGCTTTTTTGTTAAATAAATTTAAGGAGAAAAATCATGTCAAAAAAACCTAATATATTATTTTTTCTAACAGATGACCAACGCTTTGACACAATTCACGCTTTGGGTAATGATGAAATTCAAACACCTAATTTAGATGAATTTGTAAAAAACAGCATAGCTTTTACACACGGACATATTATGGGTGGAACTTGTGGAGCTGTTTGTATGCCAAGTCGTGCAATGATGCAAACTGGCAGAACTGTTTTCACTCTTCATGGCGATGGTAAGGCAAACGGTAGCCATATACCACCAGAGCATATCACAATGCCTGAATACTTAAAAGAAAATGGATATTTTACACAACATGTAGGAAAATGGCACCAAGATAAAGAATCTTTTAACAGAAGTTACACTGACGCACAAAGTATTTTCTGCTTTGGTAATTCCATTCCGGGGCGTAACAGCTGGTATGGCGCAGGTGGACATTACGCACCTGTTTTAATGGATTACGACGAAACTGGCAAATACGAACTTGAACACGCTTTTCAAATGGGAAAAGGCATGATAAAAAAAGAGCTTGATGTTAATGTAAGCGGAAACATGCATTCAACTGATATTTTTTGTGATACTGCTTTAAACTTTTTGGAAAATTACGATAAAGAAGAGCCGTTTTATTTGTATCTAGCATTAGTTGCACCACATGACCCACGAAACGCGCCTGAAAAATACGAAGAAATGTATTCCCCTGACAACGTTTCAACCCCTGAAAACTTTTTGCCAGACCACCCTTTTGACAACGGTGATATTTACGATTGCCGTGATGAACTTTTGGAGTGGTTTCCAAGACGTGAATACGCTATTCGCCGTCATATTTCAGATTATTACTCAATGATAAGTCATATTGATGCACGTTTTGGCGATGTTATTAAACAGCTTAAAGACAAAGGAATTTACGACGATACTATTATTATAGTTGCTGGTGACAACGGTTTGGCTTTGGGACAACACGGACTTTTGGGCAAACAAAATGTTTACGAACACAGTATTCGTGTTCCTTTAATGGTAAAACCAGCTGGTAAGTTTGAGCCAAAAACAACCGACTCTTACGCTTATTTAGCTGATATTTTCCCAACTGTTTGCGACATGATAGACATTGAAATTCCGTCTTCTGTAACTGCACAAAGTTTTGCACCGATTTTAACAGGGGAAAAAGAAAAAGTAAGGGAAGACTTGCTTTTGGTTTACAGAAACTTGCAACGTGCTTACAAAAATGACAGATATAAATTAATTGAATATTTTGTAGGCGAAAACCGTTACACTCAACTTTTCGACCTTAAAAACGACCCTAAAGAGATTACCGACTTATCTCAAAACCCTGAATATGCTGAAATTTTGTTAGCACTTCGTGAAAAATTGCACGAAAAACAAGTAGAAAACCAAGACCCTATGGTAACTTGTAGTAAAGAGAAATTAGCTGAAAATATTTGGTAATATTTAAAACCTTACTGTATTAATACGTATTTACATATTTTTTTCTGTATTCGCTAGGTGTTGAGCCTGTTTCTATTTTGAAAGTTTTAGAAAAATGTTTTTCGTCGTTAAACCCAACTTCAACAGATATTCTTGAAACTTGAACACAGGTTGAGCGTAGCAGTTTTTTTGCCATATTAATTCTAACAGACTTAAGGTAATCAACAAAGCTTTTGCCAGTTATGTCTTTAAACGTTTCAGAAAAAAATGTGTAATTCATAGAAACTTCGTTTGAAACAACAGCCATGTTTATATTTTCGTTATAGTGATTTTTGATGTATTCAACTGCACTTTGAATTTTTTGCGATTTATCGGCATCGTTTTCCAAGTTTTCAATGTCTTTGACACCTTCAAGGCTTTTTGCTTCGATTTGCTTTTGCACTTTTTCAAGCAAATTTGTAAAACTTTCACGCTCTATAGGTTTTAAAAGGTATTCACAAGCGCCACTTCTCATTGCTTGTACTGCGTAATTAAAATCATCATACCCACTAATAATAACAAGTTGAGCAGTGGTTAAGTTTTCTTCTTTAACTACTTTGCAAAATTCAATTCCGTCCATTATTGGCATTTTTATATCTGATAAAATTAAATCAAAGTTCATCTCACGCACTTTTCCAAGTGCCTCTTGCCCGTTTTTGCAGTCTATAATTTCACCTGTGCAAAGACCACTTCTCTCAATCATGGTTCTTATGCCTAGCCTGACAAATTTTTCGTCATCTGCAATTAAAATGTTTTTCATAATTACTCTTTCACCTCTTCTTGTGTATATGGAATTTTGATGGTAACTTTTGTATACCTTTCAAATTCACTTTGTATAAAAATTCCGTAACTTTTCCCAAAGCGTTTTTCTATTCTCTCTTTTACATTATTAAGCCCAATACCTGTGATATTTGTATCAATTGTATCGCTTTCTAATTTTTTGCGTAATTTTTCTAAATTCTCTTCATTCATTCCAGACCCAGTGTCTGTTACATCTATTTTCAAAATATTATTTTCAATTGTTGCCGATATTCTAATCATTTCGTCGCTTGTTGAGTTTTCAATTCCATGTTTTATGGAGTTTTCTACAATAGGTTGGACGGACATTTTAGGAATATAGGCATTTTTTGCTTTTTCGTCTATATCGCAAACTAAAATAATAGAATTATCAAATCTCATGTTAAAAAGCTGTATATAATCTGTTACATATGCAAGCTCGCTTGAAAGAGTAACCATTTGTCTGCTCCAGTTCATAGAATACCTTAGCAGTCTTGCAAGTGCCGTAACTGTATCTGCAATTAAAAAGTTTTCGTCTACTATAGCCATCATTTCAATATTATTAAGCACATTGTATAAAAAGTGTGAGTTTATTTGATTTTGCAAAGCTTTAATTTCAGCGTTTTTTTCAAGTATCGCCCTTTGCGCTGTTTGATCCATTAACTCATCAATTCTTACCACCATTTTATTAAAGCACTTTTCAAGTTGTCCTAATTCATCTTGCGATGGATTTTCTATTTGCACAAGTTTGTTGCCTGTTTCAAGTTGCCTCATTGCTGTGATTGTTCCGTAAATTCTTTTGAGCAAAACTTTAGTCAACAACTGAAATATAAGCCCTAAAACGATAAACAAAACCAATATTACAATCGCTAATACAATTTGAATTTGTTGTATTTTGGCAAATTCGACACTTAAATCGTTAATTATATAAAAATGGACTTTTAACTTATCTGAATATTTGTGACTGATTACATAATTTTTTCCGTCTACAGTTTGCTGGGTATTATTAAAATTATCGTCTGAAACAGAGTTTACTAAATCAATTAAAATCTGTTTAGAACTCTCCCCCATACCATCAAAATCATTTAAAAATACTTCATCTCCAGCTTTAATTAAGCATATACCATTTTTTGTATCAGAATATACATCTCCAAAAAAATCAACCATTTCAAACGAAATTTCAATTACACTTTTTTCGCTATCAACAGAATTTAACGCTTGATAATAGCTAATCATCGCTTCATTTTCAAACTGAACAATATAGTCTGAAAGTTTTTCGTTATAACCAATTCTTGTGCTTAGTATGTCTTGGTCTGCACTGATAAACCAATCCTCGTTTTCCACCCTTTGTTTGTCTATATATATCGGATACCTTTCAGGCATGATGTCCGAATTTATATAAATTCTTAAACTGCTTATATACGGATTGGTAATTGTTATGTTTTCAATGTATGGAGTGACGTCGTTATTAAACGTTATTATTTCGCTAGTGCTTAAATCGCTTGAAAGCAGTGATTTTAATTGTGGATTTGAATGAACCAACTGAACTATTGCACTTGCCATGTCTGCATTTGTTCCTGCAAAAACTTCTATTGTTGCTAAATCGCTTTCTGCGTTTTTTATTATGTCTTCTTTTACTTCTGCTTTTAAATTATTCAAAAATAATGTAATAACAAAAATTATAGGAACAGCAAGAACAACCACAATTAATATTGCGTACTTTTTATTAATTGGCATTTTGTTCCATATTTTTTTGAGTTTTTTCATTTGTCACCTTTACCTAAAACTTTACATATCACTATGGTAGTGGAAGGGGTACCAGCCCAAGCGTGTTGATTAGGGAGAAAATTGCAGATTAAACCCGTAGGGGCGAGCTTTGCTCGTCCGTGATAGGGGGGAAAATTAACGAATAACGGAACGACGAGGGCGTCGTTCCCTACATTGGTAAAATGCGAATTTTAATATATCAATTGTCATTGTAGGGGCGAGCTTGTATACGATGCGTTCCCTACTGAAATCCTTAAGCTTTTGACATTAATTAAAAAGTCTAGCTTTGTTTTCTTCTAGTATCTTTTGGTTTTCTTCCATTACCAAATAGTAGTTGTTTTCTTCACGCAAGCTTAAATATTCATTAAAAAGCATGTCGAATTCCTCTTCGCTTTGTGCAAATAAAAGTTTAGGTAACAGCTCTGCCTTAGCGTAAGTATCAAGGTTATAAGCTAAATTCACCTGTGGATTATCGCTGTAATTTTCGTATAAATAAAGCGATAAATTAGTTGCGTATTTGCTAGTCCAATCAATTATGCTTTGAATATTATCCTCGTTTGGCATATTATAACCCATTGTATAGGCATATGAGTTGTTCATCATAGGCCAATGAGTTGAAGCTCCACCATAAATTTTGTCATATGTCGACCTGTCGCTATTATAAGTTGCTATAACCTCATCATAAAATACAATTTCGTTTTCTACAATTTCATAGCTATCGCCTTCAACACCTAAAAAAATCAGCTTTTGCCCCTGGTCACTCATTAAAAAAGAAAGAAGTTTAATCGCTTCTTCTTGATTTTTACTTGTATTTGAAATTCCTGTTAATGTCCACCCTTGAATACCTGAACCAGACAAAGTATGGTCATCTTGATTAGAATTTTTAGGGCCATCTATAGCTATATAGTTTTGCTCTGGATTTGTTTGATTAATCAGTTGAAGTTGTTCGCTACAATCTGACCACTGGTAAAGCATTGCAAAATACCTACCCTGTGCAATTTTTTCTTCCATTTGAACACGTTTATCCACAAAAACATCTGTAGCAAGCAGTCCCATTTGGTTTGCTTCGTTTAAGGTTTTAAGCCAAGTGATGTACTGCTCATCTGTAAATCTGTCATAAACTTGTCCGTCTACCTCATATGGAACTGCTAGAAAATTTTGCAAATATTCTTCGATAGATGAATTTCCTGTACTGGTGAACTCTTGCAAGCCAAGTGGAATTAAATCTTTTCCGTCCACAGTAGGAAACATCTCTTTTGCATCTGATAAAGCTTGTAAAAATCCTTCTGGTGTGCTCATATCAGGAGAACCAATTGCAATATATATATCCTCACGCACTAAAAAAGTTTGATTAGAAGAGCTTTGAAAATCCTCTATAGAATAAGATGAATTTGGATATGCATAAATATTTCCACTATCATCACTATACCAATTTATAGTATCATTATTTGCATATTCAAAAAAATCAGTGTCGTACTGCTGGTCTAAAACGTTAAGTGCCGCCAATACATCTTTGTCAATCATGGTATAATAAAGTTCGTCCCAAAACCCAAGCGTAACAATGTCTGGCATCATTCCACTTGAAATCATACTTGTTAATTTTTCACTTTCGTCGCCAGTTGGTGTTATATATTCAACGTTTATACCGGTTTGTTCTGTTATATATTTAGAAGTGGCGTCTTCGCCCCAGGATTTATTAAACCAAGAAAAATTTATATACCATGTTAAAGTAGTAGTTTCGGTTTCGGTTTTGCTTTCTGGAATTATTGAACTAGTACTTTGACAAGATGTTAAAATAAAAAGTAACGCTATGCAAAAACAGCAAATTTTCCTCAAAATTAAGCCCCCGTTTCAAAATGTTAGAAATAATATATTACTACATAATTAAAACAATTTCAATCTTTTATTAAAAAATAACGCAAAAGGAAAACATTTACTTTAAGCAAATGTTTTCCTTTATAATTTTATTCGAATTTAGCTTTGTTATCTTCGACTCTTGCACGAATATATTCTAAGTATAAATCGTAGTTGTTGTCAGTTTTATACTGCTCAAACTCAGACCAAATTTGGTCAAAAGCTTCTTCGCTTTCAGCTTGTAGAAGTTTTGGTAAAACTTCACCCCATTTAACGTTAACTCTTGTTGCAATTTCAGCTTCTTCGCTGTCAGATGCAGGAGCAACATTATCGTAAATACCATAAAACGCAGCTTTTCCAACAGACCATTCATCATACTGGTCAAACGGAGCTAAAGCTTCTGTTTCCCACTCTAATAAATTGCTTGAGTTTGCAAACATCCAGTATTCGTTATATATATTGTATTGTTGTTTAAAAGTAGCCATATCGTCATTTTTAAGTGTAACAATTTCTTCTTTAATAACATTTACACCGTCAACCACGTCGTAAGTTACGCCCTCTTCACCGAAGTATAAAGCGTTTTGACCTTCGTCACTGTGACCCCATGCTAAAAGTTCAGCAATTCTTTCAGGGTTTTCTGCATTTTGAGTAACAAAAGTTACTTCCCAACCAGAATATCCTGGTACTGCTAATGCGTGGTCATCGCCGTCTGCATTTTTAGGACCATCAATTGCAATATAACAGCTGTCTGGGTTGTTTGTGTAAAGTTGTCCGATTGGATTCATAGCATCTTGTGCTTGGTACATTAAAGCAAAATATCTGCCTTGTTGAATTTTTTCTTCAATTTGAGTTCTGTCATCGATGAAAATATCTACTGAAAGAAGTCCGTCTTCGTTTGCTTGACGGAAAGTTTTAAGCCATGAAATATAGTCTTCGCTTGGGTTTCCGTTAATAACTGGCTCAAAAACACCATCAATTTCTCTTGGAACTGCTAAAAATTCTAGCAACATATCTTCAAGACCAGTATTACCAGTTGTTGTAAATTCTGTTGTACCAAATGGAATAAGCGGGTCGCCGTTAAGTGCTTCTGGGAACATCTCTTTTGCATCTGCTAAAGCTTGTAAAAATCCCTCTTGAGTGCTCATATCAGGTGAACCGATAGCCTCGTAAATGTCTTTTCTTACAAGGAATGTACGGTTAGATGTTAAACCAGCGTCAATGTCAGCCTGTGAAACAGAGTTACAAGGGTAAGTGTATGTGTTACCATCTTCAGATTGATACCAATTGAAAACACTCTCGTCTAGGTACTCGCCAAGTTCTGGAACCATATCAATTAATTCGTTGTATGAATATGTGTATTCTGGAATTGAAATTTCTTGAACTTGTGAATTCCACCAGCCCATAGTTACCATGTCGGGTAAAGTGTTTGAAGCAATGTAAGCGTTAAGTTTTTCTGTTGCATCGCCAACTGCTACAATGTAGTTGATTTTTGTATCTGTTGCATTTTGCATTAATTCAAGTGCTAAATTGCCATCTGTAGATGAAAACCAAGACTCTGCAATAAACCAGTCAATTTCTACAACTTGTCTAATTTCATCGCCATTTTCGTCATATTCAACTGTTGTATCGCTTGAACAACCACTAAAAACAAATGGTATGCTCATAGCAAGAGCTAACGTAAGTGCTAATATTCTTTTTTTCATAAAAAATCCTCATATTTTTCTTATTCTTTTACAGAACCTATCATCATGCCTTTTACAAAATATTTTTGTAAAAACGGATAAATACAAACTATTGGAATTGTTGTAACTATCATAGTTGCCATTTGAAGTGAAGTAGATGTAAAGCTTGTTTGTGAAGCCTGACCAGCAAGCAATGAGTATTTACTTCCCTCTGATGTTGTTATCATTTTATATAAATATGTCTGAATAGGCATAAGGTCTGCGTTGTTAAAATATAATTTACCCATAAAATAGTCATTCCAATTATAAACACCGTTGAACAGTGTAATTGTTGCTATAACTGGTAAAGATGTTGGTAAAATAATTTTCACGAAAATTCTAAAATCACTAGCGCCGTCAATTCTAGCAGCTTCTTCAATCGAAGCTGGAATTGTTCTAAAGAAAGATTGGAAAATAATTAAATCAAAAAAGCTAAACATTGTAGGAATAATGTAAACCAAGAAGTTGTCATACAAACCTAATTTATTAATTAGTATGAAAGTTGGAATTAAGCCACCAGAAAAAAACATAGTGATAATGCCCATTTTCATATATACTTTTTGACCTATTAAATGATTTTTTGAAAATGCATAAGCTACCATTGCTGTAAAAAGAACATGCACTGGTGTTGCAATTACTGTACGTAAAACAGTTATTACAAAAGCTTTAATAATTTCTGCATCTCTAAAAACTTCTTTATAATTATCTAGGGTAAAAACACGTGGAAACCAATAAAGTCCACCTTGCGCTGCGTCGTATCCGTCGTTTAGCGACTGTACCAATACATACCAAATAGGATACAGCATTATAAAACATATAACAGCCATTAAAATTACAACTGAAATATCAAACAGTTTTTCTAAAGTTTTAGTTTTCAAAATTATTCTCCTTAATAAAGTGATGTGCCTGTAAGTTTTACAGAGCCTTTATTTGCGATAAATAGTAGTATAAATGCTACAATTGACCTTAAAAGTCCAATAGCTGTTGCGTATGAAAGTCTACCTGCTCCTATACCCATTCTATAAGCGTAAATATCAATAACGTCAATAGCGTCGTATAAAACTGGTGTCATAAATACAAATAATTGGTCGAAATTTGAACCTAATAGATTTGAAATGTTAAGAACTAACAACACTGAAATTGTTCCACTAATTGACGGAAGAGTAATGCTCCACATTCTTCTAAATCTGCCAGCTCCGTCAATTGATGCAGCTTCGTATAAACTTGGGTCAACACCAGATATTGCTGCTATGTAAATAATTGCCGACCAACCAAGTTCTTTCCAAAGTTCTGCACTTACTAAAATGCTCCAAAATCCGTCTGGGTCAGCTAGCAAATGTTTAGCCTGTGATAAAATACCTACTTTTACTAGTAAATCTGTAAGCATACCTGTTTCGCTCATCCAGTTGAACATAACACCAGAAACAATTACCCACGATAAAAAGTGTGGTAAATAAGAAACTGTTTGAACAAACTTTTTGTATTTTAAAGACTGTATTTCGTTTACAAGCAGTGCAAAAATTATACCTGCTGGGAACAAAACTATTAGCCTTAACAAATTAAGCCCAAGTGTATTTCCTATAACAAGCAAAAATCTATCATCGTTAAAAAACTCTATAAAATTAGCAAATCCAAGCCAAGTTGAACCCAAAACACCTTTTACAGAAGAATACCTTTGAAAAGCAATTATAATAAAGTACATTGGAATAAAATTAAAAATTACCATCCAAATAACTCCTGGCAATGCCATCATTTGTAAGCCACGCTGTTTCCACATTCGTTTAAAAACATTTTCTTTCATATTTTCCCTGATGCCCCTTTGTATGATTTGTTACTTTTATTTTAGACTTAAACGCAAATAATGGCAATTATGTATATTTCAGTTTAAGTGTGTTTTTTTCGGTAGCGAAATAATCACACCTTAAAAGAAATTTGTTGTCTTGAATTTTACTGGTATAAATTATACTATTAAACAAATTGCAGTATTGAAAGGAATTAACAACATGAACACTCAAGGAACTTTTACTAAATTCAACAACGAACTTTTCTATAAGATAAGAAATTCCCAAACATTAAATCCATTTTTCATTCAAGTAGCTTCTGCTTCTGACATTTGGATTTTTATGTCGTCTAAAGGAGGTTTAACAGCTGGCAGAAAAAATGCCGACAACAATCTTTTCCCATACGAAACCGAAGACAGGCTTCACCACAGCTATGACACTGGCTCTAAAACTTTTATTAAAGTAAATGGAAAAATTTGGCAACCTTTTGAAAATGGTATCGCAAAATACCAAATTACACAAAACATATATAAATCCTACTATGGCAACAGCGTTGTTATGGAAGAAATTAACCACGATTTAAATATAAGCTTTTCTTATAAATATGAAAGCAGTGAAAAATATGGCTTTATTAAAACTTCTTGCCTAAAAACTTTAGGCGAAAAGGTTAAAGCAGAAGTTTTAGACGGTCTTATGAACATTATGCCTTACGGTGTTAACCCAGATTTACAAGCAAACGCCAGCACTTTGGTTGATGCCTATAAAGCTGCTGAAATGGTTGGCGATAACTTAGCTGTTTTTTCAATGACTACACAAATTAATGACACACCTAATCCAATAGAAGTTTTAAAGGCAAATGTTGCTTTTAATACCCTAAAAAACAGCGATGTTTATTTAAATACTGACATAATTGAAAGTTTTAAACAATCTAAGACTGATAAAGTTGAAAAACAAGCTTTTGGCAAAAAGTCTGCCTATTTTGTTAAATATAGCACTGAAATTGAAAACGAACTTAGCTATTCATTTGTTTTAGATGCTG
The DNA here is from genome assembly GCA_044432645.1 of Clostridia bacterium. Classification (GTDB taxonomy): domain Bacteria; phylum Bacillota; class Clostridia; order Oscillospirales; family Acutalibacteraceae; genus SIG603. Next base: position 13,355 of record JAWXUM010000022.1, on the reverse strand, counting down.
GTTTTGACCACGGAAAAATTGAAAACCTTTTAAATTATGTAAATAAATCTGATTTTTCAGATATTTGTGCCGATATAAAAAAAGGAACCAAAGAAATTATAAAAATTGTGGCAAGCGCTGACGGTATTCAAAAAACTGGCGACAAAGTTGCTACTGCTCACCACTATTTGAACACACTGTATAATGTAATGCGTGGTGGAACTTTTGAAAATGGATACGACTTTGACGCTAATGATTTCATAAAAAATATTTCTGCAAAAAACATTCATGCACTAGATAACAAAGCTTTACTTTCTAAAATAGAAAAATGCACCACTATTCACCAGCTTAAAGAAGCTTGTAAAAGCGATGCACTTATGTACAGATTAGCTCTTGAATATCTTCCTCTTTCATTTTCTCGCCGTCATGGTGACCCATCACGTCCTTGGAATAAGTTTAACATAAACTTAAAAGATGAAAACGGTGAAAAAATAAGCAACTACGAGGGCAACTGGAGAGATATTTTCCAAAATTGGGAGGCGTTAGGTCTTTCGTTCCCTTGCTATTACGAAAACATGGTAGCTAAGTTTGTAAATGCTTCAACAGCAGACGGATTTAACCCATACCGTATTAATCAGTTTGGCATTGACTGGGAAAAACCAGAACCAGAAAACCCATTCGGTGGATATGGCTACTGGGGTGACCACCAAATTATTTATTTACTTAGACTTTTAAAAGGTCTTAACAACCATTTTCCTGAAAAACTAAACGAAATGTTAAGCCTTGATATTTTTAGCTATGCAAATGTTCCGTATGTTATAACTAGCTATGAAAACATTTTAAAAGATAGCAAAAACACAATTAATTTTGACTTTGAAAAAGATGAAGCTATTGAAAATTTAACAACCAAATTAGGAACAGATGCTAAATTAATTCAACATGGTGATGACGTTTACACTGTTTGTTTAACTGAAAAATTGCTTGTACCAATGCTTTCAAAACTAAGCAATTTACTTGTTGGTGGTGGTATTTGGATGAATACCCAAAGACCAGAATGGAACGATGCTAACAACGCTATTGTTGGTATAGGTCTTTCTATGGTTACTGTTTACCACGTAAAAGCCTATATTGAATTTATGCGTGAAATTTTCAAAAAGCAAAACTGCAACTATGAAATTTCAACTAGCATTGTAAAATGGTTTGAAGAAACTTTGATTTCTTTCAAAAAATTTGAAGATAAATATAACGGAAACGAAAAAACTTTGCTTGATGAATTAGGTATGAGTTTTTCAAAATACAGAACCGACGTTTATAAAAATGCATTTAACACAAAAACATTAATAAACTCAAAAACTATTCTAGACTACCTAACCACTGTAGGCCATGCTATTGACTACACAATTGCAAAAAATAGTGGTGAAATTTATTCAACTTACAACTTATTAAATCAAGATTTTTCAGTGTCACAAATGAACCCAATGTTAGAGGGACAATCTGCAATTATTGGCAGTGGTAGCCTTGGTGCAAACGAAGTTTCTGCACTTTTAAGCTCTATGAAAAAAGATTTGTACAGCGAAAAACTTCGTTGTCACACACTTTATCCAATTGTAAAAACAAAACCGTTTGTTAATAAAAACAACTTAAATATAACTGAAGTAATTCCAAATATCACAACAAAAGATGTGAATGGAAATATTCACTTTGAAAGCGAAATTACTACATCTGAAATAATAAATAAACGTACTAAAAATTTAAATAACGATTTAAAGCAAGCTCTTATAAATGAATTTGAAAATCAATTTGCGCATGGTAAATTCACTGGTAGAAGCCAAGTGATGTACAAGTTTGAAGGCATAGGCTGTGTGTATTGGCACCAAAACGCAAAACTTGCTTTAGCTGTTATGGAAACAGTTCAAAAAGCTCGTGAAAATGGTGAAAATGCCGCTAAAATTTATACCGACTACAAAAATTTGATGAGTGGATTTATCTTCAGAAAAACTCCGTCAGAATGTGGCGCTATTCCGGTAGAGCCGTACTCACACACTTCTTTCGGTGGCAAAAGCGAGCAACCAGGTATGACAGGACAAGTTAAAGAATCTGTAATTATGCGCCGTGCAGAACTTGGAATAAGTGTTAAAAATGGTCAAATTTATTTTGATAATTGGTTTATTCCTGAAACTGAATTTGATAAAAATGACGAAATTTACATTACAATTTATTCAGTTCCTACAATTTACAAAAAGTCAAATAATGATATAATAAAAGTAACATTTAAAAACGGCGAAATAAAAACATTTTTCAAAACAATTGATGTAAAAACAAGTAAATCAATCTTTGAAAGAAATTGCGCTGTAGAAAAAATTGAAATTGAGGTATTTCAATAAAATTTAAGGAGGAAAACAACATGAAAGACAAATTAGGTGTTCCACTTGAGGGTTTTGCTGATTATTGCAGATATGTAGCCTCGCAAGGTGTAGTACTTTTAAAAAACAAAAATGATTTGCTACCGTTTAACAAAAACGAAAAAGTTTCTATTTTTGGTAGGTGTCAAATTGAGTATTATCGCTCTGGAACTGGCTCTGGTGGTTCTGTTTCTGTTGCTTATACTACAAACATTTTAGACAGCTTTAAAAATTTAAACATGGCAAATTTAGAGCTTGCAAAAATTTACGAAAACTGGCTTTTGGATAACCCTTTCGACAACGGTGGTGGAGGCTGGGCAGCTGAACCTTGGAACCAAAAAGAGATGCCTTTAACTGCTGAACTTGTTCAAAACGCTAGAGAAACAACCGATAAAGCACTTGTTATTATTGGTAGAACAGCTGGCGAAGACAAAGACAATTTAAACAAAGAAGGCAGTTATCTTTTAACTTTTGACGAGCAAGATATGCTTGAAAAAGTTTGTGACAAATTTGAAAACGTGTGTGTACTTCTCAACACTTCTAGTACAATTGACATGAGTTGGACTTTGAAATTTGGAGATAAAATTAAAGCTTTAATGTACACTTGGAACGGTGGAATGGAGGGTGCAAACGGTGCAACCGATGTACTAGTTGGCGACATTACACCTAGTGGAAAACTTCCTGACACTATTGCACTTAACATTGAAGATTATCCGTCCACTAAAAACCACGGCGGAAAAACCGACAATATTTACAGCGAAGATATTTACGTTGGCTATAGATATTTTCAAACTTTTGCAAAAGAAAAAGTCCTATTTCCTTTTGGCTTCGGTCTTTCTTATACTAGTTTTAACACCGAAACCACCACTGCGCATTTTGAAAACAACAATTTAAAATTTAAAGTAACAGTTAAAAACACAGGCGATAAATTTTCTGGCAAAGAAGTTGTACAAATATACCTAAAAGCTCCACAAGGAAAACTTGGAAAAGCTGAAAAATCTTTAGTTGCTTTTTCAAAAACAGACGAACTTAACCCACAGCAAACACAAGAACTTGAACTGTTAATAACTCCATATCAAATGAGTTCTTATGACGACAGTGGTGTTACAGGCTTTAAATCTGCCTATGTTTTAGAACAAGGCGAATACGAATTTTATGTTGGAACAGACGTTAATAGTGCCGTCAAAGCTTTTTCGTTTAATGTGGAAAAAGCTTATGTGGTAGAGCAATTAAGCGAAGCACTTGCTCCTACTCAAAATTTTGACAGAATTAAACCTTGTTTTGAAAACGATAAATATATTGAAAAATACGAAGCTGTTCCTACAAAAACGATAGATTTGGAAAAAAGAATTTCGGAAAATTTACCAACAGAAATAGCTTTTAACAATGAAAAATTAATCACTTTAAAAAACGTACAAGAAGAAAAACACACCATAGAGGAATTTGTTGCTCAGTTAGACCAACAAGCTTTATGCACAATTGTACGTGGCGAAGGAATGAGCCACCCACATGTAACGCCTGGTACAGCGTCGGCTTTTGCTGGTGTTAGCAATCACCTTAGGCAGTTTGGCATACCTTTGATTTGCACAGCAGACGGCCCTTCTGGAATTCGTATGGAAAGTGGGCTTAAATCCACTCAAGTGCCAATAGGTACTTTGCTTTCTTCAACTTGGGACACTGCGCTTATTGAAAAATTGTATGAGTTTGAAGGAAAAGAAATGCTTCAAAACCACGTTGATGTCCTTTTAGGCCCTGGCATGAACATTCACCGTAACCCACTTAACGGAAGAAATTTTGAATATTTTTCAGAAGACCCACTTTTAACAGGTAAAATTGCAAGTTCAATAGTGCGTGGAATTCAAAAGTCTGGTTCAATTGCAACGTTAAAACATTTTGCGTGTAACAGCCAAGAAACTTACAGGCATGATGTAAATTCGGTTGTATCAGAAAGAGCAGTAAGAGAAATTTATCTAAAAGCTTTTGAAATAGCAGTTAAAGAGGCTGGCGCAATGTCGATTATGACGTCTTACAACCCAATTAACGGACACTGGACAGCTTCGAATTACGATTTGAACACAACTATTCTGCATGACGAGTGGAAATTTGACGGAGTTGTTATGACCGACTGGTGGGCTAAAATGAACGACACTGTAAACGGTGGAACAGCAAGCAGACAAGACACTTGCTCAATGGTGAAATCTCAAAACGACGTGTACATGGTTGTACCAAACTTTGGTGCTGAAACTAACGGCTATAACGATAATTTAGAATTGTCGTTAAAATCTGGCGAATTAACTATAGCTGAACTTCAAAGAAGTGCAATAAATATTTGCAAATTTGCTATGAACTCTAACGCTATGAACAGAGATTTTTCGCTTTTTGCTACACCTATTTTATTTAAAGCACAGCAAGAAAAAGAAAATTTATTGGCTTTAGAAAATGCTGAATGTGCAATTGAATTTACAGATGATAAATATATAGAATTTAATTGCAAAGAAAACGGATTGTATAAATTTACAGTGGTTTATTCTTCTGTAGCTAAAGAGCTTGCTCAAACAACTTGCAAATTCACCCTTAACAATAAAGATTTAATGGTTATTCAGGTTAATACTACAAAAGGCACAGCATCAAAAAGAGTTTTAGGTACATATGAACTAGAAAAAGGTTCGTACAAACTAGAAAGCTTTTGCACCGATACATCTTATAACTCTCTAAAAATCATTATAGAAAAATAAAAAAACCACCATTATGGACTACTTTCAAAAATCCATAATGGTGGTTTTAAATGTTGTTAATTTATTTTTGCAATAAATCTTCAAGCCATATTTTGTGCATTGTTAAAATATTTTCATTTATTGAAGGGTCGCTTTTTAGTTCTACAAAATTATTAATAAATTCATTATAAAGAATGTCAGAAATGTCCGATGTCAAAGCATTTGAATTTTCAAATTTTCTATAAAGTTCAATGATTGCCACAGAAGTCCGTTGAGCTGATAAATAATAAAAACTTTTTAAGCCTTTATTCTTATAAAAAATTTTTCTTAAATTAAGAACATATATGATGTCCAAATTTTTGGTCGATAGCCTTTTATTCATTATTCCATTTTTAGTATTTCTGTGGTAATAAAGCACTGTTTGATTAGATATAAATTTTTTAGCGTTGTCAAAAAGTTTATGCATAACTGCTTCGTCTTCATATATTAACCCTGTAGGGAAAACAACATCTTTAAAAACTCTAGTTTTAAAAAGTTTACACCAAAGCTTTGAGTGCAAATTACTATTACCTCCACCACAAACTGCTAAGTGAAGCTCGTTTTTGGTGCAAGAAACAACATCTTCTTTAATTAAACCAAATTTTTCTATATCAAAATCGTTACTTCTATCATAATTTACTTGAACTATATCGCTATTGTGCTCATCACTTAAATTTTTCATAAACAAAATATAATCTTTATGCACATAATCGTCGGCATCTACAAAAGCAATATATCTGCCTTTGACACGCTTAATAGCTAAATTCCTAGCGCTAGCGACGCCACTGTTTTGCTGAAAAAGCACTTTAAAACGTTTATCGTTTTTTGCAAAATTATCATAAATAGCTTTACTTCCATCGGTAGAGCCGTCGTCAACAATAATTATTTCTATATTTTCGTAACTTTGATTTGCTATACTATTCAAACATTCTTCAAGATATTCTTCGGCATTGTATACAGGAATAATTATTGAAATTTTCATTTTACACCTCTTATTTTTCAATCTATTTTAAGCTAATAAAAATTAAATAACAACACAAATTGCACGAACTGCTTTATATGTGCTTGAATTGACTTTAAAATGAAAATAAATTATAGTATAATAAATATAGTAAGGAGGGGTTTTATGAATATTTTTGTATGTGACGATGAAGAAAAACACATTAATGAAGTTATAAGTATTCTTGAAAACTTTTTTAAAGACAAAAAAATCACAGATGTAAACTTTCATATATTTACATCTGGTGAAATGTTGTTAAACAGCGAAATTGTGCCTGATTTAGTTTTTTTAGATATTGAGTTAAACGCTGGAATTAACGGAACGCAAGTTGGCAAAAAATTACAGGATAAATACTCTGGTGTTAAAATTTTCATCGTTACATCTCATATTGATTATTTGGACGAAGCCTTTAGATTTTCGTTTTTTCGCTACATTTTAAAACCAATACAAAAACATGCATTTTTAAAAAATGTAGAAGACGCTCTAATTCAGCAAAAAAATGAAATTAGAAATGTCAATTTTAACACTAAAGACGGAACAATAGTTGCCAAAGCTATGGATATTATAGCTATTAAAGTTGAAAAAAGAGGAACAATGATTTTTTTAACCGACTCCACCTTTTTCTCCACCGACAATATAAGCAGTTTAGAAAAAACCACTTTAGGCATGAATTTTTTTAGAACACATCGTGATTATATAGTCAATTTTAGATATGTAGTAAAACATGATGATTACACCGTATATTTAAATTATAACAATAAAATAAAAATTGAAGCTTATTTATCAAGACCTAAACGAACAAATTTCAAAAAATCCTTTAATTGGTATATGGAGAGAGTTTATGATTACTTATAATGTTACTATATTTTTCATTCATATTTTTGAGGCACTTATTGCTTGGAGATATTTTTCTAGTATATTTACTTTAAAATACAAAAAAGCACCCAGCATGGCACTTGTTTTTTTAGGACATATATTGTTGTACTTTTCTTTTATATATTTTCATTTTATGATAAATGCTATTTTTTTGAGTATTATTTATTTTTTGATATGCATTAATTTGTTTAATATCGGCATAAAAGAAGGTATATTTCATTCGTTGCTAATTACAATTATTATGTACGGTTCAGAGCTATTACCTATAGGGTTCTTTTTAGTTATATTTAGTGAAACTTTTTCAATTTTTGAATACTCTATAGAGCTTATAATACTTAGCATTATGACTAAACTGTTGTATTTCTTAATTATAGAAATAATACGAAATAAATTTATAATAGTAAATAAAAATGACAAGACAAATTTAAATATAAAACCAGCTGGCTATTTATGGAGTTTTCCTTTCGCAACTTTTTTAATATATTTAATTATGTATTATATTTTAATATCATATGACAACTCTAATTATTTTAAAATGTTTCTTTCTATTTCAGCTATAGTGCTTTTATTTAGTAATGCTTTAGTTTATATGGAGTATCAGTATAATCAAAATTTGTTAATTGATAAAGCTAAAAACCAAATACAACTAGAAAAAGAAACTAAGGACAAAGAATTTTATCAAATGTTGTATCAAGAGCAAGAAAAGCAAAAAATGTTAATACACGACATCAAAAAGCATATGAACATATTAAAATCTTATGCACAAGAAAATTCTATGGATTTAATAAAAAATTATTTGTACGAAATTGAAAACTCTGCCCTTTATACACAAACTTTGAAAATTTGCGATAACAACACACTAAACATTGTCTTAACTCATTACAAAAATTTATTTACTAAAAATAAAATAGAATCATCGTTTACAGTTGTTCCACAAAGCTTAGACTTTATGAAAGAAACTGATATAACTTCTATAATTAGCAATTTGTTAGAAAACGCTTTAGAAGCTAATATGAATTTAGAAGAAGCGTTTGTTACGCTTTCTATAATTACTGACAGAAACCGTAACTTGACAATAATAAAAATGATTAACTCTTGCAATTGTAATTTATTAAAATCAAACGATAAATCATTCTTAACGTCTAAGACAGATAATATTTCTCACGGTTATGGACTTAAAAGCATAGAAAAAACTGTAGAAGAATATGCTGGTTTTTGCGATTTCTATAACGAAGAAAACACATTTCACTCTTTTATATCTTTTGAAAACAAGCAAATTAACGCTTTACGCTAGGACGAGCACAGCCAATGTCACGAACTTAAGGAACAAGAATATCCATAGTAGGGTATGCATCGTATGCATACCGTTCGTAAGGAGATATTTTTTCGCATAATTATATGTTAATTATTGGTATTATTCCTCTTTTAAATAAAAATTGAAAAACGAAGATAATCTCACCACCTTGGAACGCATGCGATGCGTTCCCTACTGAAATCCTTAAGTTTTTGACATTGCGAGCACAGCTCGCCCCTACAATATAAGTTATATTTTACTATAGAACCCTACAAAAATAAATGATAAATACAAAAGGATATATTTTCATGAAAATTATTCTTTAATTAATTCATTTGGGTAATTTGTTATAATGCTGTTTACATTATATTTTTCCATTAAGTCGCCGTCTTTTTGGCTATTTACGGTCCAAACATTTACTTCAATTCCATTTTCGTTACATGATTTCATCATATCATCGTCGACAACAGCATGGTAAGGGTGCAGACAATTAATGTTATGCGTTTTACAGTAATTTCCAACATCTAAAATTGTATCGGTCATTAAAGCAGCTGTTTTAATTTCTGGTGCTATTTTTTTGCTGTCTACTATGGCCTTATGCTCAAAAGAGGAGATAATTATTCTGCTTTCAAGATTTCTTGATTTAACCATTGCAAGAGTTTTTTCTACTAATTCCCTGTTATAAAGCCTTGGCATAGTTTTTATTTCTATGTTTAAAAGAATTTCGTTGGTAAGCATCCAGTCTAAAACTTCTATAAGTGTTGGAATTTTAGCGCCTTTAAATTTATCTGAGAAAAAAGACCCTACATCAAGGCTTTTAATTTCTTCGAAAGTTTTTGTCATTACTAAACCTTCACCGTTTGAAGTTCTTTTTACATCGTCATCATGAATTACAACAACTTCACCGTCACTAGTAAGCTGAACGTCAAGCTCTATGCCGTCTGCACCTTTTTCTAACGCCAATTTAAAAGCTTCCATAGTGTTTTCTGGCGCAAATCCACTTGCACCTCTATGAGCAAATATTTTCATAAATTTCTAATACCTTTCTAAAATTAATTGTCAAAACATGTAAAGTCTATAAACCTAGCAACTATATGCCATCGGTTTTTAGGCTGATGGCATTAATTTTGCTTAGTATTTAATTCTAAAACAATTTATTCTTCCATTAATAACATAGTATCAAATGGTTTTAATTTTTGTGTTTTTTCTGCTATTTCGCCTGTTAGTGCATTTTTAAATTCTTTGTTTAATGTAATTGTTTGCTCGTATGACTCGTGGTTCATTACGATAAACAATGTTTTTCCGTCTTTTTCTCTTGCTTTAATATCAATGCTGTCGCCTAAGATTTTTGTAAATCCTGCATCTGATAAATCGATTAATGATGAAACGAATTTCTTTGTAAATTCTTGGTCAAGGCTTGTTCCAAGATAATACGCCTTACCTTTTCCAAACTTATTAACTGTTAAAGCTGGGGTGTTTTTGTAAAATCCATTTGTGTAAGTTCCCAAGCTTTGAGCCGATTCAAGCTCTAAAACCATGTTCATAATTTGAGCTGGATATTCCTTGTCCTCATATTCAAATCCGAATTTTTCGCCTTGATATGGCACTGCCCATTCTGTAACTTTAATTCCAAGTAAATCTCTTAATACACCTTGATAGTAGTTAGAAGAAATATAGTTGTTTTCGTTAAACATTCCAGACATAAAGCTAAATATACATTTGCCTGCGTTTGCAGTATATTCTTCAAGCCATTTTGCATCTTCTTCTCTTGCACAAGCAAAAGCTGGAGCAATTACAAGCTCGTAAGATGAAATATCGTCGCCAGAAATAACAAAATCAATGTCAATATTTGCACGATATAATGAATCATAAACTTTTCTAACTTCGTCTAAATAGCTCATATCTTTACTGATTTTTCTACCTTCGCTTAAAACCCAATTACTTAAGTTTGAGTAAACAATTGCTACTTTAGATTTAGTTTTTTCACTGCCTTGTAAGAAGTCATTCATGGAGTTAATTTCGTCGCAAACTTGTTTTACTTCATAGTAAGTTCTGCCTTTTTGGTCTTCATGACGAATGATGCCAGCACCAAAACGTTCACCACCTGTGTGGATTGCGTTCCAACGGAAATACACAATTCCGTCTGCACCTTGTGCCATGCTTTTATATGTGAAAAGTCTAGCTTCAAGTGGCTCTAATGTGTAGTTATATTCTCTAAAAGCAACTGGGCTACATTGTTGTTCTAAAACCCAGAAATTTTTCTTTTTCAAAGCACGAGCAAGGTCTAGTTTCATTGAGTTTCTAAGTGATTTATCTCCGTCAGCTTTTGGATATGTATCACAACCAGCAATGTCGAACAATTCGCCCATTTTAAAATGGTCAAAATCCATAAACAAAGTACAGAAATTAGTTGTTACCATTACATTTGGCATTATTTTTTTAATTTCATCTACTTGAATTTTACAATATTCGTAATATGTATCTGAAACAAATTTTTTGTAGTTCATTAAATATGCTGGGTTAGCTGTCATTGGAACTTTAATAGGCAAAATTATATCGTCAAATGATGAAAGTTCACGACCTTGGAACATTGTCATTGTTTCTTTGTTGTAGTTTTCAATTGTTTGATATTTGTTTTTTGCCCAAGCTATAAATGCGTTTTTGCAGTTATCACAGTAACATGGAGTCCCCATAAATTCATTATCAATTTGGAACATTATAACATTTTCGTTGTCTTTGTAATGTTCAGCCAATGCAGAAACAATTTTTTTAGAATATTCACGATAGCCTGGGTGATTTTTACAATAATTTCCAAAACCACCTACTATATTATTAGGGTTTCTTTGAATATCGGAAATTGCTAAATCAGAATATTTATTTAATATCCAATATGGAGGAGCACCAGTTGGAGTTCCTAAAATAGTTTTAATACCTTTTTGTGCGAAAAGACCAATGATTTTATCCAGCCAAGAAAAGTCATATTGCCCCTCGCTAGGCTCTAATCTACACCAAGCAAACTCTGCCATTCTAACAACTTTAAAACCAATTTCTGCCATGTCGTTGACATCTTTTTGCCATCTATCTTGTTGGTAAAACTCTGGATAATATGAAGCACCTAAAATCATAATTAAACCTCTTTCTAATTTTATTATTTTATTATTTAAATATATCATAAAATAAAATCTTAATCAAGTTTTGGTTTCGCTTTTGAAATAATTGTTCCGTTTGGCGCAAGGTCTATTACTTCGTCGCTACCCATTAATCTTCACACCGATAGATAATGGATTTATCCTACTAACTTTGCAATTTTTTTCCTCATAAGCTTCTAAATCCATTATTATATGCGAATTTCAAGATAAAATTAGCGTTTTAAGATTTTTCTTGAATACTTTGTCCATAATTGCTATAATTATTTTATTAAATAAATTTGAGGTGGCTATGAATTTAAGTGTTGGAATTTGCGATGATGAGATAAGTCAAACTGAATACATTAAAAAGCTTGTTAGCGTTTGGGTTAAGGAGCAAAATTTCTCTGCCCAAATTAAAGTGTTTAGCAGTGCCGAGAACTTTCTTTTTGAATACGAGGACTGCACGAACTTTGACATTTTGCTACTGGATATTGAAATGGACAAAATTAACGGCGTGGAGCTTGCCAAAGAAATTCGCAAAAAAGATGAGACTGTGCAAATTATATTTATCACTGGTTACAGCGAATACATTGCCGAAGGTTATGAAGTGTCTGCTCTCCACTATTTAATGAAACCTTTGAACGAAAACAAACTATTTGAAACGCTAGATAGAGCAGTAGAAAAAATAAGTAAAAACGAAAAAACTTTGCTTGTGGAAACCAAAGACCAAACTGCAAAAATCCCACTTTATCAAATTAAATACATAGATGTACAGCAAAATTACATTACAATTCACGGGGCAGAAAACTATGTGATTAAAAAGACTTTAGGTAGTATAGAAAAAGAACTTGACGATAGGTTTTTCAGAGCAGGTCGCTCGTGTATTGTTAATTTAAACTATATTAATCGTGTTACAAAAACGGATATAATTCTTTCTAATAGCGAAAAAATCCCATTGCCAAAAGGGATGTACGACAAAATAAACAGAGCGATAATTGAGGTGAGTTAATGGCATTTTGGAATAAAAATACGAATAAAAAAATTGCTAATTATCAAAGCGAGCTGATTAAAATTCACTATGACGAAGTGGAAAATATGTATAAGCAAATCCGTGGCTGGAGGCATGACTACAAAAACCATATCCAAGTTATGAAAGTTCATGCTGAAAACGGAGATATGAACGCTATTAAAAATTATCTTAATGAACTTGACGAGGATTTATCCACGGTTGACACTGCAATTAAAACAGGCAACAGCATGGCAGATGCTATTTTAAACAGTAAAATTTCTTTGGCTAAGTCTAAAAAAATAACAGTTGTCGCAGATGCACACGTTCCAGTTAAACTCAAAACCTCTGAAATTGATTTATGTGTTATAATAGGAAATCTTTTTGACAACGCAATTGAAGCAAGCTTAGTTTTGCCAGAAAATGAACGTATTATTAGAGTGTATATGGATATGAAAAACACACAACTTTATATCAGTTTTACAAATTTTACTAATCAAAAAAAGCAAAGCAAAATTGGTGGCAAATTTAGTTCCACTAAAGGAAAAACCCGAGGTCTTGGACTTGTTAGAATTGATACAATAATCAAAAGGCTAGACGGATATTTAAGCCGTAACAGCGAAGATGGAGCGTTTACGACGGAAATTTTAATACCACAACTGTAAAATAATTTATTAATATTTCTAATTGTATTATTGTAGGGTTGAGTCTTGACTCAACCGTTTTCGGAACGGTCAAGACCGTTCCCTACACTCTAAAATTGTGAATTAAATCAATTCGTCCCCAAAATCAACACATTCATCCCCAAAATGCACCTTTTTCTTTTCCTGTTGTATAATAATGCTAAAGAAAGGACGTGTTTTTATGAAAAAAGAAAAACCAAAATATAATATGTGGCAAAACACTGGGTTTATGGT
>JAWXUM010000021.1:0-44528 GCA_044432645.1 Clostridia bacterium | reverse complement strand
TGGATAAAACAAAAAGTTTTGTCTTATTTTGTGTAAAATAGAGAAATATTTTTATTAATTTTATAAAAGCACTAAATTAACATCTTGATTTCGGACGAGCACAGCTCGCCCCTACCATTTTAAAAATATATTTTCGGATTTTACACAAATACAAAACCTTTTTCGACAAGCTAGACATTCATTGAAGAATGTCCTAAGAAATAGTTGTGCTTTGTAAAGATTAAATTTTAAAATTTTATGTAGGGAACGACACCATCGTCGTCCCTGCATTTTTGGGGATTATAGAGCCTTTTTTGTTAACAATTGTGAGAATATTGTTAAATTTTCGGCGCTTCTTTCCAATTGTATATATAAAAATCAGAATATTTTATAAGTTCATTTTTGTTGAAATGTGAAGCTTTGTCGTCAACTGCACAAACTGTCATTCCGATTTCTTTCATTATTTTAACTGCCATCAAAACATCATCATAGCCGATGCATTCATCTAAGTTTACATTAAGCTGTTTTGCAGCGTAAATATATAAATCAGGACTACCTTTTCCTTTGTTTACGTCGTCAACAGAGCAGATAACATCAAAGTAGTCGTAAATTTCAAGTCGTTTCAAAGCAGGGGTCATAAGGCTATGAGGCAAACCTGTTGTAACGGCTAATTTTATGCCGTTTTTCTTCAAATATTCAAGATAATCTATAGCGTTATCTTTAAGGTTAATGTTATAAGTGTATTCATCAATAGCTAAAAGATTCCATTCTATGATAATATCTTTGATACTATCATCCAAATTAAATCGATTTTTTGTATAGTAAGCAGCTTCTTCAAGGCTTAAATGCTGTAAATTTTCTATGTAGTCATCAGGTAACTCAAGACTACGTTTAGACAAAAATATATTATCAACTTTAGACCAAAGGTGAGTTGAGTCGAAAAGTGTTCCGTCAAGGTCAAATAATGCAGCATTAAAATTCATAGTAAAACCCTTTCTATAAAACAAGTGGGCGACCACACTTGGTCGCCCCTACTAGTTACTTGTTAAATTATGCGCTTGCGTTAAGTTTCTTAACAAGAGCAGATTTTTTTCTAGCAGCTGTGTTTTTGTGTAAAATACCTTTAGCAGCAGCTTGGTCAATTTTTTTAACAGCAACACGAACAGCTTCAGCTGAATTTTCATTATTAGAGATAGCAACATTTGCTTTCTTTAGTTGAGTTTTTAGTGAAGAGTTTGTAGCTTTGTTTCTAGCTGATTTTGTGCTAATAACTTTAACACGTTTTTTAGCTGATTTAATATTTGGCATAAAGAACCTCCTTGAATGAATTGTATTGTCTATGACACAACTGTTATAATAACATAAAACAGATAAAAAAGCAATAGTAAAATGCTATTTTATTTTAAATTATATATCTAAATCATCGGTTTCTTTGCTTCCCAAAATCCAAGCAGAAAACAGTACAGTAATAGGCACACAAAGTAAAATTCCCATGCTACCAACAACTGCTTGAACAACTTCAACAACAATCAATTCCATATTCATAAGGTAAAGCAAATTGCTGTTTGAGGTAAAATATAACAGTATAGAAGCAAGCGAACTACCAACATAAGCCAAAATTAGTGTGTTAGTCATAGTTCCAATGGCATCTTTACCAATATTCATACCACTTCTAAAAAGCTTGAAAAAGTTTTGAGTTTTCATTTCGTTAGAAACCTCATTCATAGCGGAAGAAATTGTCATAGCAACGTCCATAACAGCACCTAATGAACCAATTAAAATTCCACTCCAAATAATTCCTTGTAAATCAAGAGTAACAGTTTCAAGTAGTGTTAAAGATATGTACTCAACACTTAAAATTCCTGTAATGTTTAAAATTTTATTGACTAATATAGCAAAAACACCAGCTAACAAAATTCCACCAATATTTCCGATTATAGCACAAAGAGTTTTTTTGTTAAACCCGTTAATAAGAAATAAACTTGACAAAATAATAAATAGAGTAATACAAATTGTAGCAAGATAAATGTTAACTCCACATAAAATAGCAGGAATAAACACCAAAAATAGAGAACCGAAAGTTACAAGAAGAGAAAAAACAGTTGTAATTCCCTTAAGCCTGCCAATTATAATAATAGCAATAAAGAAAACTATAACCAAAGCGAAAAGGTAGTCAAGACGGTTCAAGCTACTAAATTGCCACGACGGAGCCTCGGTACCACTAAGGTTGATAATTATAATTTTATCACCAATATCAAGGTCGGTGGTTTCTTCGGTTACATAGGCGTCAATAGTTTTAGTAACGCTAACAGTTTGACCTTTGTAATCGCCACTTGTAATGTCAGCGTTTAAAGTAATTGTTGTGCTTGTGTAGCCTTCAAAAAGTTCAGTTTCTACGGTAGACACAACCTGTGTTACTGTGGCTTTTGCGACTTCCATGTTAGAAGTGCTTGAAATTTCAAAGTCGAAAAAATTATGCATAACAAAAATTAAAATAGCAGCAACTAAAGTTATAATTAAAGCGTGTACTAAATTAATTTCTTTCTTTTTTTGTTGATAACGTTTTTTATTTCTCATAATAATCCTTAATAATTTATATTTTAAAAATATTATAGCCCAAATAAACCCATATTGCAATAATATTCATTTAACTTTTAAAAAGAATTCAAATTTTCTTGAAGTTAAGTGAGATTAATGATATAATTATAAATATATTTTGTTTATTTGACTCAAATTTAGGAAAGCTAATTTTGAGGTGATTATAAATGAAATCTAAAAATCAATATAAAAGTCATGAAGAAAACGAAGAAAATTCAGAAAACGAAGATATAAAACCTAGTAGTTTTGATGGTGTGGTTAAAATCAAAAGTAAAAATGCTTCAATTTTTTGCCTTACTATAGTAGGACAAATAGAGGGGCATTATATTTTACCGTCACAAAATAAAACTACTAAATATGAACATGTTATTCCTCAAATAGTTGCAGTTGATGAAGACCCAGAAATTGACGGACTGCTAATACTTCTAAACACAGTAGGTGGCGATGTTGAGGCTGGACTTGCAATTGCTGAGCTTATAGCAGGCATGAAAAAGCCTACCGTTTCATTGGTTTTGGGTGGAGGACATTCTATAGGAGTTCCATTAGCAGTTGCGGCGAAAAAATCATTTATAGCAAAATCGGCTTCTATGACAATACATCCTGTAAGGCTTAACGGACTTATTTTAGGGGTGCCACAAACTTTAGACCATTTTAATAGAATGCAAGATAGAATTACAAATTTTGTTACTGAAAATTCAGATATAACAAAGGAAAGATTTTTAAAACTTGCAATGAATACTAGGGAACTTGTTACAGATGTTGGAACAGTTTTAGACGGTGAAGACGCTGTAAAAGAGGGGCTAATTGACTCGATAGGTTCACTTTCACAGGTTATAGAGTGTTTAACAGATATGATAGAAACAAAAAAGTCGAAAAAAACGTATAATTTAAAAAACAACTTGAACAAAAAGGTAAAATATTAATCAGCCTAAATTAGGCTGTACATAGGGGGAATTTTAATTGGCGACACAAAAAAGCACTGCGAAAACAAGCAAAACACAAAAAGCTAAAACTAGCCAAAGCAAAGCCAACACAAAAGAAATAAAAACAACTGAAAACAAAGGAAAAAAACCAGAAAAAAAGAAAATGAACAAACAATTAGTTGCAACTATTATGTTTTTCTCATCTATATTAATGGGGGCAATTGTGTTCATACAAGGCGAAGCACTTTGGTATTGGCTTCACTGTTTATTTACAGGATTGTTTGGGATATGGGCAATATTATGGCCAGTTTTGTTCATGTATTTAGCGGTAATTACAGCACTTGAAAAACAAAGTGCAAACATTGCAGTACGAATTTCATTAACAGCTGGAATAATTATTATGATTTGCTCAACGGTACATATTTTTTCAGGTGCAGTTTTGCCAGAAGAAACAGGTTTTTGGGCGGGAGTAGTTTATTGGTTTAATGCAGGTACAGTAGGACAGTCAGCTGGACTTATCGGTGTAGGTATTGGTGAGCTTTTAGTGCTGATTTTAGGAGTTTTAGGTGCGAAAATTGTAAGTATTATCTTAATAATTGTGCTTGCCATGATTTTAACAGGCATAACTTTATTAAGCCTTATTAAAGCTGTTACAAAGCCAGCGAAAGTTGTTGGAAAAGGTATAAAAACAGTAGCAGAAAAGAAAAAAGAAGAAAGAATTAAAAAGCAAGAAGAAGCCGAAATAGACTCTTTCAAAGAAGAATTTGAAATTAATCCAACATATTTTCAGCCAGCAAAAAATAAAAAGGTTGAAAAAAAGGAAACTTCGCTTGATAATTTAAATAAAGTTTTTGGGATAAAAACTGAAAGTGATGAACCAAAAGTCGAAACTGTAATAGAAGATATTTCGTCAAGTAGCGAAGTTTCATTTAAAGAAAAAGAAACTGCAAAAGAAGAACATAATGAAGCAAACAACGAAGCAAACAACGAAGTTAGAAGTGTAGCCGTCCCAAGTTCTGTAGCTACTCCAATAAATACAAGTCAAGAAGTTTTAGAAGACGTTGCAAAAGCTGCCGAAGAGTTTATAAAGAAAAAAGAAGAAGCTGAGAAAAACGAAATTGCTACCAATGCTCAAATGGCTTTGTATGACGGCAAAGAAGATTATCAGTATTGTTTCCCACCACTTCATCTTTTGGCGACAGCACCTAAAAACAACGCAGAAATTCAAACAAAACAGCTTCAATCAGTAGGTATTAAATTGGTTGATACTCTTCAAAGCTTTGGTGTTCAAACAAAAATTACAGACATATGCGCAGGTCCGTCTGTAACAAGATATGAACTTCAACCAGCTCCAGGAGTTAAAATAAGTAAAATTACAAATTTAGCCGACGATATTGCGCTTAATTTGGCGGCAACAGGTGTCAGAATTGAAGCACCAATCCCTGGCAAAGCTGCTGTAGGCATCGAAATTCCAAATAAAATTAAAAATATTGTGCGTATGAGGGAACTTATAGAGTCTAATCAATTCATAATGTCAAAAAGCAATTTGACAGTTGTTTTGGGTAGGGATATAGCAGGTCAAGTTCAAGTGGCAGATTTAGCAAAAATGCCACATACATTAATTGCAGGTACAACCGGTTCAGGTAAATCTGTTTGTATTAACTCTTTGGTTATAAGTCTTATTTATAAATCAAGCCCTGACGATGTAAGATTTTTGATGATAGACCCAAAAGTTGTAGAACTTGGTATTTACAACGGTATTCCTCATTTGCTTGTGCCTGTTGTTACAGACCCACGAAAAGCTGCTGGTGCTTTAAACTGGGCAGTTACCGAAATGCTAAATCGTTATAAAATTTTTGCAGAGTATAATGTAAAAGATTTAACAGGGTATAACCAAATGGCAAAACTTAACGAATACGAAGATGAAAATGGTCAACCTATGCTTAAAATGCCTCAAGTTGTAATTATAATCGACGAGCTTGCCGATTTGATGATGGCAGCACCTCATGAGGTTGAAGATTCTATTTGTCGGCTTGCTCAAATGGCTCGTGCTGCTGGTATGCATTTAGTTGTTGCTACTCAGCGTCCAACTGTAGATGTTGTAACAGGTTTGATTAAAGCAAATATTCCTAGCCGTATTGCTTTTGCAGTTTCTTCTGCTATAGATTCAAGGACAATTTTAGACAGCCAAGGTGCTGAAAAACTTCTAGGACAGGGCGACATGCTTTACTCACCAGTTGGCAACCATAAGCCTACTAGAATTCAAGGTTGTTTTGTAACAGAAACAGAAATAGAAGCTATTGTTGAATTTGTTAAAAAGAGCCGTGTTATTGAGTATGATGAAAAAATTATTGAAGACATTGAGAAAAACGCTGTCTTGGATAATTCTAAATCAGAAAAATCAGATAATCAAGGCAGTGACGACCCAATGATGAGCGATGCTATAAAATGCGTTGTAGACGCCGGTCAAGCTTCGACTTCACTACTTCAAAGACGTTTGCGTTTAGGTTACGCAAGGGCTGGCAGATTAATAGATGAAATGGAGCAAATGGGAATAGTTGGCCCACACGAAGGCTCTAAACCAAGACAAGTTTTAATGACGCACAATCAGTGGTTAGAACGAAACATGCAAAAGTCAGATGAAGAAGTTTAAGAGAGTAATTATTATAATTTGTATAGGTGTCGCAGTTTTTAGCCTTACAAGTTTTGGAAATAATTTTTGGGTAAATATTTCTAAAACGATAGGGAACAGGGAATTTTTAGCCGACGATTACAATTTATCAGTGCATTTTTTAGATGTAGGTTGTGCTGACTGTATTTTGATTGAGTACGAAGACTATGTGTTTTTAATAGATACTGGCACCGAAAATTCTTACGATAATATCAATACATATTTGCAAAAGCGTAGTATAGAAAAAATTGATATTATGTTTTTAAGCCATGCCGACAGCGACCATATAGGTGGAGCTTATAAAATAATCGAAGATTATCAGGTGGACAGTGTTTACATAAACAACGTAGTTAGCACAAGTGAGGCTTACAGCCTGTTGTTAAATGCTACCCAAAATATGGATTTTGTAATGTTAAACGAAAGCCAAAATATGAATTTTGGAGATTTGAATTTTGAAATAACAGTTTTTGATAACGAAAATTCATCATCGAATAATGCTTCTTTAATTATAAAACTTGAGTTTTACGACCTAGATATTCTTTTTACAGGCGATGCCGAAGAAGAAACCGAAAATCTACTTGTAGAAAATTCTATTGATATACAAAGCGATATTTTAAAAGTGGGACATCACGGCAGTAGCAGTTCTAGCACTTTAGAATTTTTAGCATATGTAGACCCAATTTTAGCAATAATTTCCACTGGCGAAAATTCATATTCATTTCCAAGTTACCAAGTTTTAAACAATTTAGATAGTTTGCAAATTGATTATTTAAGAACAGACGAAGACGGCAATGTTATGATACTGACAAATGATGGAACAAATTTAATTATATCAACAAAGGATGAAAAATATGAAATACTTAACAATTGAAAAAATCGAAAAACCTTACGCAATCGCTAGAGATAAAGAGCAAAATTATTTTGCACTAGAAATTACTGAACTTCCAGCTGAAGCGACAGTAGGCTCAACTATTGCAATAGATGATGACGGAGTAATCACTATGGACAGTGGGGAAAATGCCATTAAATTTCACGCAGAAAAAGAAAAATTGGCTGCATTTTTAGGCGAATAATTTTAATAAGTGTTAAGAGGTGTCGTAATGGCACCTCTTTTCATGCATTTTATTACAAAATATGCTGATTTTTGTAATAAAATGCCAAAATAATTACAGACTTGCAATTTTATGGTTTCTATGTTATAATTATGACAAAATAATTACAGTAAGGTGTTTATAATGACTTTGACGAAAAATAATAAAATCATAAAATATATAGCTAGTTTTTTAGCAGTTGTAATACTTTTTAGTTGTTTTCCAGTTTATCAAGCCGAGGCTGCAAGTACTACTGGGTACACTACAGCAAATGTTAACCTTAGAAAAGGTGCTGGTACTAGTTACAGTGTAATAGAGGTTGTCGCAAAAGGTAGCACTATTACTATTACTGACACATCTAACAGTACTTGGTACAAAGTTACTTCTTCTAGTGGTAATTCTGGGTATATGCATTCAGATTACATACAAGTAAGCAGTACCTCAAGTTCAAGTTCTTTTAACGCAAAAGTTGTTAGTAATGTTAATTTTAGAACAGGCCCTAGCACAAGCTATAGCATAATTACAGGTCTTTCAACTGGTACAGTGGTTGAAGTTTTGAGTACAGCAAATTCGAATTGGTACTACATAAAAACTTCTGACGGAACTACTGGCTATGTTTACTATACTTATCTTACACAAACAACAGACGATTTAACTTCGTCCGATACTTCAACAGGTACATATAACGTAAAAGTTGTAAGTAATGTTAATTTTAGAACAGGACCTAGTACAAGCTATAGCATAATTACTGGTCTTTCTACTGGTACAGTGGTGCAAGTTTTAGACGACTCTAATTCTAAATGGTATTATGTTCAAACATCAGAGGGTACGCAAGGTTATGTTTACTATTCTTATGTAACTAATACAAGTGATGATTTAACTTCATCCGACTCTTCTAGTACAAGCACTTACAACGCTAAAGTTGTAGATGATGTTAACTTTAGAAAAGGCCCAAGCACAAGTTATACTATTTTGGATGAACTTCTAACAGGCACAGTGGTAGAAGTTTTAGACGACTCTAACTCTAAATGGTATTATGTAAAAACAGCAGATGGCGTAACTGGCTATGTTTATTATACATATTTAACTCAAACAACTGACAGCGTTACAACAGTAACACCACCAGATTATTCGTCTGAACACAATGCAACAACAACAGCAAACGTTAATTTGCGTTCTGGAAAAGGCACAAGTTATAGCATTATAAAAGTTGTCGCTAAATCAACTCGTATAACTGTTTTAGACACATCAAACAGTACATGGTACAAAGTTCAACTTACTGACGGAACAACTGGTTATATTCATTCTAGTTATATAACTGTTGATGTAGCAGTAACTGCAACACCAACACCAACAGCTACAGCGACTGCAACACCTACTGCTACTCCAACGGCAACGGCAACAGCCACTCCAACACCTACCGTTGAAGGCTACAGTGCAAAAGTTATCAGTGGAGTTAATTTTAGGTCGGGTAAAGGTACAAGCTATAGTATAATTTCAGTTATTTCTACAGGTACTATTGTAACAGTAACTGACGACAGTTCTAGTTGGTACGCCGTAACACTTAGCGACGGTACATCTGGTTACGTTTATTACACATATTTAACAGCAACTACCGACAGCGACAGCACTGATAGCACAGAATATCTAATTACAACAGCTAGTAGTGGGCTTAATTTAAGGACATCAGCTAGCACAAGTAGCACAGTTTTAAAAGTTTTATCTAAAGGAACTGTTGTTACACTTTTAGAGAAGACAAGTTCTTCTTGGTATAAAGTTGAAACATCTGACGGAACAGTTGGCTATGTATCAGCAGATTATGTTTCTGATTATTCACCTAGCACCACAGCAGGAACAGTGACAATTTCAGCCTCTAGCAAATCGATAAGTAAATATGAAACACTTTACTTGACAGCTAGTGCAACAAATGGAAGTAGCGTAACATGGTCTTCAAGTGACGAAACTGTAGCAACAGTAAGTGGAGGTTTTGTTTATGCCGTGTCACAGGGTACTGCGACTATAACAGCAACCGACAGCAGTGGTACTTCGACTGCAACTTGTAAAGTAACTGTAACAGATGCCGATAATATACGTTTTGCATATTCACAGGAAAACACCCCTGTTTCTGGAGAAACATTTAACCTTGCCGCTGTAACCGATACCGAAAAAACTGGCATTAAATTTGTTATTTCTAATGGCGAAACACTAACAACTACAACTTATACTACAGAAAGTCAGACAAGTACAGGTCTAGCAACAAACGAAGTTAAAATTTTTACAGCTTCATTAACTTTAACCGAAGGTGAATATACGGTAAAAGCTTATTCTAAAATAGGGGATAGTTATTCAAGCGATTATTATGAGTTTACTGTAAAAGTTGAAAACGGAACACAATCAAGCAGTGAAAGCCGTCTAGTAAGTTCAGAAATGATTTCAATTATCGCTGGGTTCGAAGGCTTTTCAGCAACAGTTTATGCTGATACTCTAGCAAACGGAATACCAACAGTTGGTTATGGTTATGTAATTAATGAAAACGAAACTTTTTATAACAATTTAACAGCAACTGAAGCTATGGCAATGCTTGTTGATACAGTTAATCAAGGGGCTTATACAAGTGCTGTAAATAGCATGATTTCTAAAAATAATCTTCTTGTAACACAAGCACAGTTTGACGCAATGGTAAGTTTTTCTTACAATGTTGGAACAGCGTGGACAAGCAGTTCAACTTTAAGGAGTGTATTACTAACAGCAGTCGATTATAGTTCGTTAAACATTAGTACAAGCAATTCTTATAAAGGCACAACAATTAGTTCTACTGGCGTTTATTCAAGCAATTCAACAAGTTCTACAGCTATTGTTAGCAGTTTGGCTTCTGGTACATCTGTAACAGTTACAGGCTACACACGTGACGAAAGTACAGGCGAAACTTGGTATCAAATTACATCTTCATCATTTACAGAAACAGGCTGGATAAGAGCAGGTTATGTAACACTTGATGATTACACAGGCTCACACGACTTAACATATGTAGACAGCATGGCATTTGCGTTTAAAATACTCGAATGGCATGTAGCTGGTGGTGAGTGCTTGCCAGGTCTTTTGTATAGAAGATTGGCCGAAGCTAAAATTTTCTTGTATGAAAATTATGAAGAAGCTTCATCTTCAAACTCTAATTATAAAGTTAACACATACGATTTTGTATATCCAAGTTGTATGAGCCAATATCAATAATTTTAAGTAGTCGTCATTTTGACGGCTACTTTTCATATTCGCTTGAAAAATTAAAAATATTGTGATATTATAAGTATGTTAAAATTAAGGAAAGTTGGGGGTATCTATGGGAAAGGCGACTTCTGTTCAAAATAAATTAAAATTATTTATTGAAAATTCCAAATTCGAAAACACAATTTTAGTAATAATTTTGCTTAATGCAATTTTATTAGGTTTGCAAACTTCACAGGCTGTAAATCAAAGTATTGGTACATATTTGACAGTTATTGATACTATTTGTCTTGTGATTTTTACATTGGAAATTTTATTGAAACTTTTTGTATATAAGTTTACATTTTTTAAAACTGGATTTAATGTTTTTGATTTTATAATAGTCTTAACATCTATTTTATCAGATTTGTCATTCTTGTCAGTGTTCAGAGTTTTACGTGTGTTCCGTGTTCTAAAAACACTAAAAAGTGTAAGAGCTTTAAGAATGGTATCGGGCGTGTCAAAACTGAATATAATCATTAAAGCAATTGGAAAATCTATTACAAGCATTTTGTGGTCTGCCTTGCTTCTTTTAATAATATTTTATGTATTTGCCGTTATGGGGACAACATTATTTGGAGCAGATTTCCCAGAGTGGTTTGGAAATATAGGTAGCAGTTTTTATACATTGTTCCAAGTTATGACACTTGAAAGCTGGTCTATGGGCATTTCAAGACCTGTTATGGAAGTCTTTTCGTGGGCATGGATATACTTTGTACCATTTGTTTTGGTAAGTGCCTTTGTTATGATGAATGTTGTGGTTGGTATTGTTGTAAATACAATTAGCGAGGCAACCGAAAGCGAAAAAAGAGAAGAACTTAAGTTGCTTGCAGAAAATAAAGACGAAATGCTTAAAAGAGAAGTACTAGCGCTAAAAGAGCAAGTTGCTCAAATTGAAAGATTAATTGAAGATTAAAAATAGGCATAAAAAAATGAGGGCTTTGATACCCTCATTTTTTGCGTTAATTTAATTAGCTTTTTGCTTGGAAAGGTAAGAAAGGAACAAGTGATGCTGCTAAACCAGAAACAGGTAAAGTTTGAAGTATGATTTTACCAGGGCCAGTTACAACAGTGTTGAAAATACCCTCGCCACCAAATAACATGTTTTTAACACCAGGAACAGTTTGAACATCCATTTTGCATGTTTCGTCCATACAAGCTAAGTAACCTGTGTCAACAATCATAGATTCACCAGCTGCTAAAGTATATTCAGCTGCATAACCATCTATTTCAACAAAAGCAGTACCATTACCACTAATTTTTTGCATAATAAAACCTTCGCCACCAAAAATACCAGAGCTAAAGTCTTTTTTAAAGTGAACAGTTTGTGAAACACCTTCAGTGCTTGCTAAGAAAGCTGATTTTTGAGCTATAATAGCTTTTCCAGGAGTTATTTCAAAAGCACGAATAGAGCCAGGGAAGCTAGACCCAAAAGTAATTTCGCCTACTCCACCTTGAGCAGAATAACGATTTTGGAAAAGTTTTTCACCTGAAAAAAGTTTTCCGAACATTTTACCAACACCACCACCGGTTGTAGTTTCCATTTTCATGTTAGGTGTCATCCATACCATAGAGCCGCTTTCTGTTATCATAGCTTCACCTGGTTGCAGTGTGCAAGTTACAGCTGATAAAGGCTCACCAAAAATCTTATATTCCATTATATACCTCCAAATTTATATTATATAATTTTATTAACTATATAATATAATAATAACAAATTTATACAATTTGTCAATAGTGTAAGCTAATAAATGAGTTCAAATTTTATAAATTGACTTAAATAGTAACGTGTGATATAATTTGCGTATAAAATATAAATAGAAAATGGTTGAAGATTGCAAATATGGTATTTTAATTTAGGAGGTACATATATGTATTGTAAAAATTGTGGACAACAAATAGATGATAACGCTGTAGTATGTACGCAGTGTGGAACTAATGTGGACGGTAGGCCTCAAGTTACAGTTGAAGCAAATGTAGTTAGGGTTACTGGTCAAAAAAATAAATTAGTTGCTGGGATATTAGGTCTTTTCTTAGGTGGCTTTGGTGTGCATAATTTCTATTTAGGCTTTTATGGGAAAGGCATAGTTCAAATTCTTTTATGCTGGACAGGAATTAGTGCAATTTGGGCATTAATTGAAGCTATTTTGATTTTGACAGGGCATATTAATCAAGATGCTAAAGGGAATTATTTGATCGAATAAGTTAGATTAAATTAAACGTAAATAATAAAAGTGGGAGGTTTTTGTACCGACCCATAGTGACAATTTAATTTTATGTATTAGACGGATAGCTTGCGCTGTCCGTCTTTTGTTTAATTAGATATGCGTTATGCAATTAATTCAACAAAAATTCATCGTTAACTTGGTTGCCAGAAATAAATTTTGAAGATGGAATAAAAAAGAAAAAACATATCGAGTGTATATTTGTAATATAAAATCCAATGCTATATAAATAAAAAATAAAGGATTGGAAATATAAATGTATTTAGTAGTATATATAATAGGTGTTGTAGTTGGGGTTATCTTAACATGTGCTTTACAAATAAATAAATAAAAACAGCTAAAATATGGGGGATTTTGATGGAAAATGCAATAATTTACCAAAAATTAAAAGTTTGGTAATATTTGTTGCAATATAGCTCAATAATTGTTATAATAGATTAAAATACAATAAGGAAGAAATATATATGTACAAAAAACGCTCTAATACTTGGACTAAACATTTTGATTTTATTTTAATAGTTGAAATAATCCTTGCTATATCGTACTTTACTGCAAATTTAATAGTGTATAATTTGTTTAAATTGCAAAGCATACCTTTTGATATAAATAATTTTATAATAGTAATGTTGTTTTCGTTAGTTTTAATTTTTTTAAACAATACATTTCATGGAGTTTTAAATCGCACAAATTTAGAAGAGTTAAAACATGTAGTAGCTTCTGACCTTTTAATTTTTTTAGTAGCTTTACTACATTTATTTATTGGTGATAACGAATTTTATATTTTTGAAGCTGCTATTATTGGATTTACTTTATATTTAGTTTTAGCGTATGTGTCAATATATTTACGCAAAATTTTTCTATTAAAAATGGTGAATAGAAATAAAAAATCCATTATGATAATAACAACAAGAGATTTGGTTGATCGTGTTATTGAAAATATTAAAAATGATAAGTATTCTGGTTATATTGTAAACGGTGTTGGATTAATAGATGATTGTGATGAGGAAAAAGTAATCGAAGGTACAAAAGTAATTGTATCTATGGATAATATAATTGAATATATTTGCCGTGAATGGGTTGATGAGGTGTTTATAAATATTTCCTCAACAGATACACTGGCAGAAGAAACAATGAAAAAATTTCAAGAAATGGGAATTACTGTTCATTTTAGATTATTCCATGATTCAGAAATGAAAAATGCAAGTCAATTTGTAGAAAAACTTGGCAATTATACTGTTTTAACAACAACAATTAAAACTATTAGTTTAAAAGAGCAACTTGTAAAAAGATTTGTTGATATTTTAGCAGGCTTAACTGGTTGCATTATTGCAGGTATTCTATTCTTAGTTTTAGCACCTATGATTTATATAAAATCACCAGGACCAATTTTATTTTCACAAATTAGAATTGGCCAAAATGGTAGAAAATTTAAAATTTACAAATTCAGAAGTATGTATCTTGACGCTGAACAGCGCAAGAGTGAACTGATGGCACAAAATCAAGTTAAAGATGGAATGATGTTTAAAGTTAAATGGGATACAAGAATTATTGGAAGTGAAAAAGGTCCAGATAAAGGTATCGGCAACTTTATTCGTAAGTATAGCTTAGATGAATGGCCACAATTTTACAATATCCTAAAAGGTGATATGAGTTTAATAGGTACTAGGCCTCCAACAACTGATGAGTGGGTTAAGTATGAATTACATCATAGAATTAGATTAGCTATTAAACCTGGTTTGACAGGTATGTGGCAAGTTAGTGGACGAAGTAAAATTCAAGATTTTGAAGAAGTTGTAAAACTAGATAAAAAATACATAACAGACTGGTCTTTAGGGTTGGATTTTAAAATTATTTTTAAAACTATTTTAGTTGTTTTAAAAAAAGATGGTGCGTTATAAAAAAAGGTTCAATGTCAGCAGTTGTGGTTAAATTAAAATAGAAGATTAAAAAGCATACTATAAAAATGCTAGATGGGTTAATTCTCATCTAGCTGTTTTTTGAAGTTTTTAATTATACGGTTAATTATATATACAAAGAAGTAGAATGAAATTACACCAAAATAGAAATAAAATACATTGATTAGTGTTTCGGAAAGTGAATAATGCCTGCCTATAATGAATTGTTTTTTTAAAATAATTTTCAGTATATATCCAGCTTTTGTTGCATTTTATTCATTTTTGTGATAAAATAATATTTGGTCATAAGCGTTTATAATCGAGATGTTTTAGGAGAAATTAACTTATGAAAATAGCAATGATAGGTCATAAAAGAATACCGTCACGCGAAGGTGGCGTGGAAGTTGTTGTTGAAGAACTTTCTACTAGAATGGTAAAACTTAATAACGACGTATCGTGCTATAATCGAAAAGGTAATCACATTGCAGGTAATGAGTTTAGTAATAAACTAGCAAATGAATATAAAGGCATAAAAATCAATTATGTGCCAACGATAGACAGAAAAGGTTTTGCAGCGATGACATCGTCTTTTTTCGGTGCAATTAAATCTGCTTTTGGAAAATATGATATTGTACACTTTCATGCAGAAGGACCTTGTGCAATGCTTTGGATACCTAAATTATTTGGCAAAAAATGTGTCGCAACTATACACGGACTAGATTGGGACAGAGCTAAATGGGGTGGATTTGCCACTAGATACATAAAATTTGGTGAAAAAATAGCTGTGAAATGTGCCGACGAAATTATTGTTTTGAGTGAAAATATTAAGCGATATTTTAAAGATACATATAATCGAGAAACAGTTTATGTTCCTAATGGAGTAAATGAACCTAATATTGTAGAAGCAAATGAAATAAAAACAAAGTATGGCTTAGAGAAAGATGGTTATATTTTATTTTTAGGTAGAATTGTCCCTGAAAAAGGAATTAGCTATTTAATAAAGGCATTTAAGGAAGTAAAAACAGATAAAATATTAGTAATCGCAGGTGGAGCAAGTGATACGGGTGAGCATTATAACGAGCTAAAAGAACTTGCCAAAACTGACGATAGAATAATTTTTACAGGTTTTGTTCAAGGAAGAATACTTGAAGAACTTTATAGTAACGCATATGTATATACATTACCATCAGATTTAGAAGGTATGCCTCTTAGCTTGCTTGAGGCTATGAGTTATAGTAACTGTGTTCTAGGTTCAAATATAGATGAAATTGTAGAAGTTGTTGAAGATAAAGCAGTGCTTTTTGAAAAATCTAACGTAAAAGATTTAACTGAAAAATTACAATATTTATGTGACGATGAAAATGTTGTAAATGAATATAAAAATAACGCAAGAAGATACATATGTGATAAATATTCATGGGATGAAGTGACTAAACAAACTTTAGAAATATATGAGGGTGTTCAATGAAAATCTTAATGGTGAATAAATTTCTTTACCCAAATGGTGGTTCGGAAACTTATATATTTAAACTTGGTGGTTTTCTAAAATCAAAGGGACACGAAGTTGAGTATTTTGGTATGGAACACGAGGGTCGAATTGCTGGAAATAGTGTAGATGCCTATACTTCTGATATGGACTTTCATAATGCTAGTAAAATTGAAAAATTAACATATCCGCTTAAAACAATATATTCTACTGAAGCAAGAAAGAAAATTAGACTTGTATTAGACAGTTTCAAACCTGATGTGGTTCATTTGAATAACTTTAATTTTCAGCTAACCCCATCTATGATTTTAGAAATCGATAAGTGGAAAAAGCAAAATAATAAAAAATGCAAACTAATTTTCACAGCTCATGATACCCAATTAGTTTGCCCTAATCATTTAATGAAAAATCCAATTAATGGAAAGATTTGCGAAAAATGTTTGGGGGATAAATTTTTAAATTGTACTAAAAATAAATGTATTCATGGATCTACTGCAAAATCAGTAATAGGAACAATGGAAGCATACTTTTGGAAATTAAAAGGTACATATAAATATATTGATACAATGATTTGCTGTTCAGAGTTTATGAAAACTAAACTTGATACAAACCCAGTGTTTAAAGAAAAAACAGTTGCACTTCATAATTTTATAGAGGATGTTCAGTGGAAAGATACTGTTAAAAAAGACTATGTTCTTTATTTTGGTAGATTTTCCGAAGAAAAAGGTATAGGAACACTTATAGAGGTTTGTAAAAACTTGCCTAATATAAATTTTATTTTTGCTGGTACAGGTCCACTTGAAGAAAAATTAAATGATGTCCAAAACATTAGAAATGTTGGGTTTCAAACTGGTGAAGATTTAGAAAATTTAATTAGAGAAGCCAAGTTTACAGCATTTCCGTCTGAGTGCTATGAGAACTGTCCGTTTTCAGTAATGGAGAGCCAAATGTATGGAACACCGGTAATAGGTGCAAATATAGGTGGCATACCAGAACTTATCGAGGTCGGCAAAACAGGAGAACTTTTTGAAAGTGGCAATAAAAAAGAGTTAACAGAGAAAATAGAAAAGTTATATAGTAATAATGAATTGTCAAATAGGTATAGCAAAAACTGCAAAAATATAAGTTTTGCCAACTTAGAAAAATACTATGAAAAACTAATGAAATATTATGTTTGAGGGTGAAAATGTGAAAAAACTTAACGGAACAGTAATCGTTACATACCGTTGCAACGCTAGATGTAATATGTGCAACAGATACAAAGCACCATCGAAAGCAGAGGAAGAAATCACACTTGAGGCTATTAAGAAATTGCCTGATATGTATTTTACAAATATAACAGGTGGTGAGCCTTTTATTAGAAATGACATAAAAGATATTGTTCGTGAACTTTATAAAAAGTCAGACAGAATAGTTATCTCAACAAATGGATTTTTTACCGATAGAATTGTTGACCTATGTAAGGAGTTTCCAAATATTGGTATTCGTATCTCTATCGAGGGACTTGAAGAAACTAACAATAGAATTCGTGGACTTGATGATGGATACAAAAAAGGCTACGGAACTCTTAAAAAGTTAGTTGATATGGGCATGAAAGATGTTGGTTTTGGCATGACTGTTCAAGATACTAACTGTAAAGATTTAGTTCCACTTTATGATATTTCTAATGAAATGAATATGGAGTTTGCTACTGCCTCGCTACATAATAGTTTTTATTTTGTTGAAGCTAAAAATGTAATCAAAGATAGACCAATGGTAGCCGAAGAGTTTGAAAAACTTGTTAATGAACTTCTAAAATCAAGAAGTCCTAAAAAATGGTTTAGAGCATATTTTAACCACGGTTTAATCAATTATATTTATGGCGAACCAAGACTTTTACAATGTGACATGGCGTTTGATACTTTCTTTATTGACCCATACGGCGATGTTATGCCATGTAACGGCACAAAAGATAAAGAAGTTATGGGCAATATAAATGACTGTGAAACATGGGACGAACTTTGGGAAAGTGAGCAGGCTGAAAAAATTAGAACAAAAGTGCGTCACTGCGACAGAGCATGTTGGATGATAGGTTCTGCATCACCAGCTATGAAAAAATATATAGTAAAACCAGCAACTTGGGTGGTTCTTCACAAAATGAAATTCTGGACAAAAAATAAATATTCAATGTTTGAAAACAAAATTGTCCGTGATTTAAGAGATGGAAAAGTTACAAAAGACGAACTAGACAAACGCTCAACTTGCGATTTTGACGCAATAATAAACGACGGTCTATCCGATATATCAAAAGAACAGCTAATTGGCAAAACAGGCGAAGAAATTGTTGATGCTGACATTGCTAATCAAATGAAATAATATTTTATTAGAGGAAGGGGAGTATTACATGGTAATTGATATAAAAAAAATCTTAACTCAAGCGAAAAAATTAAATTTCTTAAATGTTTTTATTTTAACATCGTTACTGTTTCCGATTTTTACGAATTTACCAGAAAATAATTATTTAAATAAAGTTTTATTTGGAATTTTAATTATTGAATATATAGCAATTTTTTTTACTAAAGGAATTTCCAAACAGTCTTTTATTTTACTTTTAATTGCCTTTCTAAATTATATATATACTTTTTTTCAATCTACTTTTCCAGCTGAATATAATTTAAATTTGTTTTTTTATTATCCATTTATGATTGCATATACATGTCTAGTAATAGATCAATTACAATCAATACGTGATTGTTTTATTAAACATCAGAAATTTGTAATGTGGATTTTAAAAATATGGACAATACTTACAGGTATATCAATTTTTTTGCCTAGCTCATATTATATAAAAGAGGCAGGTAGCTCATATTTTGGTTCATATTCTGGTACAATTTTCAGATTAGGTCCAACTGCTATTTTTATTATGACTTTAGCTACAATTTCGATGGTTATATATAAAAGAAAATTTGATATAATATATTCAATTATACCTTTGTATTGCGTTTTTATGGGTTCATCAAGGACATATTTATTGTTAGGTTTATGTATATTTTTAGTTCAGTGGTATTGCTTTTTGCCAAATTCTAAAATGTTTTTCATGTCTATTATTCCTTTTGCAATGTTAGGTTTAATTTTAGTTTTTTCTTCTTCAATTGGAGATAAAATTATATATACATTAAATGATTCTAATTATGGTAGCTTTGTTTTTAGAATTACAAGTGGACGCTCAAATTTTTGGGGTTTGTTGATTAAAGATTGGCTTAACGAGCCATTTTTAAATAAACTGTTTGGCTCTGGAATAGAATTTTCATATCAAAGTATAAATATTTGGGCACATAATGATTTTCTGGAAATTTTAGTTAGTTTTGGAATTTTAGGTTTATGTGAATATTTATATGTTATGTTTTTAGTTTTTAAAAAATATTTAAAAACTAAAAACACTATCCCTTTTTACATATTTATTACTATAGGTCTTGTATGGTTTATTAATGCTATGTTGAATATGCATTATGTGTATTTTTGTTCACTATTATCATATCCAATTTTTTTGTGTGCTGTTAATGAATATTTTAATTATATACCGAGTGATGTATTACAAAATAAAAGCAAGAGTTCAGGTCAATCTTTAGATTCTTTGAAAATTCTAATTGTAAGAACTATGCCTAATAAGATGAGTTCAGATACATATAATTTACAAGAAGTTGGCCTTGCTAAAGCTTTAGTTCGTCGTGGGCATCAGTGTGATGTTATGTACTATACCGATACGAAATATGACACAATACAAGAAATGCTAGTCGACGGTAATTCTAAAATTAAAATTTTGTGGCTTCATGGATTTGGTGCATTTTATGAAGGTATATACCCATCATTAAATAACTATATAAACGACTACGATATAATACATATAAGTGAGTATATTGGCTTAACTTCTTGTTGGCTTAATCGCAAGTGCAAAGGCAAAACTGTTAATTATCAAGGTCCTTATTTTTGTAAGGAAAACAAAGGGGATATTATTAAGGCCAAAATTTGGGATAAAATACTTCTTCCGTTTTCAAATAAAAAAGATATGGTAGTAGCCACTAAAAGTGTACTTGCAACAGATTATACAAAATCAAAAGGTATTGATAATGTAACAACTGTTGGAGTTGGTCTTGATACAGAAAAGCTACTAAATTCTCCAGCTGACATTTATGAGCATGAATTTATTAAAAAAATTTACAACAAAAAAGACGATGAAAAATATTTGCTTTACATTGGTGCTGTTGAAGAAAGACGTAATATTTTATTCCTTTTAGATGTATTTAAAAAAGCCAATGAAGAAAATTCAGCCACAAAACTCGTTCTAGTAGGTAAAGGTAAAAGTGAGTATGTTGAGTTGTGTAAACAAAAAATTACAGAATTAAATATTGAAGATAAAGTTTTTTGGTGTGAAAAAATTGAGCAAAAATACTTAAAAGCAGTTTATGAAATTTCAGATATATTTTTACTACCAACAAGATATGAAATTTTTGGAATGGTACTTCTCGAGGCTATGTATTTCGGTTTACCAACAATTACAACATATAATGGTGGGTCTGCAACTTTAATGAACGAAGACAATGGATTTGTTATAGATAACTTAGATGTAAACTTATGGAGTAAAACCATAGTAGATTTACTTAAAAACGAAACAAGATATAAGGAAATTTCTCAAAATGCTAGCAAAATTATAAGTGAAGAATATACATGGGACGCACTTGCTCAGAAGTTCGAGAAGATTTATTTATCTAGATTAAATTATTAAATCAGAACATAAATCCCAGTTTTTAATACAATTATTTCACAAAAAGAACTAATACCAACTTCTTTTAAAATGAAACCGCATAAAATAGATAAAAATGTTAGGATCAAGGTATGATATTGTAATTTAGAAAGCTGTAAAAAAGTACAAGAGGAATATAAAGGAATAAATAAATGAAAATAGCAGTAGCAGGAACTGGATATGTAGGACTATCAATAGCAACACTTTTGGCACAGAAACATGAAGTTGTAGCGATTGATATTATTCCAGAAAAAGTAGATTTAATTAATAACAGAAAATCACCAATACAAGATGATTATATAGAGAAATACTTAGCAGAAAAAGAACTTAACTTAACAGCGACGTTAGACGCAAAATTTGCGTACACAAACGCAGATTTTGTAGTAATTGCAGCGCCTACAAATTATGATAGTGTGAAAAATTTCTTTGATACTTCAGCGGTAGAAACAGTAATTAAGCTAGTTATAGAAATAAACCCAAACGCTATCATGGTTATTAAATCGACTATTCCAGTTGGATATACAGAAAGTATTAGAGAAAAACTAGGTTGTAAAAATATAATTTTCTCACCAGAATTTTTGCGTGAGAGTAAAGCTCTTTACGACAACCTATATCCTTCAAGAATTATTGTTGGAACAGATTTAGAAGATGAAAGACTAACAAAATCAGCAAAAATTTTTGGGGGTCTACTTCAAGAAGGGGCTATTAAAGAAGATATAGACACTTTATTTATGGGGTTTACAGAGGCAGAAGCTGTAAAACTATTTTCTAATACCTATCTTGCACTTCGAGTAAGCTATTTTAACGAGCTAGACACTTATGCAGAGATGAAAGATTTAGATGCAAAGAAAATTATAGATGGTGTAGGTCTTGATCCAAGGATAGGAACACATTACAACAATCCAAGCTTTGGATATGGTGGATATTGCTTACCAAAAGATACAAAACAGCTTTTAGCAAACTATGATCACGTTCCTCAAAATATGATGGAAGCGATTGTAGAAAGCAACAGAACAAGAAAAGATTTTATAGCCAACCAAGTATTGAAAATGGCTGGATATTATGGATATAACGAAGATAATGAATACAGCAAAAGAGAAATGACACCACCAGTAGTAGGCGTGTACAGACTTACAATGAAAGTTGGAAGTGATAATTTTCGTCAAAGTTCAATTCAAGGCGTTATGAAAAGAATTAAAGCAAAAGGTACATCCATAGTAATTTATGAACCAACACTTGAAAATGGAACAACTTTCTTTGGTAGCGAAGTTGTAAACGATTTAGAAAAATTCAAATCAATGTGCAGTGCAATAATTGCAAACAGATATGACACAGTACTTGATGATGTAGAAGAAAAAGTTTATACAAGAGATATTTTTGGGAGAGATTAAAGCCAACGCAAAAATCATCTATAAATAAGATGTATTGGAAATCGGTAAGAATTCAGTTGTTGCTGCAAATACGATTTCATGCAATAAAAAGTGATGGTCTTCCGTCATATCAAAATAACAACTAATAGGAAAAAAAATATGAAGAAATAGTAGATACTTTGATTTCTAGTTAGATGAAGTGACTTTTTTAGGAGTTGAAATGGAGAAATTGATAGTTAGAGTTCCAAAGGAAATTAATTATGTTGAAGTTTTTGTTTTAACAACATTATTATTTCCTATTTTAACAAACACGCCCGACAACGATTATGTAAATAAAATTGTATTTGGAGTTTTGATTGTTGAATATTTACTTTTAGTATTTCAAAAAGGTATGTCTAAGCGCTCTTTCGCTTTAATTGTAATAATGTTAGTTAATTATGTGTTTGCGTTAACTCAAACTAGCTTCCCAATGCAATATAACCTTAATTTGTTATTCTATTATCCTTATATGGTATTATACACAACTTTTGTTTTAGATTATTCTTTGTTGATTCGTGAATGTTTTATAAAAAATAAAAATTTTGTTCTAATAGTCATAAACGTTTGGACAATAGTCACAGGAATTTCTATTTTATTACCAAGTTCTTACTATGTTAAAGAAGCTGGAAGTTTATATTTTGGTTCTCTCTCTGGGACGATTTTTAGGCTTGGTCCGTCAGCTATGTTTATAGTGGCTTTGATTATGATTTCTATGAGTTTTTACGGAAAAAAACAATACATATTTTATGCAATAATTCCAATGTATTGTTTTTTTATGGGTTCTTCAAGAATATATTTCTTTATAGGTATATGCTTATTCATTGTAATGTGGTATTGGTTTGCGGCTGAAAAGAAATATTTTTATTTATCAATAATTTTATTGTCAATTTTAGCTTTGTTTCTTATTTTCAATTCATCAATCGGTGATAAAATTTTATATACCCTTGATGCTTCTAATTCTGGCGATTTTTGGTATAGAGTTACCAGTAGTAGATCATATTTTTGGGCAAAGTTAATTAATGCATGGGTAAATCAGCCGTTACTTAATAAATTATTCGGATCAGGAATTGAATACTCTAATCAAGTGATAGGACTATGGGCTCATAACGATTTTCTAGAATTAATATGTAGCTTTGGTATTTTAGGATTATTAGAATATTGTTATTTAATGATTTTATTGTTACGTAAATATTTCACAACCAAAATTAAAATTCCTTTGGTATTAGCAATATGTATAGTATCATCATGGCTTATCAATGCGTGTTTTAATATGCATTATGTATATTTTTGTGCATTGTTATCTTACCCTATAATTCTTTGCTCGATGAAAGAATATTACAGTGATTTGAATACAAAATTTTTAACTGGAGATAATTAATGAAAATTTTATGGGTGCATGGTTTAGGTTAATTTTATGAGGGTATATAGCCTTCTTTAAAGAATATTGTACAAAAACAACTATACGAAATTTTTGGAATGGTACTTCTTGAAGCTATGTATTTTGGCTTGCCAACAATTACTACATATAACGGTGGTTCGGCAACTTTAATGAATAAAGACAATGGATTTATTATAGACAAATTAGATGCAAACCTATGGAGTCAAACGATAATAGATTTACTTAAAAATGAAGAAAGATATACAGCTATCTCTCAAAATGCAAGTAAAATCATAAGCGAAGAATATACTTGGGACGCACTTGTTGAAAAGTTTGAGGAAGTTTATGAACAACGATTGAATAAAGGACAATAGATTTAACTATGGATTGTGAAAATAAAATTGAATTATCTATAATAATCCCACATTTTAATTCGCCAATTATGCTCGATAAATTGTTACAAACAATACCAGTGATAGAAAAAATACAAATCATTGTTGTTGATGATAGAAGTACTGAGAGTATAGATGAATATAACAAACTTAAATTTAAATATGCTCACGTTTTGTTCTTATCAAATAAAAGAGAAAACAAAGGTGCTGGTGCGGCTAGAAACACAGGACTAGAATATGCAAAGGGAAAATGGCTTTTGTTTGCAGATTCTGACGACTATTTTCTGCCTTATTTTTATGATACCGTAAAAGAGTATTTTAATTCAGATTTAGATATTGTATATTTCACTCCAACGAGTATAGAAATCGATACGGGGAATTTATCAAATAGGCACCAGGATTATGAAAAATTAGTTACAAATTACATCTTGAATTCAAGTGAAAATAATGAGTTGAATTTAAGATATAAATTTTTTGTTCCATGGTCGAAATTAATTAGAAAAAGTATTGTAGTAGAAAATAATATAACTTTCAGTGAAACATTAGTGTCTAATGATGTAATTTTTTCAATAAAATCAGCGAATAAAGCTAATAAAATAATTGCAACCGATAAAATTATTTATTGTGTCACTCGTGGAATTGGTACATTGACAACAACTGTGAATGCAAAAAAATTAGAAACTAGAGTTAAAGTAGACATTGAAAAATATAAATATTTAAAAGAAAATTCACTTAGAAAAGACTTTAAAAAATTAGAGCTAGGTGGATTGGGATACGCTGTAGTTGGGCTAAAACAAGGTTTAGGACTAAAGTTTTTCTTGAAAATTTGTTTTTGTTATATTAGAAATGGTGTCCCGTTAATTGCTTTTCAAGCATTAAATCCTAAAAAATTAATTAAAAAGGTGAAAAGATATTTTAAGTCTAATTCGACTAATGATAGATATATAAAAAAATGATTTCTTTTAACGAATAAAAATTTAATTCATACTATTTAATTTTGCTATTAGGCTGTTTAATATAAATATAAATTATAACTAAATTAACTATAAGGATAATATAAGTAAATGAAAGAAAAAATAAGTGTAATTGTACCTATTTATAAAGTGGAAAAATATCTTGATAAATGTATAAATAGTATAGTTTGCCAAACATATGAAAACATAGAAATAATATTAGTTGATGACGGTTCACCTGACAAATGTCCTGAAATCTGTGATGAATATAAAAAACAAGATCAAAGGATAATTGTTATTCATAAGGAAAATGGTGGGCTTTCTGATGCTAGAAATGTCGGTATAGATATAGCTACTGGAAAATATTTTATTTTTGTAGATAGTGATGATTTTTTAGAGCTTAATATGATTGAGTTATTATATATGCGAATGCAGAAAGATAACTCTGATATGGTAGCATGTAATTATAATATTTTAGATGAAAATTATAAATTTTTATCTGAAAAGAAGATTTTGAACAAAGATGAAACTACATTAAAAACTGGAATACAATCGCTTGCCGATATATACTCAAAACCAAACGCATTTGATGTTGTCGCTTGGAATAAATTATATAAAGCTTATCTTTTTGAAAATATAAGATATCCTAAAGGAAAAATACATGAAGATGCCTTTATTATCCATTATTTATTATATAAATGTCAGAAAGTATCAATAGTAGAATATGCGTTGTATAATTATATATCTCGTAATGATAGTATAACGGGAAATGCTAGTAGATATCAGAGGTTCGACTCGATTGAATCAAGAATTGATAGACTAGATTTTTATCTAAAAAAAGAATTAAAAGTTAATTATCAACCAGTATTTTTTTCTTTAATAACACTATATAGCTCTTTATATTGTAAAATGGATAATTCTGAGTATAAAGAAATTGGATTTACAACAATAAAAGAAAAAATGAGCTCGTATTATACTCAAATAAAAAAAGAATTAGATTTAATTACTAAATTTAATTATTTTATTTTAAAAGTAAATCCAAAAATTATTTATCAAAAAAACAATTTTATTTTTACGGTAAAAAAATTCATAAAAAAGGTAATTTGTAGTACTCAGTTTATAAATTAAAAAAATTACGTTATATGGGGAAATCAATATATGTTATACAAAATGAAAGAAATAGTAAAGAGTTCAATATCTGCTATACTATATTTTTTATGTAAATTTAAAAAAATTCAAAATAATAAAATTATAATATGGAGCGATGATTTCAAATCATATGCTTGTAATCCTAAATATATAACTGAATTTATTTTGAAAAATTATAAGTCACAATTTGAGGTTGTGTGGGTTTTTAGTTACAAAATTGATATACCTAAAGATATACCTGCTGATATTAAAATAGTTAGATGGTTTTCTGCACGATTTTTAAAAGAATTGTATACTTCAAAATTTATTGTTTTTAATAAGAGAATTTTAAATTGTAAATACTTGAAAAAAAGGAAAAATCAAATATATATACAGACTTGGCATAGTTCTTTAAGATTAAAGTGTATTGAAAAAGATGCAGAGAAATTTTTGACAAAAGGATATGTAAAAAACGCAAAACTAGATTCATCTAGAACAGATTACATTGTTTCCGGATGTGAATTTAGCAGTAATATATTTAGAAAAAGTTTTTGGTACGACGGAGAAATACTGAATTATGGTACTGCTAGAATAGACTATTTAATTAGAGAGAGTGAATATAAAATACATTATTATAGAAAAAAATATAGGTTTGACAATAACGCTTATATTTGTTTATATGCACCGACTTTTAGAAAGGGTAATTCTATAGAGGCCTATAATATTGATTATAAAAGTTTAATTGATGTAATTGAGAAAAAACACAAAAAAAAATGTATTGTTTTATTAAAATTGCACCCTAATTTACTGGGTATCAAACTTCCTATTGAAGATTTAGATAATATTATAACTATGAAATCTAACAGTGATTTACAAGAATTAATGATACTATCGGACTGCTTGATTACAGATTATTCATCTTGTATGTTCGATGCAGCATATATTAATAAACCTTGTTATTTATATGCAAGTGATTTTTCTGAATATATTAAAAAAGAAAGAGATGTATATTTTGATATTTCTGAATTACCATTTCCATTAACAACTAATAATGCGGAATTAGTAAAGGCTGTAACGGACTATTCGGAAGAAAATTATTTGCAAAAATTAGTGGAATTTAGAAGAAAAATCACTTCATATGAAGATGGGAATTCTTGTGATAAACTTATAAAAAAAATCTTTGAAAGAATTGATGGAGACGAAAATGAAAAATAAGAAGATTGTTGGTTATACGACTGGTGTTTTTGATTTATTTCATATAGGACATTTAAATATTTTAAAAAAAGCTAAGGAAAATTGCGACTATTTAATAGTAGGAGTAAGTACTGATGAGTTAGTTCAAAATTACAAACATAAAACACCAGTAATATCATATGCAGAGAGAGCAGAGATTATAAAATCAATAAAATATGTCGATGAAGTTGTTCCACAATTCGATAGGGATAAATATAGTAGTTGGGAAAAATACAAATTTAATAAGATGTTTGTGGGTGATGACTGGAAAAATACTACAATTTTTAATGATTTAGAAATAAAATTCAATATAGTTGGAGTTGAAATAATATATTTTCCCTACACAAAAGGAACATCCTCAACTTTTCTAAAAGATATTTTGTCTAAACTATAACACTTAAGTATAAAAAATAATCTGTACGTAAGAATTTTTATATACAGATAGATAAAGAGGCTACATGAACACAAGAAGATTATTAATTAATTTAATTGCAAGTATTACATCATTAATTTTAAGTTTAACTATAAGCTTTTTTCTTACTCCGTTTGTTGTTAATACTGTTGGTACTGAGGCTTATGGATTTGTTAGTCTAGCTAATAATTTTGTTGGTTATGCTCAAATTTTTACATTAGCTTTAAACTCAATGGCGTCAAGGTTTATAACTATTGAAATACATAAAGGTGATATAGAAAGAGCAAACAGATATTTTAGTTCAATAATTTGTGGAAACATGATTATGTCTGTTATTTTAATGATACCTGTTACGATTATTATTGTGTTTTTAGAAAAAATAGTTCAAATATCTCCCGAACTTACAGGTGATGTGAAAATATTATGGGCTTTAGTTTTTGCCAATTTCTTTATAGGAATATTAACATCAATATATAGTATTGCAACTTATGTTACAAATAGGTTAGAATTATCATCGTTGCGCACTATGCAGTCTAATATTTTAAAAGCTATTTTATTAGTTATATTATTTTCATTGTTTGAAACAAATATATGGTACATTGGTTTAGTTTCAATTATTTGTACAGTTTTTGTTTATCTTTGGAACTTATATTATCAAAAGAAATTACTTCCAGAAATTTCTTTTGATGTAAAGTTAGCTGAAAAGAAAAAAGTTTGGGAACTTATTGTGTCTGGGTCATGGAATATTGTGACAAAACTTGGTCAAATTTTGACTAACGGATTAGATTTACTAATTACAAACTTATTTATTAATGCAACAATGATGGGTGTTTTGGCGATAGCTCAAACGGTTCCTAACGCTTTTAGCAATTTAATAAGTACCGTATCTAGTGTATTTGCACCTCAAATAACCATAAATTATGCTAAAGAAAACAAATCTGAATTAATAAAAGAACTAAAGAGATCAATGAAAATTACAGGTTTTTTTACAAACATTCCATTAATGGTTTTTTTAGCATTAGGTGAAATATTTTATAGTTTATGGGTTCCAGAAGAAAATGTAACGCTACTATTTCAACTTTCAATATTAATAATATTTG
Organism: Clostridia bacterium; assembly: GCA_044432645.1. Lineage (GTDB taxonomy): Bacteria > Bacillota > Clostridia > Oscillospirales > Acutalibacteraceae > SIG603. Next base: position 15,614 of record JAWXUM010000021.1, on the reverse strand, counting down.
GTACTATAGTAAGAGGTGTTGTGAATAGTTTATTTAATATCTACACTGTTGTAAACAAATTAAAATTAAACTCTTTAGTTACATTGGGAATGGGCGTGTTAAATGTTATAATGGTATTTCCAATATTATATTTTACTGATTTAGGAATTTATGCAATTGTTGGTGTAAGCACAGTTAATGCAGCTATAAAAAATTTGACATTTACGCCAATCAATGTTGCTCATTGTTTAGGTGTTCCAAAATTAAGTTTTTATCCAATTATAATAAGATACATGTTCTCAACAGTTATTATAGGGATATTCTGCTTTTGGGTTAGTAATGTTATTAATCCAACTGGATGGTTAACTATGATTTTAACAGGAGTTTTTTGTGGGTTTATTGGTGTAGGTATAAATTCAGTTATACTTTTTACAAAAAAAGAGAGTAAAGAATTTTTCATGACTATTTATACTAAATTAATAAAAAGGGGAACTAATCAATATTAAGTTAAATTTTCTACAATATACATTATATTAGCGAAAATAAATTTGCCTATCACTTTAAAATGCAAGTGATAGGCTTTTAATATTATTCTTGAAATTGTTTTAATGTAACTTCGATAGATGGGATTACATTTGAATTCGAAACAATATTTGTGATATATGGAAAGGTATTTAAATTTTCATAATCTAATTCTACTGTTCGTGGTGTTTTTAATTGACATATAGCCGTTAATGGAGTGTTGGAATTATATAATTCTGACAAATATTGTTTCCATAAATCTGTACTCGTATAGTTTGAATCTGTAATTATAATTCCAGCAGAATTTATGAAAATTGTTTTATCAATATATCTATAATTTAAGTGAATACCTCTATATTCTGTTGAATATACACTGCTTAAATTACCAGAATTAACATCATAACTATAAGCAGTTATTCCAAACGCATAATTGTGAGCTGATGAAGCATAATACCATCCTTCGGTTCCAGTGAAAGTTTTTTCATAAAAATATTGTTCAACCCACATTCTTTTTTGTTCTTTGTCTATATATAATGTGTCTTGGGCTATTACATTACCATTAGAGTCACGAATTGCGTATAGGTTTGGAATTGTTATACTTGAACTTAAATCACCTTTATATGAGGTTAAAGTTCCATTAACACAGTTAATTGTTTCAGGAAAATTGGGTGTAGGACTAGTTAAGTCACTATCTTCAGTTTCAGCTGTGTCAGATTTTAAATATTGAACTTCTATTTCTGTATCAGATTCAAGAATGTTAATACCACTAATTAAATTAATTTTTGATGAAATTCCAGCTGATAACTCAATCTCAGTACTATTAATATTTATTGTACAATCAGTTTCACTTTTAACAATCATATAATCACCTTTATGATTGTCAAATTGGATTGTATTTCCTGTTTTAACAGCAATTTTATTTTGTTCTTGATAGCTATCGCCATATATTTTAATCAGTTCACACTCATCATTATAAGTGTTTTCAAAGGTAAGTTCAGTTCCAGTTTTAGTTGTAAGAGTTGGAGTAAATATTTTTTCACTTCCATTGTAAATACTAATAGGTTTGTAGTCCCCTTTAAAAGGGACTACATTTTTATTGCCTAATTTAATCATTAGATTATTCCTCCTCGTCAAATTCACTGACAAAGTAGAAAGTATTTTCATCTAACACTGCACTATCATATTGTTCTGCCGTCATAGAAATAATTCTTTTGTTGTTAATCATTGTGGAATTAACAGCAGTTTCGGCTGTTGTGGCAGTGCCAGCAGTTTCGCAGTAATCGGTAGGACTTGCTAAATAAACCCAACCGTCGCTGTAAATATAGCTTTTGTTTTCGTCTGACCTAATACAAATATCTCCATTTTGCACTTCAAGTTCATCCATTTCTGCTTGACTTGAAGCAGTGTAAATTTCTGTGGTAGCTATAGATGGTATTTGCGATGCTGGTATTTTGCCACCGACTAAAGTTGCAACATCAGTACCAATCATAGCAAGTAAATCACTTAAAGCTAGGCTTGCCGCCGTTTTACTTTCAAGTGCAGAATTTGCGTTTACAGTAGTAGTTTCTGCATTTTCTACAGCTATATTTGCTTGTTCTATGCAAATTGTAGCATTTTCATTTGTAGTGGCTGTGTTTAAAGCTACAGTTTCAGAATTTTCTAAAACTGTAGAAAGCTGAGTTTCTATCTCATTTGTAGCTGTATCTACCCTTAGTAAATAAGTTTCCCATTCACTAAGAGTTGTGGCATCTCCCATTTCTTCTTCTGTTACTGTTCCGTATTGCACTTTGATAGAACAGATATTTGTAGTGTAAGTTTTTTCTTCTGAAACACCAAAAACACCAATCTGAATTGTCACATTATCTTTTAAGAAATCAGTTGGAATAAGACAAGTGTTTTCACTAATTACACGTCGAATAGTAGTTTTTCCATTTGCTGAAAACACAGCATATTTAAGTAGTTCATCCCAATTTTCATCGAAAGTAAAATCGACTTCAAATTGATTACGACCATTTGATATTAAAGTATTTGTTTCTTTTATAGTAAGTTTTGAACCTGCAATTGTACATTCTAAACCTTTCATTTAGACCTCCATAATTTTAAAATTAAAAGTAGCTACCCTTTAATGCAATTATATCATACAATAACACTGACATTCACTGACATCTTTTTGTCAAATTGCACAAAATTCAATCGCATTTTTTGTATATTTTTAATTTGATGTTGACAAGGCAGAAGAAATCAAAAAAATTGCACGTTTTAAATAAAAAAATGACAGCCTAAAGAATTGTACCGACCCCAAAAAGTTAGACCTGAAAATCTAATTCATAAAGCTCTACAAATCAGTACTACAATTATTTTATCATGAATTTACAGAAAATAAAAGACGTGATTTGAAATCAAGACCGATAATATTTGAAATTTTTAATTAATGCACTCAAATATATAAGTTCAGGGTGGTTTTTCTATACTTTTTTAAAAAAGTATGATAAAATATGAAAAAACTATTGACTTTCCACTTGGTGGAAGGTGTATATTATAGGCAGAACAGAGGAAAAAGGAGGAAAAATTGAAAATTAACGAAGTTGAAATGAGTGTTGGAATTACAAAAAAGAACATAAGATTTTATGAAACCGAGGGTTTATTAAGTCCACAAAGAAACAGCGAAAACGGTTATCGTGATTACAGTGAAGTCGAAATTCGAATTTTAAAGCAAATTAAGCTACTTAGGAAATTGGGATTTCCACTAGAAGAAATTCGGAAAATGCAAAGTGGTATTTTAACAGTTACAGATGGTATGTATAGGCATAGGGTTTTGCTTGTAAGAGAAAGCAAAAATATAAATCAGTCGATTGAGTTTTGCGATAGACTGTCAAGTTTTGGAACAAAACTTGAAGATTTAGATGCCGACACTATATTAAAGGAAATGGAAAGTCTTGAAAACATGGGTACTACTTTTCAAAACAATTACGAAACCGATAGAAAAAAGAGCAAATTATCATCAATAATAATTTCTGCTATAGTAATTTTGATTATGCTTATTGGGACTACTTTAGCAGTATTTGAAATGTTCGCTTCTAGTGAAGTTTCACCAATATCAGTTGTAGTTATTACCTTGATTTCTGCTGTTATTATTTTATCAGTTGTATTCGTCTTATTTGCAAGGCTAAAAGAAATAACTCGGGGTGAAATAGAAAAATCGAAGAAATATTAGGGGGATAGGGGATATATGAAGAAAAATAAAGAACACAAAAACAGCAAAATAGCTGTGATTGTTATAGCTGTTTTAACTGTGCTTTATGCAGTTTTTTATGGCGCATTATGCCTATTTATGTATAAGGATTTAGAAAGTCCAATTGTTCTAATTTATGGAATTATACCAATTGCTATTCTTGTTGGAATAATAATAGCCGTGAAAATGCGTATAAAAGAAATAGATAAAGGCGAAATAGATGAAGCACGAAAATATTGATAAAGACATTAAAAATGCAAAGCTATCACTTGTAATAAATATGGTTTTGCGAATTATATGTATATTTTTGTTGATGTCACACTATGAACAATTATATTTTAATCAGCTTGCAATTGTAGTAATTTGGTGTGTAGTAATCCTGTTTTCAGTGCAATGTTTGCTTTTACCCTATTTAACGAATATGAGAATTAAAGAGATAAAAAAAGGAGAAATTTATGAAGCTAGTAAATATTGATTATATTCCAGGTCAAGAACTTGAGGTGTTAGGAATGGCAAAAGGTACAGTTGTATACTCTAAAAATATTGGTAGAGATTTTATGGCTGGTATGAAAACTTTAGTAGGTGGAGAGCTTTCAGGTTACACAGAAATGCTAAATGATGCACGTCAAATGGCAGTTAAAAGAATGGTTGACGAGGCAGAAACCCTTGGCGCAGATGCTATAATTAATGTGCGTTATGGTTCGTCAGCCGTTATGGCTGGCGCAGCAGAAATTATAGCTTATGGTACGGCTGTTAAGTATAAATAGGTAAAGAAAATTACACTTTACATAAACATAGATATTTTCAATTGGCGATAAAAAACAGCTGTCTGCATTTGACAGCTGTTTTTTGCGTTTTTATGCCACTACTGCTTTGTGTCAGTTAAAACTTTACAAAACAATAAACTCTGTAGTGTAGGGCTTTCATGCCAAATATCAAAAACTTAAGGATTTCAGTAGGGGCTACCATTGGTCGCCCGTGATAGGGGAAAAAATTAACGAATGACGGAACGACGAGGGCGTCGTTCCCTACAAATTTAAGTTCGTGGCATTGGTTCCACCCTCGTTATGGTAGTGAAGGGGTTCCACCCCCTCCTAAAGTTACATATAACACTTTGTAGGGCGTGGTAACCCTCTACTACAGTTTAATGTCTTGTGAAGTTTAGATTAACACAGAGTACTAAAATAGTGATATTATTTCAAAATAAAACTTACATAATCCAAATTAAAATCACAATCTTTTTTTGCTTGAATAACAATTTGAACTTTTTCGTTAGCCCCAAAGCCTGGAATTTCTACTACTTCGTCTGCTTTTTCGTTGTTATTGGCAAATTTATAGTATGTTTTAAATTCGTCAGGAGTTGGGTTTGGCCAACAATTTTTGTCATGGAATATTTTAATAGCCACTTCACCACTAAGCTTACCGAAATTCATGCAAATTAGCCTATCGCTTGGAATTTTTGGTATAATTGTTTTTCCTGTGAAAACAACATAACCGTCACCTTTTTTATGACTATAATTTCTTAAATTAATAGGTTCGCTTGTGTTCATATCAGCGAAATTGTACTTAGCATCATAAGCTTTTGGGTCGTTTGTTTCAGGCCAAATTCTAAAGTCAGATATAGCCATAACGCTTTGAGCAATTTCTACACGCTCTAGCACAGGCACGTTTTCAGGAGTGATTTCTATAGTTTTTTCAAGATTTAAGTTAGGAGCTTTTACAACTACGTTAAATGCAGAACTACCCTCTTCTACTTTAATATAAGCGTGGATTTTTCCACCAAACATTCTTTTTGCAAAAACACTGTCGTTAAAGTTAACTCTAGAATCAGCTGCATCAACAGTTAGAAGTTTGTTGCCTCCAATTACTTCAAAAGTAATTTCTTCGTTCGAATCTCTAAGTGGGTTTTTATTTACATCTTCTAAATTAACCTCTAAAACAACTATATCTTCGCCGTTGTTTGTGATGTTGTTTTTTTGTGCAATAACAATATTTGTAGCGTTTGATGAAGTAACAACTTCGTATTCTGCAGCAATTTTTCCACCGTTATAGCCAACTATTTTAGCTTTACCAGGAATATACTCTACATCAAAATGAACTGAATAATATTTAGGCGCAACTTTTTTACCACAAGATTTATCATTTATAAAAAGTTCAACTTCTTCAGTGTTTGTATAAACACAAACATCGATAATTTCGCCCTCGTGACCAAATAAATCCCAGTGAGGGAACATGTAAACCATAGGCTCATCTACCCAAATAGATTTAGCCATGTAGAAATTCTCTTTTTCCATTCCACAATTGTCTAGTAGGCCAGATGTAGAAGCAAGCACTGGCCACATAGCCTCGCCACGGTATTCTATGCCAGCCCATACAAAAGTACCAGCTATATAGTCATTGACTTCACTCGCTCTTATAGCATCAATATAAGCAGAACCAAAGCTTGCACGTTTTTGGTCGTAAGCAGTTGCAAGAGGTTCTGTTTCAAAATAAATTCCTCTGCTGTTTCTTGAAGCACCACTTTCAGTAGCAATTAAAGATTTTGTTGGATGTGCTTTGTGAATTTTATCATATATATCTATCATATAGTTAACAGAAACAACATCACATGTTCCAATAGCAGTGCCACTTTCATCGCCGTCAACACCACCGTTAAGTGCTAAACTTACTGGTCTTGTTTCGTCTAATCTGTTTATAAAGCCTTTCATTTGTCTTACAAGCTCGTTACCTGTTTTAGTTGCTTGTAAAGGCTCTTCGTTTCCAACTGACCACAAAATTACGCTAGGGTGATTTCTGTCACGTTTAACCATGTTCTTAAGTTGAGTTTGAGTTCTTTCACTAAAATTAAACCATCTATTTTCGTCTAAAACAACTATACCAAGTTTGTCACAAAGTTCTAAAATTTCAGGGGCGGGGTTGTTATGAGCACAACGGTAACCATTAATTCCACAAGCTTTAAGCTGTTTTAGTCTAAATTCCATGATAGATTTAGGAACGGCAACACCTAAATGTGAGTGGTCTTGATGTATACAAGCGCCGTGAAGTTTTACGGACTCACCGTTAAGGAAGAAACCTTTATCGGCATCAAAATTAATTTCACGGAAACCAAACGGAGTAATATATGTGTCGACAAGTTCTTCGCCTTTGTAAATGTTTGTTACAACATCATACATAACGCAGTCTGTTAAATCCCATAAAACTGGATTTTCTACATCAATACTGTCACAAAATTCATTTTCACCAAATATAATTTTTTGTGTTTGACAAGTTTTTGCAATTGTAACACTTTGTGAATTTACAATTAGGTTTTCAATTTTAATCTCTTGTTTATTGTCCATATTGTAAACAGTGTTTTCAATTTGAACTTCCCAAACACCATCTTTTTTAACAGGGTTTACATAAGAACCCCAAACATCGCTTGCAATAGCATTTGTTTTAATTAGGTATACATTTCTATATATACCAGCTCCCTCATACCACCAACCTTCTAGGTCGTCATTGGTAATATGCACACTAACAGTGTTAAGCTCTTTACCATAAAGAACATATGGCGAAATGTCAATATAAAAACTGTTGTACATGCTGTCGTTTGAACCTGCAAAATGACCATTAACGTAAACTTCGGTTTTCATACCAGCTCCGTCAAACATTAAAACAAACCTGTTTCCTTGTTCACTTTTATCTAAAGAAAAGTTTCTTCTGTACCATGCGCTGTCACGAAAATAACCACCATTTGTTTCGTTGTTGTTTTGTGATGGTTTTGTCAAAATAACGTAGTCATGTGGTAAATCTACTGTTTCGAAATCATTATCATAATAATTAGGAATAGCAGCGTTTCTGGCTGATTGAGCTTTTGAGTGCATGTAAGTATCAAATTTGCCAATAATTGGGTCAAATGGTATTTCACCTAAGTGGAATTTCCATCCTTTGTTCATGTTAAGTTGCTTTCTCATTTATAATACCTCACCATAATTAATTTGTGTATTTATTACAAAAAATTATATCATCAAGTTTTTGTATTGTCAATTAATATGAGTCACAATTTCTTTTTTTGTATATTTTTTACATAAAAATTCACAATTTCATAATATATACACTAGCTAAGAGTGCTATAATTATAAATAACAAAATTTATTTAGAAAAAAGGATGAAAATAATTATGAAAGCAAAATCTTTTCACTGTTCACCAAAAGGTCTAGCATTACCAATAGCTTCTGCTATAGGCGATAAACTTAAATGTGTATGCGACAAAATGCCTCCTGCTTACCCATGTGATGCTGATAAAATAGTATTTATCGGTGCTGAAATGAAAAACAAAGCTCCAAAAGAAGTTAATGATTTCTGTAGAGAGCTTACACTTGCAAGAACAAAATATGTTGCATTCTATGTAATTAACGGCACAGGTGATACATCTGGTCTTGATAGCATAATTGCTTCTATGAAAGCTAACGGAGTTGAAACAGTAGGCGGTATTCATACTGTTGTTGTTAAATCTTCTCTATTTAAAGCTGGTACAACTACACAAGCTGACATCGACTCTACTTTAGCATGGGTTGACGGCATCATTAGTAGCATTTAAATTACATAAATACTACTTAAGATATTGACAAATAAAAAAAACAATGATAAACTTAAGGTAATTAGTGATGATAAGGACATTTATGCTAAAATTTATCCAAAGAGAGTGCTATGTTTGCTGAAAATAGCGTGTTAAATTGACATAAAATACCACCTTGGAGCTGTTGCCGAAATAAGGCAAACGTATAACTGCGTTAAAGTTGTTTAAAGTGGGAGAAATCCCAAAAATACGGGTGGAACCGTAGGAATGTATTTTCCTGCCCCGAAGGCTTAGGCTTTCTGGGCAGTTTTTTTATTTGAAAGGACAATTATTATGATTAAAATTGATTTAAAAGGCAACGAAAAAGAGTTTGAAGCTGGCGTATGTACAGCTGAAATTGCAAAAAGTATCGGCATGGGTTTGTATAAATCTTCATGTGCTGGTAAAGTTAACGGCGCTATAGTAGATTTAAGAACTGCTATCAACGAAGATAGCACAGTTGAAATTCTTACTTTTAACGACGAAGAGGGTAAAAAAGCTTATTGGCATACAGTTTCTCACGTTTTGGCACAAGCTGTTAAAAGATTGTTCCCTACAGCAAAATTTGCTATAGGCCCTGCTATTGACAACGGCTATTACTATGATTTTGACAGCTCTATTACAAGCGACGATATTCCTAAAATTGAAGCTGAAATGAAAAAAATTATCAAAGAAAATTTAAGTTTAGAAAAATTTGAACTAGAGCCAGCAGAAGCACTAGAATTAATGAAAGATGAACCTTACAAATGCGAACTTATAAATGAACACGCAGGCAAAGGCGAGAAAATCTCTTTTTACAAACAAGGTGAATTTGTAGACCTATGTGCTGGCCCTCACCTAATGTCTACAGGCTCTCTAAAAGCTATTAAGCTAACTTCTGTAACAGGTGCTTATTGGAGAGGGGACAGCAAAAATAAAATGCTACAAAGAGTTTACGGCACAGCTTACCCAAAACAAGCTGAACTTGAAGTTTATTTAGCAATGATTGAAGAAGCTAAAAAGCGTGACCATAATAAACTTGGCAGAGAACTTGAACTTTTCACAACAGTCGACAGCATAGGACAAGGTTTACCTATTTTATTGCCAAAAGGCACAATGATAGTAAGAACACTACAAAGATTTGTTGAGGACGAAGAGCAAAAACGTGGCTGGCAACAAACTAAAACTCCTTTTATGGCGAAAAGTGATTTATACAAAATTTCAGGCCACTGGGATCATTATAAAGAAGGAATGTTCGTTTTAGGGGACGAAGAAACAGACAAAGAAGTTTTCGCACTAAGACCTATGACTTGTCCATTCCAGTATCAAGCTTACCTAAATAAAAAACGCTCATATAGAGAGCTACCACTAAGATACAACGAAACTTCTACTTTGTTTAGAAACGAAGCAAGTGGCGAAATGCATGGTCTTATCCGTGTACGACAGTTTACAATTTCAGAGGGTCACTTAATGTGCACACCAGAGCAATTAGAAGAAGAATTTGCACAATGCTTAGACCTTGCAATTTTCATGTTGAAAACTTTAGGTCTTTATGAAGATATTAGCTACAGATTTTCACAGTGGGATCCAGCAGATACTGAAAAATACGAGGGCACACCAGAGCAATGGGAAGCTGCACAAGCAAGTATGAAAAAAATCCTTGACGATTTAAATCTTGATTACAAAGTTGGTATCGGTGAGGCTGCATTCTATGGCCCTAAACTTGACATTCAAATTAAAAATGTTCACGGTAAAGAGGACACACTTATTACTATTCAAGTTGACCAACTTTTAGCTGAAAAATTTGGCATGGAATACACAGATAAAGACGGCACAAGCAAAAATCCTTATATTATTCACAGAACTTCAATTGGTTGCTATGAAAGAACTCTTGCTTTATTAATTGAAAAATACGCTGGCGCTTTCCCACTTTGGTTAGCTCCTGTTGCTGTTAAACTTCTACCAATTGCTGACAGACATTTAGACTATGTTTACGAAGTAAAAAAACAACTTGAAGCTAAAGGCTTTAGATGTGAAGTTGACGACAGAAGCGAGAAAATCGGCTACAAAATCCGTGAAGCTCAACTTGAAAAAGTTCCTTACATGGTTCTTATCGGCGATAAAGATATAGAAGCTAACAAAATTTCAATCCGTCACAGAAAAGACGGCGATTTAGGTTCACTTTCAGTAGAAGAATTTTTAAATATCATTGTTGAAGAACACGATAATAAGGTTATTAAATAATAAATTCACAGCTAATCACAAGGAACTACCAATGGTAGTTCCGTCAATCATGAAAAAATCAGGAGAAAAAATGTTTAGGCCAATTAGACGAATAAAACAACAAACTTCAAACGAAAAATGTATAGAAATTTTAGGAAAAGAGCCTCGTGGCGTACTTGCTGTTCACGGTGAAGACGGCTACCCTTACGCTTTTCCAATGAACCATATTTATATAGATGGTAAATTATATTTTCACTCAGCAAAACAAGGGCACAAGGTTGATGTGCTTGAAAAAGACGACAAAGTTTCTTACTGCATTATGGACAAAGGCGAAGTTTCTGACGACGGTTGGTCACTTAATTTTAACAGCGTGATTATTTTTGGCAAAATTTCAGTAGTTAAAAACGAAGAACAAGCAATTGAAATTATAAGAAAATTAGCTTTGAAAAATTATCCAACAGATGGTGAAATAGAAAGAATTATTAAAGAATCAGCTGGTCATTTTTACATTTATGAATTGTCAGTAAACCATATGACAGGCAAGTTTGTAAATGAATCATAAAATTAAATTTAAAGGTATAGGAGGTTTTATTATGACAGATAAAATGCTAGTTCGCAATATTATCGACCATAAAGAAAAACACAAAATCGGATATCAATTTAACGATGACAAACAAAACAACCACATTTTCAAGGTTTTAGGTTCAAAACTTTTAAAGCAAGAAGATGTAGACCCAAAACTTTTTTCATGGGGAAGACACGAAGTTCTATTAAAACAACTTCACCACGATTTTAATGGTGATGTTTGTTTTGATAATCTAGGCAACATTTACGGTAGGCTAAACGGTCTTACAAAAGGTGAATGTGTAAAAGGTGCTCTTTATCAATGGGACAACCTTGAAACTTACGAGCTTCCTAAATACGACCCTAACTGTTACGCTGATATTGCTCAGTTTTGTCAACTTAACTGCGACAAATACAACCTTGTAGATGCTAACTTTTCTATTTTTTCAAACTTTCGTGATGCTAGACTTATGACAAATGCTTTAATGGACACAGTTTTAGAGCCTGATAACATTAAACTTTTTTTAAGAAAAATCAACGACCGTTTGCTTGAATTCATTGAAAATATTAAAGACAGTGGTGTTGACGGCATGATAATGTATGATGATTGGGGCACTCAAGACCGTACTTTTATTGCACCAGCTACTTTTAGAGAAATTTTCAAGCCTTTTTACAAAGAACTCGCCGACAAGCTTCACAGTTATAACATGCACTTTTTCCTACATACTTGTGGTTATAACTTAGCTTTCTTTGACGACTTTATAGATGCTGGTATTGATGTTTTACAACTTGACCAACTGGGTCTTTACGGTTATGAAATGGTTGCTGAAAAATACAGCGACAAAATTACTTTTTACTCTCCTGTAGATGTTCAAAGAATTTTACCTACTGGTGACCGTGAAATAATTGAGGGCGATACAAAAAGAATGCTTAAAGCTTTCGGTGGTAAAGGTGCACTTTTGGTAAAAGATTACCCATCTTATGGTGATATTGCTGTTAAAAATGAATGGGCAACTTGGGCAAAAGATATTTTTAGAAAACACAATAAATAAAACTTAAATGCGACAAAAGTTAATGTTTAACATAACTTTTGTCGTTTTTGTTTAAAATAAAGTTTTCTAAGTATGTTATAGCAAAGTTTTTTTAAAAATATCACTTGTTTTTGTTGACATTAAGCCTTTAAAAAGGTAAAATTATTTGATGAACAAAATATTAACTAGTTGAAAGGAAATGTTATGGATTTTTCTATACTTATGTCAAACCCTATAATTAATGTGTGCGTAATATCTTGGTGTAGCGCACAACTTATTAAAACTTTACTAACTTTCATTAAATATAAAAAATTTGATAAGTCAAGGCTTTCTGGCTCAGGAGGAATGCCAAGTTCTCATTCTGCTGTTGTGTGTTCGGTTACTTTGACATGTTTCTTGATATACGGCTTTAGCTCAGCAATATTTGCAATTGCGTTTGTTGTTGCATTTATTGTTATGTACGATGCTATTGGTGTTAGGTGGGCAGCTGGACTTCACGCAAAAGCTATTAATAACATTGTTGAATATCTTGATGGACATGAAAATATAAACAAAAAAGAACTTAATAGTTTAATTCCTAAACTAAATGAGTCATTAGGTCACAGAAAAATAGAGCTTGTGTGTGGAGCTTTTTTAGGTTTTTTCATTGCACTTTTAACACAAGTTATCGTTCCATTCATTCAACAACTAATTTAAAAAACAATATAGAATTGAGGAAATACATTGTCTGATTTAAATAATCAAATTGAAAAACGTAGAACTTTTGCCATTATTTCTCACCCAGATGCTGGTAAAACTACACTTACTGAAAAATTTCTTTTATACGGTGGAGCTATTAGTTTAGCTGGTGCTGTTAAAGGTAAAAAAAATTCACGTCACGCAGTTTCTGACTGGATGGAAATTGAAAAACAAAGGGGTATTTCAGTTACTTCTTCTGTTATGCAGTTCCAATATGACGGTTATTGTATAAATATTTTGGACACACCTGGACATGAGGATTTCTCTGAAGATACTTATAGAACTTTGATGGCGGCCGACTCTGCTGTTATGGTTATAGATGCTGCAAAAGGTGTTGAGCCACAAACTAGAAAGCTTTTTAAAGTTTGTCTTTTACGAGATATTCCTATTTTTACATTTGTAAATAAAATGGACAGAGATGCCCTTGACCCTTACGACTTGCTTGATGAAATCGAAAGAGAACTTGGTATAGGCACTTACCCTATCAACTGGCCTATTGGTTCTGGTGTTGACTTTAAAGGAGTTTACGATAGAAACAAGTCCGAAATCATCACTTTTACTGCCAATAACGGTCAAAAAGAAGTAGAAGCTAAAGAGGTTGACCTTGAAGACGAAAGTTTACAAGAATTAATTGGCGAAAATTTATATGCTACTTTAAAAGACGATGTTGAACTTTTAGACGGTGCTGGCGATGAACTTGACATGGAAAAAGTTCGTCATGGTAAATTATCACCAGTTTTCTTTGGTTCTGCTCTTACCAACTTTGGTGTTGAGCCGTTTTTGGAGAACTTTCTAACAATGACAACTGCTCCACTTCCAAGAAAAACAGCCGACGCAGTTGTTGACCCATTTAGCCCTAACTTTAGCGCATTTGTTTTTAAAATTCAAGCTAATATGAACAAGGCACACAGGGACAGAATTGCATTTATCAGAATTTGTTCTGGTAAATTTGAAAAAGGCATGGAAGTAAACCATATTCAAGCAGGCAAAAAAATCAAGCTTGCACAACCTCAACAAATGATGGCTCAAAGCCGTGAAATTATAGACGAAGCCTTTGCTGGTGACATTATTGGTGTTTTCGATCCAGGTATTTTTTCAATTGGCGATACTTTGTGTGCGGGTAACAAAAAGGTCACTTTCGAGGGTATTCCTACTTTTGCACCTGAATATTTTTGCCGTGTAAGACAAATTGACACCATGAAAAGAAAGCAATTTGTAAAAGGAACTAACCAAATTGCGCAGGAAGGTGCTATTCAGATTTTCCAAGAAATCGACTCTGGTATGGAAGAAGTTATAGTTGGTGTTGTTGGTACACTTCAATTTGATGTTTTTAAATACCGAATGGAAAATGAATACAACGTTGCTGTTAGAATGGAAAATCTTTCGTATCAGCTTATCCGTTGGATTGACAACGAAGATATTGACCTTAAAAAACTAAGTCTAAGTTCTGACACTAAAAAAGTTCAAGATGTAAAAGGCAGATACTTGTTATTGTTTTCCAATCAGTGGAGCATTAACTGGGCATTAGAGCATAACGAAGGATTGATACTTTCAGAATTTAGCAGATAAATTTGCTAAATTTGACTATAAAAACATTTTTTGTATGGTTTTTTTATAATATATGTTGTATAATAAAGTTACATTATTATACATTTTAGAAGGAGATTTAATATGAAAATCGCTTACACTGGTTGGACTTGGCTTGTTAAACACCAAGATAACCACAAATACGAATTCGAACAATTTTTAAAAGAGGTTTCTGATGTAGGCTATGATTCTGTTGAAAATTTTGCTTTTATAACAAAATATTTTGACAACGATGCTGATGAAGTTAATGCATTACTTAAAAAATACAACCTAGAAATGGTTAACATGTACGAGCATTACTCTGACGACCCAGAGGCTGACTACGCAAGTGCTGTAGCTTATGTTGATTTTATGAAAAAAATCGGCGCTACATACTTAAATCTACAAGGCACGATGGCAAAACAAGAGGAGTTAGCTTGCGAAACTGACGAAGAAAAAATCAAAATGTACGCTGAACTTTCTAACAAAATTGGTGCGTTATGTAAAGAAAACGGCATGGTTGCTTGTTTCCACCCACACTGCAAGACTCCTATATTTACAAAAGAGCAAATCGACTTATTCCTAGCTAATATTAACCCAGAATATGTTGGTTTATGTTTAGATACAGCTCATACAGCAAATGCTGGTATGGACGTTATAGAAGCTTTTGAAAATTACGCTGACCATATAGTTTATGTTCATTTAAAAGATGTTTACGAAACAGTTTATAAACCACTGGGCATGGGTCTTTTAGACTTTAAAGGTGTTTGCAAAGTGCTTGAAAGCCATGGTTATGACGGTGTTTTATGTGTCGAATTGGACAATCCTCATGTTTGTAACTATAAATCGGCTATGATTTCAAGAAACTATATTCACGACGTTTTAGGTTATTAATTAAATAAAAATTATATACTTTGTACCGACTTTAAATTGTTAGTTTTCTAATTTTTTGGTCGGTACTTTTTGTGTTTTAAATATTAAGATATAAAAAACGTAGTAACTTTTGTTACTACGTTTCAGCTTGTCGAAAAAGGTTTTGTATTTGTGTAAAATACCAAAAATATATTTTAAAAATGGTAGGGGCGAGCTGTGCTCGTCCGAAATCAAGATATTAATTTAGTGCTTTTATAAAAATATTTCTCTATTTTACACAAAACAAGACAAAACTTTTTGTTTTATCCAC
>JAWXUM010000020.1:0-45348 GCA_044432645.1 Clostridia bacterium | reverse complement strand
TTCATCCCCAAAATGCACCTTTTTCTTTTCCTGTTGTATAATAATGCTAAAGAAAGGACGTGTTTTTATGAAAAAAGAAAAACCAAAATATAATATGTGGCAAAACACTGGGTTTATGGTTCGCACTGCGTGGGAAAACAGAAAGTCTGTTATTACTCTTGCTGTTGTTTTAATTATTTGTACCGTTACAATTAACCTAGCACAACTTTTTTTGGCACCTGTAATTTTAGGTGAAATTGAAAATGAAGCCAGTGTGACAGAATTGCTTATGTCAATTGTCATATTTGTTTCAATTTTGATTATATGCAATGGACTTGTTGGTTATTACAACTCTTGCAGTACGCTTGGTCGAACTGATGTGCGTATGAAACTACAAAATTTAGTAAACCATAAATTCGATACAACTTCTTTACCCAATGTAGAAAACGAAAAATTTCAAGGTAAATATAAGCGCTGTGTGTACGCAACTATAAACAATTACTCTGATACAGAATATATTTGGACTGCAATTACCGACCTTTCGGTTGGTGTAATTTCCTTTATAATATATTTGGCAATGCTTACAAATGTCAGCTTTTACATGGTAACGATCACCTGTGTTTTATCACTTATAGGTTATGTTTTTAGTCATAAAATTAACGAATGGGGCTATCGACACAGAGATGAAAAAGAAAAAATTAATAAAGAATACTACTATGCTTACGACAGAAGTGTAGAGGATGAATTATCAAAAGATATTCGTATTTTCGGTCTTAAAAATTGGCTTAATGAAATTTATTACAAAGCACACAACTTGAATTTAGATTTTTCTCGAAAAAGGGAAAGTATATACATTTGGGCAAATATTCTTGACCTTATATTGGTTATACTAAAAAATTTCATAGCTTATTTTTATTTAATTACATTAATATTAAATAACCAATTAACTGTTTCTGAGTTTTTATTATATTTTTCCGCTGTTACAGCCTTTAACTCAATTTTGACAAACACTTTGGATAAATTTTCTCAAATGCACAAGTTAAGCCTTGAAATTTCAGTTGTTCGTGAATTTTTAGAATTTCCTGAACCTTTCAAGTTTGAAGAAGGCAAATCAATTGAGCCTATACAAAACAAAGATTATACTATTGAGCTTAAAAATGTTAGTTTCAAGTATGACGAAACCGCTGATTTCACATTAAAAAACATTAATCTTACACTTAAAAGTGGCGAAAAACTTGCAGTAGTTGGTTTAAACGGTGCTGGCAAAACTACACTTATTAAGTTAATTTGTGGATTTTACGACCCAACTCAAGGCGAAGTTTTGCTAAATGGAACTAACATAAAAGAGTTCGACCGACGTGACTACTACAAACATTTCAGTGCTGTTTTCCAAGATTTTTCCATTCTAGATGTAACACTTACAGAAAATATTTCTCAAACAGGTAAAGCGATTAATTATAACAAAATAGCTGAATGTCTTGAAAAAGCTGGGCTTACTGAAAAAGTTAATTCTTTGCCAAACAAATACGAAACTCACCTTGGCAGATCGGTTTACGAAGATGGTGTTGAGTTTTCAGGTGGTGAAACTCAAAGACTAATGCTTGCTCGTGCTTTATATAAAAATGCTCCAATAATTATTTTAGACGAGCCAACAGCCGCTCTTGACCCATTAGCCGAAAGCGATATGTACCAAAAATACAACTCAATGACTAAAGGGAAAAGTTCAATTTATATTAGCCATCGTTTGGCTTCAACAAGATTTTGCGACAGAATAATTTTACTTGATGGTGCAAAAATTGCAGAAGTTGGAACTCACGATGATTTAATTGCGCAAAATGGAATTTACAAAAACTTGTTTGATGTTCAAAAAAAATATTATCAAGAAGGGAAAGATTATTGATGAAAAAGGAAAAGGTTTCAATGGGATTTGCTTTTAAAATATACTGCAAAGGCTTTGCATATTTTTTCAAAAAACATCCTCAAAATTTTATTTCAAACACCCTTTACTATGTTCTAACGACAGTTTTACCATATTCAGCAATATTTTTTTCAGCAAAGTTAATAGAGGAATTATCTGGTGAAAAACGAGCTGACGTCTTGTGGTTTTGGGTAGTTGTTTCAATCACTACAACTGCTATTATCTCCTTAGTTCGTTCAATTGTTCAACGATGGTCAACTATTCACAACGGTGGAAACCAAATATTTTGTTATGTAGATGATTTTTATCGTGAAAAAACACTAGACATGGACTTTTGTGTTGCAACAAAACAACAAACAAAGGATTTGCTTTCACAAATACACCAAAACAACAGTTGGCGTGGATACGGCTTCCCTCGTGTATTTTTTATTTTTAATGTTATGGTAGAGTCGGTAACATCAATCATACTTTCAACAGCGATGACTGTTACTTTGTTTTCAAATAAAATGCCTGAAAGTGCTGGTAATCTTAAAATTTTAGACAGCCGAATTTTTATTGTTATTATAATTTTGGCAATGCTGCTTGTCACTACAATATCTTCATACTGTTCAACAAAATCTGAAGCTATTATGGCTTCTAAGTTTGAACTGATGAAATTCGGTAAACGATTAATTGGCTATTTTGGTTATGAACTTCACAACAAAGCTCGTTCTTTGGATATGCGTATGAACAGACAAGAAAAAATTTCTGAATTATATCTTTTTGAACACAACCCTTATTCTTCAAAATCTGTTTTCGGCAAACTTGCAAAGGGTAAATGTGGTGTACTTGAGGGTATCGCTAACTGTACATCTTCAATTTTTACTGGTTGTGTATATGTTTTTGTTTGTTTAAAATCATTAGGTGGTGCTTTTGGAGTTGGAATGGTAACCCAGTATATAGGTGCAGTGGTTTTACTTTCTAGTGCGTTGTCAAATTTAATTCAAGAACTTGGAAGCATAAAAAATAATACTCCTTTTTTATTGTCTGCTTTTGAATATTTGGATATTAAAAACGAAATGTACCAAGGAAGTCTTACAACAGAAAAACGAAGCGACAAAAATTATGATGTTGAGTTTAGAAACGTTAGCTTTAAATACCCAAACACAGAAGAATTAGTTTTGAATAATTTAAATGTGAAATTTAAAGTAGGAAAGAAATTTGCAGTTGTTGGCGAAAATGGTTCAGGAAAAACAACATTCATAAAGTTACTTTGCAGATTATACGACCCTACCGAGGGCGAAATTTTATTAAATGGAATAAATATAAAAAAATATGATTATCAAGATTATATTAATGTTTTCTCTGTTGTGTTTCAAGATTTCAAACTTCTAGCATATAGCCTTGGTCAAAATGTAGGTTCGTGTGTTGATTACAATAGGAAAAAGGCAGAAAAATGTCTTGTTGATGCTGGATTTGGTGAAAGACTTAAAACAATGCCAAAAGGACTTGATACAGCACTTTATAAAGACTTAGACAAAAACGGAGTTGAAATTTCAGGTGGTGAGGCACAAAAAATCGCCCTTGCAAGAGCGTTATATAAAAATTCAGCTTTTATTATCCTAGATGAGCCAACAGCAGCACTAGACCCAATAGCAGAGTCCGAAGTGTACGAGAGCTTTAATAGCATAGTTGGCGACAAAACCACAATTTATATAAGCCATAGGCTTTCAAGCTGTAAATTCTGCGACGAAATAATGGTTTTTAACAAAGGTAAAATAGCAGAATTCGGCACACACCAATGTTTGCTAAACCAAAACGGAAAATACACCGAACTATGGCAAGCCCAAGCACAATATTATAATTAAACTATGTATCAATAAATTTAAAAACCAAACGGAGCTGTGACAAATTTAATGTCGTAGCTCCTAAATTTTACTCAAAATTATTCGGTTTTGTTTCCTGTATGAGGCAAGTTATGGGTCTGAGGTTGATTTCTTTGAAAAATTTAATTTTTTATTGAATTTAGACTTTTTCGGTTGCCTATTTTTATGTTTCACACAGTTATCACAAAAGGTTTTTCATTTATTCTTGTCATTTCCAAATTTATTCCGTACATTTTTTGAATAACTTCAGTTGTTATAATATCTTCAGTTTGACCTTTTGAAATAATTGTACCTTTGGGTGAAATTGCAATTACTTCGTCGCTGTAGGCTAAGGCTTGATTGATGTCATGAAGCACCATTACGATGGTTATGCCAAGTTTACGATTTAGATTTTTTACTAATCTTAAAATTTGAAGCTGATACCTTACATCCAAATATGTTGTAGGTTCGTCCAAAAGCAAAATTTTCGTACCTTGTGCAAGAGCTACAGCAATCCAAACACGTTGTTTTTGTCCACCAGAAAGGCTTTGCACTGGTCTATCTTTAAAACTTAAAACACCTGTTATTTGCATTGCTTGATGTACTTTTTTGTCGTCAAGCTCTTTTTCTTTTTTTGATTTACCAAATTTATCATAAGGAGTTCTACCGTAATACACTAGTTGTTCCACCGTTAAATCCTCTGGAGCTGTGTTATATTGATGAACAATCGCAACTTTTTTTGCAAATTCTTTCATATGCACATTTGCTATGTTTTTATTAGATATATAAATTAAGCCTTTTTGTGGGTTTAAATTTTTACTTATTAGTTGTAATAAAGTAGATTTACCACAGCCATTTGCGCCCATTAAGGTTGTGATTTTATTGGCAGAAATATCGAAATTAAGATTATTTAAAATCACTTTTTTGTCATAGGCAAAGGACATATTTTTAACTGAAAAAACCTTGTTATTTTCCATGTATAGTGGTGCTCCTTTTCAGTAAAATTATAAACACAGGACCACCGATAACTGCCATTATAACAGATGGGTTAATCTCGAATGGTGACACTATAGTTCTGCCTATTGTGTCTGCAAGTAAAAATACAAATGCACCTAAAACAGCTGAGAAAGGAAGTAAAACTTTGTTTCCACTGCCAACAATCAGCCTTGCAATATGTGGAACAAGTAAACCCAAAAAGCCAACTATTCCAACCACGCTTGTGGCACTTGATGCTAGTAGAACTGCAACTAAGCTTATGAAAAATCTTAGGAAATTTACGTTAATTCCAAGGCTTTTTACGGTTCTGTCTTCAAGAGCAATTAAGTCGCATTTTTTTGCACAAAACATGGCAATTATCAGTGCAGGCACAGCGTACCAAAATAGCATAGTAACATCGTTCCATGTTTTCATGGTGATATTTCCGTTTACGATATCAGCAACGCCTGACATATCGCCACCAGTTGCAGAGTTAACAGCGCTTGAAAGCCCCTCGAACAAAGCTTGAATTGCAATACCCACAAGTAAAATTCTCATAGGTGAAAGTCCTTGTTTGTATGAAAGCGAATAAACCAAAACAAAGGCTAAAACTCCACCTATAAAGCCAAATAAAGGTGAGTAAAAATAAAGTGACGGGAAAAGCCCGATAACAATTACCGACATAAAACTTGCACCACTTGAAACACCGATTATCCCTGGGTCTGCAAGTGGATTTTTGAGTACTGCTTGAAGAAGTGCGCCAGAAACGGCAAGTGCAGCACCTGCTAACATAGAGATTATAACCCTTGGAAAACGCAGGTCAAAAATCGTGGCTACATCTTTGTTATACTCTAAAAACAGACCTTTAAAAAGTTCTAGTGCACCAACTTTAATACTTCCTAAATTTATGGATACTACAAAAAGAGCAACAAGCATTAAACTTAAAATAATAAAACTTAAAGTTTTGCTCCACACTTTTTCTTTAATCTTCATAGAAAATCACCTTTAAAGTTTCGAGTGCTGTTTTGTATTCAAAATTCGCACTCATGCCAAAAACTGTAGAGTCTAAATCGTAAACTTCACCATTTTCCACTGCTGAAAAATGTTTCCATATGTCGTTTTCTGCAAATTCTTCAACGAACATTTTCAAAACTTCATCAGGCAGTGCGTGGGCAGTTCTTAGAATAATATCTGGGTTTTGCAGTAGCATATCTTCGGTGTTTACGTTTAAAAAGTCGCTATTGGTACCAGCATAAACATTAATTCCACCAGCTACTTCAACCAAACTTCCAACATAAGAGTTTTCAGTTGCCACAACATAAGAGCCGGGTAGACCCATTAAAATTAAAACAGTTGGGGCATCGCCATTTTCGGTTAAACTTTGGTATTCTTCGTAATAAGCATTATACTCATCAATTAAAACCTGTGCTTCGGTTTCCTTGTCAAGTAAAATTCCAAGCTCTTCAATTGACTTGAACATGCCGTGAATGTTGGATAAATTCATAAAAGCATATTCTAAATTAGCTGCCTCATACTGAGGTCTAAGGTCAGAAATTAAACTTACTGGGCTTAAAACTATTTCTGGATTTAGCTGTGCCAAAATTTCTAAATCAGGCGCCATTGCATAGCCCACCTCAGTAGCAGAAGAATACACTTCTGGAATTTCGGCAAGGTCTGTGTTTGGAACACCAACTAAGTCAATATCCATAGCCTCACAAATTTGCATAATGGCAACGCTTGTCACAGCTATATTGTCAAGATTAACTTCGCTTTTTTCAGTTTCAGGGGCAACAGCACAAGCTGTTAAAAAGCTAAGTGAAATTATAGAAGCAAAAAGCAGTTTAAGCATTTTCATCATCTACCTCTAAATCGAACGAGCTAATGTCGATAAATTCTTTATTTTCTTCTGTTTCTTCTTCAAAAACTTCTTCTTTTTTGTTTAAAAGTCTAGTTTTTATCATGTGATATGCAAAAATTAAAAGTGAACCTGTTAAAATATTTGCACAAATTACAAGAACAAATAAAATAACCCAAAAGCTGTCGTCAAGTATAACTTCTATGTTTCCACTATCGCCACTATCACTTTCATCTGCGCTTGTAAGTCCACTGCTTAAAGTTAAGCCTAGAACATCGCTGTTTGTCGAAGTGCTTGTGTTTGTTTCGGTGTAGTCATCGACTAGAGTATCTGTGCTAACGCTTGTGTCTGTGTCAACAGTTACATCATCAAAAACATCTGAATATGTAATGTAAAAAACAACAGAACGACCCATTGGAATTACATAGCAAGACGCTCTTAAAAGTCCGTCAAGTGTGTCAACAGTAACTTTAAGTGTCACGGTTTCCTCTTGTTCTTCTATAACTTCGCTTGATAAATCGTTGTAAGTGCTTTCGCCTTTGTTTTGAAATTGAAATTCTATGTCTGAAATATAGTTATACAGGTTAAAATCAAATGTAAGGTCATATGTGCCGTCGTTTTCTTCTAAAACAGCAGAACTTGACATCATATTTTCAACCATAGACTGCCCTAGTGCCATACTGCTTTCGCCACCTGAATCCTCGATAATTCCAGTGTTAGGGTTTTGGTAGTGTCCTGTAATTTCTATTGTAGAAGTTTCGCTTGCTAAAACCTGCAAACTGTTAATTGGTATTATAACTGCTGTAAAAACAGCAAGTAATACACTTAAAAATTTTTTCATGTGGTTCTCCTTTTGTAAATAAAATATCCTGTTAAAGTAACTACGCTAATAATTGTTATAGCTAATAAAACCCAAATAAAAACTGTTTTTCCATAAATTGTTACAGAGTTTATCTCGCTGTTTTCGTTTTCGCTGTCGCTTACAGTTCCATTTTCTTCGTCATTTTCATCTAAATCTTCACTGCTATTATCTTCTGTGTCAGCTTGCAAACTGCCGTCTGTGCTGTCGGACACCCAAGTAGTGTCGCTAAACACAACATAGAATGTTTGGTAAGAGTTCATAACTGCATTCACAAAACCTGTGCATTTTAAAGTAGCGTTTTGAGAAGTTTCAATAGCCTCTACTGGAACTGTCACAGTAACTTTTGAAGTGTAATAATCATCAGATGTGAAAATAAACCTGTCATCTGCTGGGAAATATTTTTCCTCTTGGTCGGCAGTGTCAATGCTTGCGTTATATGTAACACCGTCATAGGTAAAGCTTACCTGTGTAATTGGTGTTCCATAGCTTTCATAGCCAGGGATAGGGTCGATTATGTAAAGTGTAACCGTTGCCATGCCGTCTACAACCACAATGTCGGAATATGAGTAAAACAGTGTGTCGCACATGCTAAAGCTTTCAAAATCGGCTTCTTTTTTAAAGTCGGCTTGTGAAGTGTAAGTTCCGTTTACAGAAAGGTCGTTAAGCTGACCATCTGTGTAAACTTCATCTTCTGTATCAGTAGTTCCAGAACTACCACTTGAAGAACCACTGTTTGTAACTCCGTCTACATCTAAAATAACGTAGAATTGCTGTCTGCTCATCATAACTGCATCAACATAAGGTGAACACACAAGAGCCGTATCACAAGCATCTAAAATAGCTTGTTTTGGAACAGTAACTGTAAGTTTTGAAACAGAATAATTGCCATTTTCGGATATAATTGAGCCATCTGCATCAAAATATTTTGTTTCGCTAGTGCCAGAAACTGTGGCTGTGTATTCTTTGCCCTCGTACTCAAACCAAACGTCTGAAATTGGTGTGCCATAGCTTGAGAAATTAGGGATTGGGTCTATTACATAAAGTGTAAGTTCTGCATTGTCGCCACTTACTACAATATCTGCTGTGTTATAGAACAGAACATCACACATACTGTATTGGCTTGTGTTGTAGTACTGTAACATGCTTACATCTGCTGTGTAAGTTCCGTCTGGTAAATCGTCCAAAGCTTCAGGCGAAGAAGTCGGAGCAATTGTCGGTGTTGCCGTCGGTTTAACTGTTGGAGTTGGTGTCGCTGTCGGTTTAACTGTCGGAGTTGGTGTTGCTGTAGGCACAACTGTAGGCATTGGAGTAGTTGTCGGAACAGGTGTAGGTGTTGTTAACCCCTCGTTACCAAAATATTGATATTCTAATGTAAAACTAATCGTCCCACTGTAATCACCTTGTAAAGCAACACGAACATCATTTGGGTCAATGCTTATATTGCCATAAACTTCTGTATTTTCGATAATAATAGCAGTGTCAAAATTATTTGTTATTGTTAATTTTTCGTTATTTTCTTTTGTATGCTCAAGGTTAGCACTACTATTAGAACTTACCACAACTTGCCCTAAATCAGGGTCGTAATTTTCTACACTAAGTGAATAGTCGATAATATTTTCTTCACTTGGGCTTAAATCACCAGTATTAATGCTTGACGGAATAGTAACGCTGTAGCTACTGCTGTTGAAATATTCCACATTAGCACTAGCTGTCGAAGAAGTTACGGTGTATTGTTCGCTAGCAAATACAACTTGACCAGTATTAAATAGTATAAGTCCAGCTAAAGCTAAGGACAAAAATTTATTTTTAATTTTCATATAATCCCTTTCTTTTTATAAATTATGAGATGAAATTTAATTATAAATTACATCTCATAATTTATAATGGGACGACGATAAGCCGTCCCGTTATAAAAATAATTATTTAACTGTGCTAATTTCAAAAGTTACTGTCCCTGTGTAATCGCCAGCAGTAGCGCTTGCTACATCAGTTGCTAAAACTGTTAATGTACCGTTAAAAGTAGCATTTCCATTTGTATGTTGTGTGCCAAAGCTATTTGCAAAAGCAATAGTATTTGTACCGTCTGTTAACTGTCCACCATTTGATGTAATAGAAACAGAAGCGCCGTCGTTGCCTTTTACAAAGTTAGAAACTTCTACACCGTAGTTTACAACTGTGTCGCTATCTATAGATAATTCACCAAAACCGATTTCTGACGGAACTGTTACTGTGTATGTTGACTCGTTGCTTAAAACTGTCGCAGAAACTGTAACATCTTGTTTATCAACTGTGTTGTCTGGTGTTGTGTCTTGGTTGTCATCTGTAGTTGGTTCTAACCAGTTGATGTCTAACCAGAAAGATTGTCTGCTGTCCATAACTAGGTTAACCCAAGCACTAATTTCAATATCAGAAGCTAAAGCAGATGTTGGAATTACAAATTCCATTGTGTCACAAGTGTACTCAGTTCCATTTACAATGCCAAAGAAAGAACTATCTTGTGTGAATAATTTTGTTGCAGCATCTAAATCAGTAGTACCAATGCTTGTTAGTGTGCCGTCATATGTAGTTCCGTCAACTGTGATATAAGTTTCAGAAAGAATACCTGTGTCCAAACCATTCCATTTTGGAGTTGGGTTGCAAACATAAAGGTGAAGTGTTGCCCATTCGCCATCGATAGTTACATCAGCTTCGCCAGCAAAAACACCGTTGCACATACTGTATTGAGTAGGTGTGTAGTAGTTGTAAGCCTCTACCAAATTTGCTGTGTATGTACCATTTTCTGTTGGTACGAAGTCTGTTGTTTCTGTAGCAAATGCTGAAACAGCTCCCATACTAAGAACTATAGCAGCTGAAACAACTGCTGAAATAATTTTTTTGAATTTCATAATAAAATCCCTTTCTTTATAATATATTTTTTATACAACTTTCGTTGTTATAAATCTAAATTTAAGATACAGATGAAAAGCTGAAAGTCATAACGCCTGTATATTCACCAGCTGGTGCTTCCCAAAGTTCTTTTGCGTCAACTGCAATTGTACCTGAAAGTGTTTTTGCTCCTGTACTTGTTTGAGTACCGAAGTCATTTGTATATGTAATTTCGTTTAAACCCATAGTAAGCCTACCAGTTTCATTTGCTGAAACTTCAACAGTATTACTACCACTGTCTATAGTAATGCTAAAATTGGTCTCACCACCATTTTCAAGTGTTAAATCGCCAATGCTTAAATCTTCTGGCACTGTTACTGTATAGTCAGGTCTGTTTGCTACTGTAGCAGTTACTTCTGCAAATTGTTTGTCCTGAGTTTGTGTAGAAACAAAGTTTAAAATTACAAGCTCTGCAGTGTTATAAGGTGAGTAGAAAAGGTCTGCTAAACTTGTGTTAAGCATTGTGTTAACTTCTATAAAGTTTTGTCCAAGTGCTTCAACAGGAAGAGTAACTGAATATTTGTGCGCATTTTTGACAGTCGGCTCGTTACCGTCTATAGCAAATTCTTTTTCATATATTACTGTCATATCAGGTGTAACTGTATAAGTTTGACCACTATAAACCAATTCAAATGTTCTAAACAATGGTTGATTAGGTGCATATGTGTCAGACCCACCAAAAACTTCTGAAATATAGAAGTTTATAGTTACAGTTTCACTGCCAACTTCAAGCTCTATATATGTTGCAACTTCACTGTCGCCATATATTTTGTTGTTTTTGTCAATTTCTTGAACAGAAGTTCCTGTTCTGTACATTGTAGTTTCTGCGATGTATGTTCCCTGTTGTGGGATTTCTTTAGTGCTTATCTCTGTCGCAAAAGCTGAAACTGCGTTCATAGAAAGAAGCATAACCACAGCAAGTGATGCAGAAATAATTTTTTTGAATTTCATAAAAATTCCTTTCATAAATAAATTATATTTTACAGGCTCGTCCTGTTAAAACCTTGTTACGCAACTTTCAAAATGCAGTTGACTGTCGCACCGTTTTTTGGTATAAAGTTTTCATCCATGCTGTATGTGTTGTACAAAATCGTCATGTCATACTCGCCGCTTTCAAGCTCACGGTTAAGTGTAATTTCGTATAAGTGTTGTGATGGCGAAAGAAGGTTAGATTTATAAATCTCCTCGCTAGTTTCTGTAAGTATAAGTGAAATTTCAAAATAAACGTTGTTGTTTTCTGGGTTGTAAAAATTAACAGAAACATCAGTTTCACTGCTTGGTATAGTGATAGTACTATAGCCTGGTATTTCAATTCCACTGCTTACAGTACTTTCATTTTCTTCTCTTGTTTGGTCTTCTTCAAACTCAAAGCTTTGATTTTGTTGCTCGTCTATAGTGTTTTGGTTTAAATCGCCTAAAATAAAATAAGCGCCAACCGCTACAAATATTCCCACAAAAACAGGGAGAATTACTTTTACAAATATAGTAGAAAAAGTTGTTTTTTTCATTTGTTTTCCTTTCAAAGATATTCTAGTTAGTTATTGCTAACTAGAATATAGCATAAGTTAGTGTACGCTAACTACTCCAAATCATTAAATTCAAATTTAATTTTTACAAATTAACCACTTTGTTGACAAAAGCTATATTGTACTATATAATTTAGTTATCTAACGCTAACTATTTTACAGGAGGATGCATTATTAACTCGAAGAAACACGGTGTAACGACATTTATACTTGCAAAAGAACTACTTTTTCAAGATGATAACGATGTTGTTACCATTAGAACTTTTAATGAGGTATGTGAAATTTTAGGAGTTTCACACTCAACCCTAAGAAATTTATTCCATAAATATTGTGGAATGTCACCTAACGCTTATGTACTGCGTAAAAAAATGGAAAAAGCAAAAGAACTTCTTGAAAGAAGCGAAATAACAATAACAGAAATATGTTACCAAATCGGATATGAAAATTTCAGTAAAATGTCTGAAATGTTTAAAAAAATTCACGGACTTAGTCCCACTGAGTATAGACAGTTTCATAAAAACAAACTATTAACGGAGGTAAAATGTTAAACAAAAAATTACTAGCACTTTTGGGAGATGACAAGAAAAAGCTTTTTATTATAACTTTTTTAAATGTGATTTCCTTAATTTTAAATATTATAATTACAGCTAACATTTGCTACATGATGTATTTAGCTTTTATGGGAAATTTTAAAATACTCCCATACATTTTAACAAGTTTAATTTGCTTAATTTTACGATTTATAATTATAAAAAAAGTAGGAACGCTTAAGTCGGACTTAGGCTCTAAAATTAAACTTGACTTTAGAAAAAAGATTACAGAAAAAATATATTCACAAGGCTTGCAAAACGGCAAAAAAAGCGACACTACATTAACACAACTTGTCATAGAGGGTATTGAGCAACTAAACCTTTATTTTACTATGTTTTTACCACAATTTTTTTACGGTATGATAGCGCCTATTATCCTGTTCATAATTTGTGTGTTTATAAAATGGCAAACAGCTTTGGTTTTAATAATTTGTTTGCCTTTAATTCCTGTTTCGATTATTTTTGTTTCAAAATTTGCTAAAAAAATATTCCAAAAATATTGGGATAAATATATAAGCATGGGTGACGGCTTTTTGGACAGCGTAAGTGGTATGAAAGAGCTTAAAATTTTCGGAGCTGACAAGGCTAAACAAAAAGAAATTGCAGAAAAGTCCGAAGAATTCCGAAAAATTACTATGAAAGTTTTGGTAATGCAACTTTCTAGCCTTACTATTATTGATATGGTTGCCTTTGGTGGCGCTGGCATTGCTATTGCAGTCACACTTATTAACGCACAAAGCGACCCTGCATCTGTGTTTACAGCTTTATTTTTAATTTTAATTTGTGCTGAATTTTTCCTTCCAATGCGTGCCTTGGGCAGTGCTTTTCATATTGCAATGAACGGAACAACTGCCGGTAATAGCTTAATGGAATTTCTTGAAAAAGAAGATAAAACAAGTGGTAACACTAGCATAAACAATATTAATAGTATAGAGTTTGAAAATTTAAGCTTTAGCTATGATGAAAATAAATTGATACTTAATAACATTAACTTGAGCTTAAAAAAAGGTCTTAACTCTATCGTGGGAGAGTCAGGCAGTGGCAAAAGCACCATTACTTCACTTTTAATTTCAGCAAATTCGCCCCAAAGTGGCAAAATTTTAATAAATAATGTAAATTTTAAAGAAATAAACCTAAAATCATATTACAAAAACATCGCAATTGTGGGCATGAATACTCATATTTTCAACTTAAGTATTCGTGATAATTTTAAGCTTGTAAAAGAAACTGTCACAGACGAAGAAATTTTCACAGCATTAAAAAAGGTGAATATGTATGATTTTGTAATAAGTGTCGGTGGTCTTGACTATGTGATTTTAGAAGACAGCCAAAATATTTCCGGTGGCCAAAAGGGGCGTCTTGCTTTTGCAGTGACTACTATTTTGGAAAAAGATTTTTATATTTTTGACGAACCAACAAGTAATATAGACAGCGAAAGCGAAGAAATTATTATGCAAAATATTAATTTGCTTGCTAAAAACAGCATTGTAATATTAATTTCTCACAGGCTTAAAAACGTTATAAACTCGGACAACATTTTTATGCTAAAAGATAAAAACATCTGCGAAAGTGGCACACACGACGAACTAATGAATAATAAAAATGAATATTTTAAGCTGTTTTCCAAACAAGATAGCCTAGAAAACAGCTACAAGGAGGTAAGCCATGCGTAGATCTGGACTAGAAATTATGGCAAAACTTTTCCTTTTGGTCGGCAAGCTAATTCCTGTTTTAGTTTTGGCAGTAATCGGTGGTAGCCTTGGCTTTTTATGCGCTATTTCTATTACAGTTTTGGGCGCAGTTGGCATAGCCAAACTTTTAGGATTTTTCACAGCTATTTCCTTTAATACTATTTTTATTTTGATTATATCCTTTGGCATTTTGCGTGGTGTTTTAAGGTATTTCGAGCAGTACAGCAACCATTATATCGCCTTTAAACTGCTTGCTACTTTGCGTGATAAGATTTTCACTAAACTGCGTGAACTTTGTCCCGCTAAATTAGAAAGCAAGCAAAAAGGACAGGTTATCAGCATGATTACAGCAGATATTGAGATTTTAGAGGTTTTTTACGCCCATACAATGTCACCAGTTTGCATTGCTATTTTTGTAAGCTTGCTTATGTTTATCTTCGTGGGACTAATTTCAAACTGGCTTTTAGCCTTTTTCGTGCTGTTTTCATATTTGGTAATCGGACTAATTATGCCGATTTTTAACAGCAAGTTTTTGAGTAAATCAGGTGTAAAATACAGGGACACTTTTGCTAAATTCAGTGGATTTTTCATGGACATGATAACAGGAAATAAAGAGATAATTTTGCACGGTAAACAAGAAGAAAAGGCAAGCGAAATTGGTGAGTTTTCAGAAAAATTAACTCAAAACGCAAAGGAACTAAGCCACAAAACAACACAAATAGAAGCTGTCACTTCTGCTGTTATAGTTGTTTTAAATTTATCCATGCTCGGCTTTTCGCTAGTTTTATTAAGCCAAGGCATAATCGATATTTCTAGTGTTATTGTTGCAACTGTAACACAGATGTCGTCATTTGGACCCGTTTTAGCCTTAAATGCACTGCCAAACGACCTTACAAAAACTTTTGCAAGTGGCGACAGAGTTCTAAGCCTTATGGAAGAAAAGCCTGAGGTTTATGAAAACAAAAACGGTGAAAATATAAACCTAAATTATACAGAAATCAAAAATCTTGACTTTTCATATGCTAAGGGCATTAAAATTTTAAACGATGTAAATTTAACTGTTAAAACAGGTGAAATTGTGGGAATTAAAGGTAGTTCTGGTGGTGGCAAAAGTACTTTACTAAAACTTATTATGAGGTTTTGGGATAAAACAAGTGGACAGATTAATTTAGAAAATATAGAAATTGAAAATATAAACTCAGGCTCACTCAAAGAAAATGTTACGCTAATTAGCCAAACAACCTACCTTTTTGCTGGCACTGTTAAAGAAAATTTGCGTATTGCAAAGCAATATGCAAGTGATGAAGAAATTATAACAGCTTGCAAAAAAGCGAATATTCACGATTTAATAATGTCGCTTGAAAAAGGTTATGACAGCCAAATTGGTGGCAAAAACATAGGGTTATCCTCTGGTGAAGCACAAAGATTAGGACTTGCGAGAGCGTTTTTACGTGATGCAAATCTAATTTTATTAGACGAGCCAACAGGCAACGTCGACTGCATTAACGAGGGTATAATTCTAAAATCCATCATAGAAAACACAAAGGACAAAGCTGTTATAATAGTGTCGCACCGAAACTCCAGCCTCTCTATTGCAAACAGAGTTTATAACATGAAAAACGGTAAATTATATGAGTAAAAATATAGAAAGCAAAAGAGAAAACGAGAAAAAGCTGATAGAAAAAATGATTAAAATCTACTGCAAATCTAAACACAAAACAAAAAATGAATTGTGTGACCAGTGTAAAGAAATTTTAGAATATAGTCATTTACGGATTGACAAATGCCCTTTTATGGAAACAAAAACTTTTTGTTCAAACTGCAAAGTACATTGTTTTAGAAACGAAAAAAGAGAGAAAATTCGTGAAATCATGGCTTTTAGTGGAAAAAGAATGATTTTACACAACCCAATAATAGCAATAAATCACGTAATACAAATGAAAAAAGAACGAAATGACAATTGACATCAATTAAAAGTTTACATATTAACAAAGTAGTAGGGGCGACCTGTGGTCGTCCACCGTGAGGACGAAAGTTAACCCCTACAGTTTTAATTTTTCATTAAGTCTTGATTGTAGGGTTGGGTCTTGACCCAACCGAGGAATGGTCAAGACCCAACCCTACAGTTTCCCGTAATCAACACGCTTAGGTTCCACCCCCTGCCCTACAAAATAACCCACCAAAAAAGGAGAAATTAAATGTCAAAAAAACTTAACAGAACGCAATCTACTACAACGCAAAACCAAAATATAAGCAGTTTTAAAAATGGAATATTCCAAAAATTCACCATAAAAGAAGTTGTATTCCTTGCAATTTTATCAGCAGTTTTAATACTGACTTGCTCAGTAATGGCAGTCGTGGCCGAGGCTACCAAAGTCATTTGGGCAGTTGGACAAGCAGCTACAGCCTTACAAATGTCGCTGTTTTTAACCATCGGCTTGATGCGTGTGAGAAAAACCTTTACAGCCTCATTTATATTAATTTTTATGGGCGTAATTATGTTTATGATGTCGCCAGTAATGGGTCTTAGCAATATTTTTGTGCTAATTTGTATTGAAGTATTAACCCTACTGATATTCAAAGGCTACGAAAGTGACAAAGCTTGTATGTTTGGTGGATTTATGGCTCCAATTTTAAGCATAATCACTCCCGCTGTCTACAATTCTATTTTAGTTCCAGAAGTATTTAACGCAACTGTAAGCAATGTTCCTATGGTTATAATTATGACTATTTTAGTAATTGCTCTTGCCTTTATAGGCAGTTTTATAGGCTTGAAAATTGGAAAAGAGCTTCAAAAGTCTGGTGTTATGAAAAATGGATAGGTTTAATTCAAAAAATCCAATTTATCCTGTTTTAAGCCTTTTGGTAGCTGTGCTTACTTTAACAGTTGGCTTAATATTTGTTGAAAAATCAAATATTTTATATTTCTATATTGGAATATACATACTACATTTTATTTTTGGAAACCACAAAGCTTGCCTTGCAGTTGTTCCTTTTGCAGTGCTTTTGGGTAGCTTTTTCGGATTTGTCACATACATAGTGGCACATGATATAAGCTCTACAACTCACGCAGTTTACCGAAGTTTTGCTGTGTGCCTTGCAATAATTTCAGGACTTTCAACGCCTGTTACTGACTTTGTTAAAAACTTAAGACAACTAAAAATGCCAAAGGCAATTACACTGGGTTTTATGATAACCCTAAATTTTATACCTCTTTTTAAAAAAGAGATGAAGCAAATTCACGATGCTATGAAAACTCGTGGAGCCGTGTCGGTGTTAAACCCAAAAGTTTTATACCGTGCATTTTTAATTCCGCTGATAATTCGCATAGTAAATATATCGGAAACCTTGTCGCTAAGCGTTGAAACCCGTGGTTTTACACTAGATAAATCTGAAACCACTGTGTATAACCCAATCAAATTTAAACTTCGTGACTTAGTGTTTATAATTTCATTTACCATAATAGGAATTGGGGTGTTTGTATTATGAAAAAAGCCGTAGAAATGAAAAACATTTCCTACTCATACAGTTCTTTGACAGGTGAAAACAAGGTGCTTGATGGTGTCGACTTTAGCCTTGAATACGGAAAAATCACGCTAATAGCTGGTGGTTCAGGTTCTGGGAAGTCTACCCTATTTTACATAATGAACGGAGTTATCCCTAATAATTATAGTGGTAAACTTAGTGGCGAGGTGCTTGTAAAAGGTGAAGATATTAAAGGCAAAAGCATAGGTGAAATCTCGAAAAAAATTGCTTCGGTTTTCCAAAATGCAGAAGAACAAATTATACAAAAATATGTAAAAGATGAAATTGCTTTTGGCATGGAAAATCTTGGAAAAACTCAAGAAGAAATCCAAAAAAATATAGCCTTTTACACTGACCTTTTAGATTTAAATAAAGAAGATGTTACCTTAACTTTGTCAGGTGGACAAAAGCAAAGGCTGGTGACAGCTTCTATCTTGGCTCTGCAAAACGACATTATAATTTTGGACGAACCACTTGCTAATTTGGATAAAAAATCAGCCCATATTTTAATGCAAACTTTAACAAAGCTTAAAAATCAAGGCAAGGCGATTTGCATTATAGAGCATAGGCTTGATATGGTTATAAACTATGCAGATACCGTGTTTAATTTAGAAAACGGTAAGCTTGTTGAAGAAGAAAATAAAGAACAGTTTCTTTCAAAACACATTACAAAACTTGACGATATTTGCCCAGAATTTAGCGGAAATCAAACACTTTTAGATATAAAAAATATCAGTTATAAACATATTATAACCGATATGAATTTCACTATTAATAAAGGCGAAAGAGTGCTTATTTTAGGAGATAACGGAAGTGGCAAAACCACAATTACCAAAATTATTGCAAGACTTTTAAAACAAAATAGTGGCGAAATAGTTCAAAACATAGACAAAAAAATGAACACTAAAAAATGGTTTAAAAAAGTTTCATACGTTTTTCAAAATCCTAACTATCAGCTTTTTATGCCAACAGTAGAAGATGAGCTTTTATTTGCTTGTCACAGCACTAAGTACGCTCAAAAAATAAGCGATATGTTCGGCTTAGAACCCCTGCTGGACTTTCACCCACATGCACTTTCCCAAGGTCAAAAGAGGAAACTGTCGGTCGCCACTATGCTCGCTGTAAAGCCAGAAGTGATAATCTTGGACGAGCCAACAGTTGGGCAGGATTACGACTCTTTGAAAATATTGGTGAACAATATTAATAAAATTCACAAGGAAGAAAATAACACAGTATTAACCATAACCCACGATATTCGCTGTGCAAATGCCCTTTGCGACAAGGCAATTATTATAGAAAACGGTAAAATAATTAAAACAGGTGGCAAAGAACTAGCTAGAGAATATTTATCTAATAAATGAAACTCAAAGCAAAAGAAGGAAAGCATGTATACTAAGAATATCGGCAAAACTCGTTTCTTAGGAAAAGGTGTTTTAAAAGCAGTTGCTAATGTTAATGAAAAAATCGCTCCAGCTATTATGGGCATGGATGTTTTCAATCAAAACGGCATTGATAAAACAATGTTAGATTTAGATGGCACATTTACAAAATCTGTTCTTGATGCTAACTCAACCCTTGGTGTTTCAATGGCAACAGCTATTGCAGCTAGTGATTATTATGGTATGCCTTTATTCAAATATCTTGGTGGATTTAATGGTAAAACATTACCAGTTCCAATGATGAACGTTGTTAACGGTGGTAGCCATGCTGACTCAACTGTTGACTTCTAAGAGTTCATGATTATGCCAATCGGCGCAAGCAGTGTTATGCGAAGATTTTCCAAAACTAAACCAAAAATGTAGCAGTATAGAAATAGGCTTAGAACAAGCGAAAATCAAGCTAAAACAAATAATCAAGCAATACAAATACCCACCAATCCCAACCAAAACCGAAGATTTAGGCATACCAATAGGAAGTTTCATGGTAATGCTTGCAGCGTAAGATATAAGAAAAGCCATCAGTTTAAAACACTGATGGCAATTTTTTATTGATTTTTATGCTGATTTCGGAATGTCAGCTACCATACTGATAAATAATTTCATATCAGCTATAAATTCATAAGGTGCATATTCTGCGTAAATTTCAGGGTCGTCTAAAACTACAATTTGAACACCCTCACTGCGGATAGCCTCCAAAGTGCCTGGCAAACACCTAGCTTCATTTGCAGTTTTACATCTGTACGCAATACAGCCTTGTTTATCAAAAACTTTTGCTATTACATATATTTTTTTATCACCCATTTGAATCCTCCAATCTTGCTAATTCTGTTAAAAAATCTTCTTCATTATTAATTTTGCCTTCTTCAAAAAGCTTATATAAATCTGCTCCAATTTTAGTCGATTTATATTTGTATGTGTGTTTATGCGACCACACATTAAACAAATAATCCTTACCACACCAAAGTTGAATTTCGATAGGATAAGCTAAGTTATCTTTTGTGAAAATTTCTAGGTTAGATGACATTTCGCACCTCGTTTTCTACTATATTAAATCTCAAAAATTCAGAAATCGCATTATTTAAAACAGTTTTCTTAATATCAGCCGATTTTGAAACAGCTGAAAGAACAGTTACACTAGAGGGATAAATGGTTTTTGACAGTTTCATTTTTCTAAAATTATCATATTTAGTACAAAGTGGAACATCATTGATGTTGCTGACATAATCAAGCATAGCCAAAAGATAAAGGCATTCTGCGTGCCACTTTTTCTCGTAATATTTGCTTATT
This sequence comes from Clostridia bacterium, assembly GCA_044432645.1. Taxonomy (GTDB): domain Bacteria; phylum Bacillota; class Clostridia; order Oscillospirales; family Acutalibacteraceae; genus SIG603. The sequence goes on along the minus strand of JAWXUM010000020.1, from coordinate 24,932 downwards.
TCATCGTTTTCTAAGGTATCGATAATAAAATCAATATCGCCTAGATTTTTTAATTTATGGCAAACATTACTTTTGAATAGCTCAAAGCTAATTCGCTCCTCAAAACAAGGCATAAGAAGTTGTTCCATAGAAACACCGAGTTCCTTGGAAATTTTAAACACAGTTTCAGCAGAACATTTTTGCAATTTCGCTTTTCCACTGCAAATATCATTTAAAGTAGTGTAAGGCACACCACTGTTTTTTGAAAGTTTATATATAGAATAATTTTTTTCAAGCATCATTTCGCTAATTGTCATAATATTCACCACCTACAACTATTATATCGGTTAACCGTGATAATGTCAACTCGTTTTATTATAGTGTGTGATAAAAATTAGAGTTAATTAAATAACTTATAGAAATTTGCTATATTGAAAATATGAAACATAAGATGTATAATGAAATTAACAACTTTAAGGGCTTTAGTTTGATATTTTAATTTAATATTATTAAACAATAGGAGGTTTATTATGAATGTTTTTAAATTCACAAAAATTGTAGACTCACGTTGTGGCTTACACTGTACTGGTTGCGATTGGAAAGAAGGTCACAGCTGTGGTGGTTGTATCGAAACAAACGGAAATCCATTCCACGGAGAATGTCCAGTTGCTGTTTGTTGTCAGGAAAAAGGAAATACCCATTGTAGACCGTGTTCAAATATCCCTTGCGTCTTGCTAACAAGTTATTCTTTTGATAAACAACACTTGTGTACAATGGTTAGAATTTGATGATTTATATAATCGTATACCACAACCAGTACGCAGCACTAATCAACGAAAATTTATACAAGCAAAAGATACGGCTGTGCTAAACGAATTCCTAAAACATTTTGAAAAATAATTATGAAAAGAAATTTCCTTATCTATCTGGGACAAAAATTATGAATTATTGGCTTTATGTTATGGGTAGCTATACGGATTTAACTTTCGTAGATAACGAGCATATTACAGTTGCTCCAGATACCCACGTTTTGCAAGCAAGTGTAAAACTAGGTCTGATTGATGAAATCGATATTCAAAATCCTAAAATACGAGAAATAGTCAGTGAAATGTGGGACAATATATTTTACTCAACTAAGCGAAATCCAATTGAAATTCACACTCCTTTGTGGCTGTGGAGTCGTGGAGGCTTTACTGTGGAGTTAAAAACAGATGTTACAGAACCATAAATTTTTGTTTGCGATTTTCTTCATTTTGTTCATTAATGAAGTTAATATAAGATTCTAAACGCTCTGCTGTTTCGTCTTTGCTGTTCCTATAACAGTTTCATCAGAATTTGCGTCGGCATCTACTGTTGGTGAGAATAGAATAGAATCGAATCTATTTCTAATACTGACTATTGGTCGAATAGTTACCTATATGCAGATGCAACTTCTTTTGATATTTACTATTACTCTGGTGTAGATAAAACTAGCAAATATCTTACAAATATGAATCAATATCTATGCAACTATAAATGGGGCAATTCGTTATGGTGCCTATGAGGATTTTACCGAAAATGTTGCTGAATATAAAGTCTGTCTTACAATGGAAGATGGTTATAAAACCTATGCTGATGTTGTTGGTTATCAAGATGAGAAAATTATTGTACTATATTATGACGCAACCCAGTATTATCAAATAATTGTAAAACCAACAATACCTTTATAAACTTAAAATTTATCTTTTTGAAATTGTTTTTTTAAAAATTTTGTTGTATAATTACTTTATCATACACATTCATTTATGAAAGAGGTAATATCTTGAAAAAAATTCCTATCTTGTCTTTGACTTTAATAATTCTTTTTTCTTTAATTGGTTGTAACAGCAGTAACGAAACAACTGAAACAATCGATTCTACAAATAGTCCAACCCCTACAATCTCAACCGAGGTTACAGATAAGCCTAATAATTCTAGTGATGAATCTTACTTGAGCGACGAATACGAGTTACCTGATCCATCTACTGCCGAAACTTTAACTGTATACTTGACAAATTTTGATGATGAAATAAGTACTAAATTCTATAATGACACTGGCTATAAAGTAGAAATTGTCACGTGTACTTCCCAAGAAATTCAAACTCTTATAAGTGATGAAACCAATACCACTGTATGGGATGTTTTACTTATCGATTCACTTTCTAGTATGTATCAACTTAATCAAAACGAAGAGTTATTTGCCAATTGGGTTCCACAAAATATTGGTAATATCTTGGATAAATATTTAGAATTAATTCCAGATAACTGTTCATATTATCCTATTTGTAGTTATGCAACTGGTGTCATTGTCTATAATGCTAACACATATACCGCTCTAACAGCACCACAATCATACGATGACTTATTAGACGAAAGTTCTGGATATACTATAGGGTTTGCAAATGCTAGCATGGACTACTCAGCTTATTCACTTGTTTCTTATTTATTTAATAAATATTCAGACGATAATGACCTTTTTGGTGGTTACGATTATTTCAACGAGCTCATAGACGAAGGCGCTATGAGCTACCCTAGTAACGAGAAAGTAATTGAATACTTAGAAACAGGCAGAATAAATATTGCACTTTTACCTGAAACTCTTGCTTTTTCATTAACTAATTCAAATCCTATTTTTAAAATGATTTATCCAGAAAACGGAACAGCTGCTACTGTTCAAGTTGCAGGAATATCAGCTAGTTCTCAAAACACAGCTGTCGCAAAACTGTTTATAGAGTACCTTTTAGAAAGTGATACGCAACAAGAGTTAATTCAAAATTCAAATTCTTTTTTTTACGAAGTTTGTATTGACGATGTTATCGAAACTAACCAAAGGCGATTATATACGATTAATCTAGAGTACACAGACCCACAGTGGTCAGCTATTAACGAGGAAGAAATCCTTTATTGGTTTGATTATATCATCTGATTATTATATATAAATTAAAAAAGCACTTAAATGTGGACAGTATATAGTCCCATTTAAGTGCTTTTTAATTTCACGGTACTCGTATGGGCAACCAAAGATCGCCCATACGTTTTGGTTATTTAATAAATAGTAACATAATACCCTGATATATATTGGAATAGTACCATGTAATCTTTAGAATTTACGCTACCATCACCGTTTACATCCAATGCGGCTTCATTGACAACTACACTATAACCTGATATACATTGGAACAATACCATGTAATCTTTAGAATTTACGCTCTCATCACCATTAATGTCACCTGAAACATATGAAACTGGTGTTACTACAAATTCTGAGAACTCTGTTACTGTAAGCTCTATGAATGGGTTATTATCAGCATCTAGCTGAACTGGCACAGAATAGTTATATACTGTTCCACTTTCGGTTGTATGTATAACATCTGCACTAATTTTATCTGCAAATGTATCATTTAGATAAATCTTAAATGTTATAGGGGTTTGTAAATCGTCATTTGAGATAACTTCAGGGTCTGAAGTGCCAACTTGAATATAAGGTTTAATATCAAGAGTTAAAGTGCCTTCTACTTCTGGCTCTACTGTTGCACTTTGTTCTACAACAATGCTTAATACAGTATCCTCTTCAACTTCTGTTCCTGCTAAAGCTGAAACAGCTAAACCTGTTACTTCTACTGGTGTGCTTGGTAAAACATCTACATCGGCAACTTCATCATCTACTGTTGGAGCTACTGCTTCAACGGTAATTTTTGCATTTGCCTCTACATAAAGCTCGTCAATAGCTTTAATTTGTTCAAGAATTTCTGTGTCGTCGCTCACTACTTCTTTACTTTCTGAAACAGTAGTTGCGATTACGGAAGCTGCTTCATTTACAGCCTCTTTATTTTCTTCTGCTGTTTCAACTGTTACTTCTTCAACTTTTGCCAAAGTTTCGCTTACAGATGTTTTAACTTCTTCAATTATTTCTTCGGCTTCTTTTACACTTGCTGTAATAGTAACATCATACCAGTGGTCACTGCCTATACTAGAAGTACCAAAAACAACCACAAGTGTAAAGCTACCATCTGCACCGTTTGTCACCGCAGGTGTAAAACCATATATTTCCATATTTGAAGTATATGCAATCATCATTGCTTCTGCCATATAAGTTTCACGAAGTTCATCGTCGTTCAGTGCTTCTTCTGCTTCATCACCATAATATGTTTTGATAGCAACATTTTCGTCCAAGTAAGTTTCTATAGCCTGTTTAAAATATGCTAATGCTTCTTCTTCTGTATTTACTACAGATTGATCCACTGTTGCAATTGATTCAATGAATTCATCCATCGCATTGTATGCATTATCCATATCTTCATATTCTTTCTCGGTGAAATAACCTGCGATAATTTTTTCGATTTCAGAAGTATCATAATTTTCGATATCAGAAACTGTTGTTAGAGAATAAACATCGCTAAGTGCATCTGTTATAAGCTCTTCAAAATATTCCCATGCCCACTCTGAATATAATTCTTCGTCGTAATCGTCTAATATAGAGTTAATTTCAGCTACTTTAATTTCTCTAGCTTCGCTTAAGCTTTCAAAAATCTCTATATCAAAGTTATAGACTATGATTGTATTTTCAGGAATACTTGCCTCTATACTGATATAAATTTCTTCCCATTGTTCTTGTGAACCTTCGTAATAAATAATTTCTAAAGAATCACAACCGCCAAAAGCATAGTTAGAAATATTTGTAACACTATCTGGAATTACCACAGTTTCAAGTGTTGTACAATTTTTAAAGGCATACCAACCTATGGAAGTAACGCTGTCTGGTACTGTGAAATCAACTACATTTTTTCCAACTGGAACTATCCACAGTGATGTTTGGTCTTTATTATATAAAACGCCGTCAATACTTGAATAATATTGATTTTCTTCAACTACATCTATAAACTCTAGAGTTTCATTTCGATATAGATAATAAGCAGCGGCAAATGTACCAACATTTTCAGTAATTGTTATTCCTGTTATTTCATTTGCGTTGTAGAATGCGTTATAAGCAACGTATGTTACTGTATCTGGGATTGTAAAGTCGCCCTCTTTTGTGTTTGGATACATCTTTAAAGTAGTTATATCATTATTATATAAAACACCGTCAACGCTTGATAGATCTAAATTATCCGCACTTACATTTATGCTTTCTAGGCTATCCATATCTTCGAATAAAACGCCATAGCTATATGTATAGAATGCTGCTGGAAGTTCTATGCTAACTATATTATCGTTAGAAATTTTACCTGTGATAACTTCAGTGACAGTACTTACAAGAACAACATCTGTATCTGTCTTTTGACTTGGGTAGCAAATGATTGTTGTTTTATCTTCGTTAGTGTAAAGAATACCATCTTCTGAATATAGATACGGATTACCATCGGCTACAACTATTGACTCTAAATTATTAGCATTAGTCAAATAAAAACCTAGATAATATTGTTGATCATAAATCCACCAATTGTCACCGTCATTTTCTTCTATTAATGTGCTTGGTAGGCTTAATGTTACTGTATCTTCAAAAGCATAATAAGCTATATTATTTATATATGTAACACCTTCTAATATTGTAACATTTTCTGATGTGTTGTTAACATTTGCAGCAAGTACAGCGTATTCTGTGTCGGATACTTTTTTGTATAGTATACCGTCTGAAAGAAATATTGTTTTATTTCCATCTGCAATTACATAATCTGCATAACACATTTCGAATGTATAAGCGTCCACATTTTCTAAGGTAGAAGGAAGATAAATTGTTACATTGCTTGCAGAAATGCGTTCATATTCGATTGTTGTAACGCCTTCTTTGATGTATATATCACCTTGAGTTATAGCACACATAAACTCTGTTCCGTCATAGCTGTAAACAACGCCATCTTCATACATTAAATATGGGTTATCTTCGTCTATAATTACATTTTCAATGTTTGTAAAATTAGAATATGTGCTACATGACATATAACTTACTGTTGCTGGAATTTCCACAGTTTTTACATTTTCGCTAGATTCTGGGAATTCTGAACCTAAACTAACTGCTGTAACTGTTTTACCATATATTTGACTTGGTATAACTAAAGTATCTGTCAAAGTACCATTATAGCCATAAATCCACACTGTTCCGTCTGAATCTACGGAATATAAGAACGGAGTTATTTCTTCGCCACTAGCGAATTGGTAGTTATAACCATACTCAACCATATCTTCAATAGCATAAGATAATACATCTAAAATTATAACTTCTGTATTATCTGAATAGTCGCCAAATATGTCATAATCTACATTTGTAATGCTGTTTGGAATTGTAAGTGTTTCGATATTTGAACAATTCTCGAAAGCGTATGATTCAATAGCTTGAACAGTATAACCGCCAAATTCCATATCCTCAATTTCGATATTTGAGCCTAAATCTGTTTGTGTTCCTACAATTGACAACAAATATCCGTATTCATATGTTGAATTATCTGTAAATTTTTTAAGACCGTAATAATAATCTCCGTTAGATTCTTCGATATCCACTACTGCGTATGTTTGTGTAAGTGCAGTTTCAAATACTGGGGAATCCTGTGAAATTTGTATTATATTTTCCTCTGAATCATAACCAAAAATTATACTTCCTAATTCAGTTACAGTGTTTGGAATAACAACTGTAACGTCGCTGTCTATATATGCGAAAGCCCATGACTCTATCGCTTTTACTGGTATTCCGTTAATTTCTTCTGGAACTATAATTTCAATAGCTGTATCAAATCTATACCCATCAATTACTATGTATTCTTCACCATTTTCATCGTAACTTATGAAATAAGAAAATTCTGAACTTTCTTCGCCTGTATCGGTACAGCAGTATAAGTAGTCATAATCTTTTACGCTTTCAAGTGCAACCGAAGTGCTTAAAAGATAAATTTTAACATTAGAATTATTGCCAAAAATTCCCCAACTTACCTCTGTTATGTTTTCTGATAAGGTAATAGATTCTAGCTTGCTACAATTTTCAAAGCAATTTGATGAAATACCTATTATATTACAATCTAAAACTGTTTCTGGCATTGTCAAAGATATCACAGTTTCTGCATCGTCAGCTATGTAATATTTTAGATAATATCCATCTACCCATCTTTGTCTTATATCGTCATAATATTCACTTTGACTAATACTGTAGTCAAAGTCTAAGCCATCCATTACAAACGCACTGTATAAAGTATCATTTTTGTATGCTTCTGACTTTTCTGTAATCAACGCATATGCAGAGTTACTGCAGAAAATGTCCCAACCTATACTTTCATAAGAATCAGGCACAACTACATATTCAAGCGAAGTACAGTTTTGGAATGCACTATCACTTATACCATAAACTTCTGTGTCGCCAAAAGCAGTTGGCAAATCACTTAAAACTGTTATTTCTTGGCTGTCATCGCCTACATATCCACCTATACCAAGTTTATTTGTATATTCACCGATTGTATAGTCATAAACCTCTATAAATGCATATAGGAAATCACTATCAGTGCCAATAATTTTAAAGCCACTATATAAATAGCCTAATTCTAAGGCTTTAGAATTTTCTGTTACGCTTATTGTCACATCACTCCATGTAAAACCATCAGACACATACATATATGAATCTGGAATTGTAATGGTATCTATATTATAATAATTATAAAATGAATCATTCGCAATGCCATATACATCTACACCACCAACAGAACTTGGAGCAGTAAAGCTAACTAAGTCTTCTGTCCCTTTATAACCGCCAATACCTAAAATAGGCTCTTCGTTATAATCGTATTGAATAAATTTAAGCAAATAATCTTCGTCAAGCATACTATCTAATATGAATGGTGAGAAAATATTTCCGTTTTGATAAGCTACAGAATTTTCAGAAACTATGAAATATGTAGTCGAATCTAAAGCATATCCATTAGGTGCAATGTATTCTACAGAATCAGGCACAGTAATATATTCTATATAATTCTTGTACATGAAAACGCTAGTATAAACACCGTCAACATGGTAACCGTTAATATATTCTGGGATTTCTAATGTTGTAATGTCACTATCCCCTGTGTAGTCTGTTATAAAGAATCTATATGCATCGTCATAATATTCAACTGAATATTCGAAGTCTGTTTCTTCTTCACCATCTATAAATTCATATGTATAGTCATAATTTGCAATAGACCCTATAGCAAGTGAACCGTTAGGTACGATAATTGTAGGGTTAGTTCCATTTGCGAAAATATTATAAGAAACGTAACCTAAAGTTTCGGTTACAGTTAATTTTTCCAAGCTAGTACAATCTTCGAAAGCGTATGTTTCAATTTGTGTAACATCTAAACCGAAAATTGTTTCTGGAATTTCTATTTCTGTAACTGTAGAAGCGTCTGAGCCAATATACCTAATGATTTCAAAAGCATTTTCTATATCAGGACTAGAGTAATTTAGGTAATTAAGTTCATATATATCTAGCCATGCAGAATCGTCTTCGTAACCTATAACTTCGTAGTTGTAAACATCGTCGTCATAAATATAGCTAGATATTATATCATAAAAATAAATGTAATCAGAAGTTATTTTTAATGTAACATTTTCAGCGTTATTGCCTAATAAATAACTTGCGTAATATGGAATATTTACATTTGAAGCTACGGTTAAAGTTTGTAGATTTTCTAAATCTTCTAAGCTATAGCTATCTACTCTGTATACTTCATAACCAAATAATGTTCCGGGAACTTCTAAATCAATTACTTCTTCATCTTTATATCCAAGAACAGTAATCACTTCATATGTTATGTAGTTTCCGTTTCCATCAGAAGATTCAACAGTTCCTTGACATATTTCAAAGTTGGAATCTTCCTCTTCATACCCAATAACTTTATAGTTATAGTCTGCTTGGCTAATTCTTGTCAATAAAGAAAGATTAGGATAACAGTAAATAGTTGCATTTTCTGCAATATCACTATCAGAACCAAACACATTTGACGAAAAGTCAATAATATTTTCAGGAACTGTCAAAGTTTCTAATTCTGTCAAATCATCACAAGCTTTGTTTCCAACTGATAACACTTTAAAACCGTACAAAGTTTCAGGAATTACTAAATCTGTAACTGAAGTATCTTTATAACCGTCAATTTCAAATGCTTCTTCTAATACATAATTACCATCTTCACCTTCGTAATCATACCATCCAGAAGATAGTTCGAAATTTGTATCTTCGTTTTCATAACCATCAACTACAAAATCAAAGTCATATCTAGTTAAATTTGCTATGAAAGATATTCCTACAGTATTTGGAACATAAATTGTTATACCATCACCGCTGTTATCTTCCCAGCCAAACGCATTCTCATCAATATATTCTACAGTGTCTGGCAATGTAACTTTTGTTAATTCTGTTAATTCAGAAAACGCAGAACCTGTTATTCCTATAACATCATATCCATATATTGTTTCAGGAATTGTCAATTCAGTAACTGTAGTATCTTTGTAACCACAAATTGTAATTACTTTTTTTATTGTTTCTACGTCATCAACATAATAGCTATTTTCGTTAATATAAAATTGATATGAGCTAGTTTCGCAATCTGTTATTACATAATCAAAATATTCACTTTGTGAACTTGATGTAACGTCTGAAATCATAATGGAATCAAGAGTTACTTCTACTTCTATTTTGTTAGATTTGGATGACCAATCCCCATAAAACCAAACTGAATCTGGTAATATTATTTTTTCAAGGTCATCACTACAATTATCAAATGCGCTTAACCAGACTTCTGTTACCTCATACCCCATAATAGTTGTAGGAACTCGAATAGTTGTAGATGTTGTGTCTAAACATTCTGTAAGTACAGCAGTGTTATTATCTGACTCGATATAGAACACATAGTCTAGGATTTCGCCGTCAGCTAGATCTGTTAAAACATAATTATAATCGCTAGATGTTACGCTTGAGAAACAAGGGTATGAACTCTCAAGGTAGATAACTGGGTCAGCATTTGAGCTAAAAACATTAGTGTTAACAGTTTCTATGTTTTCGTTAAGTATTAATTTTTCTAAACTGTCAAGATCTTCAAAGGCATTATAGTAAATGCGATAAACATCGTAGCCATTAATGGTAGAAGGAATTTCAAGCTCTGTTACAGAAGAATATCCGTTATACCCAGTAATATATAATCTTACTATAATTTCGTAATTATCTCTTGTATAATCTACAAAATACTCATAATCTGATTCTTCAAAATCACCTATGAATTCGTAATTATTTGGATAATAAACTGAAAGGTAATAAAGTGAAAGAGCACCCGGATTAATCTTAAATGTAATATCCTCGCTTAAATCAGTTGCAATATCAAATATATCATCTGGTAAAATTACACTCTGCAAACTGTCACAACCGTCAAACGCTGTGCTTTCTAATCCATAAACTCGAAATCCTTCTATAGTTTCTGGAATTTCTATTTCTGTAACTGTCGAAGCATCCTCTCCTACATATCCAGTTATATATACGCAGTATTCGTTTACATAGGATACCCATTTAGCTTCATAAGTAAAATCTTCATTAAGTTCTGCACCAATTATTTCATAATTATATCCATTACTTGCTAAATCGCTTATTAAAGAAGAACCTGAATCTACTTTAATTAGTACATCTGAATTTATAGAGTCGAAAAATGTATAGTATAAACTTGTAACAGGATATCCAAATAATGTTGATGGCATGTATATTTCATCAACAGAAAAATCGCCCTTATATTTAGTAATTGTAATTGTTGCATTATCGTAATTTGCAACGCCATTATAATACTCTACATTAGATAAACTAATTCCAAAATCTAGCTTTTCGTCATCTATAACTAAATTATAAAAATCTGAATACTCATATATAAAGTCGTTAAAGCATGGTGTGTCACTGCTTATATTTACGGTAGTATCCACGCTGTTACCAAAAGCATACGAGCCTATATAGTCAATAGTTGACGGCACAGTTACAGTTACTAAATTATCTATTTCCTCAAAAGCATAAGCACCTATTGATGTTATTTCAAAGCCGAAAATGCTTGTTGGAATTTCTATTTCTGTAACAGAATTAGATTTATATCCGCTGACTACATAAATTGTTTCTTCTTCGCCTTCGCTGTTTGTTTCATAATATGGATAGAAATTAAAATCAGTAGTTTCACCGTTTACTGTATAGTTGTAATAATAGTCATATTCGCCTACACCAAACCAATATAGCACCTCTGCGTTTTCCGACATATTTATAACGCCGTCAAAGTTATCACCGCATATAAAGTATTGGATATTGCTGATATTATCTGGTAAAGTTACTATTTCTAGTGAATATAAATCATCAAATGAGTAATTTGATATTCCTGACACTTCATAACCATAAAGAGTTTCTGGTATTACTATGCTTGTTGCGTTTTTATCTTTATACCCATTTATTTGCACTGTTTTTGTTTCTACATATTCGCCATCTATTTCTTCATTTACATAAGTAGTATAAAATTCAAAATTTTTGTCTGTGTCTGCGTATCCGATAATTTCAAAATTATACAATTCATACATCTCATAATCATACATTACTGCATATTCAAACAATAAAGAAGTTGTATTGATATAAATAGTTTTACCTTCATAGCTTTCGCCAAAAATATTATAATCTAAATTCTGAACAGAATCGGGCAAATACAAACTAGTCAAATTAGGCATGTCGTAAAATGCATAATATTCTATTCCGTATACTGCATAGCCGTCAATAGTTTCTGGAATTGTAAGTTCAGATACTGTCAAATCGCCTACATACTGGTAAATAACAGCACATTGACTATATTCGTCTGTATTACCGTTATAATAGCTTTGCAAGTCGTATTTGAACGTACCACTTTGCACACCTGTGCTTGAAGAAGTCGCAGTAACATCTTCGGTGTCTGATATTACTTGTACATCTTCGTAATCGCTTGTGCTTTCGGATGTACTATTTACTTGTACATCATCACTAATACTATCAGCAGCTAATACAACATTTTGCATACACAAATTGAACATCATCGTTACTACTAATATTAATGAAAGCAGTTTTTTTCCAGTTTTTTTCATTTTAAATTACCCCCAACATTTTTGCTTGTTTTTAGCCTTAACTTAAGGAATTTATATATTCAACGTACTCATCTGACAAGGTTAAGTACGGTTGATCGTCGATCATTAAACCTAATTTTGACAACTGTGATTCCGCCTCAGTTATCATGGTCGGAACTTCTTGAATTATTTTTTTACAGTATTCACTGCTATAACTATCGCCTGAATCTTCGTATAAAATTACTCCTACAGCAAGAAAATCTATTAACTCGGTGTATTTTTCTAAATCGAATTTTGAAAGTTCAATTTCTTTTAGTTTGCTTTCTATAATAGTGTTAAAATCATACTGACTATATGCAAAATTCGCCTTTGCCTCATATGCGTAAACACAGTATTCATTTTGTTTTATAATATCATCTGCAAGCTCACCTAGCTCACTTACATCTTCACATTCAAATAAATATTCAATTTTTATTCTTGTGTTAAGCGGATATACGTTTATAGAAATATCGTTTGCGCCAAAATATTCTGTGACAAGTGCAAAACCAAAATAAAAACTAATAACAACTAGCCCAGCAATTATAGGCTTTACAATTTTCATTTTTTTAAATTCAAAATTCATAAGACTTTGATAGTCTAAGCATAATATCAAAATAAAAAATATTGAAATATATTGTAAATGAAAATCGAAAAGGGTAAACAAAGAAATTGTCAAGATCATCATTTTGTTTAGACTAGGCAACGTTTTAGCTAACAAAGATTTAACCACTACAAATATAAGGGCCACACCTGCCACCCAACCTGCGTCAATAAACATTTGTAAAAAGTCATTATGCACATATACTATCGAATAAAGTCCTGTTTGAAATTCACCTTGTGTATAACTATATCCATAATATCCTAAGCCTAATGGGTTAGTTAGTATTTGTGGTAAGACATCTACCGCATACAATATTCTACCGATAAAAGTACTTTCGTAAATCGTTATACTAAAGTATTTTGATATTGCACTAAAATCGCTTGTTAAGAATAAAACCGCTAACATAACTACTGCGATTACTATGCCAATTACCAAAATTAAAAGTGCGTTTTTTCTAGTTTTTTTCGAAAACAAAGAAATAAAAAGTAAAACAATAAGCAACACCAATGCTGTTCTGCTTTGTGTTAAAACCAAAGCGATTAAAAGCAGTAAAGATTGTGCTAAATTTAATATTATTTTATTTTTTATTTCTCCAAAATCGTCAATAATAATCATCAAAGAAACAACTAAAAACAAAGCATATGTGTTTGGATATTGAAAAAATCCAGCTAGATTTGAGTTTACATTAATGTATGATGATATTGAAGGTATTAAACTTAACCCAAAACTCGCAAGTGTCATCACACTTGCGAATTTTGGTATAGATTTAATTATTTGAAGTCTTTCTTCAACTTGCATAGTAGCTACGTATATGCTTATCGGTATTATAGGTAAAAACTTTACAAAACCGATTATCGCCATACCGTAGTCTACTGCACAAATTGCAGAGATTAAGTACATAATAGGTATTAACATAAGTGCCAATAGGGTGATATTAATTCGAAATTTTGTTTTTTCCATTTTTTTATCTATCATTATATAAACACACATAATAATAGTTAAAATGCAAGAAGAAAATTCAAAAAATGAACCAAAAAGAATTAAGCTAATTCCGAAAAACACTAATATTTTTTTGTTTTTTATATCAATACACCTCTTAAAGCCTTATATTTAAATTTTATCTTATGCTAGTTTTTTACGAGTAACAAATATTACTCCAGCCAATGATATCACCATGATTGTAAGCATTGCTTGAGCAAATGCGTTAGAATCGCCTGTTTGAACTTCATCATCTTCTTCACTTGGCTCTTCAGGTTCAACGCTTGGCTCTTCTGTGTCGTCATTTGGCTCTTCTTGGTCATCAGGATTTACAGTAGTATCTACTACTGGTGTAATAATAAATTCAGAGAATTGAGAAACTGTTATAACAACGAATTTTCCGTTTTCATCTTCTTGAACTTCTAGTGTGAAGTTTTCGCTGCCACCGTCTGTAAAGTTATGTACTACTTTTGCGGTATCGCTTTCAAAGCTGTCGTTTAAGTATAATTTGAAAGTTACTGGAGATTGTAGACTTGCGTTTTCGACATCTAAAGTAATGCCGTTAACTTCCATTTTTGGTTCAATATTTAGAACTATTGAGTCGTCATCGCTTGCAACTTGTTCTACTTCTAAGAATAATGTTGTGTCTACTGTAACTTCTTCACCTGCAAAAATTGCAATTGCTAAACCAGTTACTTCAATTTCTTGGCTAGGAATTTCAACATCATCTGCAACGTCTTCGCTTACGATTGCTTCTTTAAATTCTACAGTTAAAGTTGGGTTAGCTGCGATGAATAATTCTTCTAATTGAGCAATTTGTTCAATTGTTTCAGCATCATCTTTAGCAGTATCTTTATCTAAATCGTAGATTACTTCTTCGATAGTATCGTTGATTTCTTGAATTTCTTCTTCTGTGAATAATTGTGTATCGCTGTATTTATCTAATAAATCTGTTGCGTTTGAATCTATTGTTGTGGAATTTTCTGACTCTCTTTGTGACCAAACAGCGTAAAGAGTCATATCGTCTTCTATAACAGTTGTAGATGTAACTTTTTCGCCGTTTTCAGTCGCTGTATACCAACCTTCAAAAACATATACGTTGTTTCTTGTTGGGTCTACAAGGTCTACTATATTAGAGTTAACGTCTGTTGTTAGCTCTGTAACTTCAATTGTGCCACCATTTGCATCTAATGTGATGTCATATTGATCTACTACAGTTAAAATTGCGTTTTCATAGATAACATTATAATTATCCATGTTATCAACAACAATTGCAGAAACAATAATTTCATATTCGCCTGGTGTTGTAGTGTCTAAAGCAGTTGTTTCTATAGTAACAGCTGTAGTAACTTCATCATCATATGCTAAATCGCTTACTGTGTATGTAAGTTCTGGCATTTCTGAGTTAATTAGAACTTTTATGTCGTCTGCGCTTACTGTTAAATCTTTTACATCAATAGTAACAATTTGTGAAGTAGAAGTTTCTACATAATCTAAGTCCTCGGCAGCAATTGCTGTAATTGTAGCTGTACCAGCTTTTAAAATTATAACTTCACCGTCAACAATTTGTAAAACTGTTTCGTCAGAGCTTTCGTAGCTGATGTCAGAAGAGTCACCTAATAAAGCAATTTCCATTGTATCGCCATATGTTAGTTCGATTTGAGCATTTTCAAAAACAAAGTCATCTCTATTGTCTTTGTCAGTAATTATTATTGTCACTGTAATATCGTAAGCACTGAAATTTGTTGTGCTTGTAACAGGAACAGTAATTACCACTTGATTACCGATAATATTTGAATCGTCGATAAATTCATAACTTAAAACTGTACCGCTTAAAGTTGGTGTAGTTGCCATAGATGCGATTGTATCTACGCTTATGTCGCCTAAAACAGCACCCTCTGGTAAAATAGATGCGATATCTAATGTGCCTGAGTTACCATATTTTACAGAAGTTTCTGCCTCTTTTGTGCCTGTATAATCTACTTTAGTTATTTCAAAATACTCAGTTGTATCTGTAAATGCATAGTTGCTACCAGAAACATCTGAAACTGTTACACTTGCAGTAGTTGTAACATTTATATTGTTGTCGTATGATACTGTATAATCTCTTGATGAAAGTTCATCGTCACCATACATAACAGTTATTGATGGTTCTTTTGCAGTACCATCATACTCTACAGAATCAATTGAGTTGATATCAACTGTTATTGTTTTAGCTGTAATGCTTGCTGATTCAGATAATACTAAACCTGTATCTAAAGTATAATTTGCACTAGAAACAGTGTCTAGTGTTGTCAAAGCAGCAGTATTTGCATTGTTAACATCTGCACTGTTATAGCTTACAGTAGCTTCTATTGTATTAACTGTGTCGTCACCAACTAATGAGCTATCTTTTATATTTACAAATACATTTGTGCCCACAGTTGTGCCGTCGTATGTTTTTGTTATATTGCCTGTATATTCTAAATCGGAAACTGTTAAAGTTTTTGCTGCAACTTCAATTGTAGTTGACAATACAACAACATTAGAATAGTTCATACCGTTTACTGTACCGCTGTATAAAACTTGTACTGTTTGTTCACCAGCAGATGGTGTTCCTGTAACATTTAAAGAATATTCGCCTGTTGAATTGTCGGAATATTCAAGAACGGTTGCTTCAATCTCATTTATGCTTAATATGTCTGTCCATGTATTGCCGTATGTTGGGCTTTCTGAAATAACAAGTGCGTTGTCAGCAGTTGCTGTAGCACCGTCTACTTTGAACTCGATATCTACAATTGTAATATCGATAGTTCCAGTTACATATGCACCTGCGTAGTTGCCTGTACCTGTAAATGTGTAGCTTACTTCAGCTTCCTCATCTGCTTCAAGTTTTGCCAACTCTTCCTTAATTTCGGCATATGTTTTTGTTTCGCTATTATAAGTATAAACGATATCACCAGTAGCAGTATCAGTACCCACACCACCGATGTTAACACTGGGAAATGTACCGTCCCCGCTTATAACAGAAGCTGCTATATCTGTGAAATTCTCAACAGCTGTATAAGGTGTAATGCTAGCTTCTATATCTAATTTCACATCGTCAGCTAAAACGTAATTTCCACTTTCGAAGTCCTTTAGACTTTCGGCTGTAAATGTAGCTGTATCTGCATCATCTACATTGGCAGAATTATAAACTGTTGTACCAGAAACATATAGTCCTCCAACAGTTGTTACAATTACTTCATCAACAATCGAAGTTGTGTCGCCGTCGTATATTTTTGTTACATCACCTGTATATGATAAATCATCTGCTGTTAAAACTATTGGAGTTATGGTGAAATTTTTTATAACTGATCCGCTGTAATTGCCTTTACCTTCGATAGTAATTGTTCCGCCTGTTGAAACATTTACATTCTCACCATAATTTACAGTATAGTCCTGTGCACCAAGTGTGTTTGGAGTAACAGTTGGTGTAATTTGTAAACCTGTATATTCTTTGTCGCTAGTGTCTATTACAAAGTCAGATTCTGTAATAGCTTTTGTATTAACAGTTACTGTACCAATTTCAATTGAACTTGCTAAAGCGTACATGTTACCGCCAGTAACTTTTGCTTGTATAGTATAAGAACCGACTTCTACTATTCCATTTACCTTAGAGCCGTCCTTGTAAACTGTATAATCCACATTACCAATTGCTGTTTCATCTTCGCTTAATGAAATAGAATCTATAATATCTTCATATTGGTCTTGACCAGTATAACTAGTAGAAGTTGTTCCTACTTCAAACAAACTTTCAGTTGGAGTTTTGCCGCTTACTGAAACATTCACTGTGTCAGTGTAATTGCCAGCTGTAATTGTAACAATTGTATCACCATTTAAGAAATAACTGCCGCCTTGGTAAGAAACAGTGTAATCTTTGTAACCACTATCTGTTGTGCCGTCGTCATATGTTACTTCAACAGTCATGCCTGTTGGGTCAAAAGAATCACCAGCTGTATAAGTAGTTGTAGTTGGGTTAGTAGTTATTTCTACACCAGTCACAGCTTTATCATCAGTAGCATCAAATGTTTTTTCAGCTACATAATCATCACCAATTTGTGTGAAATTAAAACCGTCATATGTAACAGAAGCGTTTGAGGCAAAACTGTAGTAATCATCTGCCGAAACAGTAACTTTAGCAGTATATTCTGTGTTAGAAACGAATGTACCACCAGTTAAACTAGGTGACCATGTAACGACAACATCTACATTGTCGCCTGTAAGACTTGAAGTATCTGTGCCATTTTTAGTAGGAGTAGTAATGCTACCCTTGATTTCAACAGCATCTATTTCATCTGTTATTTCAATGGAAGCATTAGCTATGTCGAATGTGACCGAATTAAATTCTGTTGAATATATATCTTCAATCCACCAAACATCTTCAGAATCATATTCTATATAAACAGCCGCATCACCAATAGCTGTAGCTTTGAATTCTAAAGTCAAATGTGTATAGTCTTCAGTGCTAAAAATCGTAGATTTTTTAGAAGTATTTATATAGGTAGCCCTTGCCGAGCTATCGGAAAGTGCACCATTAAAATCGGCATAATCCTCCATATCTTCATTCACAGCACCGCTAATCAACTCTAATTTGTCTGAATCATAGTACAAATTAAATAATTAAGCAGTGATAAGGGATCGGTATCTGTCTTTAATGTGATAGTAATATGTGTTTCTTGCAAGTTTTGATATTTCTAACAGAAAGGAAACGCTATGTTTATACTTCGTCCTCATCGTTCAATATTAAATCCTTCTGCTCTTTCTTCGTGATATATCCTTTCCCAACTTTGTATTCAACCATGACTGTTTATGTTAAATCACCTTTCTGTTTCCCATAATTAAGTTTTTCTCATAGCATTATTTCTATTACTTCTTATTTGAATTTTCCTGTAATAAATGCAGTTGCCATTTCTTGAATATATGTAATGATAATTGTTTCGCAGTTTGCAATATCAGTTGCTTGTTCTTCACTATAACAAATCATTACAGTCATGCAATAGGCACAGTTAAGCTTAAAACTCAAAACGAATTATTCCACTACATCCAACAGCAGTAAATGAGCTAAAACAGTGGAAACAAATTCAGAAAAACGATGCGATAATCGCTAGTTCAGTCTATGAAGATACAGGATTTGTAGTCACGAACGAACTTGGAAAATATATTGAGCCACGCACAGTGAAAGACCATTACGACAGAATGTTAAAAGAGCTAAACTGTGGTCACTTCACATTCCATGCGCTCAGACACACATTCGCAACTAGAGCCTTAGAGCAAGGAATGGACTCGAAAACGCTGTTAATGATACTAGTGCATTTTTCTGTATCGTTCACACTCGACACCTATGCACACTGCCTTGACGAACATAAAAGAAAAGTCATGGCACTCATGGAAAATATTTACGATGCACCAACCGACATGACAGATGATGTGTTAAGTTACCCATTAATTTTCAAACCGATAGCTGACGGATTTATCCTACTATGCGAAGATTTTCCAAAACTAAACCAAATAATCAAACAATACAAATACCCACCACTCCCAACCAAAACCGAAGATTTAGGCATACCAGTAGGAAGTTTTATGGTAATGCTCGCAGCGTAAGATATAAGAAAAGCCATCAGTTTAAAAATGAACTGCACCCAAATTGTTGGATATATGGTATAATAACTATATAAAAAATGAAAATTCTGTCTTTTTAATCAAGAAACTAAAAGATACGAATATTAATACAGTGCTAAAAGTGGTAACACAAAATCAAGATAGTGACTACAAAAACGCAATAATAACTTTTTATAGAATTAGAGATTAAAATGTAAATAAACTTGAAAATAACAATAAAATTCTTTACAAAAAGGAATAAATAAGCCCATTATGTGCGTTGGTGTTTTGATATGTACAATACCAATGAACTGCTGGCACAAGAGGTGAAATCGTTTCTAATTCAGTATAACAAGGAACTTTTGGAAAACACCGAAATATCGGTCAACCTATATGAAGATGGTTGTGTGGTGGGTGAAGATGAGCAGACTATATATTTTATTGGCAAAATTGAATTTTTTTGACACATAAATCCAATGAATTTTATCACATTTTAGGTCAATATAGGGTCGAAATTACACGATTAATAACAAAATTTAAAATTCATGCCATAGGATTTTTCCTATGGTTTTTATTTTTGTCTTGGAACAATCAATTTAGTCATAACGTGAAAAAAGACTTAATTAAACTTGACTTTTTCTACTTTTTATAGTATTATTTAATTAAGTCAAAAACAATAAAATGACTAAATTAAAGGTGAAATAATGAGAAATTACAATTATGAAAACAAATGGGAGAAATTGATTACTCCTGATATAGTGGCACTTTTGACACAGATACACGAGTTTAAGGGCAAGCAGTCTTTATTTATCGAGCAAAAAGCCGACACTCTTACTTCTTTGTTAGAAATTGCAAAAATCCAAAGCACCGAGGCTTCTAATAAAATTGAGGGAATTTACACTTCTAATGAACGCTTGAAACTTATTGCAATGGATAAAACCACCCCAAAATCAAGAGATGAACAGGAGATTGCTGGTTACCGTGATGTGCTTGCCACGATACACGAAAATCACGATTATATCCCTGTAAAGCCTAGTATGATTTTGCAACTTCATAGAGATTTATATAAATATAGTGGCCACGGTTTTGGTGGGAATTATAAAACATCCGATAATATTATTGCCGAAGAACTCACAGACGGCACAAAAAAAGTTCGTTTTCAGCCTGTTCATTCTTGGGAAACACCTGACGCTATTCTTGAGCTTTGCGATGCCTATGACCAAATTATAAGCACTGGCAAGGTGAATTCACTGCTGATAATTCCTATGTTTATCTTGGATTTTTTGTGCATACACCCATTTAATGACGGCAACGGTAGAATGAGCAGACTTTTGACTTTGCTTTTGTTATATCGTTCTGACTTTATTGTTGGTAAATATATTAGTATAGAAAAAATCATTGAGCAAAGCAAAGAAACTTATTACGAAGTGCTTCAAACAAGCTCTGAAAATTGGCACGAAAGCGAAAATGATTACGCACCATTTGTTAGATATATGTTGGGTGTAATTGTTGCAGCTTACAGAGATTTTGAAAGCCGTGTTGATGTGATGATTACCAAAGGTTACTCGAAACCAGAGAGAATTGCCGAAGTTATCAAGCAAACCTTGGGGAAAATTACAAAAAGGGAAATTATAGAAAAATGCCCTGATATTAGCGACACAACAATTCAGCGTACGCTAAACGACTTAGTTAAAAATGACAAGATTATAAAAATCGGTGGTGGAAGATACACCAAATATATATGGAATAGGGAATAAAAACACCCTCTCCGTCATAGCTTACGCTATGCCACCTCTCCCAAAGGGCGAGGCAACTCTGGCTCTCCCCTCGGGAGAGCTGTCACCGCAGTGACTGAGAGGGTAAAAATAAAAGGAGAATTAAAATGATAACAGGTGAAATTAAAAATAAAATAGATAGTCTTTGGGATATATTCGCAGCAGGTGGGCTTGTAAATCCACTTGATGTTGTGGAGCAAATCACATACCTTATGTTTATTCGTGACCTTGACGACTCTGACAATTTGAAGTCAAAAGAAAGTGCAATGCTTGGTTTGCCATATAGCAGTATTTTCACAGATAAAGTTATGGTAGGCGAGCGAGAAGTTGACGGTCAACAGCTTAAATGGTCGGTTTTCCACGATTTTGAAGCTGGTCGAATGTATTCTGTTATGCAAGAATGGGTTTTTCCTTTCATTAAAACTTTGCACAGCGACAAAAACAGTGCTTATTCAAAATACATGGACGATGCAATTTTCAAAATCCCCACTCCCCTACTTCTTTCCAAAGTTATTGACTCACTTGATGAAGTCTATAAACTTATGGCACAGCTTAGTGGTAGCGACACAAAAGGCGACACTTACGAATATCTACTTTCAAAAATCGCACAGTCTGGCATAAATGGGCAGTTTAGAACTCCTAGACACATTATTAAAATGATGGTTGAAATGATGCAACCTCAAGCAGATGATACAATCTGTGACCCAGCTTGTGGAACTAGTGGCTTTTTGGTTGCAAGTGGTGAATATCTTAAAGAGAATAACAAGGAAGAAATTTTCTTTAATAAATCGAAAAAAGACCACTACATGAATAATATGTTTTTCGGTTACGATATGGACAGAACCATGCTTCGTATTGGTGCAATGAACATGATGACCCACGGAGTGGACAACCCATATATTGAATATCGTGACAGCCTTTCCGACCAAAACCAAGACAAAGAAAAATATTCCCTAATTTTGGCAAACCCACCTTTCAAAGGTAGCCTTGATGCAGACACAGTTTCAGCCGATATATTAAAAGTTTGCAAGACTAAAAAAACAGAACTTTTGTTTTTGGCTCTTATGATTAGAATGTTGAAAATTGGTGGCAGATGTGCAGTTATCGTGCCTGATGGTGTGCTTTTTGGCTCGTCTAAAGCTCATAAAGATATTAGAAAAGAGATTATCGAAAATCATAAACTAGAAGCTATAATTTCAATGCCAAGTGGAGTTTTCAAGCCATACGCTGGTGTTTCTACTGGAATTTTGATTTTTACAAAAACTAACTACGGTGGCACGGATAATGTTTGGTTTTATAACATGGAAAGCGACGGTTTTTCCCTTGATGATAAAAGAAATCAAATAACCGAAAACGACATACCAGATATTATAAACAGATTTAAAACAAGAGAAACCCCCGCCTCTCCCGTTGGGAGAGGTGTCACCGCAGTGACGGAGAGGGCGAACGAGAGTAGTGTTTGCTCAGAAATAGACCGAGCAAGAACCGAAAAATCTTTCTTTGTTCCAAAGGCAGAAATTGTAGAAAACGGCTACGATTTGTCGATTAATAAATACAAAAAAACCGAATACATCCCAGAAGAATACCCACCAACAGCAGAAATACTAAAAGAAATTAAAACCCTAGAAACCGAGATAACAAAAGGACTTGCAGAACTAGAGCTTAAAATGGAGAACATATAATGGAAAATAACAGTTTGAAATTATTTGAAGATAAAAAAATACGAACTCATTGGGATGACGAAAAAGAGGAATGGTTTTTTAGCATAGTAGATGTATGCGAAGTTTTGACAGATCAACCTGATCAAAGGAGAGCAAGTAAATACTGGAGCGTTCTAAAAACTAGATTAAAAAAAGAAGGATCCGAACTGACTACAAATTGTAGTCAGTTGAAAATGGTTGCTAGTGATGGAAAAAACAGATTAACCGATGTAGCTGACACAAAAGGACTATTGCGAATTATTCAATCTATTCCGTCGCCAAAAGCTGAACCATTTAAAATGTGGCTTGCATTAGTTGGCAGTGAAAGGTTAGACGAAATTGCCGACCCTGAACTTGCTATAAATAGAGCTGTAAATACATATAGACAAAAGGGATATAGCGAAAGTTGGATAAACCAAAGGCTTAAAACCATAGAAATGCGTAAAGAACTTACAGATGAGTGGAGAAAAAGTGGTGTTAAAGAGGGGCGAGAATATGCAATTTTAACCAACGAAATTTCCAAAGCATGGAGTGGAATGACTGCAAAAGAATATAAAAAACATAAAAACCTTAAAAAAGAAAATTTGCGTGATAACATGAATAATATGGAGCTAGTCTTGAATATGTTGGCTGAGGTGACAACAACAGAGATTTCAAAAGCAGAAAAGCCACAAGGCTTTCAAGAAAGCAAAAGTGTAGCATTGCGTGGTGGTTCAGTTGCGAAAAATGCAAGAGATAACATAGAAAATCAAACAGGAAAATCAGTTATTTCTTCCTCAAATTCAAAACAAATCAATGTAATCGAAGATGGTGATTTAGATGAGTAAATGGGAAATGGTGAAGTTGGGGGAAGTTTGTGAACTTATAGGGGGATATGCTTTTAAATCAGATTTATTTATACAAAATAAAATTCCTGTAATTAGAATAGGTAATATAACTAACAATGGTGTGATTGTAGATAATAAAATTTGTTATGATGAAAGTTTTTGGAACACAAATAAACGTTTTAGAATACTTAAAAATGATATATTAATGGCTATGTCAGGTGCTACTATTGGAAAACTTGCAATTAATAAATCTGATGAAAAAATGTTGATAAATCAGCGAGTTTTATGCTTGAGACCTTTGGATAACGTTAATGGTTTTTATATTTTTTATGTTATGAGCAGT
The DNA here is from genome assembly GCA_044432645.1 of Clostridia bacterium. GTDB lineage: Bacteria > Bacillota > Clostridia > Oscillospirales > Acutalibacteraceae > SIG603. The sequence continues at coordinate 996 of JAWXUM010000020.1, read as the reverse complement.
GATAGTTTTAAAAAATATATATTAGAAATTGCAAATGGTTGTGCACAGCCGAATATTAGTGCAGAACAAACATCTAAATTTACTGTTCTACTCCCTCCACTAGAAGAACAAGAAAGAATTGTTGATGAACTTGATAAAATTAATGAGTTAATTGCAAAACGTAAAATGCAAATAGAAAAACTAGATTTACTAATAAAATCAAAATTCACAGAAATGTTCGGCGACCCAGTAACCAACCCAAAGAGGTGGGAGAATTCAACGATAGGAGAATCTTGTTTTTCAGTTAAAGATGGTCCTCATGTTTCGCCAAAGTATGTTTTAAGTGGAATACCTTTTATATCTGTCCGTAATATTGTTAATGGTAAAATATGTTTTGAAGATGCTAAATATATTACTGAAGAAGATTATTACGAATATACAAAAAAATCCAAACCTGAAAAAGGTGATTTATTATATTCTAAAGGTGGTACAACTGGTATTGCTAAAGTGATTGATACAGATGTTGTTTTTTGTAACTGGGTACATTTAGCCGTGTTAAAATTCGAAAAAAATATATTAAATCCGATTTTTTTTGAAAATATGTTGAATTCAAGTTATTGTTATCAACAATCACAGCAACTTACAAAGGGGATTGCAAATAGGGATTTAGTTCTTAGTGCAATGAAGCAAATAAAAATTATTGTTCCTAATCTAATTTTACAAACCCAATTTGCAGAATTTGTAGAAAAAGTGGAGCAAACGAAAGAGCAAATGCAAAAAGGACTAGAACAATTAGAAACTTTATATAAACAACGTATGCAAGAATATTTTGAATGAGGAGAAACACCCTCTCCGTCATAGCTTACGCTATGCCACCTCTCCCAAAGGGCGAGGCTCTTGGCTCTCCCTTTGGGAGAGCTGTCACCGCAGTGACTGAGAGGGTAAAAAGAAAGGTGGTATCAAAATGAAAGAAACTTCAATACCTAAAAACAACAAGATTTTGCCAAATGCAAAAAA
>JAWXUM010000019.1:0-53363 GCA_044432645.1 Clostridia bacterium | reverse complement strand
CACTCTATATGGTGACTCATCGGAGATTCGAACTCCGGACACCCTGATTAAAAGTCAGGTGCTCTGCCAGCTGAGCTAATGAATCGAATTAATCTGTTCTTAAACAGCTACACTAGTATAACAAATAAATCGTCATTTGTCAATCTTTTTTTGAAAAAAAATTAAGGCATAATTATAATATTTCTCAAATTATGCCTTTTTATTCATTTAACCTATATTTTCTCTTATTTTTAGCAAGATTTTTTTCTCTTTTCGGCTTATTTGCACTTGCGAACAACCAAAAATTTGTGCAACTTCGGTTTGTGTCTTATTTTTAAAATACCTAAGCTCAATTATTTTTCTGTCTTTAGGCTCTAAAGTTTCTAAAACTTGCATAAGTGACAATTTATCTGTAATTTCTTCTTCTTTGCTTTCTACACGAATATCGAACTGATTTTCACCGTCATCACTTTCCATTGTAAGAGAAACAGCTGATACGCATGCGCTCATTGCCGTCACAACATTTTCGGTATCTTCACCTAAATCCTTTGCAATTTCGTAAACAGTAGGAATGTAACCTTTTTCGGTACTAGTTTTGTTAATAACATGCTTAATTTTCACATACAATTCTTTAACACTTCTAGAAACTTTTACTATACCGTCGCTTCTTAAAAAGCCTTTTATTTCACCTAAAATTACAGGAACTGCATATGTTGAAAATTTAAGTTCTCGCTCTGGTTCAAAATTTTTCGCAGCTTTAACTAGTCCAACACAGCCAATTTGAAATAAATCTTCATATTCAACACCTCTGCCAATAAATCTTTTAGCACACATATGCACTAAGCCTATATTTTGTGTTACTAGTAAATCATCCATCTTTTTCACTAAGCATTTTAGTTAAATAAACAGATGTGCCTTTTTCAAGTACAGAAGTTACCTTTATTTTGTCACAAAAGCTTTCCATTACAGCAAAACCTATGCCAGCTTGTTCGTCGCCACCTGTTGTAAAAAGCGGTTCCATGGCTTTTGTTATGTCTTCTATGCCACAACCTTTATCACGAATTTTTACAATTAGCTTTCCACCCTCGTAAACTTTTAAGCTTATGTAAACTGTGCCTTGTTTATATTTGTATCCGTGAATTATTGCGTTTGTTACTGCCTCTGAAACAGCTGTTTTAATGTCTGTTAAATCTGCGACTGTTGGGTCAAGCGACATCATAAAAGACGTTACTACGCCCCTAGCAAATGCTTCGTTACCTGAATTTGACGGAAACTGAATTTCTGCTTTGTTTATAAGTTTCATGATTGACCTCCTGTTGTTAAGGAGAATACACCTGCTAGTTTCGCCATTTTGGCTACATCTTCGGTTATGTTGCTAAGCACTACTTTGCCACCCCAATGCTTAATTAGCCTTATTCTGCCCAAAATCAAACCTATTCCAGAGCTATCCATAAAAGGTACATTTCCAAAGTCTAACTTAAGCACCAACGGTCTAATTGACTGCATTGTTTCGTCAATTGCCTTTCTTAAATCGGCTGCACTATGGTGGTCAATTTCTCCACCTAAATATGCAGTTAATACATCATCTTTAAATTCTAGCTTTACACTCATTTTAAAAATCCTTTCTTTTACTAAAAAACAAAAACATCTATGTAAATATTTTACACAGATGTTTTTATGAATTTTGTCATATATTGCTTTTTTTATAAATTTTTCAGTTTACAGGTTATAATTGGTCGAAGTTCACTAGCTAAGTACAAAGAGCCACAGGCTACTATATTTTCATATTCTTTCAAAGCCATGTCTATAGCTTCACAAGCATTTGGTAAAACCTTAACATCATCACAATGTTTTCTAGCAAAACCTGCTAAAACTTCAGCTTTTAACGCTCTTTTATCATTCGGTTCAAGGCATATTATTTTGTCAAATTTAGGTGCTAAAACTTTCACATAGTCAGGGTAATCTTTATCCTCAACCATGCCAATTATACCACAAATTTTTTTATTGTCTAAATATTTTTTCAAAACGCTTTCAAGTGCAATTGCGCCACCAATATTATGTCCACCATCTAAAATAAAAAGTGGATTTTCACTTATTACTTCCATTCTTGCTGGAATTTTTGTTTTTCTAAAACCTTTTACGATGTTTTCGTTTGTTATATTATAATTTTGCTTTTTTAAAATTTTTATAGTTTCATAAGCTGTGATAGCATTATAAATTTGATGGTTGCCACAAAAAGGTATAAAAATTTCTAATTCTTCGGTTTTAAATTTACTTCCATTGATATTTTCTTCTAAAATATCAAAATACATATCAGCTAAATGAAATTTTGAATTTTTTGTTTTGCAAGTTTCTTCAATTACTTTAATAACGCTGTCTTTTTGATTTAAATAACAAACTGTGGGACAATTTTCTTTGATAATACCAGCTTTTTCAAAAGCTATTTGTTCTACAGTGTCACCCAAAATTTTAGTATGGTCAAGAGAAATTGAAGTTATAACGCTTACAAGGGGATTTTCTATTACATTAGTAGCGTCAAATCTGCCACCTAACCCAACTTCTAAAACAACTATATCGCAATTTTGTTTTGCAAACCAGTCCATTGCTATAGCTGTTACAAATTCAAACTCTGTAATTTCTCCTAAATCAAAACTGCTGACATAATCAACGTGTTTTATAAGTTGCTCATGGTCTATCATTTGCGAATTTATTTGGAAACGCTCGGTAAAATCAATTACAAATGGCGATGTAAAAAGTCCAGTTTTATAACCACTTTCTTGCAAAACACTTGAAATATAGCTACAAGTAGTGCCTTTTCCATTAGTTCCAGCAACATGTACAAATTTAAGTTTATTTTGAGGATTTCCAATTAAGTCAAGCAAATGTTTCATACGCTCAAGTCCTGGTTTTTTAGGAAATTTACGTCTTGAACTTACCATTTCTAAGGCTTCTTTATAGGTCATTTAATAAACCTCAATTCTCTTTTACCAAAATAGTTGCGTTAATAGTCATTGTTTGCGGACCATAAGTGTATTTCATACCTGCTTTTCTGCATTCTCCTGTTACAAACAAACCATAAGCTTCCATGCTGTGGATTAAATCATCAGGAAAACGACACGGAGCGTCTGGGTATGTGCATTTTTCACACTTACTACACCCACCAGCACCCATTGGCAAAGTTTTTACACCTAAATTTTGTAGTTGTTTGTTTAATTTACGCAAACTTTCGCCACATCTTTTACCTGCTTTTTGAATTGCATCCCAGTCGTAATCATCTTCCATTTGTTCTGTTGATTGTAAAATCATTGCGTAGTCATAAGCTTTGACACGCTCTGCAATTTCTTCTAAAGTTCCACAAGCTGGTGGGCATGCCCAGTTTGTACCATATTTGCCACAGCGATTATCTGCACACATACCACGCACATCTGGTAAAAATTCTAAATTTTCGATTGTTGTATAGCCAAAATGGTCAAAACCTGCTTCTTTTGCCATTTCTTGGGTTAGTGTTCTTTTGTTTTCTTCTATAAACATGACAATCTCCTTTTACAAAAATTCAAATTTTAATTTTCGTCTTTTGGATTAACGCCTAAATCTTTTTCGTAAACATATATATAAAATTCACTTTTACTTACCAGATAATAATACGCATCGCTATCTTCTTTTATTTGATATAAAGTTTCATAAGACTCAAGATATTCTCCGTCTTTAAACAAGTTTACACCTTTTTCATAAACAAGTTCAACGTAAATATCGTAACTATCTTCATAATCGCCTAATAACGCATAAAATTCTATAGCAGTATCAGTGTCGTCGTTTTCCAAACTTATAGCAGCTAAAATATAATAACACTCATTAATTCTATCAACTGAATTTTCATAATCTATTACAAGTTGATATTGTGCAACTGCAAGTTCATATTCTTCATTCTCAAATAATTTTTCAGCTTTCAAGTACTCACATTTAGTGATACAATCGGCACTGTCAGAGTATGTTAACACCTCGTTAAACACTGCTATTGCCCCGTCGTACAAGCCTTCTTCTATTAAAGCTACTGCAAAATCATAATAAACTTGTTTCACTTGCTCTATTAAGTCACTGTCGGTTATAAACGCAAAATAAATTTCAGCCTCTTCGCTTTCGCCTTGATTATAAAGCGTTCTGCCGTTTTCTAAAAACAAAGCTTGAATTAAAAGAGTATTTTCTTCGTTTAATTTTTCAAAATAAGTTACAGCGCTGTTTAAATCAAATTCAAGCGTATAAGCTTTAGTGAGTTCATAATATGACGATTGCAAAAAATCTTTTGTATCGCTATAACCGTCTAATTCCAAGAAAAGATCTATAACTTCTTCATAATTTTCACTATTATATTCGATTAAAGCAAGTTGATATTTTGCTTCTAGTATATCGTTTTCTACATCCATCATGCTTTCAATCGAATAAAATATCTCTAAAGCTTCATCGTATTCATCTGTTCCCATTAAACCTTGAGCTTTTTGGAAATTCGCCTCTAAAATAAGCCTTGAGCTTTCACTATAGCCGTTGAGTGCTTCAAAAGCAGAAATAGCGTTGTCATATTCGCCTGCTTCAAAAAGCTCTACAGCATCGTTATATTTATTTTGTGGAATTATAAACACATTAAGCAGATAAATGTATGTAATAGCAATTAAAACAAGTGGAATGGACACAGAAATTGTTGTTATTTTAATTTTTCTTTTTCTTTTAATCCTTGCTTCTTCCAAAGCAATTGCCTCTGCTTCAAGGCGTTCTTTTTCGGCTTTAGCTAAACGTTCTTCCTCTGCTTTTTTCAAAGCTTCTTCTTTTAGCCTTTTCTCTTCTTCAGCTACAGCTATTTTATAATTTTCTAAATTTGTAGCTAACTGCACACGGTTATCAATATGAGTTTTTTGTGGCAAGAAAGCTGCGCCACACATATAGCATGTTTCGTCATCTTTTGTGTTAATCTCTCCACAACTACAAAACCATAGCGACTGGTGTTCGCTTGGCACATATTTAGCTGTTATTTCTTCTTTGTCTGAAAAATTCTCTTTAAAATCTCTTCGAAATTGCTCTATAGTTTCGCTTTCTTCAAGTTCTTCTTCCAAAGTTTTTTGCACTGGCAGAGTTTCAAACAAAATAGAATTAGAGCCTGTCCACAAAGTTTCGTTAGTAAAACATACACGTCTTAAAGCAACTGCATAACTTTTTGCGTTTTCATTTAAAATTTCTATCTCTACATTTTGACCAAAAACACTGTCACGAACTTCTCCTTCTAGTATAAATAGAAAGTCACGCACTACTTCTATTTCAATATTTGCCCTGTCAAACACATGAATATCCACCAAAATAGAACTTACAGGCACAGTTGAAATACTTCTAAAAATAAGTGTTGCAAAAATTTTGTCCTCAATTTGATTAAGCGTTCCTTGCTCTAAAATAATAGGAGCTCCATCTTTATAAATATTATTTTTAATTTTACCTATCTCCATAAAAGTCCACCTTTTCTATATAATTCTATTTAAACATACCCATAAACCATGGTTTTGAGGATGTGAATTCTTTATGATTTAAATATTCTAAAGCTCCAGCAAAGGTGCTAAAGTTGAAAATTAGTTTATGTGAATACAAAGCTTGATACTTAAGCCCTAACGCCTTGTTAATTTCGTTTTTACCATATTTGCCATCGCCCAATAACGGGTGTCCAATGCTTGCCATATGAGCTCTAATTTGATGAGTTCTGCCTGTTAAAAGTTCAACCTCTACTAAAGATTTAGTATTATCGCTTTTAAGGACTTTATATTTTGTCAAAATAGTTTTGCTATCGCTTGACGGCTTATTTGAAATGTACACCCTGTTTTGTTTTTCATTTTTAACTAAAAAATCTTTTAAAAATGCTTCTTTTTCACTTGGAACACCGTCAACAACACATAAATAAAATTTATCTATCTCTCTATCTTTTACTTTTTGGTTCATAATTCTAAGGGTTTCGCTATTTTTGGCAGCCATTACAATTCCACCAGTATTTCTGTCTATACGGTTTATAAGTGCTGGTGCAAAAGCTTTTTCTTTTTCTGGTTGATATTCGCCTTTATCAAAAAGATAGTGTTGAATTCTTGCAATTAATGAGTCGAAATGATAATTTTCATCTGGATGAACCAAAACACCTGGCTTTTTATCCAAAATCATTATATTTTCATCTTCGAATAATATATTCAGCTGAGTTGGTGCTTTTAAAAAGTCGTAATCTTTAGGCTTTTGTTGCAAAAAATCATCGTGTAAAAACATATAAAGCAAGTTGCCTTGCTCTAGCTTTTGTGATGCCTCGCAACGCTTGGAATTGACTTTTACATCTTTCTTTCTAATTGCTTTGTAAAGCATAGACATTGGCAAATTAGGGAAATTTTTCGCCATAAATTTATCAATTCTTTGCCCTGCGTCATTTTTATTTATTTCAATTGTTTTTTTCATTAATTCTCCTTATAGGGTAAAACAGAACATTTGGAAGCGACAAAACTAAACCCATTCCAAGCGCAATAGCTACGGCAATTTGAAATGTTTCTACTCCTAAAGTAAGTGCTTCGACAGTACTTCCCATAAACATGCTGTAACCAGTTGCGTAAATTCCAGCACCTGGAACTAGCGAAAATATACCTGGTATCAAGTACATTGTAACTGGTGATTTTCTAAGGTAAGAGAAAATTCTCGCAACTAAGGCAAGTCCTAAAGTTGCGTAGAAAGATGCAAAAACGCTATCTAAAAAATTTTCATTTAAAATTATGAAAATAATCCAACCTATCATACCGACAATTCCGGCATATACTATTTGTTTTTTTGGCAAGTTAAGTATAACTGAAAAACTCATGGTTGCTACTAGTGAAACTACTGCTGAAAAAAAATAATGTGAAAATATACTCATAAACTTATCGCACCACCTAAAATCATACTAAACAGGCTAATAACTGCACCAACACCAACAGCAATACTTCCACCTATGATAAGGGCATCGATAAGTCTTATAGTTCCACTTAAATAGTCGCCTGAAAAAAAGTCCCTAATAGATGTTGTCATCGCCATACCAGGCACAAGCCTTATAATAGAGCCAGTTATTACCAGCGCTAAATTATCGCCTATCCCAAATGTAAACGCTAAGACAGAAATTACTGTTACCATAGCACTAGCCATAATATTTGTTATAAATTTAGCCATTTGCTTTTCGCCTAAATAGTTTAAAAAAGCTTCAACGCAAAGCCCACAAAGCATTGCAACAAGACTGTCGATTATAGTTCCACCGAACATGTATGTAAAACAAGCAGAGCCTAACGCACATGCTAATATCTTTTTCCAAAGTTTTGTATATTCTATTTTCTCAATTTTTTCTATTCTTTCAAAAGCTTCTAAAATGTCAACTTCACCACGGTGAATTTCCCTTGAAAGCTGATTTACAGCTTCAATTCTACCAAAATGTATAGTAAAACTTGGCACAAAACTAAATTTTGTGCCTGTATTTTTACCGTTATAAACTCCATTTGCAAACAAACCATTTGTTAGAACATATACATCAAAATCTTCTACATTAAACGATTTTGCCACTTTGCACATAGTTTCTTGAACTCTTGAAATTTCAGCTCCGTTTTCAAGCAAAATTTTGCCCATTCTAAAGGCAATATCTTGCCCATTAATATTATTTTCTTCCATTTAAATTATACCCAAAGCTTTTTTAGCAAGCTCGTCTGCCATATCATTATATTTATTATTAGAATGTGCCTTTACTTTAACAAATTTAAAACTAATTTTATCACGGCAATTATCGCAAAACTTTTTATAAGCGATTGTGCCTGATTTATTCGCCTTCCACTGATTTGTAGGCCATTTTGCAACGCCCTCATAATCATGATATATGTCAATATTTTGAATATTATTTTTTATGCAGTACCTTAAAACCTCTACAGCTCCCATGATTTCGCCTGCAACATTACGCATAGAAACAAACTTTTCATCGTTATACTTTTTAGAAATACATATTTCGGTGCCACCGTACAAAATTACAGCGCCACAAGAAAATTCGGCAGAACTTTCCTTAAAACTTCCATCAACATAAGCTATAGCAACATCGTCACTAGTGTGTTCTTGCTCTTTGTAATCAAGATAATTATCTGCATCATTTTCATCTGTAAAACTCTTATATATAGCACCTGTAAAGCCGTCAACCTGTGCTTTGCACTGCTCCCAAGTGTAAAATTTACCAGTTTTTCTGCCGTTTTTTACACAATAAATCTTTTTTGGCATAAATAACTCCATTTCATTACATATACTGTTATATTACCATTTTTATCTAATATAGTCAAGTTTTAAAGACGTAGTTATTTTATGCACCTAAACATAACTGTGTTTCCATCACCTTCTAAACAACCAATACGTTCAACTTTGGAAAAACCAGCTTTTTTCATAGCTTCCATCTCATGCTCTGCTGTTAAAGGTGTGTCGAAATGCACAAAAATTTCGTCCTCTATATTATCACGAATTTTTCTTCTGTTAATCTCTGAAAAAACTAATTCTTCTATAGAGCTATCGCATGCAATATAATCACACTCAATATATTCTCCACCAGTTTTTAGGCTATCGTATATTTTTTTAAAAAGTTCGCATTTTTTATTTGCTGTAAAATGATGAAGAGTTTCAAAAGAGATTGCTGTGTCGTAAACTTCGTTCCCTAAATCACAAATAAAATAATCTGAATTAATAACTGTCAAGTTTTTATCATAGTGTTTGCTTTGTAGTTTTTTAAGCATTTCATCAGAAAAATCAACTCCTGTTACTTTTAAATTAGGAAATCTTTTGAAAATTTTGTCAAGTTCTAGTCCACTGCCACAACCTATGTCTAGCAAATTTTCTGTTTTATCGCTTAAAATATCAGCCATCCACTGATAATGTGCATCCCATTTTGACATTACATCTTCGTAAGTTTCAATTCTTACATCGAAAAAGCTATTCATATTTTCAAGTGGTACATCTTTAGTTTCTTCTAGCCATTTTTTTAAACCTATATATTCTTCTGTCATATTTTCTCCTTATCAAAATGAGTCAATTTTTTTTCTACTGACTTTTTGTTTAAAATTAAATAAATACCTACGCCAGCAAGTGGGAAAAAGCTTAAGAAAAACATTCCAAATCTCATACTGAATTCAGAAGTTTCAATTCCTAAATTTGTCGCTAGATTTATCAAATAGCTGTTTGTTAAAGCAAAATCAGTTAAAATTCCCATCAATTGTGGTCCAACTGATGCGCCTAAATCACCACCAGCTGCCATTAGCGCAAAAAGTGCAACACCAGCTTTAGGAAAATGCTCGCTCATTAAAATCAAATTTCCTGGCCACAACATTGCAACACAAAAACCTGTTAATCCACATGCAATTAGACAGACAATAGCATTTCCCGAAAAAACCACTACCAAATAACAAATAGTAGCAGAGAGTGTCCCATATAAAAGCACTGGTCTAATGTCTTTGCCGTATTTGCTGTAAAGTGTTCTTCCTAAACCTAACATAACAGCAAAAAATGCTACTCCAAACAAATCTCCAAAAGCTTTTGGTATTTGCATTGCCTCTTCAAGGTAACTAGAACTCCACTGAGCCATAGCTACCTCACTTGAGCCACCTAAAAATATAGCTGCAACACCAAGCCACAAAGTTTTATTTTTGATAAGAGGAGCTATTCCTGTTACTTTTTCTGCATTATTTATAACAGGAAATGTACAACCAAAGAACAAAACAAAGGATATAAGGGGTAAAACTGAAAGTATTAATATTAGAAAATACCAATTATCGGTTGAAAATAACACGAAAAATATTGTACTTATAATAACAACCAAAACTACACCCCACGCATAAGCAGAGTGCAATTTACTAAGTTCTTTATCTGGAAATTCTGACGGTAACGCAGCTACTACTGGGCTTAATAAAACCTCGGCTAAACCTGATGAAGCCGAAAAAATTACAGTTCCTATTAATAAGCCCAAATAGGCAAAGTTTTGAAATACCAAAGGAAAAACAGTGTAAAATATTAAGCCAAATATAAAAATTAATGGAATATTTTTAACTGCTTTTTCAATATTAAATTTATGAGAATATGCTGTGAAAATTAAATCAATAATTAATTGTGTTGAAAAATTAATCAAAACTAAAAATCCTAGCAAAGAGTATGAAATTCCGTATTTTGTGTTAAATGTAACAAAAAGAAGTGGGGATAAAGTGCTAGTGATTGCCATGCATATATTACCTGCATAGCAACCATATTTAATTCGTTTATATTCTTTAGTAAGCATAAAAATGTCTTTCTGAATTTATAAATTTTTTTCGTGGATTACCGGTGAAAGTGGTTTGTATATTAAAAAAGTAATTATTACACTAAGCATTCCTTTGATAAAGGTGAATGGCATATTGAATGTAATTAACGCTTTTAGTAAATTCTCGTTAGTTGGTTCAGTCCCTACAAAAGGATTGATTACGTTATACATGCCCAGTATCGCATCAAGGGGCAAAAAATTAAAATATATTGGATACACGATAAAAAAGTTGGTAACCACGCTGAAAAGCGCCATTACTAAAGCTCCTAAAACTGAGCCGATAATTGCTCCTTTTTTAGTTTTATGTTTCTTGTAAATTAGACCAGTAATAAGTACAAATGAAGAACCTAGCAAAAAGTTAGAAATTTCACCTATTCCAGCTGTTGTGCTGAAAAATAGATTAACAACATTTTTTACAAGGCAAACTACTACACCACTTACTGGACCCAGTGCAAAAGCTGCAAAAACGGCTGGAAGATCTGATAAATCTAGTTTAATAAAACTAGGCATTAGTGGAACATTAATGCTAAAAAACATTAGCACGCTTGAAACAGCTGATAATATTGCTGTTATTGTCATTTTTCTTGTTTTGTTTATTGAATTACTCATAATACACCTCTTATTTTGTTTGTACAATATTTATGTAAATATTGCAATTGTTTTATTTTTTTAAGGTGTAAAAGAAAAGAACGCCCTGTAGCAAAGGCTACAGGGCGTCAGAATACATATTGGTTATACCAAAATATGAAAACTTTTCTTCTACTATCCGGACTTTAACCGTCGGTTTTGGATTTTCACCAAATCAGCCACCATAGGTGGGTCGTGGACTTTATGCTAAGCATATTTACCACCGGTGAGGAGTTACACCTCGCCCCGAAGACAGCACTTGCGTGCTTTATTAAATTGACTAAAGTGGAGAAGAAAAACTTCTCCACTAAAATTGTCATTAAATTATCAATTAAGCATTGATACCAGTAACAACACCTGAACCTACTGTACGGCCACCTTCACGGATAGCGAAACGTAGACCTTCTTCGATAGCGATTGGAGTGATTAGTTCAACATCCATATCAACGTTATCGCCAGGCATACACATTTCTGTGCCAGCTGGAAGTGTAATAACACCAGTTACGTCTGTAGTTCTGAAATAGAATTGAGGACGGTAGTTGTTAAAGAAAGGAGTATGACGTCCACCTTCTTCTTTTGAAAGAACGTATACTTGACCTTTGAATTTTGTATGAGGTTTGATTGAACCTGGTTTAGCTAAAACTTGACCACGCTCGATGTCAGCTCTTTGAACACCACGTAGAAGTGCGCCGATGTTATCGCCTGCTTCTGCGTAATCTAGAAGTTTTCTGAACATTTCGATACCTGTGATAACAACTTTTCTTGATTCTTCAGCAAGACCAACGATCTCGATTTCTTCAGAAAGTTTAACTTGGCCTCTTTCAACTCTACCTGTAGCAACTGTACCACGACCTGTGATTGTGAATACGTCTTCAACTGGCATTAGGAAAGGAAGGTCAGATTTTCTCTCAGGTGTTGGGATATAAGCATCAACTTCAGCCATAAGCTCAATGATTGGAGCATATTCTGGAGCATCTGATGTTGTAGCTGTAGACTCAAGAGCTTGTAGACCTGAACCACGAACGATCGGTGTGTCATCGCCTGGGAAGTCATATTCGTTAAGAATATCACGAATTTCCATTTCAACTAAGTCAAGTAACTCTTCGTCATCAACTTGGTCAACTTTGTTCATGAATACTACGATATAAGGAACACCAACTTGTCTTGAAAGTAGGATGTGTTCTCTTGTTTGTGGCATAGGACCATCAGAAGCAGAAACTACTAGGATAGCGCCGTCCATTTGAGCAGCACCTGTGATCATGTTTTTAACATAGTCAGCATGTCCTGGGCAGTCAACGTGAGCGTAGTGACGTGTATCTGTTTCATACTCAACGTGAGCTGTGTTGATTGTGATACCACGTTCTCTTTCTTCTGGAGCTTTATCGATCATTGAATAATCCTCGAATTTAGCTTGACCGTTAAAAGATAGAACTTTTGTGATAGCAGCTGTTAAAGTTGTTTTACCGTGGTCAACGTGGCCAATTGTACCAATGTTAACATGTGGTTTATTTCTTTCGAATTTTGCTTTTGCCATTGTAATTGCCTCCTTTTATTTTAAGAAAATACAAAATATAATTTTTATTTTTATTTTAACAATTAAATGTTAAAAAATCAAGTACTTTGAGAAAAATTCTCAATTAATCTGTTTTCTTTCTTGCAGAAATAACTTCTTCAGATACAGATTTTGGAACTTCTGAGTATTTAGATGGTTCCATAACGTATTGTCCACGGCCTTGTGTTTTAGAACGCATATCAGTAGCGTAACCAAACATTTCAGAAAGAGGAACTTCACTGTTAATTTGTTGAGCACCAGGAATAGCATCCATACCTAAAATCATACCACGACGAGAGTTAAGGTCACCGATAACGTCGCCCATGTATTCGTCAGGAACGATTACTGTAACTTTCATGATAGGCTCCATAAGAACTGGATCAGCTTTTCTCATAGCGTCTTTCATAGCCATAGAACCAGCTATTTTAAATGCCATTTCAGATGAGTCAACTTCATGGTAAGATCCATCATAAAGTGTTACTTTTGTGTCAACTACGTTGTAACCAGCTAGGATACCAGAAAGAAGTGCTCCTTGGATACCAGCATCAACTGCTGAGATGTATTCTTTAGGAATAGCACCACCAACAACTGCGTTGATAAATTCGTAGCCTTTGTCTGGGTTTGGCTCAACACGGATTTTAACATGACCATATTGACCTTTACCACCTGATTGACGTGCATATTTAGTATCAGACTCTGAGTTTCTTCTAATTGTTTCTTTGTAAGCAACTTGTGGTTTACCTACATTAGCTTCAACTTTGAATTCACGAAGAAGTCTGTCAACGATAATTTCAAGGTGTAATTCACCCATACCAGCGATGATTGTTTGGCCTGTTTCTTCGTCTGTATAAGCTTTAAATGTTGGATCTTCTTCAGCAAGTTTTGCTAAAGCGATACCCATTTTTTCTTGTCCAGCTTTAGTTTTTGGCTCGATAGCAACACGGATAACTGGGTCAGGGAATTCCATTGATTCAAGGATGATTGGGTTGTTTTCGTCACAAAGTGTATCACCAGTTGTTGTATTTTTAAGACCAACAGCAGCAGCGATGTCACCTGCGTAAACTTTGTCAATATCCTTACGGTCGTTAGCATGCATTTGCACGATACGGCCTAAACGCTCACGGTTATCTTTACTTGAGTTATAAACTGAAGTACCAGCAGCAATTGTACCAGAGTATACACGGAAGAATGCAAGTTTACCAACAAATGGGTCAGTTGCAATCTTAAATGCTAAAGCAGCAAATGGCTCGTCATCTGAAGATGGACGTTCGCCTGGCTCTTCTGTTTCTGGGTTAACGCCCTTAATAGCAGGAACGTCAAGTGGAGATGGCATGTAGTCGATAACAGCGTCAAGAAGTTTTTGAACGCCTTTATTTTTGTAAGATGTACCACAAACAACAGGAACCATGTCGTTGTTCAAAGTAGCAGTACGGATACAAGCTTTGATTTCAGGAATTGTAATTTCTTCTTCCATTAGGAATTTTTCCATTAATTCTTCATCTTGCTCTGCAACGTGTTCTACTAAATCATTGTGGTAAGTTTCTGCAATTTCAAGCATATCTTCAGGAATGTCTTCACATCTAATATCTGTTCCAAGGTCATTATAATATACATAAGCTTTCATCTCTACTAAGTCGATGATGCCTTTGAATTGATCTTCTGAACCGATTGGAAGTTGAATTGGAACTGCATTACATTTTAATCTATCTTTCATCATTTGAACAACACGATAGAAGTCAGCACCCATAATGTCCATTTTGTTAACATAAGCCATTCTAGGAACTTTGTACTCATTAGCTTGACGCCATACAGTTTCAGATTGAGGCTCAACGCCACCTTTAGCGCAGAAAACTGTTACAGAACCATCAAGAACTCTTAAAGAACGTTGTACTTCAACTGTGAAGTCAACGTGTCCAGGTGTGTCAATGATGTTAATTCTGTGACTATTCTTCTTAACTTCTTCAGGTGTGTTGCTGAAGTCAGTGTGACTCCAGAAACAAGTTGTAGCAGCAGAAGTAATTGTAATACCTCTTTCTTGCTCTTGAACCATCCAGTCCATAGTAGCACCGCCATCATGAACTTCACCAATTTTGTAGTTAACGCCTGTGTAATAGAGGATTCTTTCAGTTGTTGTTGTTTTACCAGCATCAATGTGTGCCATGATACCGATATTTCTGGTTTTTGCAAGTGTAACTTGTCTAGCCATAATTTCCTCCTTAATCTATTACCATCTATAGTGTGCGAATGCTCTGTTAGCATCAGCCATTCTGTGTGTGTCGTCACGTTTTTTAGCAGCGCCACCAGCACCGTTTGTAGCATCCATAATTTCAGCTGCAAGGCGCTCTCTCATAGTCTTTTCAGATCTAAGTCTTGAGTAGCTTGTAAGCCATCTTAAGCCTAAAGTTTGTCTTCTTTCAGGACGAACTTCCATTGGCACTTGGTATGTTGAACCACCAACACGACGAGCTTTTACTTCTAAGCTTGGCATAATGTTTTCCATAGCTGCTTCAAAAACCTCTAAAGGCTCTTTACCTGTTTTAGTTGCAATGATGTCGAATGCATCATAAACTATTTTTTGTGCTACACCTTTTTTACCGTCATACATAATGTTGTTGATAAGACGTGTAACTAATTTGGAATTATACATTGGGTCAGCTAAAACGTCACGTTTTGCTATATTACCTCTTCTTGGCATAATCTTCCCTCCTTCATATAATGATATCATAGGTACTCGAAAGTCATACTCCCGCTTGGCAAGATGTTCTAAAAAGAACATGGGCATTTAAAAAATATATATTAAACGCCTCACCACTAATTAGTGGCAAGCCATACGAATTCTGAATTGTCGAATTTCTTCTTTTCTTACTTTTTAGCAGCGCCTGCTTTTGGTTTTTTAGCACCGTATTTTGATCTTGATTGCATACGTTTTGCAACGCCTTGAGCATCAAGTGCACCACGGATAATGTGATAACGTACACCAGGAATATCCTTAACACGACCACCACGAATCATAACAACGCTATGTTCTTGTAAGTTGTGACCTACACCTGGAATATAAGCTGTAACTTCAATACCATTTGAAAGTCTTACCCTAGCGATTTTTCTTAAAGCTGAGTTAGGTTTTTTAGGTGTTTGTGTTTTAACAGCAGTACAAACTCCACGTTTTTGTGGTGAATCTTGATTGATTGCAACACTTTTTTTAGAGTTCCATCCACGTAGTAGAGCAGGAGTCTTAGACTTCTTTTCAGCAACGTAACGACCATTTTTTACTAATTGGTTAAATGTTGGCATATTGCACCTCCTTGTTTAAAATATATATTTCAAGCAAATTATTTGCTGAAACAACGTAAAATATAATTGAGCAACTGAAAATCACCACTTTTACTCTATTTTTAGAGTAAAAGTAATGATAATCCACTCATTTTTTAATTATAGCACTCCGACTAGTATTTTGTCAACATTAAATGTCAATATTTTCTTCAAAATTTAATGCTGTAACTTCTGGCTGATTTGGTTTAATCTCAACATCAGTATAACACTGCATACCAGTACCAGCTGGGATAAGTTTACCGATGATAACATTTTCTTTAAGACCTAGTAGTGGGTCTACTTTACCTTTGATAGCAGCATCTGTTAAAACTCTTGTAGTTTCTTGGAATGATGCAGCTGAAAGGAATGAATCAGTAGCAAGTGAAGCTTTTGTAATACCTAGTAAAACTGGAGCACATTTTGCCTCTTGTAAGCCTTCTTCGCCGTTAGCAATTCTTTGTGCAATTGCTTCATTAGCTGCATAAACATCATATTTATCAACTAAAGCTGTTACTAGAAGTTTAGTGTCACCAGCATCTTCTACTCTAACTTTTTTCATCATTTGACGAACAATAACTTCGATATGTTTATCGTTAATGTCAACACCCTGTTGACGGTAAGTTTTTTGAACCTCTTGAATTAGGTAGTTTTGAACTGCCTGTGCACCACTAATAGCTAAAACATCATGTGGGTTAACAGAACCTTCTGTTATTTTTGCACCTTTTTCTATTACATCACCTTCTGTTACACTTACATGTGAACCGAAAGGAATCATATAACTTCTTGAGTCGCCATTTTCGTTATCTGTAATAACAGCGTGACGGTTTCTTTTAATTTCTTCAAAGCTAACAACACCAGCAATTTCACTGATAATAGCTAAATGTTTAGGTTTACGTCCTTCGAAAAGCTCGTCGATACGTGGAAGACCTTGAGTAATATCTTCAGCAGAAGCAACACCACCTGTGTGGAATGTTCTCATTGTAAGCTGAGTACCAGGCTCACCAATTGATTGAGCTGCTATAATACCAACAGCTTCACCAACTTGTACTGGTTTACCATTAGCAAGGGATGCACCGTAACATTTTTTACAAACACCAGATTTAGCACGGCAATTAAGAATTGATCTGATTGTAATAGTTTTTGTACCACTATTAACAATAATATCCGCATCATCTTCGTCCATTAGTTTATCGTTAGCAACTAAAACTGTACCATCTTCACCACAGAAGTCATCCATTAGGTATCTGCCAACTAGACGTTCATGCATAGACTCGATAGCTTCTGGACCTTCTTTAATGTCGAATACTTCAAGACCAACTTTAGTTCCACAGTCATCTTCACGAATGATAACATCTTGAGAAACGTCAACCAAACGTCTTGTTAGGTAACCTGAGTCAGCAGTTCTTAGCGCTGTATCAGCAAGCCCTTTTCTAGCACCACGAGAAGAAATAAAGTATTCCAAAATATTTAAGCCTTCACGGTAGTTAGCACGAATAGGAATTTCGATTGTTTTACCTGATGTATTTGCGATAAGACCACGCATACCTGCAAGCTGTCTAATTTGGCTCATGCTACCACGAGCACCAGAGTCAGCCATCATAAAGATTGGGTTATATTGGTCAAGCCCTTCTTGAAGAGCAACAGTAACATCGTTAGTTGCTTTTTCCCATGTTTTAAGAACAGCATCATAACGTTCTTTGTCAGAAAGCTCGCCCATAGCAAAGTACTGGTTAACTCTGTCGATATTAGCTTCAGCAGTTGCTAGAATGTCTTTTTTCTCTTGTGGAATAGTAGCATCACAAACAGCAACTGTAATAGCACCGATTGTAGAGTATTTATAACCTTGAGTTTTAACTGCATCCAAAACTTCAGCTGCTTTTTCTGTGCCGTGAACTTTAATGCATTTTTCAATCATTGGGCCTAATTCTTTTTTACCAACAAGGAAGTCAATTTCGTATTTTAAGATATTTTCTTCTTTGCTTCTGTCAACATAGCCTAAATCTTGAGGAATAGGTCCGTTAAATATCATTCTACCTACAGTAGTATCTACAAGGCCTGTATAAGTCACACCTTTGTAATCTACTGTACGTCTAACTTTAATTTTTGAGTGTAAAGTAATGTCTTTAGCATCGTAAGCCATAACAGCTTCGTCCATGTTTCTAAATACTTTACCTTCACCTTTTTCACCGTCTTTATCAAGTGTTAGATAGTAAGAACCTAAAATCATATCCTGTGAAGGAACAGCAACAGGTTTACCGTCTGACGGTTTTAATAGGTTGTTAGCAGCAAGCATTAAGAACCTTGCTTCTGCTTGTGCCTCTGTTGATAGAGGTATATGGATAGCCATTTGGTCACCGTCGAAGTCAGCATTGTAAGCTGTACAAACAAGTGGGTGAAGTTTTAAAGCTTTACCTTCAACTAAAACTGGTTCAAAAGCTTGAATACCAAGTCTGTGAAGTGTTGGAGCACGGTTCAAAAGAACTGGGTGGTTCTTGATAACGATTTCTAGTGCGTCCCAAACTTCTGATTGAGATTTTTCAACAGCTTTTCTAGCAGCTTTAATGTTGCCAGCAACGCCAGTTTCAACTAATCTTTTCATAACGAAAGGTTTGAAAAGCTCTAAAGCCATTTCTTTTGGAACACCACATTGGTACATTTTAAGTTCAGGACCAACAACGATAACTGAACGTCCAGAGTAGTCAACACGTTTACCAAGTAAGTTTTGACGGAAACGACCTTGTTTACCTTTAAGCATATCAGAAAGTGATTTTAAAGGTCTATTGTTAGGGCCGGTAACTGGTCTGCCACGTCTGCCGTTGTCGATAAGTGCATCAACAGCTTCTTGAAGCATACGTTTTTCATTTCTAACAATAATATCAGGGGCGCTTAACTCTAGTAACCTTTTTAGACGGTTATTTCTATTGATAACACGTCTGTAAAGGTCGTTTAAGTCAGAAGTAGCAAATCTACCACCATCAAGTTGAACCATAGGTCTAATATCTGGTGGAATTACAGGAACACAGTCGATTACCATCCACTCTGGTTTGTTACCTGAAAGTCTAAAAGCTTCAACAACTTCTAATCTTTTTAATATTCTAACTCTTTTTTGACCAACAGCTGTTTCAAGTTCTAGTTTAAGTTCAGCTGAAGTCTTTTCTACATCGATAGTTTCTAGAAGTTTTTTAATAGCTTCTGCACCCATTGATGCATCAAAATCGTCTTCATATTTTTCTCTTAAATCTCTATACTCTTTTTCAGAAAGAGTTTGCATTTTAGAAATTTCTTTTACATCGCCTGGGTCTGTTACGATATATAAAGCAAAGTAAAGAATTTTCTCTAAAACTCTAGGAGATAGGTCTAAAATTAGACCCATTCTAGAAGGAATACCTTTAAAGTACCAAATATGTGATACGGGAGCCGCAAGTTCGATGTGAGCCATTCTTTCACGTCTTACTTTTGAACGTGTAACTTCTACACCACAACGCTCACACACTTTTCCTTTATATCTTATTCTTTTATATTTACCACAATGACATTCCCAGTCTTTTTGTGGGCCAAAAATCTTCTCGCAAAACAAACCATCTTTTTCTGGTTTTAAAGTTCTATAGTTAATTGTTTCTGGTTTTTTTACTTCACCATAAGACCAACTACGAACTTGTTCAGGAGAAGCTAGTCCGATTTTTATAGATTCAAAAACGTTAAATTCCATCGCTAAATCCTTCCGTTAAATAAAGTCATCGTCGTCGCTATCGTCTACAGCAAAAAAGTCTAATTCGTCATCCATTTCTGTGAATCCGAAATCTTCATCTTCTGCATCGCCAACTGTGTAACCGTCCATGTTTTCTTCTACAGTTTCTTCTTGTAAAGTTTCGTCGTGATCTGCGATAACTAAATCTTCGTCTTCTTCGTAAGTTTGTTTCAAGTCAATTTCTTCATCATTTTTATCTAGCACTTTCATGTCAAGACCTAAAGCTTGAAGCTCTTTAATAAGAACTTTAAATGATTCAGGAATACCCGGTTTTGGTATGTTTTGACCTTTAACTATTGATTCATAAGTTTTTACACGACCTACAACGTCATCGGATTTAACTGTTAAAATTTCTTGAAGTGTGTAAGCAGCACCGTAAGCTTCAAGTGCCCAAACTTCCATTTCACCGAAACGTTGTCCACCAAATTGAGCTTTACCGCCAAGTGGTTGTTGAGTAACAAGTGAGTAAGGACCTGTTGACCTTGCATGAATTTTATCATCTACAAGGTGATGGAGTTTTAAGTAGTACATAAAACCAACTGTAACTGGGTTGTCAAAATACTCGCCAGTTCTACCATCACGAAGATTAAATTTACCTGTTTCGCTCATACCTGCTTGTTTAAAGCATTCACGAATGTCAGCCTCATGAGCACCGTCAAATACTGGTGTCATAATATTCCAACCTAAAGCGTTTGCAGCCATAGCAAGGTGAACTTCTAGAACCTGACCGATGTTCATACGTGATGGAACACCTAGTGGGTTTAAAACGATGTCAAGTGGAGTACCGTCTGGTAGGAAAGGCATTTCTTCCATTGGAAGTATTCTTGAAACAACACCTTTGTTACCATGTCGTCCAGCCATTTTATCGCCAACAGAGATTTTTCTCTTTTGAGCTAAATAACATCTTACAACTTTGTTAACACCTGGTGAAAGTTCGTCGTGGCTATTTTCACGTGTAAACACTTTAACGTCAACAACAACACCATACTCACCGTGTGGAACTCTAAGCGAAGTGTCCCTAACTTCTCTTGCTTTTTCGCCGAAAATAGCACGAAGAAGTCTTTCTTCAGCAGTAAGTTCTGTTTCACCTTTTGGAGTAACTTTACCTACCAAAATATCCCCAGCTCTTACCTCTGCGCCAATTCTTATAATACCTCTGTCGTCAAGGTCACGAAGTGAATCTTCTCCAACATTTGGAATATCTCTTGTAATTTCTTCAGCGCCTAATTTTGTATCTCTAGCTTCCATTTCATATTCTTCAATATGAACAGAAGTATAAACATCGTCACGAACGATTTTTTCATTTAGAAGAACAGCATCTTCATAGTTATAACCTTCCCAAGTCATAAAGCCTATTAAAGCGTTTTTACCAAGGGCGATTTCACCGTTTTTGATACCAGGTCCGTCAGCTATAACATCTTTAACTTCTACTCTATCACCAACGTTTACAATTGGAACTTGATTGATACAAGTGCTTTGGTTAGAACGTAAGAATTTAATAATTTTATAGTCATCTATATTTCCGTTATCAGCAGTAACTCTAACTAAGTCAGCACTTACGCTTTTAACAACACCAGCGTTTTTAGCAAGTACACAAACACCAGAGTCAACACCAGCTTTGTATTCCATACCAGTTGCAACAATAGGAGTTTGAGTTTTCAAAAGTGGAACAGCTTGCTTCTGCATGTTAGAGCCCATAAGCGCACGGTTTGCGTCATCGTTTTCAAGGAAAGGAATCATAGCAGTAGCAACAGAAACAACCATTTTTGGAGAAATATCCATATAGTCAATTCTTTCCATACCAACTTCTATAAATTCGCCTCTATGACGAGCAACGATTTTTGCATTTACAAATGTTCCGTCTTCGTTAAGTGGTTCGTTAGCCTGAGCAACAACATATTCGTCCTCGACATTAGCTGTCATATACATTACTTCAGTGCCAATTTTACCTGTTTCTTTATCGAATTTACGGAAAGGAGTTTCGATAAATCCATAATGGTTGATTTTAGCAAAAGTTGCAAGGTAAGAGATAAGACCGATGTTTGGACCCTCTGGAGTTTCGATAGGGCACATACGACCATAGTGTGTATAGTGAACGTCACGAACTTCGAAAGAAGCTCTATCTCTAGAAAGACCACCAGGGCCTAAAGCAGAAAGACGTCTTTTATGTGTAAGTTCTGAAAGTGGGTTTGTTTGGTCCATGAACTGTGAAAGTGGAGAAGAACCAAAGAACTCTTTAATAGCCGCTACAACTGGACGAATATTAATAAGTGAATGTGGAGATAAAGTTTCTGTTTCTTGTGCTTGAAGTGTCATTCTTTCACGGATAACTCTTTCAAGTCTAGCAAAACCAATTCTAAATTGATTTTGTAAAAGCTCACCAACAGAACGGATACGTCTATTGCCTAAATGGTCAATATCATCTAATTGACCTAAACCAACTGCCAAACAGTTCATAAAGTTAATTGATGAGAAAATATCATCTAAGATAATATTGTTAGGAATTAAGTCGGCTTTGTTAGCTTTTAAAGCAGTTTTAAGCTCGTCATCTGTAGTACAAGACTCTAAAATAGGAGCTAAAACGCTGTATCTTACTCTTTCGTTTATGCCACATTCAGCTTCTGCGTCAAATGAAACGTATTTAGAAATATCAACCATACCATTAGATATGATTTTTGTTTCTTTTCCGTTTACATCAACAAAAGCGATTGTTACACCAGCGTCGTCTATTTCTTCAGCTAACTGACGAGAAATCATAGCACCAGTATCAGCCATAAGCTCACCAGTGTTAGGATTGATAATAGGCTGAGTTAAAATTTGTCCAGCTAAACGACCAGCTAGGCAAAGTTTTTTGTTATATTTGTATCTGCCAACTCTTGACATATCATAACGTCTTTCATCAAAGAATAAAGTGTTAATATGTGCTTGAGCAGATTCGATTGTAGGAGGCTCACTTGGACGAAGTTTTTTGTAAACTTCAAATAAACCTTCTTCTACATTTTTACATGTATCTTTTTCTAAAGTAGCTAGAATTCTATCGTCTTCACCAAAATACTCAATGATTTCTGTATTTGTTCCAAGACCTAAAGCACGAACAAACACTGTGATAGGAATTTTACGGTTTTTATCTATTCTTACATAGAAAATATCGTTAATATCATTTTCATACTCTAACCATGCACCTCTGTTAGGGATAACAGTTGATGAAAATAATTCTTTACCAGTTTTATCATACTCCATTTTATAGTATACACCAGGGCTTCTTACTAGCTGTGATACTATAACACGCTCTGCACCGTTGATAACAAAAGTACCACTGTCAGTCATAAGTGGGAAGTCACCCATAAATACTTCTGACTCTTTTACTTCACCTGTTTCTTTGTTGTGAAGACGTGCAATAGCTTTTAAAGAGGCTGCGTATGTTGCATCTCTTTCTTTACATTCTGTAACAGAATAGTTAGGTGTTTCACTAAGTTTATAATCAATAAAATCTAGTTCTAAATTACCATTAAAGTCAGTTATGCCAGAAACATCTTTAAATACGTCTTTAAGACCTTCTCTAACAAACCACTCATAAGAATTTTTTTGAACTTCAATAAGATTAGGCATTTCCAAAACTTCATCAATTTTAGCAAAGCTCATACGGGTGTTTTTCCCAAGCTTGACCGGCTTTACATTTACCATTGTTGCTACCACTCCATTCATAAAATTAAATTTGTTGGCGCGACAACTTTTCTTCATAATAACCATAAGAACTGTAATCGCTTGATATTGCATATTTTTATTATTTTCTACAAAAAAATAAATTTTTCTTGCCTTTTTGTGAATAATATGTTATTATATTCACAGATATAAAAGGGCAAAAATATCACTATATATGCAATATATTATTATATAGTAATGTTTTGCATTTGTCAACATTTTTTTGTAAAATGTTGGCTTTTTTTATTTTTGTGGAAATTTGAACGCACTAGCAAAGCTCAATGTCACGAACTTAAGAAAAATTATATTTTTTTGTAAGGGGACGAGCCCTCGTCGTTCCGTCGTCCATTAAAATCCCCCTCTATTTGGGGTGATCAATGGTAGCCCTCCTACCCTACAGAGTTTAACACTTTTTAAGTTTTAATTAGCACTAAACAATCAAGCAAACTGCGTGGGCACTTATCCCCTCTTTTCTGCCTGTAAATCCTAATTTTTCCTCAGTTGTTGCTTTAATATTAATATTTTCAATTTCTGTACAGCAAGCCTTTGCTATGTTTTCTCTCATATTTTGTATATGTGGTTTCATTTTAGGGCTTTGAGCTATAACCGTGCAGTCTATATTCCCTATTTCATAGCCTTTTTTATTAATCATATTTACTACTTCTTTTAAAAGAAGCAAGCTATCAGCGCCTTTATATTTAGGGTCAGTGTCTGGGAACATGCCACCTATATCGCCAAGCGCTGCTGCCCCTAGCAAAGCATCTGAAATTGCGTGCAATAACACATCGGCATCTGAATGTCCTAGAAGTCCTTTTTCGTGTGGAATTTCAACTCCACCTATAATTAATTTTCTGTTTTCAGTTAAAATGTGTACATCATATCCATGTCCAATTCTCATTTTGCTCACTCCTATTTTTAATAATATTATTATACAACACTAAAGCAAAAAGGTCAATTTTACTTAAACTTTACTTAAACAAAACACACTTAACATAAATTTAACATTAAAAAGAATTTTTAGGAAAAATTTGTATTTTAGTAGCAAAAAAGTATTGAACTATTGTAAAGTAGGTGTTAAGATATAGTTAAACGATTTTACATAAACTTTATTTGGAGGATTTTTTATGACTTTTTTTGATTTTCTTACTTTTGTAGGGGGGCTAGCCTTTTTCCTATTTGGTATGAATCAACTATCAGCCGGACTTGAAACGATGGTTGGTGGCAAATTTGAAAACACGCTTAAGAAGATGACATCTAACAGATTCTTTGCATTAACACTTGGTGCTTTTGTTACGGCTACTGTTCAATCTTCATCTGCTGTTACAGTTATGTTAGTTGGTCTTGTAAACTCTAACATCATGAGTTTAAGCCAATCTGTTGGAGTTATTATGGGTTCCAACATTGGTACTACTATAACATCTTGGATTTTAAGCTTAGTTGGACTTGAGGGAGGCAATTTCTTTACAAAAATGCTTAAGCCGTCTTCTTTTGCTCCGATAGTAGCATTTATTGGCATTATTTTATTAATGTTTAGCAAAAGCAATAAAAAGAAGAATATTGCTACAATTTGTCTAGGCTTTGCTATATTAATGACAGGTATGTCACTTATGAGCGACGCTGTTGCTGGACTTGAAGATGTTCCAGCTTTCCAAAACCTTATGGTTATGTTCAGCAATCCATTTATGGGCGTTTTAGTTGGTGCTGTTATTACTGCTGTTATCCAATCTTCCTCTGCTTCTGTTGGTATTTTGCAGTCACTTTCTTTAACAGGTGCTATTCCTTTCTCAGCAGCATTGCCTATTATTATGGGTCAAAACATTGGTACATGTATTACAGCTTTGATTTCAAGTATAGGTACTACTAAAAATGCTAAACGTGTTACAGCTGTTCACATTTATTTTAATGTAATTGGTACACTTATTGTTTTACCAGTATTTTTACTAATAAACAATATGTGCGACTTCGCATTTTTCGACAGAGCAGCTACTCCATTCGAAATAGCTATTGCTCACTCTGCTTTCAACATTATTACAACTGCACTTTTATTCCCATTTGCAAAACATCTTCAAAAACTTGCAGAACTTACTGTTAAAGCCAACAAAGATGGCGAAGCTAAAACCACTAAACTTGATGAAAGATTTTTGGTTTCTCCAACATTTGCTATTGCAGAGTCTAAATCATGCACAATTAAAATGGCAGAACTTTCAAGAGATACTATTATTTCTGCTATAAATCTTATAGGAAATTATGACAGCAAGCGAGCTGCCGTTATTGAAGATAATGAACGTGATATTGACGAATACGAAGACCTACTAGGCAGTTACTTAGTAAAAGCAAGCGCTGAAAAATTGTCTGGAAATGACAGCAACGAAATTTTCCAACTTCTTCACACAATTGGCGACCTTGAAAGACTTGGCGACCACGCACTTAATATTTGCGAAGTTGCAAAAGAGATGCACGACAAAGACCTTAAATTTAGCCAAAAGGCGTCTGAAGAAATTACTATCATGAAACTTGCTGTTATTGACATAGTAAATAAAACTATCGATTCATTCGTTAAAAACGACTGCGACGCTGCTAAAACAATTGAATCTTTAGAAGAAGTTATCGATGGTTTAAACCTTGAAATTAAAGCTCGTCATATTAAAAGACTTCAAGAGGGTCGTTGTACTATTGAACTTGGTTTTGTTCTTACTGACCTTTTAACTAACTTAGAAAGAACTGCTGACCACTGTTCAAACATTGCAGTTTGTCAGCTAGAAGTTTTAGAGCATTCATCTTTTGAAACACATGATTATTTAAATAATCTAAAAGCTGAAAACGATGAAGATTTTATTAAAAACTTCAACAAATTTAAAGAGCAATACCTACTTCCTAAATCAACTTCATCTATGAACAAAGAATATTTACCTAAATAAATTCACAAAATAAAATTACCGACCTCCAAAACTAACATTTGGAGGTCGGTTTGCATTTGTTTTAATTTTTATTAAGAACTTATTGATTCCAGTAAGTTTGACCCATATCTTGTTCCATTTCGCCAGATTTCATAGCTTCTTCTTTCATTAAAGCTTGCATTTGAGCGATTTTTTCTTGATATGCAGCATGTTCGTAAAGGTTAGCCATTTCGTTAGGGTCGTTGTTAAGGTCAAAGAACGAATGAGTGTGTTTGCCGTTAAAACGGTGTTCTATGTACTTAAATCCGTCTTTTGTAATACCACGAATTTTATCTGTATAAACAAGGTATAAATGCTCACGAGATGTAGGAGCTTCATTTTTAAGAACATTTGCAAAACTTACACTATTAACACTTTCAGGAATTTCATATCCTAAAACATCACATAAAGTAGGGAAAATATCAGATAAATAAACAAGAGAATCTTTTTTACAGCCTTTATCAATGCCAGTACCACTTAAAATTAGTGGAACTCTAACACTGTGGTCGTACAAACTTTGTTTACCGAACAAACCATGTTGTCCAAGTGCAAGACCGTTATCACCAGCTAAAACGATGATAGTGTTATCTTTTAAACCTTTTTCTTCAAGTTTATCTAAAACTCTACCAATTTGATAGTCGATATGTGAAATCATTGCATAATATTCAGCAATTTGGAATTTAGTATTCTCTTCAGTTCTTGGATATGGAGCTAAAAGTTCGTCACGGCACTGTACATTTGCATATTCAATGTGATGATAATCTTGGAAATTTTTAGGAATAGTAATTTCTTCTGGGTTATACATTTCTCTAAATTCATCAGGCATTGTACGTGGGTCATGTGGTGCTAAGAAAGCTGTATATGCATAGAAAGGTTTTTCGCTGTGGTCTTTGTCCAAAAATTTAAGTAAACCCTCTGTTAAAAATTCTGTTGAATGTTGTCCAACATTAATTTTGTCAGCTTTATATACTTCTGGCTTGTTTTTGTAATTAAAATCACAGATTTTCTTCACTCTGCCATGATAGTTACCGTCAGGGTCAAATGAATGAACAGGTACACACCAGTGGTCGTTCATACCGCCAAAGAAAATGTTATCTCCGTCTGTGAAACTTCTAGCATAAGCTTTAGAGCCGTTGTGCCATTTACCAGTACCGAAAGTGTCGTATCCGTTTTCTTTGAAATATTCGCCCATCAGTTTATGGCTATCGTCAATTTCTTGTCCTTGCCCTTTAATTGCAAAAAGTGTACGGCCAGTGTTAAGCATTGCTCTACTAGGCATACAAACAGCACCACTTGTGCCACCAGGAATATGTGCATGTGTAAAAGTTGTACCATTTTCAACTAGTTTGTCAATGTTTGGTGTTATAATTTCGTCATTTCCAAGTGCATGTATAGTGTCGAAACGTTGGTCGTCTGTAAATAGAATTAAAATATTTGGTTGTTTCATTTAATTACCCCATTCTTAAAATCTGATACAATCTAAGATTGTATATCACAATATAATTTATTAAATTTCATTATATCATTCTTATTTTAAAAATGCAATAATTTATTTAGCATAATTTTCAGCCATTTTCAAAATATCTTTAGCTATTTCTTCGCTTGGAACATTATTTAAATTAAGTTTTAAGCCTTTTGGTGAAAGATATTTTAGCAAAGTTTCAACTTCGTCTACTTCAGGACCTAAGATTAGTCCTTTTCCAGCTTTTTGTATTTTTTGGAACACTTCAATATGTTCAGAAGTTCTAGGTTGTCCTGCAACAGGTGTCCACTGAATGTTGTTAATTTCAGGTACTGACAAAATCATGTCAAGGTGTCTAACTTCTTCAACACCGTCTAAGTGGTAAGATGCGAAATCAACGGCTTTTGCGCATTCTTGAAGTTCTGGTAAAACAAATTCTTCAAACAAAGCAGGAGAAATCATTACAGAAAAGTCGCATTGAAGTTGAACGTTTAAACCTTTTGTCCAAAGGTGCATCCAGCTGTGAGAAGAACCACCTAAGTTGTTGTCTTTTAGCAAGTCATAAAAAGCGTATTCAGAAACTTTCCATGCATCTATAATTTTTGGCATAGCCTCACTTACAAACTCTGGGTCGTCTAGCATGTCACAAAGTAGATTTTCAGTTCCTCTAAGTTCAGCTAGTGCGTCAATGCTACCACAGTTGTCAGGCATTGCAAGGAAATAGTCGCTTTTTGCGTAGGAAACTAAATCTCTTACCATTTGCTTTTGTCTTTCAAAACCTTTATTGCAAGACATATCAGCGTGAATAAGCGTAGCGTCAGGCTCGTCTATTGCAGGGTTAAACCAAATTGTAGTATCTCCATACTCTTGTTTACAGCCAAAATATTCACTTTGTCCTGCTGTACCAAAGTCGATATATTTTCCAGGAATTGCTTCGCCTAAAAACAATTTATTACCGAACATAGAGCGTGTTATTTCATCGATTATTGCAGGATTAGTAAATCTTTCTTTTGGGGAATAAATTTTTCTAAAGTCAATGTTTTTACTTTTATCTTTGATAACTTGCATAGATACAGAGCATCTATCAAGGCAGTCTTTGTTCCAAAAAGCTTCTAAATATTTAAGGGTTTCGTCCCAATTTTCTTTATACAACATAATTAAACCTCATGAATTTCCACATTAAATCTGTCACTATCTTTTGAAATACTTAATGTTTTAAGCTCATCTTTCCAAATAAATTTTGTAATAAAGTAATCGCCATTTTGGTACTCATATCCATTGCCACTATCTTCGTACAAATCAAACTCAGCGTCAGCACCAGTGTAAACATGAACAGTAATTTTAGCAGTTTCAACTTCTACAGTGCTTTGAAGAACATCTGTCATAGGGATTATAGAACCAGCTTTTACATAAAGTGGAATTGTGCTAATATCAGCTTTAGCACAAATAGTTTGACCACCAGTGTATTTCTCGTTTGTGTAAAAATCGTACCAATCAGCACCTTGTGGCAAATAAACTTCTCTTGTTTTAGCTGTGCCAGTTAATTCAGTCGAGTTAACTGTGTAGTACATAGGGTCGGTAACAGGGCAAACCATAATGTCGCCAAACATGTATTGATTTTTTATAGAAGTTGCTTTGTCGTCTTTAGGAAAATCAAAAGCAAGCATTTTCATCATAGAGCAGTCGTTTAAATAAACAGAACCAGCAATTGCATAAATATAAGGAATAAGCGTATATCTAAGCTTATTAGCTTTTACTAAAGCATCGTAGAACATGTGATTTTCACCGTCAACAAACCACATTTCACGTCTAATATCAGTACCATGACTTCTGAAAATTGGTAAAAATCCACCGTATTGGAACCATCTTACAAATAATTCTTTATAAGCTAAATCATCAAAACCGTCATTGTAACTTCCGTTCCAGAACCATTTTTCGCCGTTTCCAACAAAGAAAGCGCCTATGTCAAGTGTCCAGTAAGGTAAACCAGTTGCGCAGAAGTTAAGTCCAGCTACAATTTGATTTCTATAAGTATCCCAAGTAGCACCTGTGTCACCAGACCACAAAATTACACCGTATTTTTGACCACCAGTGTAGCTGTTTCTAGTTAGGTTGCAAACTCTTTTGTTTGTGCCTGTGCTAATTTGACCGTCAGAAATAGTTTGTGCATGGCGAATTCCGTAGGCGTTCATAGTTTCGTCTGCAACATATTTAGAGGCAACTTTTACATAGTTTTCGTACATTTTAGAAGCCTCAGCTTTTAACGAACCATTCCATTCAGGGCAGAAAGGTTCGCTAGAGTCGCACCACCATGCATCTATGCCATATTTAAATAAACCTTCGTTAGTTTGTCGCCAATACATGTCACGAGCCTCTTTTTTGAAAGCGTCATAAATTACATTAGCTGGCAAAAGAAGTTTAGCATCTAAAAATTCTTCATAGTTATCGCCAAGTTCTCTCATGTTTGGCCAAATTGAAAGCATAAAGTTGACATTTTGTTCGTGCAAAGTGTCTGTCATTAATTTTGGGTCTGGAAACCTTGAAAAGTCAAATGTTTTTTGTCCCCATTGTTGACCCTCCCATGACATCCAGTCCATTATAATGCAGTCAATGCCAATTTCTCTGTCTTTATAGCCTTTTACAATTTCAAGAACTTCTTGTTGAGTTTCATATCTTTCTTGCGATTGCATAAATCCAAAAGCCCAACGTGGTAACATAACAGCTTTACCAGTTAAAAATCTGTAAGCTTTAACAACATTATCAAATTTTGAGGCAGCAACAAAGTAGAAGTCCATCTCTAAATCTGATTCAGTATAAAAATAAGAACCATAAGCTGTGTCGTTGAATATTGCAGGGCTACCTGTTGAGAAAATTATGCCGTAACCAGCTGTAGAAAGAAGTACAGGTATAGCAATTTTAAGGTTTGCTTGGTGCACATACTGTGTAGTTCCTCTTAAATTAAGTGAACCTTCTTCTGCTTGACCTAAACCGAAAATCTTTTCATCATCTTTAAAGTTAAAATGAAGTTTTGTATGGTAAAGTTTTTTGTCAAAAACTTCGGTAGCTTCTTTTATAACTCTTTTTGTGCCGTCAGGTGTTTCAATTTCTTCAATTTTTGTATGCTCGTCTACAATAGTTCTCATAGCGTCATATTCTTGAACTTCGTGACTTTCGAAATCCCTTTCAGCCAAAATCAAATCGCCGTCGACATCGTAATACTTAATAGAGCCACTTGCTTTATTTACACAAACTGTAAGTTTTGCAAGTTTTAAAATTACTACTTCATCATTTTCTTCATAAGTCCAGTCAGCAAAATCTTGCTCGTTACAAATTCCGATTCCCACTAGACTAGAAAAATCTTCTTTTTCAGTGTATGTAACACGAACAATATTTTCACTTTGAGGTTTAAGTCTTAAAAGCCCTCTTTCAGCCTTTAAAACAAGTGAATTCCCTGTTTTTTGGGTTGATGTAATTGCATTAGTTTTTTTGTATAAACGTACTAACATAATATCCTCCAAATTATAATTTACTATTATTATAGTATACTAAACACGATTTTGCAATAGTTTTAAAAAATATAGCAACACCCCTTAAATTTCAAGTAGAAATTAAGGGGTGTTGTTATTATTTATTAGGACTATTTTTTAATATACCCAACTTTTCCGTGGTACATTTCTAAATTAAGCACCATATTTTGAATCGTAAGCATCTTGATAAATAGCTTTCAATTCTTGTAAGCCTTTATTGTCAAGTTCAGCAATATATGAATCCCACTCATCTAAAGAAATAGTACCTGTAATAAACGCAGTAGTCATTTCTTCTACATATGTAATAATGATTGTTTCGTATGTTGCAAGAGCAGTTGATTGTTCTTCGGTATAAACCATTGTTGGAAGAACTGTGTCAATATCAGGTGCGTAAGAAGCAAGATAATCAGTAGTATCATAGGCAAGTTTGATTTCTATATTATCGTCATATGTGCCAGTTAAATATTCTTGGTACATTAAATCTGTAACAGTAGTACTATCACAATATAAAGTTAAACTTCTCCAACAGAAATTTTGTAAATCAGAATAAGTTCCACCATCAATATACATCTCAGCTTGTGAAGCAGCGCCTGTGTTTACGTCAGTAGCATCAGCAGGTATGTCCCCTTCTCCCGGAGTGATTAAAGCCCAGTTTTCACCTTCAACACCATGTGTTGAAAAGAAAGATATGTCAGCATCGTAGAAAGATACACCCCATCTAAAAGCAGCTTCAGGATATTCACATTCTGAAGTAACAACAAAGAAAGAAGTTGTAATTGCACTGTATGCAAGCCATGTTGAAACAGCATCTTGTGTACCTTCTAGTGGAGAAAGTGCAACATATTCGCTCCATAGATCGGAGTCAGCCCCTAATAGGTTAACAGGAGAAGAAGCTGTGAAAGCACCAACAGTAAGATCACCATCTGAGTTAGTTGAAATTTGTGTAGCCATATCTTTAGCTAGAGTAAAGCTTTGGTCATAGAATAAACCTTGTTCATATAGGTCATTTAGATATGTAACAGCCTCTAACCAGCCATCTTGTTCATAAGAAATTTGAATTTCACCATCGTTTAAGTAAACATAATTTGTATCATCAGGTGAATATACAAAAGCGTTAAAAATAAACCCAGAGAATATTGTACTGTTGTAACCACCGTTGTATGACATAAACGGAATTTCATCATCTGCATCGCCATTTCCGTTAGCATCGTACTCGTCAAAAGCTGTTAAAACAGCTTCAAACTCTTCAGTTGTAGTTGGAACTTCTAAACCTAAGTTGTCAAGCCACTCATTGTTAAGCCAAACTTTATAAGGATAATAAGTGTGAGCTACATCAGTTACTTTAGGTAAAGAATACATATTGCCATCACTCATAGTCATAATAGATTCTAGGTTTTGAATATTATCAAACATATACTGTAATGTGCTACCGTATTCGTCAACATAATCGTTCAATGGAACAAAAGCACCTTGTGAACCATAAACTGATTGTTGTGTTTGAGTAATACCACATGCTAAGTATATGTCCGGCATTGTATTAGTAGAAAGCGAAATGCTAACTTTTTCGCTTAAGCTATCCTCTGAAACGATATTCCAATCAATATGAATATTAGTTAAATCCTCATAATAAAGTGTAAATGTGTTAGTTTCCATATCTTCAATATTTGTTTGAGACGGAGCCATAACCTCTAAAGTGATTTGTTCGTCAACAATTGGAAATTCACCGTCAGGGTTAACGTAAGAAGTTTCTTCGTCTGTGCTTGTGCCAGAACTAGAGTCTGAGCTGTTAGTAGAACTGTCGTCTGTGCTAGAACTTGTACTACAAGCACAAAGTGTCATACTTAGTGCTAAAAATAAAGCTAGCAGTCTTTTTGTTTTGTTCATGTTTTTCTCCTTAAAATTTATTTATGTTAAGTTATATTAACCTTTAACAGATCCAATCATTACACCTTTTACAATGTATTTTTGGATAAATGGATACACCATCATCATTGGAAGTGAAGAAACAACAATTAAAGCATATTTTAGTAATAGTTTCATTTCTTCCTTAGCAGCTAGAACTTCTGCGTCATAGCTTGATAGATTAGCGTAGTCAATCTCGTTTGATATTAGTATTTCTCTTAAGAATAATTGTAGTGGGAATTTATCTCGGTCATTAATGTAAAGCATAGCATTAAAGTATGTGTTCCAATGTCCTATTGCGTAAAGCAATGTCATAACAGCTATAATTGTACCAGAAAGTGGAATTACAATTGACCACAAATATCTCATATTACTACAACCGTCAATTTGTGAAACTTCGTATAATTCTTTTGGTATATTTGTTTTAAAGAATGTTCTAACAACAATTACATTATATACACTAAGCAAACCAGGAAGCCACAATGCCCAAGCTGTGTCAATTAATCCTAAGTTGTTAACTAACATGTATGTTGGAATTAAACCTCCAGAAAATAACATTGTAAATAACATCAATTTCATTAAAAGGCTTCCGCCAACTAAGTCGCTTCTTGAAAGTGGATAAGCTGTTAGTATTGTTGCACACACGTTTAAGAAAGTACCAATAACTGTATAATAAATTGTGTTTCTATAACCTATCCAAATGTCTTTGTACTCAAAAACAAGTTTGTATGACTCTAAAGAAAAGTCAACAGGGATAATGCCAATCTCGCCAGCTTTAACAGCATCAGATGAACTAAACGAAGAAGATACTATGTGCATAACAGGAATTAAGATAACTAAGAATGCATATATTGCAAGTATTGCTAATATAACACCGAAAACTTTATCAACTTTTGCACTTTTAATTTTATTTGGGTTTTTACTTTTTACCATAATCCTGATTCACCTACCTTATTAGCTACAGTGTTAACTGTTAAAATTAAAATTAGTCCTATAATAGATTGGAATAAACCAATAGCTGTTGGATAAGAATAATTGGTAATTGTAGCAGCTATACCGATTTTGTATACATATGTATCTATAACTTCTGAAACCATAGTATTGGTTGTGTTTTGTAATAGATAAATTTTTTCGAAACCTGTTGATAAAATATGACCACAAGCTAAAATAGTCAAGATAATAAAGGTTGGTTTAATACTTGGTAAATCAATGTGCCAAATTCTTTTAAATTTAGAAGCACCGTCGACAACTGCAGCTTCATGAAGTGTAGGGTCTATACCAGCTAAAGCAGCAATGTAAATAATAGCACTGTAACCAGTTGTTTGCCAAACACCAGACCAAACATAAACATGAGGGAAAGCTGTAGAACCAAAAAAGTTGATTTGGCTTAAACCTAAAGCAGATAAAACTTGATTAACAGGACCATAATTCATTGCTAAAAATTGAAGTATAATACTAACCATAACTGTAGTAGAAATGAAATAAGGTGCAACTGTAATAGTTTGAATAACTTTTCTTACTTTTACATTGTTGATATAGTTTAAAATTAAAGCAAGAATAATAGGAAAGAACATTCCAGCTATTAAACTGTAAAGGCTTAATCTTAAAGTATTGCCAAGTAATTTTGTGAATTCAGAAGATTTAAAGAATGTAATGAAATGTGTAAAACCTACAAAATCACTACCAGTAATACCTTTGAAAACGCTGTAATTTCTAAAAGCTATTTGCACTCCATACATAGGTATATATTTGAATATAATCAAATATGCAACAGGAATTAATAACATCAAATATAAATCCCAGTTTTGTCTAATAAATCTCACATTGTTGTTTAGCTTAGATTTACTAGTTAGTTTGTTTTTCTTTTCTTTTTTGGAAACTGTTTGCACTAGAAACACCACTCCTTTTTTGTGTTAATACTTTTGTTAGATAAATCATAACATCATACAATGCGTTTTTCAACAAACAATATCTGTAAATAGCGTACAATTTCATTAAATTAGTACAAATCACACCATACAATTTCAGCAAAGAGCATACATTTTCCGTATTTTTATCAAATTTGCACTTTATTTTATATAAAACGTATGTTATACTTAGTTAAAGTTGTAAAATAATTATTAAGGGGATTTTAAATGTTTCAAGGCAAAAAACATATATTTATTAGAATATTTTTGTCGTATTTATCTATTTTATTAATAGCAATGGTTATATTGACTATTGTTTATAACATATGTATGTCATCAATTAGGCAAAACGCAGAACAACAATTTACTAATTCATTGACACAAACTGTGAATTTTACAAACAGTAAATTGGAAGAAGTTGAAAGTGTTTTTAACTATATAATTGACGATGATAATGTTTACAATATTTTAATGAACAGTGAAGATGTTAGTGCGTTTGACTTGTACCTTTGCAGTCAAAATTTATATTCATTTGATAATGTTAGTTCGGCAATTAAATCAGTTATTATTTTTGATAAAAACATGGAATATATAATTTCTAATAATATTGCTGTAGATGTTTCAGACTATACTATTAAAAATTCGGCAGAAACTTTTAATGGTATATATATATTCGATGAAAACAATATCGACATAATTAATGAAGTTTATTTTAACCCGTCATATCTTAAATTAAACACATCGGAAGATGACCAAAATTTCATTTTAACTAGTGTGATTTCTGAATATTCTCTTGAAAAAATGGGAACTGTAGCAATAAATATAGACAACTCATATCTTGAAGAGTTATTGTATGAAATAAACACAGATAGCTATGGGCTTTCATACATTTTAAACAAGGACTTCGAGCTTGTTTCTTCTGTTGTTGGGGAAGACTGCAGTTTAGTTATAGATGAAGATTTTTATGCTAACAGTTTGATAAACGAATTTGTAGCAGATGACTATACTTTATACTTTGTGCAATCAGAAAACAACTCTTGGTATTACTGTACTGTAGTTTCAGATATTGAAATTTATGGTGAAGCCTTAGTTATTCAGTCTTTTATTGTTTTGCTTAATATAATTCTAATTTTTAGTGGTATAGCAATTGCTTGTCTGTTTTCTAAAAACGATGCAGAACTGCTTGTCAAACTTATGTCTTATTTAAGTGCTGTAAACAACGAATCGTATGATGAAAAGATAATTTCAACAAAAAAAAGGACCTATCAATATATAGATAAGTCTGTTTCTGGCTTGGTAAACTCACATATAGATATGCTTACTAGTTTAGAGCTTCAAAAACCACTGCTTGAAGCTGCTGCTTTGAGAAATTTATTGTTAAACGAGTGGGAAAAATACGATAAAAATGAAATTAAAAATGAACTTGGGTTAGATTTTTACTCGAAAACATTACTAGTTATAGTTAAAAACAGAAGTTTCTTCAATCCTCTATTGGACGCAAAAACAAGAAGCCAATTCTTTTATTCTCAAGTTAAAAAAATGGTATTATCTCAAAATGCAAATACCTGTCATGTGCTTGACCTTGACCGTGAGCAATGTGTATTTTTGTTTATTTTAGAAGATTATGAACAAGGGGTTTCTGAAAAAAATATTAGAAATATGCTTGAAACTGTATTGCAAAATGCGTCGAACCCAGATAATTCTCAAGTTTTATTCTTTATGAGCGATGTGTGCCACAGTGTAAGTTTTATAAATTCTAGCTATAATCAGGTTATTGATTTATCTAGAAGAGTAATGATTACTAACAACAAATTTATTTATAACACAAGTGATGAACTTAATGAGAGTTTTTACGAATATTCACTTGAAACTGAACTTAAACTTAATTTATTTGCAAAGAACGGAGATTTACAAAAAGTTAAAGAAATTTTAAGTAGTATATATGAAACAAATTTTGTGAATCGTTCGCTTTCAACAGAAACTTTAAGGCAACTGCTTTCTGCTATGGAAGTTGCACTGATTAAAAATAGGTCTACGTTTTTATTAGACGAAGAAACTCGTAACGCTTATGAAATTTTAAGAAGCTCTCATACAGTAAACGACAAATTCAACTCGGTAGTTAATGTTTACACTTCAATTTGTAATAATTACAGTATAAATGCAAACAGCAAAGAAAACGCAATTGTTTCTGAAACAATTGCGTTTATCAAGAAAAATTATTCTAATCATAACCTATCAGTTAATGACGTGTGTAAAGAGTTTGACCTGTCAGAATCTGGAATTTACAAAATATTAAAGGATAATTTAGGGTCAACATTTGCTGAAACTCTTGAAAATATTAGAATTGAAAAAGCCTGTGAATTTTTAAGAACATCAAATATATCTGTAAAAGAAGTATCAACGCTTTGTGGCTATACAAGCGATGTAACTTTCAGAAGAGCGTTTAAACGATGCATGAGTATAAGTCCAAGTGAATACTCGAAATCAATTAATTAAATTAAAATGGAGCCTTTACACTATGTAAAAGCTCCATTCAGACCGTCAAAGAACCTATATTCGAAAAAATGTTGCACAAAATGATGTAGGGGCGAGCTGTGCTCGTCCGTTGATAAAACAAAAAGTTTTGTCTTGTTTTGTGTAAAATAGAGAAATATTTTTATTGATTTTATAAAAGCACTAAATTTACATCTTGATTTCGGACGAGCACAGCTCGCCCCTACCATTTTAAAAATATATTTTCGGTATTTTACACAAATACAAAACCTTTTTCGACAAGCTGAATGGAGCCTTTACACTATGTAAAAGCTCCATTTTTTATTTTTATAATTATTAACAATCAAACTTAAATGTTCTTTTGTTGTTGTAAGTTTCGCCAGTTGCAATTTTTACATCAGTGAAAAGCTCACAACTATAAACATGTCCAAGTCCCCAAGTTGCAAACCTTGTTGCTGGGGTGTCTGTTGTTTCGCTCATGCTAATGTTAGAGTTCTTGTGTGAAAGTGTCCATTTTGTCATAGAATTTGTTTCGTTTGCTCTTGCATAAAAAACATGGCTTACTTTTTCAGGGAAACTAAAAGTTTTACCTTCTACCTCAATTTCACCTACGAAAGCTTTTTCCCAGTTCTCAGGAATTTGGTTCACGGTCATCACGTAATTTTCATCAACAGGCATGTCGTTCAAATTTACAAAGTTATGGAAATACTCTTTTGTGTCAATAAATTTTTCACCAACGTTTTTTAAAGTTGTATAAATTTCGATAGTATTATCGATAATAACAATTTTTTTCTCATACTCATAAGCGTAACCGTTATCAGATGACTGTGCTAATGTGAAAGTAGCAGTGTCGTCTGTGAATTTACTTTTTATATTAGGGCATAAATCCGGATTTTTTCTAATATAAGTATGCTTTGAAGTTTTATCAGGGTTTCTGACAACTTCGCCTACACCTATTTTCATAAGATAGTCTAAATTTTCGTCAAGACCTAAAGGTTGCTCTAAACCAAATTCGCTACAAAGACCTAACCCCATTAAGGTAGTTCTTGGTTCTTGTTTTGGTTTTTCAGAAGAGCCAAAAGTGAATTTGCCGTCAAGTGTAACTTCTCTTATAATTCCACACCAGTCAAAACGTGCAGCAGTGTAGTCGTTTTCGCCTGCAAAAGTTACTTGAATTCTGTTGTTTTTTAATTCTCTCATTGTGATAACTCCTTATATAAAAATTATTATACTAATTATAGCAACTATACTTATAACAATACTAAGCGAACTTACCGCACCAATAAGCGACGGTTTGCATTTAAGTTTTTCTGTATATACAACGCAAGCTGTTGACATAGGTGAAAAAACAGCTATGATTAAAGCTTTTTTTAGTTCATGCTCAAACATAGGTAGCTGGAATATTAAAATAGCACTAACTAATGAAATAGAATAACGGAAAATCAGTGTTGAGGCTATCTCTTTAATTTCACTAAAGTTTATTTTGAATTCAATCATTAGACCAATCATAATCATAGCTAAAAACGAAGTAGCACCAGAACATAGCTCTACAAAAGGATAGATAAAACTAGGTGGTGTGATATTTAAAGCCAACAACAGCAGTAAAATCATGTAAACTACAAAAGGGATATTAGTAAATAGTTTTTTGCAAATAACTGGAATAGGGTTGCTGCGGTTGTTATCGACAACAAAAGAAGTAGCAGCCGACAAAGCACCAAAAACAAAAATAGCATTTCCAATGTCGAACATCAAAGCACATACAACAGCTGTAGAGCTTAAAAAATTAGACACAAAAGGAATTGTGAAAATGCCAATATTGTAGCCACAACCGTTCATCATATGTAAAATTTTGCTGTCACGATTTCTTTTACGGCTTATTAAATAGCCTAAAATAAGCGAAACAATACTTATAAAAATGCAAATAAAAATCGCTAAAATCAAAGAATTGTCATAATCAAAATCTCTAAATCCGTTTAAAATAACACATGGCAAGCATAAGTTTATAATTACACTACTCAAAAACTTTTTTGCTTCATTTGTGAAAACACCTTTTGTTTTTAAAAAGTAAGAAATAAAAATCAAAAGTATAAAGCTAACTGCAGTACTTACAATATCTCCCATAAAATTCCCCTTAAATTCAAATAATACTAGGTAATTATATACCTGTTTAAGCGAAAAAGCAAACAATACTTTAGTTTTATAATAAATATATGTAAACATTTAAAGCAAATCTTGATTATTTTTAAAAAACGTGGTATATTTAAATGAATAAATTATTTTTTTAGGAGATATTAGTTTGAAAGATATTGTAGCTTTAAACCAGCTAGAAAAAGATGAAAGTTTTTATCAAGAATTGACAGATATAATGAAGTTAAGGGCAGTGGGCGAAAAACCTGTAGCCTATGTTAGAACTTATGGTTGTCAACAAAATGTAGCAGACGGCGAGAAAATCAAAGGTATGCTTAGCAAAATGGGTTTTGTTTTCACAGAAGATATGGAAGAAGCCGATTTTATTTTGTTTAACACTTGTGCTATTAGAGAACACGCCCAAGATAGAGTTTTTGGCAATGTTGGAGCACTTAAAAACCTTAAAAGAAAAAGACCTTCACTTATTATTGCACTTTGTGGTTGTATGATGGAACAAGAGCATGTAGCTGAAAAAATCAAAAAGAGCTTTCCTTTTGTAAACATAGTTTTTGGAACTCATGTAATTCACAAATTCCCAGAAATTATGTACACTAGCATTATAAATTCTAAAAGAGTTTTTATTCGTGGACAAGAGCAAAAAGACATCGTAGAGGGTTTGCCAGTTAAACGTGACGGAAACATTAGAGCATGGCTTACAATTATGTATGGTTGTGACAACTTCTGCACTTACTGCGTAGTTCCTTATGTTAGAGGACGTGAAAAAAGCCGAAAATCAGAAGAGATTATCAAAGAGTTTAAAGAGCTTGTCGCTTTAGGTTATAAAGAGATTACGCTTTTAGGGCAAAATGTTAACTCCTACGGCAAAGGCTTAGACGAAGACATAAATTTTGCTAAACTTCTTAAAGTTTTGGACGAAACTCCAGGAGATTATAGAATTAGATTTATGACTTCTCACCCTAAAGATGCTTCAAAAGAATTGTTCGAAGTAATGGCAAACAGTAAACATATTCCTCATCACATTCACTTGCCGTTTCAATCTGGCAACAATAAAGTGCTTGATGAGATGAATAGACGTTACACAAAAGAAAAATATTTAAAGCTTGTAAACACAGCAAAACAGCTAATGCCTGAAATCTCTTTTACATCTGATGTAATCGTTGGTTTCCCAGGCGAAACTTATGAAGAGTTTTGTGACACGTTAACTTTGATAAAAGAAGTAGAGTTTACATCACTGTTTACATTTATCTTCTCACCTAGAGAGGGTACAAAAGCTATAAATATGAATGACCCTATCCCTGCTGAAGAAAAATCAAAATGGTTTACCCAGCTGTTAAAAGTGCAAGAGGAAATTTCGGCTTCTAAATGTGCAAATGCTGTTGGAAACACAGAAAGAGTATTAGTAGAGGGTCAAAATCCTAAAACAGGTATGCTAGAAGGCAGAACCTTATCAAATGTTGTAGTTTCATTTTCTGGTGATGAAAGTTTAATAGGACAATTTTGTAATGTTAAAATTACCGAAGCTAGAAATTGGATATTAAAAGGAAAACAAATATAAAGGAGAATAACAATGGATATTATTACACTTGCAAGAGAAATGGGAAAAGAACTTCAAAAAGATGATGCTTACAAAGCATATCAAGTAGCAAAAGAAAACAGCGACAAAGACGTTGAACTTCAAAACTTAATTGGTGAATTCAACCTAAAAAGAATGGCAATTAACAACGAGGCTCAAAAATCTGAAAGAGATGATGACCTTATCCAAAAACTTAACACAGAGTTAAGAGAAGTTTACAACACAATTATGGAAAACGAAAACATGAACGCTTATAATGTTGCAAAAACAGAAATCGATGCTTTAGTTCAAAGAGCTACTGCTATTATCGGTATGTGTGCAGAGGGCGAAGACCCAGAAACAGCTGATGTTGATTTATCTTCATGCGGTGGTGACTGTGGAAGTTGTGGCGGTTGTCACTAATATAATTAGTAATAAAAAATTATATTATATTGTAGGGAACGCATCGTATGCGTTCCTTTGGTAATAACAGATTTCCCCTAATCAACATGAATAATGCACACTCAATAAAACAAATTAAGGAACGGTACTGTATGGCAGATTTTTCTCCAATGATGAAACAATATTTTAATATCAAAGAACAATACCCTAACTGTCTTTTATTTTTCAGATTAGGTGATTTTTACGAGATGTTTTTTAATGACGCAAAAACTGCATCAAGGGAGCTAGAACTCACACTTACAGGCCGTGACTGTGGCCAAGAGGAAAGGGCACCCATGTGTGGCGTGCCCTTTCACAGTGCCGGGGGCTATATTGCAAAACTTGTCGAAAAAGGCTATAAGGTGGCAATTTGCGAACAAACAGAAGATGTTAGCGCTTCGAAAGGTATAGTAAAAAGAGAAGTTATAAGAGTTATAACACCAGGTACTGTTCTTGAAAGTAGCATGCTTGACGAAAGCGAAAACAACTATATCTGTTCTATTTTTTATAACAAAGCTGGTGCTTCAGTTGCTTTTGCCGATGTTTCGACAGGCGCTCTTCAAACAACTGAACTAATAAGCAAAAATAGTGATGCTATATGCAACTTTTTAATTAACGAAATATCACGTTTTACCCCAAAAGAAATTTTACTTTGTCCAGATTTATTGGATTTTAAGGTTCTTCCAAATTTTATTAGAGAAAAAACTAACGCATTAATTGAATGTATGGACGAAGAACATTTCGAAATTTCAAACGCATTAAACACCTTGAATAGTTATTTTGGTAATAACTATTTAAATAAAATTGAAATCAACAATCACCCTCTAATCATTTCAGCTTTAGGGGCGATGTTTACATATTTAAACCAAACACAAAAAACTGAAACTCACAGGATAAACAGCATTGATATTTATGTAGATGAACTTTACATGAAACTTGACATGAACGCTAGACGTAACCTAGAACTAACTCAAACTATGAGAAACGGCGATAAAAAGGCTTCGCTTTTATGGGTTTTAGACAAAACAAAAACAG
Organism: Clostridia bacterium; assembly: GCA_044432645.1. GTDB lineage: Bacteria > Bacillota > Clostridia > Oscillospirales > Acutalibacteraceae > SIG603. The sequence continues at coordinate 10,704 of JAWXUM010000019.1, read as the reverse complement.
CAATGGGCAAAAGGCTTATAAAATCTTGGGTTCAACAACCACTTTTAAACCCAGCTAAAATTATTTTAAGACAAAACGCTGTATCAGAGCTTTACGAAAGCAAAGTTCTTAGCGACGATATAAGTGAAGTTTTAACAGGAATTTACGACCTTGAAAGAATAATTACAAGAATTGTTTATGGCTCTGCAAATGGCAAAGAACTTCGTTCGCTACATTTTGCACTTGCTAAATTGCCTGAGATTAAAGAAATTTTAAGCAGATGCACTTCAACTTTAATTGGAAACATTGATGCTCAAATTGATAAATTAGAAGATGTTTGCAAACTTATTGATGAGTCTATAGTTGAAGAACCACCGTTTTCAATTCGTGAAGGTGGAATAATTAAAGAAGGCTACAGCAAAGATTTAGACGAAATTCGTCTTGACATGAACGGTGGCAAAGATTTAATTGCACAAATTGAAGCTGGGGAAAAGCAAAAAACTGGTATTGCTAAGCTAAAAGTTGGCTATAACAGAGTTTTTGGCTATTATATTGAAGTTACTAATTCTTTCAAAGACAAAGTTCCAGAAGAATATATTAGAAAACAAACCCTTACAAACTGTGAAAGATATATAACACAAGAACTTAAAGTTTTAGAAAGCAGAATTTTAGGCGCAAGTGAAAAATCGGTAGCCTTAGAAGGTCAAATTTTCGAAGAAATTAGAAAATCTGTAGCAAACGAGCTTGTAAGAATTCAAAGTACAGCTACTGCGATAGCCGAACTTGATGTTCTTAATTCTTTTGCGACAGTTGCGTTTAAAAACAATTATTCAAGACCGACAATTACAATTGACGGTAAAATTTATATAAAAGACGGCAGACATCCAGTAGTTGAACAACTTTTAAACGATGTTCCATTTGTTCCTAACGACACAGATATGGACATGTCAAACAACAGAGTTTCTGTTATAACAGGGCCTAATATGGCTGGTAAATCTACCTTTATGAGGCAAATTGCTTTGATAGTAATTATGGCTCAAATTGGTTCATTTGTTCCAGCAGATATTGCCCAAATTGGCATAGTAGACCAAGTTTTCACAAGGGTAGGCGCATCAGACGATTTGTCATCTGGTCAGTCAACTTTTATGGTAGAAATGTCAGAAGTTGCCGATATTTTAAAACATGCAACAAAAAACAGCCTTGTTATTTTAGACGAAATAGGAAGAGGCACTTCCACTTTTGACGGAATGTCCATTGCAAGGGCTGTTTTGGAGTATATTCAAAACAAGAAAAACATAGGTGCAAAAACCTTATTTGCAACACATTACCACGAACTTACCGACATGGAAGATTTGCTTGACGGAGTTAAAAACTTTAATATCGCTGTAAAAAAACGTGGTGATGACATAAGCTTTTTAAGAAAAATTGTGCGTGGTGGTTGTGACGACAGCTTTGGTATTCAAGTTGCAAAACTTGCTGGTGTTCCAAACAAAGTTGTTCAAAGAGCAAAAGAGGTTTTGGCTTCAATTGAAGACACAAATGAAAAGCCTGTTAAAAAAGAAGACGCAAGTGAATTTATTCAGCTTAGTTTTGAAACTACTGAAAATGAAATTATGACAAAACTTAGGAATATAGATGTGAATTCCCTCACACCTATAGAGTGCATGAATAAATTGTTCGAATTATCATCAATGTTAGATTGACAATTTGTAAAAAATCAAGGAGGTTAATATGGCAAAAATCAAAGTACTCGACAAACATGTCGCAGAGCTTATTGCAGCTGGAGAAGTTGTAGAACGCCCAGCATCAGTTGTAAAAGAACTTGTTGAAAACTCTATAGATGCTGGTTCTAACAGTATCACTGTAGAAATTCGCCAAGGTGGAATTTCTTATATTAGAATAAGCGACAACGGCTGTGGCATTGAAAAAGACGACGTTCCTGTTGCTTTTTTAAGACACGCTACAAGCAAAGTAACTAATGCACACGACCTTGATTCTATTGGCTCTTTGGGTTTTAGAGGTGAAGCTTTAGCTTCAATTTCAGCTGTTTCAAAAGTGGAGCTTTCTACTAAAACAAAAAACAGTGTCATGGGCACTACCATATTAATTTCAGGTGGAGATATTGAAGAAATTAGAGAAGCTGGTCTTCCAAACGGCACCACAATAGTAGTAAAAGATATTTTTTACAATGTGCCAGCGAGAATGAAATTTTTGAAAAAAGATGTAAGCGAGGGCAACGCTGTGGCATCTGTTATGGACAAGCTTGCACTTTCTCACCCAGAAATATCTTTTAGATTTATAAGAGATAGAAAAGAGGTTATGTTTACACCAGGCGACAGCAAACTTGCAAGCGCTATTTACGGTGTGTTTGGCAAAGCTTTTACACAAACTTTAATGCCTATTTCTTACGAAATGTTGGGCATAAAAATGTGGGGATATATCTCAAAAACATCAGCTGCAAGACCAAATAGATCTATGCAAAGTTTCTTTATTAACGGTAGATTTGTTAAAAGCAAAACTGCTATGGTCGCTTTGGACGAAGCTTTAAAAGGCTCGGTTCAAGTTGGTAAATACGCAGCTTGCGTTCTTCATTTTGAAATGGATTTTTCGCTTATTGATGTAAATGTACACCCTGCAAAGTTAGATGTAAGATTTGTTAACGAAAAACCAATTTTCGATGTTGTCTATCACGGTGTTAAATCTGCACTTTTAAAAAATGACAACATAAAAGAAATGACTATTCCAAAAAAACAGATTAACCCTTTTCAAGACCCAGAACCACCAAAACAGGTGGAGTTTAAACAAGCAGAATTCAACCCAGTTAAGCCAATTTTTGTACAAAGAGAAGAAAAAGCAGTAACTTTTTCCGATAGTCAAAGTGCTGCTGTAACTATCCCTCCAATTTTTGTAAAGCTTGAAGAAGTAATTGACTCCTATGTAACACCAGAACCTGTAATTAAAGATGAATACGTAAAAATTGACTCAAAAGAAGCCATTCAAAAACATTCTTTTATCAACGAAAAAAACGCTTTAGAGCCTGAAGATATACAAGAATATGAAGATTTTCTAAAAACCGAAGATGAAAAAGAAGAACCAGTAGAAATAAAAGAGCTTTCATACCATAAGCTAATTGGTGAGGCTTTCAATACTTATATTATCATTGAATACAAAAAAGGATTAATGTTTATAGATAAACACGCAGCGCACGAAAGACTTCTTTATGAAAAGCTTAAAAAAAATAACAGCGAACAATATCAACAAGTTTTGCTTATACCTGTTACTGTTAGTTTGGATAAAGAAAGTTACACTAAAACACTTGAAAACCTTGACAAATTCAAGGAAGCTGGCTTTGAAATAGAAGATTTTGGTGGTTCTACTGTCATTGTACGTACAGCTCCACTTAGTTTGATAGATCAAGATATAGTTTCTGCCGTAATTGAAATATCTGGCTATTTAGCTAAACATATTAATAATTTTACAACAGAACATTTAGACTGGATTTACCACAACACAGCTTGCCGTGCAGCTATTAAAGGTGGCACAAAATCAAACGATTTAGAGCTTATTCACTTAGCTAAAACATTGGAAGAAAACCCAGAGTTAAGGCATTGCCCACATGGTAGACCAATTTATGTTTTGCTTAGTAAAAATGAATTAGAAAAACAATTTGGAAGAATATGAAAGGAGCTAACCTGTGAATAACAAAATAATTGCAGTAGCTGGCCCAACTGCCTCAGGTAAAAGTGGTTTAGCTGTTGGACTTGCTAAAATTTTTGGCGCACAGGTTATCTCTTGTGACTCAATGCAAATATACAAAGGCATGGACATCGGCACTGCAAAAGTGACCGAAGAAGAAATGGACAAAATTAAACATCATTTAATTGATTTTGTCGATATTGGTACTGATTTTTCTGTGTCAGATTACGTCGAACATGCCCAAAAAATTATAACAGATTTACAAAATGAGAATATTCTGCCCATAATTGCTGGTGGAACAGGCCTTTATTTGCGTTCGCTGTTATACGCAGTGAATTTTAACGACAATTCAAAAGATGAAAAACTTAGACAAGCGTTAGCAGAACAAGCGCAGAACGGTGAAATAGAAATTTTGTGGCAAAAACTTAAAACACTTGACCCAAAATCTACCGAAAAGATACACATAAACAATCAAAAAAGAGTTATTAGAGCGCTGGAATACTGCCTTGTAACAGGCGAAAAATTTTCAGAGCAAAGCATTATTTCGACAGCAAAATATGACTTTTTATTAATTTGCTTAGGCGTTAGAGATAGACAAAAACTTTATGATAGAATTAACCTAAGGGTCGATTTAATGTTTAAACAAGGTTTAATCCAAGAGGCAAAAGAGTATTATCAAATTTACAAAAGTGGTAGCACTTGCAGTCAAGCAATTGGCTACAAAGAGTTATTCCCTTATTTTGAAGGCTTAATTTCTTTGGACGAAGCTACCGAAAACATAAAAAGAGAAACCAGAAGGTACGCAAAAAGGCAACTTACTTGGTTTAAAAAAGAACAAAATGTCCACTGGATTTATATAGATGATTTTAAAAACAGCGAAGAGTTACTGCAAGAAGTTATAACCATATCAACTCAGTTTTTAAAATCTTAGAAAGGGAAAAAATGATAATTTCGAACCCAATATTTAGAAAAATAGCGGCAACCTTATTAGGATTTTTAATTATAATTTACGTAGGAAATCAAATATATTCAATATTTTACGAAGGCGTGTCAACTCAAACAGCATTGTATTCACAAATTGAAGATACAATCGAAATTGACGCTTGGGTTGTCAGGGAAGAAATAACCATAGAAAACACGCAAAGTGGTGTGCTTAGCTACAGGATTTCTGACGGTGAAAGGGTTACTAAAAACTCTTCTATAGCCGATTTATATAGTAATCAAGAAACTATCGACAATCAATTTGCAATTGAACAATTGGAAGAAGAAATTGCTAATCTTGAGCTTTTGATAAACAGCTCAAACAACTACACTTCTACTCAAACCGAAATTACAAGTCAAATAAACTCTAGTTTAACAAATATTTTAATAGCTAACCAAAAACAAAATTATGACGACGTTTCAGATTCTACAGCAAATTTGTACTACTACATTAATCAAAAATCACTTATTACCGAAGAAATTAGTGTAGATGTTTTTGAAGAAAAAATTAACGAACTGGAAGCCGAAAAAACATCACTTGAAATGGTGACAAGCGACAGGATAGGATATGTAAATTGCCCTAAAACTGGGTATTTTATGTCATATTTAGACGGATATGAAAATTCTTTTGATTATGACGATGTTGAAAACATAACAGTATCAGAAATTAATTCCGTTACCAAATACGAGTCAGATGATGATACCATTGGCAAAGTTATCACTTCTTTTAACTGGTATGTTGTTGCTGTTATTGATGAACAACAAAAAATAAAAATAGAGGATATATCAAGCGTTTACTTGAATGTTTCCACTTCGAGTGGTGAAAAAGTTCCTGCCGATATAGTTTCTATCAACTACGATTCTGAAACTGGCGACTATGCTTTGGTTTTAAAATGCAGCTATTCCAACGCTCAACTTTTAGCTATGAGAAACGAAACAATTCAAGTTGTCGTTAAAACATACACTGGTGTTTTAGTTAACGAAAAATATATAAGGTTCCAAAATGTTGTCACTACTACTACCGACGAAGACGGTAACACGGTAGAAACTGTAACTGAAAATGTAAAAGGCGTATATGTTAAATACGGAGAAATTATAAGCTTTGTGCAAGTATTTTCCGACATAACGATTAACGGCTATGCCGTGTGTAAAACTAGCCTAAGTGACGAGGAGCAAAAACTACTTGTAACTACGAATACGATAGATGTATACGACGAAATTGTAACGGAGACGATAAATATTTATGACGGAAAAACTGTTTCTTAATTTAGAAGAAAATTATAAAATAATAACTGAAAAAATAGAAAAAAGTGCGTATAAATCAGGGGCTAATCCAAAAGATATTACTTTTTTAGCTGCTACTAAAACAGTAGAACCTGTGTTTATTAACCATGCTATTTCTTTAGGTTTAAATTCTATAGGCGAAAATAAAGTTCAAGAGCTTTTATCAAAATACGACAGTCTTAACCTTGAAAACTGTGATTGCCAATTTATAGGAAAGCTTCAAAGCAATAAAATAAAATTTTTAACAGATAAAGTTAGCCAAATTCAGTCAATAGACAGCATGAGCCAAGTTAAAGAACTTTCAAAGCAAATGTCTAAAACTTCAAAATGTATGAATGTGTTAATTGAAGTAAATATTGGTAATGAAAAAAACAAAGGTGGAGTAAGCCCAGAAAATTTGTGGGAATTTATCGACGAAGCTAGTGGATATAGTGGTTTAAAAGTCAATGGACTTATGACAATTCCACCAATTTGCGACGAAAATGGCTCAAATTGTAAATATTTTTTAAAAATGCATCAATATTTTATTGACATTAGGGACAAAAAAAAGGATAATATAAGTATGAATATTCTTTCGATGGGTATGTCAGATGATTTTGAAGAAGCTATAGCAAATGGTGCTAATATGGTGCGTGTTGGTTCAGCTTTATTTGGAAACAGAATTTATATATAATTAAAACAGGAGGCTATTATGGCTGGTATAGTTGAAAAAATTAAAGATATGTGGAATCAATCAGGTGATGATTACGATGATGATTATTATGATGATGAAGAAGTAGTAGAAGAAGAGCTAGAAGAAGAAAGCACAGGCCCTTCTATTTTTAAAAAAAGTAATAAAGTAGTGAATTTAAATCAAAAAACTCAACTTAAAGTTGTTGTTTATAAACCAATTTCTTATGGTGATGATACAAGAGAAATGGCTTCTACTTTAATGCAAAACCATGCTATTGTTATCAATTTAGAAAAAACAAAACCCGAAGAATCTGTAAGAATTTTAGACTTCTTAAGTGGTGTTGCATTTTCAAAAAATGGAACAGTAAAAAGAGTAGCAACAGCTACTTTTATAATCACTCCGTCTAACATTGAAATTAGTGGCGAAGAACTTTTTGACCAGTTCGAACAACACGGTGTTTATTTTTAATAGTGGAAGAATATTTACTTAAAGCACGTTTAGACGATGCAATTGATATGTCTTACACTCAAACAAAATATTTAGGATTTTTAGACCCCGCAGAAGTTATGTATGTTAATTCTTTAGTCAAAAACGCTAATTACTTGAAAACAAATTTTTGGGGTGGCTTTGATGATGCTGAAAGAAAAATATTTGCCGTCGGTGAAAACAGCGACATATTAGAAGATTTTCCGCTAAAGGCAATTACGATTAGGTTTAGAAACGAAGACCAACTTTCACACCGTGATATTTTGGGTTCATTTATGGCTCAAGGTGTAAACAGAAATTCTGTTGGTGATATTTTAACAGAAGACGGACGAGCTGTAATATTTGTGAAAAGTGAACTTGCAAATTATTTTCTGCAAAATTTAACTAAAATAGGCAAAACAGGCGTAAAATGTAGTGAAAATATCGACTACCCATTACCTGTGGCTTTTAGGTTTACAGAGTTAAGTACTGTTATAGCTTCACAAAGGCTTGACTGTTTAATAGCTTTTTTAATGAAGACAAGCCGAGAAAAAGCTGGGTCTGCTATATCAAATGGTTTAGTTACGGTCAATTATAAAGTTATAACTAATCGTTCGCAAAAAATGCAAGAAAAAGATAAAATTTCTATAAGAGGAAAAGGTAAATTTTTACTTGATACTATAGGGCCTCTTACAAAAAAAGAAAGACTTACAGTAAAAATAAAAAAATACATTTAAAGGAGAAATTTATATGTTAACATTAAAAGAAATCAATGAAATAACCTTTAGAAAAACCAACTTTTCAGGCTACAAACCAGAGGACGTAAACGATTTTATCGACCAAGTTGTTACAAGCTTTGAAGAACTTGACAAAGAGAACAAATCACTTAAAGGCAAAACTTCTGAAATTGCTCAAAAAAATGTCGAGCTTAGAGAAAAACTTCAAATTTTAGCTAGAAAAGTTGAGTCTTACCGTGAAGATGAAGACGGTATTAAAAAAGCTTTGTTAAGTGCACAAAAATTAGGCAACGCTTCACTTAAAGAGGCGAAACTTTCTGCTGACGAAATTCTTGAGGATGCTAATAAAAAAGCAGATGCTATGATTGAAGAAGCAAAAAAGAAATCTGCTGATTTAATCGAAGAATATAACGCTAAAATTAAAGGCAAACAAAAAGAGCTTGAAGTTATTAAAGAATATGTTACTGACTTTAGATCTAATTTGTTTGAAATTTATAAAAATCATATTACCACTATTGAAGAAATGCCTGATTTTTCAAAAGAAATTAAAGCAAAAAAAGAGGTTAGCCGTATAGAAGAAATTAAAAAAGTTGCACAAGAAGCACCAAAACCAGTTGTTAAAGCACCTGTAATTGAAGAGCCAACTATTGAAATTGAGCCTGAAATTGAACAATTAGAAGAAATAAGCGAAGAAATGTTTACAGAAGTTAAAACAGAAACAGTAGAAGTTCCTCAAGCAAAAGTACAAGTACAAGAAGAAGAATTTCCTAAAATAGATTTTAATGCTTATTCTAATATTCCAGAGGCTTTAAAAAAAGAAAAATCTGAATTTTTCAACACTTTAGAGTTCGGCGAAAATATTAACATGAAAATAAAAAAATAGAACCATACAAGGGCTAATCTTGTTAGCCCTTGTAATTTTTTGGAGTGTATAAATTTGATCATCTTTTCATTAATCTCAATAGCTGTTTTAACTGCTGTTGACCAACTTATAAAATTATTAATAGTAACATACCTAAAACCAGTTGGCTACAAAACTTTAATTGACAATTTGCTAGAGCTTCGCTATTTAGAAAATTCAGGTGCAACATTTGGCATGTTTCAAGGAAACAGCCTAATTTTAGCTGGAATATCGCTAATTGCTATTATATTAATTTTAGTAATATCTTTTAAATTTAAAAACCACAACTTTTTCACACATTTTTCCACTATAACTATAGTAGCAGGTGGAATAGGAAATTTAATCGACAGAGTTATGTTTGAATATGTTATTGACTATATTCATGTAATGTTTTTTCCTTATGTATTTAATTTTGCTGACAGTTTAGTTGTTTTAGGTGCTATTTCTCTTATTATTTATGTGATATTTTTCGAGATGAAAGAGCAAAAAAAGCCACCAAAAGAACTTAGTATGGACGAAAAACTGATAAAAGCTACCCCAAAAGAAGAGGAGAAAACTTTAGAAAATGAATGAGCAAATAAACTTTACTGTAGATAAACTTGACAGGCTAGACAAGTTGATTAGCGAAGAAACAGAAATTAGCCGTGCAAAAGTTCAAAACCTTATAACGCAAGGCGAAATTTTAGTAAACGGCAAAGTACCAGCAAAAAGCTATAAAGCTAAAATCGGAGATAATGTAATTATAACTATCCCTGAACCTGTAGATATTGACGTTTTACCTGAAAATATCCCTTTAGATATAGTTTACGAAGACGACGACTTGCTTGTTGTAAACAAACCAAAAGGAATGGTTGTCCACCCAGCACCTGGTAATTATCAAGGAACTATGGTTAATGCTCTTTTATACCACGCAAAGGACTCTTTGTCTGGCATAAACGGCAAAATTCGTCCAGGAATTGTTCACAGAATAGATAAAGACACCAGTGGACTTTTGATTGTTGCAAAAAATGATTTTGCTCATAATGACTTAGCTTTGCAGATTAAAGAACACAGTTTTAACCGTGAATACAGAGCTATTGTGTATGGCAAGTTTAAAGATGATGTTGGTACAGTTGATGCACCAATCGGTAGAAACCCTAACGACAGAAAACAAATGGCTGTTATTTTAAGTGGAGCTGCCGCAAAAAATGCTGTTACTCATTACGAAATGATAGAGAGATTTTCTGGGTTTTCTTACATTAAATTAAAGCTAGAAACTGGCAGAACACATCAAATTAGGGTGCATTTGGCTTATTTAGGAAAACCAGTTGCTGGCGACCCTATTTACGGGCCAAAATCTGTTATTACAGAGCTTAAAGGTCAGTGTTTACATGCAGGTCTTATAGGGTTTATTCATCCTAGAACAGGTGAATACATGGAGTTTGAAGCTCCACTTCCAGACTATTTTGAAAAATATTTAGCAAAACTTAAAAAGAGGTTATAATTTGAAAAAAGATAGGCTACAAACCTATTTAATTATCATGATTGCAATTGTAACCGTATGTTTAGTTGCCGTAAGCGACCAAATATCTGCTATTAATTATATTTATGTTGATGTAACAGAAGAAATTATAGTAGTAGATGAAAGTGATTTAAGCGATATTCAGTTGATAAATATCAACACTGCTAGTTTAGACGAGCTAATTACAATCGACGGTATAGGTGAGGCTTTAGCTATGCGAATTATAGAATACCGTGAAACTAACGGCGATTTCGAATATATAGAACAAGTGCAATTGGTAGAAGGAATAGGCGAAATAAAATTTCAAGCTATTTATGAAAGATGTTTTGTGTAGTTTCTTTTTCAATTTTACGGTGAATAAATTTCACGTATATAATAAAATATATTAATTCACACCCAAACGTAGTAACAAAAGTTACTACGTTTCAGACTGTCAAAAAACCTATATTGTAAAAAAAGTTGCACAAACATTGTAGGGGCGAGCTGT
>JAWXUM010000018.1:0-54219 GCA_044432645.1 Clostridia bacterium | reverse complement strand
CATCTTTCGTAAGTCAAAAGTTTTTCACATTCTCGTCTGTTAATAATCAGTGTTTTTTCCATAATTCCTCCAAATTTATTTAATTTTATTTTTTATCATTACAATAAAACTTTTTATTATTAGTGCTAGAAAAATAACCGCTACTATATAGCTAATTATATTGGCCTCTTCACTGTGTGTAGATGATGCTGAAGTGAATAACACTGCCAAGTCAAATTTTTCTATTAAAAAATCTAGTAACAATCCAAAAACTACCGAACAAACAGAAACTGATGCAATATAAAGTGTTGTTATTTTTTCACCTAAAGCTTTGCTTAATACCAAAATAGAAGCGATGTTAGTAACTGGGCCTGTGAATAGAAAGGCAAAAGATGCACCAAATGACAAGCCTTTTCCTGCAAGGGTTATTGCAATAGGAATAGAAGCAGTTGAACAAATATACATTGGTAAACCAATTATAATCATTGCAATCATTGCCAAAACACCACTATCCAAGCCTAAACTTACAAAAAAGTCAGTGGGAACAAATGTGCTTATCACAGTAGCGATTAACATTCCAAGCATAAAATGTCCTGCAATTTCATCCAAAAAACCACCATAAGCATATGTAAATACACGTTTAAATTTACCAAGCTTTGTTGTAGGTGTTGCCGACTCACAACCACAACCACAACCACAAGTTGAATGTTTGCTTTCACAGCTACAAGATGTATGAACTTCTTCACAACCACAGTTTGAATGTTCGCTTTCACAACTACAAGATGTATGAACTTCTTCACAGCCACAAGTTGAATGTTCTTCATCACAGCTACAACAACAGCAACTGCTTTGAGTATTTGAATTAATTTTATCTTTTTTTGCAAAAATATCTACAATTCCACCAGTGATAATACCAGAGAAAAATGCTGCTATTGGCCTGTAAATCGCCATTACCACACCCATCATTGAGTATGTAGCCAGTATGCTGTCTACACCAGTTTGAGGGGTTGACACCAAAAAAGAAACAACAGCACCGTTAGATGCACCGTCTTTTTTAAGTTCAACTGCTGTTGGTACAACTCCACAAGAGCAAAGAGGAAGTGGAACACCAACCACAGAAGCCTTTACAACAGAAGAAAATTTTTCTTTACCTAAGTGTTTTAAAACACTTTCTTTTTTTATATAAGTATTTAAAATTCCTACAAATAAAAGTCCTAACATAATATAAAAAGCCATGCTTACAAACATTTCTTTAAAATTTTCGATAAAAGTAATTACAATTTCCATATTATCTCCTTATTTATGTGTTAAGTGTATCAAGGCTGTTTCTAGTAGTTCGAAAACGTGATGGTCGTTGAGTTTATATAACGTCATTTTACCATCTTGCCTTGATGAAACTAATTTGTTATTTTTTAAAATTTTAAGCTGATAAGAAACTGCTGGCTGTTGCATACCTAAAATTATGCTTAAATCGTTTACACAAATTTCGTGTTCTTTCATAGCAAAAAGAATTTTAACTCTCGTGTAATCACCGAAAATTTTAAAAAAATCTGAAACATCCGAACAAATATTATCTTCTGGAATATTTTCTAGTGCATCTTTTGCAAATTCGCAACAAAAATTTTTTTCTGTGTTCATTTTATCAGGCCTTTCATATAAGTGTTTGTTTATATCAGTATACACTTATACGAAAGAATTGTCAATACCATTTTAAAATTAATTTTTATGTTTTATCATATATATGATAGCTGAGGATAATATTATTATAATAATTGCACCAACAGTTAAATCCATCATTTCTTATCTCCTTTTTTATTTATAGTATTTCTATTTTACAAGATATTATCAGCAGTATTAAATTTTAAGTTGACAAAATACTATTTATCATATAGAATGTAGTTAGTTTAAACTAACTACATAATTAAAAAAAGAGGTTTATATATGGATAATGTATTTTTTGCTTTTGCAATGACGCTTATTGCAGGTCTTTGTACTGGTATTGGTAGTTTAATTGCTTTTGTTTCAAAAAAAGATAATAAAGTTTTTTTATCAGTCAGCTTAGGTTTTTCAGCTGGTGTTATGATATATGTTTCTATGATAGAAATTTTTGTCAAGGCTCAGGAGTCTTTGGTTGGTCGGCTGGGCGATAAAAACGGTGCTATCATTACAGTGGTTTCATTTTTTGGTGGTATGATTTTAATTGCTTTAATCGATAAGATTATTCCCTCTGTGGAAAACCCACACGAGATGAAACATATTACAGAAACCGTACCTAATAATGATAAAAGCAAATTAATGAGAATGGGACTTTTCACAGCTTTGGCAATAGGAATACATAATTTTCCAGAAGGACTTGCAACTTTTATTTCAGCAATGCAAGAGCCAGAGATTGCTATTCCAATAGTAGTTGCTATCGCACTTCACAATATACCAGAGGGAATTGCTGTTTCTGTGCCAGTATACCACGCAACTGGATCTAAAAAGAAAGCCTTTATATATTCATTCCTTTCAGGTTTATCTGAACCAGTGGGAGCATTAATTGGTTGGCTTATATTAATGCCTATTATGAATGATGTTGTCTTTGGAGTGATTTTTGGTGCAGTTGCTGGAATTATGGTGTTTATTTCCATTGATGAACTACTCCCTTGCGCCAGAGAATACGGAAAACACCACCACTCGATATACGGCTTTGTAGCTGGTATGATGGTAATGGCAATTAGCCTAATTATGTTTATATAACAGATCCAAACTTGCTATATATGCTTCATAAGTATAGTCCTTTTTTTCTATAAAAATCAAGATTTTCAATGGTATTTAAATTGTGAATTTATATTATATATGTATCTTTTGTGGTTTTACTTTTAATTGTGGCAAGCCTAGCCAATCCATAAAGCTATTTACTGATACTAAGATTAAATTTACACTTGTAGCCTTATAATTCTCTATTAAGTTTTCTTTAAAATCCAAAACCAAATTTAGGAATTGTGTTAATTGTAATTTCTTATTTATTCAAACTTTACCAACCGTTATTTAATTTTTTCAGTGTTAATGGGAATATAACTGGTTTTTTTCAATATCCCAACACTTTTGCGTTGTTCTTACTTCTTGGAATAATTGTTATAGTAAACAATATTAGCGAAGATAAAATTAAATCAAAAACAACAATTTTTAATTGCATAAAATTTATTATTTTACTATTTGGGATTATTGAAACAGGTAGCCGTACAATATTTATTTTATTAATAGCTCTATTTATTATTAGTATTTTTATTAAAGACTTCAGAAAGACTTCAGTTTTATTTCTAATCTTAGGAGCTGTGCTCGGTACTATATCTTTTGTAATTTTGCTTTGCATAGGTAACACAGAATTTTTCAGTAGAATTGCATCTATTTCTATTTTTGAAAGTACTTTTATCGGTAGGATATTATATATGAAAGATGCTGTAATACCTATATTAACCAATCCACTTGGACTCGGTTATATGGGATATAGATATATTGAGGGAGCTATACAGACAGGCGTTTATGATGTTACTTATGTACATAATGATTTTTTACAAATGTTCTTAGATGGTGGATATATTGCTGGAATTAGTTTAATTGTTTTAGTAGTTAAATCACTTAAAGATAAAAGTCTTGATGTTTTACCAAAAATGATTATTTTGTTTATTTCACTTTCTTGTATGCTTGATTTTCACTTACAATATATGTCGATTTTCTTTATTTTGCTTATTTGTTTTAGATACAATGTACATAAGTTACCAACAAACAGTAAAGAGAAATCAAAAACTACATCAATCAAAAAACAATCAAAAATAACTGTTTTAGTGCAAAAAATTAAAGAGAAATGAATTTAAAACTATCATTGTTATCTTTATACTGCTGAATTGCTATTTTTGTTCTGTTTTTATAACGGAATACTTTGGATTTAACGATATATCTTTAATGCTTTTTGATAACAACACACGAATTAAAATTTATAGTCAATATCGCACAAAAATATGAGGAGGTAAGAAAAATATGAGTAAGTGTAAAGCAGACCACTGTCCGTGTGGTGAAGTTTGTCCTTTACAAACTGCGCTTAAACGTATTGGAGGCAAGTGGAAAATTCCTATTATGTGCGTGCTTTCCAACGAAAAAGGAATTCGATATAATGAGCTTATGAAAAAAGTTCAAGGAATTACCAATACAATGCTGGCATCTTCTTTAAAAGAAATGGAAAAAGATGGACTCATAACTCGTGTTCAGTATAATGAAATGCCAATTCGAGTAGAGTATTTTATAACAGAGAAAACAAAAGAATTAATGCCAACCTTACAGTCGCTTGCTGTTTGGGGCATGCAGTAATAATTATATAAAAAGTGCGTTTTTACGAGGACGCACTTTTTTATATTTAAATTACAGGCCAAGAATATACCAGAAGATACTTGCATAAGTGCTGTTAATCATTTTCGGTCAATTACCTATAAGATTGTAAATTATGGAGATTTCTTGCTTTTCCACTCCATCCACTTTTTTCTTTTGACCTATGATGATTTTTTGAACTAGATTACCCATATACACTTCGTTGCACAATATTGCTCTAACTACTTCAGAAGCCCAATATTGTGGGTGTCTATTAGGACATTCTTTTCTAATCGTTTCGTAGAAGTATGCTCTTGGTAGTACGATATTATCTTTGTTTAAGACAGTTGCTATAGCTCTGTAGCCTAACCCACTAACGTTATTAAAACACTACAAAATTTTACAAACAAATAATTTTTTATAAAACAACAAATTTATAAAAAATAGCAAAAACACCCCTAAACAACCATTTTCAGCTGTTTAGGGGTGTTTTTTTCTGTGTTTACCCATCGAAATCGATATTTTTTGTCTAAAGCTATTTTTCAAAGAGGATTCGAACTCTTGTTACATTATACTAAAATACTATTTTCGTATAAATATTCTGGATCTAAATCTATATCGTCGTTCCATACTACTGTACCATACATAGCTTTAGCAGTTAAGAAAAACACTTTACTATTTAATGCCTTGAAAACAGGTTTTTCAAGGAGTTCTCTTGCGTTGTATAATCTTGTTTCACCATTTGAAAATAGCATCGTAATGGTATAATTATTATTTGGCAAAGCTTTTTCAACACTGATTAATTCTTCTTTTCCATATAAAATTTCTGTCATACAAACACCTCACTTTAGTGGTTCAATTTTATATAATGATTGCTCATTTATAGCAAGCTCCCAGTTGGCTTCCAGTTCTTCCTTATGAAGTTCTGCCCATGCAGCTATTAACTTGCTTTGCTTTTTAGGCATAGAACCTTTTTGTAAATCGCCTTCAAAATCAAATGTCGCTTTATAACCTTGATAATGTGCATGAAAATGCGGTGGATTATGCTCACCATTGTTGAACATTTGTATTATAATACCATAGAACATTGATATAACTGGCATAGCATCACTTCCTTTTAATTTATACATTAATTATATCATAAAAGTTATTTTAAATAAAGTATTTTTTGTAAATTAATTAATTGTCATCACATTCTACAAAAATCCATCGTCATTTTTGAAGTAAAAAAAACAGGCCTTTTTCCGAAGAAAAAAGCCTGCAATCCTTGATGTTTCTTAGGCTTTTCTAGGTGCACATCTTTTTCGATGGGTAATTATGGAGCTGTTAAGCGGATTCGAACCGCTGACCTCGTCCTTACCAAGGACGTGCTCTGCCGCCTGAGCCATAACAGCGTGTATAACTCTGTTATTATACAGAGTTATAGTGAATTTGTCAAGACTTAAACGACTTGACTTATTTTAAAAATACTTTTGCCAATCACGGTCAATTTCATTAGGTTTATCAAAATTTCCAATAACTAATTCGTAAATATAAGCACTACACCATTTGCCATTTTTAAAACCAGTATTATTTAAAGTAGCAACTTTTTCAAAACCAAATTTTTCATGCAAAGCTGTGCTTGCTGGGTTTGGTTCGTCTACAAAAGAATATGCAATAACAAAATTCATTGATTTTAACATAGAAAGAATTTTTTCCATAAGCATAGTTCCTGTGCCTTTTGCCTTGCAATTTTTATCTAAATACATAGAAAGCTCTGTTCCCCACGAGAAAGCTTTGCGCTCTCTAAAAGAGTGCGAATAAGCGTAACCTATGATTTTGTTGTCTTCATAAGCAACAATATATGGAAAAGCTTTAGAAATCTCTATAATTCTATTTTTGAAGTCCTCATAACTAACTTTAGCGTATTCATAGCTTATATTAGTATTTTCTACATAATAATTATAAATATCAGCCAAAGTTACAGCGTCATCTGGTGTAGCAATTCTTAATTTTACCATAAATTATGACCATGTCATGTTTTCTGAAAACAAGCTAAAGAAAACAATTAACTTATTTCTAGGTGCACATGCCTTTCTTTTTTGAACTTATCTGCCACAACATTTTTTGTATTTTTTGCCACTGCCACAAGGACAAGGGTCATTTCTACCAACTTTTTGTGTGTTTACAACTGTTGTTGATAATTTTTGTTGTTTGTAAAGTTCTTTTCTTTCTTCTACGGTCAAACGATTATCCCATTGTGGTAATTCGTAAAGCCAAGAAGCTTTAGCAGCAACCATATTGTAATATAATTTTTCATTGCTAAATGAAAGATTAACATTTGTTTCTAAAGTTAGGTCGTCTAAATTCATAGGTTTTTTAAGGCTGTCGTTAATTCCGTCGATAAAGCCTACCATTAAAATTTCATCTAATCCAAATTTTTTCGCTAGGGCAGAAACTGTTCCGCTAACTGCAGTTTTTCTTCCTAAAATTTTCTCGTAAATCTCTTTTTCTTTCAAGAAATAATCGTTCCAAAATTTTTGTGCATTCTCACCGTTTTGTTGTTGTTCTGCAAATTCTGTCCATTGTTGTAATAGTCCCATTGAATTTAAGCTCCTTAATATAAATTATTCAAAATTACAATCCATTATACTACAAATTTCCTTATTTTTCAAGTTTTTTTTGCAACAATTATATCTCTTAAAATAGATTGGTCAACTTTATGTGCAAATTCTTTATAAGCGCCGTTATTTAAAACCTCAAAACCTTTTTCTTCGAATATACCTATAACTTTTTCTCTTGTCAAAACGTTTGCATTCCACGCTAAACAAACAACTCCACCAGATTTTAGCACTGTCCCCCATTTTGGTAAACATGCCCTTAAAAGCTGTGTAGGATTACGGGTTAAAGAACTTTGCTTCTCCCCTGTTACATTTCCATGCTGAATACCATAAGGCAAGTCGCCAACTATTAGATTAAAGAAATTCTTTTTATAAAAATAATCAGCATTTATAGAATTGCCGGCTATAATTTCAGCTGTTTTATAAGCTTTATTTTTAGCATCTTCTTTAGTTGGTGCTATTTGAACATTATGTTTTATGCCAGTAAATTCTTTATTGGGGCCTGAAACACGAATAACATCTGAACTGTGCTTGTATTTATTATTTTGGCAAAATTTCTTCAAAAACTGGAAAGCTTCTGCTGTAACTTTTTCGCCAACTTCCATACCATAAACATCAAAACCTTTTATTAACCCTTCGTACAAAGTTGTTCCTTTGCCAGCAATTGGGTCGAAAAGCTTAATGTTTTCAGTTTCATCTTGTGAAAGCATAGCCACGTTTATCATCATTCTTGTGAAAAGCTCGTTTGTTTTGCCAGAGTATTTTAAAATAGAGCTTATGCTTTCGTCAACATAAAATTTGTTATTTCGTGAAATAGGCACAAAACAGTCTTTTTCTTCCACTTTAACAACTTTAAACAAAGCGAAAACAAACGATAAATTTGACACAATTTTCAAGTCATTTACGGTTAAATCTTCATTTATTTCAAAAGTGAAATAGTTAATATTGCTAATAATTTCATGATTAATAGCTGTAGGTTTGTCTTCCATTTTTTGACTTGCAACTAAAAATTCTGACTTAGCAAGAATTAAAGAAGTTTCAAAATATATTCTGTTATGTCCTGGATTGCATAAAATTGCGTATTTTTTCATAAGATGTCCTTTAAAAATTATTTATAAAAAAACCACACTTTTAGTGTGGTTTAGCTTTCGTATATTATTATAATTGATATTTTTAATTATGTCAAATTAAAACAAATAATTAATCAAAATCAACACAATTCCTAAAAAAGTTAAAGAGTAACCGAGTGTTTTGTTTAAAAGTTTAGGGGTAATTTTATTTGCATAATTTGCTGATAGCCTTGCAAAAATAAGAGTTGAAATTGAACAAATAATAAGACATTTAAAATCAGGTAAATCTGTCAAAGTAAAATGTGACACAGAACCTGTGAAAGCTGTAAAAGCCATAATAAACACGCTAGTACCAACTGCTGTTTTAAGTTCGAAACCTAAAACCACTGTCAAAACAAGCAACATCATTATTCCGCCACCAGCACCAGTAAAACCACAAATAAAGCCTACCACTACACCACCTAAAATCCTAAATAGTCTTCTTTTAAAAGAGTTAAGTGGCTCCATGTCATCTTTTGTTTTCTTAACTGGGAAGAATAAAAATTTTAGCCCCATTCCCAAAGTTCCAAACAATGAAAGTGCGCCCATAGCTGTGTTATCAACCAAACTAGAAACGTAACTTCCGATAAGTGTGAATATTAAAACTGGAATCATGAGTTTAATGCCGTTTTTAATATCTACATTATTATTTTTTTTATATGTATATGCCGATACAGCACTTGCCAAAACATCACTTGCTAATGCAATACCGATAGCCGAGTACGCCTCCATACCCAAAAAGGTAACCAAAACAGGTGAAATTATAGTAGCAGCACTCATTCCGGCAAGTCCAGTGCCTATACCAGCACCTGCTCCAGCCAAAATAGAAATTACTATTGCGAACATTTTTTTACCGTCTTTCAATTAATTTTATAAGCATGCAAAAATTTTGCAACATATATAATAATACCTGTTTTGTCTATAAAAGTCAATTGATAATTTATGAACAAAAATTTATTCTTCGTCTGTTATATAATGGCCTTTATTATTATAATTTAAATAAAACTGGTATAAATCTACAACTGCTTTTGCAAAATTTTCAGTGGTAAATTTTTCTGCTGTGTTCACTGCGTTGTTAACCATTTCGCTGTTATCTTTACTGCTCATATATAAATCAAGTTTTTGTGTAAACTCCATTTCATTTTCAAAAGAATATCCATTTTTATACTCTTCTAAAACTCCGTCAAGACAAGTGTCTTTACGGCACAAAATAGGTGTGCCAGAAGCTAAAGCCTCGATGTAAGTTAAACCTTGAGTTTCACTAGTAGACGCTGAAACAAACAAATCAGCCATTTGGTAGTATTGAGGCACACTGTCTGGTGGTATACTGCCTGTTAAAACAATTTGTGAAGATAAGTTTAATTTTTCTGTTAAATCTTCTAAACTTTCTTTAGCAGGTCCGTCGCCAACGATAACAAAAGATATTTTTTTATTTTGATATTTGTGAAGATAATTGATTAAATTATCTATATTTTTTTCTTTACCAAGTCTGCTAACAGAAACTAAAACAATGTTATCTGGTGGAATACCTAAGCTTTGTTTTAACTTGTTTATTTCTTCGTCAGAGATTTTACTTTGAAATTTCTCTAAAGATATACCAGTTGGTATTATATGAACTGGACATGATACACCGTATCTGTCAAGCATACTGTTGATTTTTTGAGTAGGTGCAACTATACCGTCGACTTTTTCGCTATATAAATTGGTAACTTTTGCAACGGCTTTTTTGCCGATAGTTTTGCTTGTTGAAAAATAATGAGTATAATCTTCATACACTGTGTGATATGTGTGAATTATTGGAATTTTCAATTGCTTAGCTATTCTTTTAGCTATAAAAAATGTGCTAAACTCACTTTGAGTGTGAACAATATCTGGTTTCCAACTTATAATATCTGCAATTTCATTTTTAGAAGGCATAATTTGAACTCTTACTACGCCTGGGTACATTTTTCCAAGGTCTAAAGAACCTATATAATAAACTTCATCTTCTTTGTAAGAAGTTGTAGAATTTGATAATGTTAAAACTCTTACCTCGTGCCCTAATTCCTCAAGTCCTGCTTTTAAATTTAAAACAGAAGTAACAACTCCGTTAATAGTAGGTTTGTAGCAATCGCTAACAATCAGTACTTTCATAAATAACCTCCGCATTTAAATAATTATGTAACTACTAATTTTTTCTTTACATTTAATTTTTTAATGCCAATTTTCTTTTTCCATTCTTCTTCTTTTCCATAGCCGTATTCATTCATAAGGGTTCCACAATGTTTCATCATGATTTTAGCCTCTTCTTTAGTCCAATTACGCCATGTTTTGCTTTTTTGTTTAGAGTCTATTTTTTCCCCAATAAGCTCAGATTTATATGTATAATTAATTTTACCAGTTTTAAACTGTGTAGAAAACTCTAAAAGATTACCAAAATTTTCAACACAATTTTCAGATAAAAATATATCTTCATATCTAAAGACTTTAAAGTTTGGTTTGTCTTTCATTGTTTCAAGCACCATAGTATTAAGTTTATTGTAAAACCAGCAATATTTTTCGAATTTGGAAAGTTTCTTCCATGAATCTTTATAAGGATCGTCATCAAAACATGAGGGTTGCAAACTTAATTCTCTTAAAAAGAATTCAACAGGTCCGTAAAGTGAATACTCCATTTTGTTAAGTGCCGAGCCAATCCAGTCCCTTGGATCTCTTATAATAAAAACGAAATTAGCTTCGTCGTAAACTTCGTCAAGCAAACCAAGCAGTCCATAAATATGCCCAGATGAATAAACCATTACATCGGTATTGTAAAGTTCATCAACTTTTTTATTTATAGATAAAATATTTTCACATGCTTTTTGTGGACTAATACAGCCTTTAACATAATCACGGCTTAATTTATACATTGAGTGTGTGTTTTTATTTTGCCCTAATGTTAAATGGTACAAGCCATAACTTTTTATTTGAGTTAATAGTCTTCTAGGTTTTGATACCCAAGGGGTACCTGGTTCATGAATAGAAGAAGAATTTTCTATCATCAAATTAAGATATTGTGCAAAAAACTGTGTAGCAGTTCTGCCTGTGGAACTTATAAAAATTCTTTTCTTACCCATAAATATATATAACATTGTTTACTAGCAAGTCTTTACTTGCTACAAACACCTTTCCCTTATTTAATTATATTAAACATAAAAAAATATATTCAAAAATAATTATCTTCAAATGATTATAACACATTTAATTTAAATCTTCAATATGAATATAACAATTCAAACAATTTACAAGAAAATATTCCGTTAATAAAATTTGAACTTATTATTAACTTTACTTTTTTGCAATTTTTAAAATCATATTATATTAATTAAGCTTTTCATGCTTGACTTTTGTATACTATATTGTATAATTAAATAAAGGTTAAATAAAAAATTATGAAAGGAAAAATAATAGAACTATCACCTGCTTTAGATGATAATTCTATTATACGTGAATTATGGATTTTAATAAAGATTGGAAATTCAAACTTGGCGATGACATGTGCGAACATCTAATTGATTTAGATGAAAGCGATTTTGTATCTAAAAATATACCACATGATTTCAGTATAGAACAACCCTATAACCAAGAAATTGGTCACGGTTGCACAGCTTATCTTGTAGGTGGTATAGGTTGGTATAGAAAGCACTTTACACTTAATGATGACTACAAAGACAAAAAAGTTTTCTTGTATTTTGACGGAATTTATAACCGTTCTAATATATATGTTAACGAAAAATTTGTTTCTTTCGAAGCTTATGGCTATTCCCCTATTTTACTTGACATAAGCGATTATGTTGCTAAAGAAAATGTTTTAGCTGTTAAAGTTGACAGAACACGTTATTTAGACAGCCGTTGGTATGCTGGCTCTGGTATTTATAGAAAAGCTAATTTGTTAGTTTTCGAAAAAACATACATACCTGTTTACGGTGTGCAAGTTACTACTGACATTAAAGATAACAGCAAAGCTACTATTAATATAAGCACTGAAATTCAAAACGAAAATTCTTGTAAAGCTGTAAGCGTTACTCATGAAATTATTGACCCTAACGGTGATGTTGTCGCTACACTTCAAAACGATTTAAGCATTGATAAATCGGCTGTTGACACTCAAAGTGTTATTTTAGAAAACCCTGTACTTTGGGACGTATACAAAGGTAATTTGTATACAATTAAAACTACACTTTCTTACGACGGAGAAGTAAAGCAAGAAAAAAAGAGCAAATTTGGCGTAAGATATTTTGAATTTACAGTTGATAACGGATTTTTCATAAACGGTAGACACGAATATATTAAAGGTGTTTGTCTTCACCATGAAGCTGGCGCTGTTGGTTCAGCTGTTCCAAATGATGTTTGGAGAAGACGTTTGCTAACTCTTAAAGAATGTGGTTGCAATGCTATTAGAACAGCCCACAACCCTGCCTCTGCTGACTTTTTGGACTTGTGTGATGAACTAGGCTTGTTGGTACAAGAAGAATTTTTCGACGAATGGGACTTTCCTAAAGATAAACGTAGCAACGGCACTGAAAAAGAAGTTGATTACATTTCAAGAGGTCACCACGAGTTTTTCAGAGATTGTGCTAAACAAAACTTACAAGACACTGTTAAAAGGGACTTTAACCGTCCGTCTATTATTCAGTGGAGTTTAGGTAATGAAATTGAATGGACTTACCCTAAATACAACTTTGCTACTGGCTATTTTGGAGCTAGTGCAAATGGTAACTATTTCTTTAATCCACCTCCATTTACAGTGGAGCAAATAAGAGAAAATTGTGCTAAAATTCCAAGAGATTTATATGAAATTGGCGACACAGCAAAAAAACTTTCTAATTGGACAAAAGAAATTGATACATCAAGACCTATAACTGCTAACTGTATTTTACCGTCAGCAAGTTATGAATCTGGCTATACTGACGCTTTAGACATGGTTGGCTTTAGTTATCGCCGTGTTATGTATAACAGATGCCATGAACATTACCCTGACAAACCAATTATGGGGGCTGAAAATGTTGCACAGTGGCACGAATGGAAAGCTGTTCTAGAAAACGATTTTATAGCTGGTATATTCTTATGGACTGGCATAGACTATTTAGGTGAAGCTGGTCGACGTGGTAACTGGCCTATAAAACTTACAAGTTCTGGTCTTCTTGATGTTGCTGGTTTTGAAAAAACATCTTACCATATGTTCAAAACTTTATGGCAAGACAAACCTTACACATACATGACTACTCAAACACTTGAAAAATCTCTTTACGCATTATCAGGTAATAGCTTAGTAGAAAAAACTGATGATGATAGAACTTGGGAAACACGACTTTGGACTTTCCAAGACATGAATGACCACTATAATTATGACGAAAATGAACCAATAGTAGTTGAGGCTTACTCAAACTGTGACAGTTTAACTTTATTACAAAACGGAAATGAAGTTTCAACACTTTATTTGAAAGATTTCCCTGATAGAATTTATAAATGGTGTATTCCTTTTGTAAAAGGTGAAATCACTGTTAAAAACATTGATACTAGCTATACTTTAAAAACTGCACAAACTGCTTGTGACGTGCAAATTTTTGCTGATAAAAACAGTATTACAACAGATTACGACAGTGTTTGCAATATTACAGCTAAGCTATTTGATAAAAATGGTGTAGAAGTAAAATTTGAAGAGGCTGAAATTGAATTCATTTGTGATGGAAACACTACAGTTTGCGGTGCAGATAACGGAGCTAACACATTTGTTGGCGACCACAAATGCCCTAAAATTATCACTAATAAAGGTCAAGCTTTAATAATTATTGGAGCTAAAAATGCTGGTGATATTAAAATTAAAGCTAATTTAAACGGAAATATATCTAACTCAATTCAAATAGAAGTTTTATAATTTTAAGCAAAAAATTAGAGCCAAGTTTCTACCATTCAAGGTAAATTCTTGGCTCTTTTATTTTTTATTAGAATTTTAACTCTTTTAGTCTTCTCATAGCTTCTACAGTGTTTTCGTGTGTTCCGAAAGCAGTAAGTCTAAAGAAACCCTCACCATTTTCGCCAAAACCAGCACCAGGAGTACCAACAATGTTAGCTTCGTTTAGAAGTTTGTGGAAGAAATCCCATGAACCCATACCTTCTGGGCATTTTAGCCAGATATAAGGAGAATTTTCTCCACCGATAAACCAAATTCCCATTTCTGTAAGAGTATCTGCCATAACTTTTGCATTAACTCTGTAATAATCGATATTATCTTTAATTTGTTTCATGCCCTCATCTGTGAAAACAGCCTCTGCACCTTTTTGAACAATATAAGGAACGCCGTTGAATTTTGTTGTTTGACGACGAAGCCATAGTTTATTGATTGATGAGTTCTCACGAATTAAAGCGTTAGGAACAACTGTGTATCCACAACGAGTACCTGTAAATCCAGCAGTTTTTGAAAGTGAGCAGAACTCGATAGCACAAGTTTTAGCACCTTCAATTTCAAAAATGCTTGTTGGAAGGCTGTCATCAGTAACAAAAATCTCGTAAGCACTGTCAAAAAGAATAATAGCGTCTTTTTTGTTTGCATAGTCAACCCAAGCTTTAAGTTGCTCTTTTGTGTAAACAGCACCTGTAGGGTTGTTAGGAGAACAAAGGTAAATTACATCACAGTCAACATCATCACAAGGAAGTGGCAAGAAGTTGTTGTCTGCGTTACCATTCATATAAACAATTTTTCTACCAGCCATAATGTTAGTGTCAACATAAACTGGGTAAACAGGGTCTGGTATTAAAATTATGTTGTCTTTTGCAAAAATATCTAAGATATTACCAACGTCACTTTTAGCACCGTCGCTGATAAAAATTTCAGTAAGTTCAAGTTCGACATTTTTTTTAGCATAGTAATTTGCAATGGCCTCTCTTAAAAAGCCGTAACCTTGCTCATCGCCGTAGCCTTTGAAAGTTTCAGCTTTGCCCATTTCAGCAGTAGCATCTGTGATTGCTTTAATAACAACAGGTGCAAGTGGTAAAGTAACATCGCCAATACCCATTTTGATAACATCAGCAGTTGGGTTAGCCTCTTTATATTCATTAACAGCCTTATTAATCATAGGAAATAAGTAGCTGCTTTTTAGGTCACCATAATAACTATTTATTTTCATTTTGAAACTCCTTTTGGTTTAATTTATTTGTATTGTAATGCTCCGTAGGGAGTGCATACGTTGCGTTCCCTACTATTATTAATTACGATTTAATCTTTAATTGATTTTTTCAATAACTCTAAGAATAGTGGATGTGGTTTATTTGGACGACTCTTGAATTCTGGGTGGAACTGAACACCAACAAAGAAGTCATTTTCTGGAATTTCAACAGTTTCTACCAAAGTACCAGTAGGTGATAAACCAGAAATTACTAAACCTTTTGAAGTCATTAAATCTCTGTAATCGTTGTTGAACTCAAATCTATGTCTATGTCTTTCGCTTATGTCAAGACTACCGTAAATTTCATGTACTCTAGAATTTTCTTTAATATGGCAAGGATAAGCGCCCAAACGCATTGTGCCACCTTTGTGTGTAATACCAATTTGCTCTGGAATGTAGTCGATAACTTTGTTTTTAGAATTAATATCAAATTCGCCTGAATGAGCATCTGCAAGGCCACAAACGTGACGAGCATACTCGATAACAGCAATTTGCATACCAAGACAAATACCAAGGTAAGGAACATTATTTTCTCTTGCATATTTACAAGCAGAAATTTTACCCTCAATACCTCTGTCACCAAAGCCACCTGGAACAATCATGCCGTCAACATCACTGAAATATTCAGCAGTGTTTTCGTCAGTTAAATCTTCGCTGTCAATCCATTTGATTTTAACATTAGCCCCATGCTCATAGCCTGCGTGGTTAAGGCTTTCAATAATAGAAAGATAAGCGTCGTGAAGTTTAATATATTTACCAACAATAGCAATTTTAACTTCTTTAGTTCTGTTTGCTATTTTTGTTGTCATTGTTTTCCACTCTGTAAGGTCAGGCTCTTGAACATTTAAGTTAAGATGACGACAAACAACATTATCAAGACCATTTTCGTGTAGCATAAGTGGTGCTTCATAAAGGCTTGGAAGTGTTAGATTTTCTATAACGCAGTCTGGTTTAACATTACAGAATAGAGCAATTTTATCTCTAATACTTTGGTCGATTGGCTCGTCTGCTCTTGCAATAATAATGTCAGGTGAAACACCAATAGAACGAAGTTCTTTTACAGAATGCTGAGTAGGTTTAGACTTATGTTCGTTAGAACCTTTTAAGTAAGGAACAAGTGTAACATGAATGAACATGCAGTTTTCATGCCCAACTTCTAAGGAAATTTGTCTGATAGCTTCTAAGAAAGGTTGGCTTTCGATGTCGCCAGTTGTGCCACCGATTTCAGTAATTAGAACATCAACACCACTTGTTTCTGAACTTTCATAAATAAAGTTTTTAATTTCGCCAGTAATATGTGGGATAACTTGAACAGTTTGTCCTAAGTATTTGCCCTCACGCTCACGGCTTAAAACGTTCCAGTAAACTTTACCAGAAGTAAGGTTAGAAAATTTGCTTAAATTAACGTCGATAAATCTTTCATAGTGACCTAAATCAAGGTCAGTTTCAGCACCGTCATTAGTTACAAAAACTTCGCCATGTTGAAGTGGGCTCATAGTGCCTGGGTCAACATTCATGTAAGGGTCCAGCTTTTGTGCTGTTACAGTTAGACCACGTTGTTTTAGTAGTCTGCCAAGTGAAGCTGCAGTAATACCTTTACCAAGGCCAGAAACAACGCCACCTGTTACAAAAATAAACTTTTTCATTGTATCTCCTTTATATTATATTTCTATTATTCCATCAAAAACTTTTGTGCAAGGACCTGTCATAAACACAGCATCATCTGTGTAATTAATTGTAAGTTCTCCACCTAAAAGTTCAATTTTTATGTCTGTGTTTTTGTTAGAGTGTCCATTTAAAACAGAGGCAACAGCTGTAGCACAAGCGCCTGTTCCACAAGCAAGAGTTTCGCCACTACCACGCTCCCATACACGCATTTTAAGGTGAGTAGGTGAGATAACTTCTACAAATTCTGTGTTAACTTGCTCAGGGAAAATCTTATGCTTTTCAAAATATGGCCCAACTTTTTCTAAATTCATAGTGTCTATTCCATTTGTAAAGATAACACAGTGAGGGTTGCCCATAGAAACGCAAGTAATATTGCAATTAATAGCAAATTCTTTTTCATCAATAGAAAAATCTCTATTAACAATAGTTTCACCTTCTAAACTAACAGGAATGTCGCTAGGTTTTAAAATTGCTTTACCCATGTTAACTTTAGCAGAAGAAACAAGACTATTTTCTATATTAAGTTCTAAGATTTTTATACCACTTAATGTTTCTATGTTGATAACATCTTTTTTTACAATGTCATTGTCATATAGGTATTTACCAACACATCTAATAGCATTGCCACACATTTTGCCTTCGCTACCGTCGATGTTAAACATTCTCATTTTAGCATCAGCTACATCACTTGGACAAATTAAAACAATTCCGTCACCACCTATACCAAAGTTACGGTGTGAAAGTTTAATAGCAAGCTCTTCTGGATTTTCTATATTATATTTGAAACAATTAAAATAGATATAATCGTTTCCAATTCCGTGCATTTTTGTAAATTCTAATTTCATAATATTCTCCTTACTCTAAATCTTCTTTGCTTCCCATACGTTCTTGACCGTCACCAGTAAAGCAAGAAGTACAAAATTTAAGGTTTGACTTTGCACATGATTCTTTAAGACCTTTAATACTTATATATCCTAAACTGTCAGCACCAATTGATTTGCAAATGTCATCAACGCTAAGTTTATTTGCAATTAAGTTTTCGGCTTTGTCAATATCAGTACCAAAATGACAAGTATATTTAAATGGTGGTGAAGAAATACGCATATGAACTTCTTTTGCTCCAGCATTTTTAAGGCTTCTAACAATTCTTTCGCTTGTAGTACCACGAACAATTGAGTCGTCAACTAAAACAATTTTTTTGCCTTTAATTTGCGAATTAAGTGGATTAAGTTTTAGCTTAACAGCGTTGTCACGTTGGCTTTGAGTAGGATAGATAAAACTTCTACCTATATATCTATTTTTTACAAAACCACTACCTAGTGGAATACCACTTTCAAGGCTATAACCTATTGCAGCTTCAAGACCAGAGTCAGGAACGCCACAAACAAGGTCGGCATCTACTGGGTATTCTTTAGCCAACATACGACCCATGTTTAACCTAGCGTCATAAACACTTAAATTGTCAATAACTGAGTCGGTTCTTGCAAAATAAACATATTCAAAAATACATAGACCCGCAGCCTTATCTTTCTTTGTTAAAACAACTTCACTATAAGTGATTTTTCCGTCTTCAACAACAACAATTTCACCAGGGGCAACATCACGAACAAAGTTAAAACCACAGGTGTCAAGTGCACAGCTTTCAGATGATATGGCAGTACCATGTTCATTTTCACCGATGCAAAGAGGCCTGTAGCCGTTTGGATCTCGAAGGGCGATTAACTTGCCGTTACCACTACCAATAATTAAAGAGAATGCACCTTTAAGCTCTTTAGTAGCATTAACAATACCTTTTATTAAATCGTTCTCTCTTGTAATACAATAAGCGATTAAAGAAGATATAACTTCGCTGTCACTTGTTGCTTTAAACTCAAGACCAATTTCTTTTAAGTTTTTTCTAATTTCAACTGCATTTGTAACGTTGCCATTGTGTGCAGTTGCAATTCTACCTGTTAAAAATTCAGTTATAAAAGGACC
This sequence comes from Clostridia bacterium, assembly GCA_044432645.1. Classification (GTDB taxonomy): domain Bacteria; phylum Bacillota; class Clostridia; order Oscillospirales; family Acutalibacteraceae; genus SIG603. Next base: position 35,358 of record JAWXUM010000018.1, on the reverse strand, counting down.
AACATTTTCTACGGTGTTGGTACCAGTTGTAGAGTATCTGTTATGCCCTAAAGCAATTTTGCCTTCAGGAAGTTTATTAAGAACAGCTTTTGTGAAAACCTCAGAAACAAGTCCTACATTTTTGTGGAATAAAATTCGGTTATCGTTAATAACAGCTATACCAGCGCCCTCTTGTCCACGATGTTGTAATGAAAGAAGCCCGTTATAAGTAATACCAGCTGCTTCGTTAGAGCTAACACTAGCGCCAAAAATGGCACATTCCTCGTGTAATTTGTCATTAATATTCATAGGTTTTAAGTATCCCTTCTGCAACAATTCGTTTTGTTTGTCGTACGTCCATAGCTTGTTTTTCAATGTATTTGTGCGCCTCTTCTTCGCTCATGCCTAAGTACGAAATCAAAATACATTTAGCACGGTTTATCACAGCCACGTCTTGTAATTGTTTTTTTAATTTCAAATTTTCGTCTTGAACACGTTTTACTTTTTGATTAACAGATTTAGCAAGTTTTAAAGCAGACCAAAAATTCGCCCTGTTAACAGGTTTGGAAACAACTAAAATGTCCATATTAGCTTTACTTGCTAATATTTTATTGTAATGCTCCGTAGGAACAACCAATATAACCTGAGAGAAACCATTTGTAGCTGTAACCCTTGCTAAGCTCTCGCCAAATTCATCTTTTAAAGGTGAATTGACAATAACATAGTCATATTCGTCTTTGGCTAAATAGGTTCTAGCCTCTAAACAATTAGAACAAAAAGTAAGGTTAGATATACTTGCCATATTAAGCATTTCTGTAAAAAAACTCATACTAGTTTTATTTGATGTAACTATAAGTGCTTTTTCCAAAACTAATCCAACTTTCATAAATTAATACAACTAAATAAATAATATTATATAATAGATTTGTAGCACATTTTAATAAAATGATAATATTATATAAATACAATATAAATAAAAAAAACATCTGAAAATTATAGAAAAGTAATTAATTAGCATACCTAAAAACCACTTTGCCATATATACAGATGAACACCAATATTAGGTATAAGTAATTATACAATACTTATATATACCTTGTCAATATGAGTTTGACAATAACTTTTTAAGTTTGAAAAACAATTTTGAAAGTCCTTTAGTTAAAATATGCAAAAAACGCTCTAGCACAAGCAATACAATTGTACAACAGGTAGAAATGCAAGTTTTAGGACTAAAAATTGCAAAATCTTACAAAAAAAGTATTGACAATTAGTGTGATATGTTATATAATCCGTATTGTAAACAGCAAAGACGCTGTGGGTCAAAAGCTCACAGCGTCTTTTTTGCATTATAAAATGTTTTAGTTAGCAAAAAACAAAAAAATATTAGTTGAGGTGTTATTATGAAAGATGTACCAGCATTATTTGGCAGTTTAGTATTCGGCGATTCAGTTATGAAAGCAAGACTTCCAAAAAATATTTACAAAGCAGTTAAACAAACAGTAGACCACGGTGCTGTTTTAGAACTTGAAGTTGCAAACGTAGTTGCAAATGCAATGAAAGACTGGGCAACAGAAAACGGCGCTACTCACTTTACTCACTGGTTCCAACCTATGACTGGTGTTACAGCTGAGAAACACGACAGCTTTATCAGCCCAACAGCTAACGGCGAAATTATCATGGAATTTTCAGGTAAAGAGCTTGTTCGTGGCGAACCAGATGCTTCTTCTTTCCCATCAGGCGGATTAAGAGCAACATTTGAAGCTAGAGGTTACACAGTATGGGACGCTTCTTCATATGCTTTCCTTAAAGATGATACACTTTGTATTCCAACAGCTTTCTGCTCATATACAGGTGAAGCACTAGACAAGAAAACTCCACTTCTTCGTTCTATGGAAGCTATTGACAAACAAGCAATGAGAATTTTAAAATTGTTTGGTAACACAACAGCTACTAAAGTTAACACAACAGTTGGTCCAGAGCAAGAATATTTCCTAATTGATAGAGAAATGTACTTACAAAGACCTGACCTTCAATATACAGGCAGAACATTATTCGGTGCTAGACCTCCAAAAGGTCAAGAACTTGACGACCATTACTTCGGTGCTTTAAAACAAAGAGTTTCTGATTACATGAAAGAATTAGACCAAGAACTTTGGAAACTTGGCATTTTAGCTAAAACAAAACATAACGAAGTTGCTCCTGCACAACACGAGCTTGCTCCAATCTTCACAACAACAAGCATTGCTACTGACCACAACCAATTAACAATGGAACTTATGAAATCTATTGCTAAAAAACATGGTTTAGCTTGCTTACTTCACGAAAAACCATTCGCTGGTGTTAACGGTTCAGGTAAACACAACAACTGGTCACTTTCAACAGATACAGGTCTTAACCTTTTAGAGCCAGGCGAAACACCTTATGAAAATGCTCAATTCTTACTATTCTTAGTAGCAGTTGTAAAAGCTGTTGACGAATACCAAGATTTACTTAGAGTTTCAGTTGCTAACGCTGGTAACGACCACAGACTAGGTGCTAACGAAGCTCCTCCAGCAATCGTTTCTATGTTCTTAGGTGAAGAGCTAGAAGCAGTTCTTGAAGCTATCGATAGTGGTGCTGAATATAGTGACATGGAAAGAGTACAAATGGACATTGGTGCTACTGTTTTACCTAATATCCCAAAAGATACAACAGACAGAAACAGAACTTCTCCATTTGCTTTCACAGGTAACAAATTTGAATTCCGTATGTTAGGTTCTACATTCTCAATTTCAGGACCAAACATTGTTCTTAACACAGTTGTTGCTGATGTTTTAGAGCAATTTGCTGATAAACTAGAAGTTTCAAGCGACTTTAAAGCAGACTTAAACGCACTTGTTAAAGAAACAATCTCAGCTCATAAGAGAATTATCTTTAATGGTGACGGTTATGCTGAAGACTGGACAATTGAAGCAGAAAAAAGAGGTCTTCTAAACCTAAAAACTACAGTAGATGCACTTCCTACATTCATAGCTGACAAAAACCTTGCTGTATTTACAAAACACGGTGTATTTACAGAGCCAGAAATGCATTCAAGATATGAAATCATGATGGAAGGATACTGCAAAACTATCCACATCGAAGCACTTACAATGGTTGACTTAGTTAAGAAAATGATTATCCCAGCAGCACTTTCTTACCAAAAAGAATTAGGCGAAATTTTAAGCCTAAAATCAACTATAGCTGGTATAGATTGTTCATTAGAAAGTACTTTAATTACAAAAATTGCTAGTCTTTCAGGCTCAATGCTTAAAAAATTAGATGTTCTTGAAAGTGCTATCATCGACGTTAAAGCTTATGAAGATGATACATTGGCATTCGCTACATGCTACAAAGACAGTGTATTTGTAGCAATGAATGAATTAAGAATGGTAGTTGATGAACTTGAAACATTGGTTGCTAAAAAATATTGGCCTTTACCAACATATGCAGAAATGCTATATAGCGTAAACTAATTTAATAATTTTAAAAAATATTGGCACAAAGACGTGCATTTGCTCCTAAAATAGGTGTAAATGCACGTCTTTTATATTAAAACATAAACATTTGGAGGGAAATGAAAATGGATTTCGGTATTTGGTTTTTAATGGGTGCTGCACTTGTATTCTTTATGCAAGCAGGATTCGCAATGGTAGAAACAGGCTTCACAAGAGCTAAAAACGCAGGTAACATCATTATGAAAAATGTTATGGACTTCTGTCTTGGTACAGTAATGTTCATATTAATTGGTTTTAGCTTAATGATGAGTGAAAATTATTTATTTGGATTAATTGGTGTTCCAAATTTACAAATTTTCTCAGACTACGCAAACTTTGATTGGTCATCATTTGTATTTAACTTAGTATTCTGTGCTACAACAGCTACTATAGTTTCAGGTGCTATGGCTGAAAGAACAAAATTTAGCGCATACCTAATTTACAGTGCAGTTTTAAGTGCTGTTATTTACCCAATCGAAGCTGGTTGGATTTGGAATGGTTCTGGTTGGCTTTGCCAAATGGGTTTCATCGACTTTGCTGGTTCTGCTGCTATACATACAGTTGGTGGTGTATCTTCATTAATCGGTGTATTGTTCTTAGGCCCTCGTCTTGGTAAATATGTAACAGACCCTAAAACAGGCAAAACAATCGTTAAAGCTTTCCCAGGACATAGCTTAACACTTGGTGCTTTAGGTTGCTTTATTCTTTGGTTTGGTTGGTACGGATTTAACGGTGCTGCTGCTACAGCTTTAGACGGTATCGGTGGTCTAGGTTCAATCTTCCTAACAACAACAGTTGCTCCAGCAGTTGCTTCAGTTGTAACTATGTTCTTTACATGGGCTAAAAATGGCAAACCAGACGTTTCAATGACACTTAATGCTGCTTTAGCTGGTCTAGTTGGTATTACAGCTGGTTGTGCAGTTATGGACTGCTTTGGTGCTGCTATGGTTGGTTTAGTAGCTGGTTTCTTAGTAGTTATCGCTGTTGAGTTTATCGACATTAAATTAAAAATTGATGACCCAGTTGGTGCTATCGCTGTTCACGGCGTAAATGGTATTTGGGGTACACTTGCTTGTGGTTTATTCGCTGTTGACGGTGGTTTATTCTACGGTGGCGGTTTCGCTCAATTAGGTATCCAATTTATTGGTATCGTAGCTGTTGTTGCTTGGACAGTTGTTACAATGACAATCGCATTCTACTGCATTAAAAAATTCCACGGTCTACGTGTTTCAGAAGAAGAAGAAATTCTTGGTTTAGATGCTACTGAGCATGGTCTAGAAAGCTCATATGCTGACTTTATGCCAATCGTTGTTGAGTCAAGTGCAAGCGTAAGCAAACCACTTGTAACAGTTCCATCAGACAAAGCTGTTCCAGTAGTTGACAATTCTCATCCAGATGCTAAATTAACAAAAGTTGTTATTATTACAAAACAAAACAGATTTGACGTTCTAAAACTTGCACTTGAGCAAGTAGGCGTAACAGGTATGACTGTTACTCAAGTACTAGGTTGCGGAATGCAAAAAGGCTCTACTGAATATTATCGTGGTATTCCAGTTGAAGCTACTCTACTTCCAAAAGTAAAAGTAGAAGTTGTTGTTTGTAAAGTTCCTGTTGCTGATATTGTTACAGCTACTAAAAAAGCTCTATACACAGGTAAAATTGGCGATGGTAAAATATTTATATACAATATCGAAAATGTTGTTAAAGTTAGAACTGGCGAAGAAGGCTATGATGCTCTACAATATGACGATGAAGAATAATTTTAAGTACGTCTAACATTTTATAAGCCAAAGGACAACTGCAATTTGTAGTTGTCCTTTGACTATTATTGTGCTAAAATGAAGTATATAATATTGTTATTTTTTAATGGTGCGCAAATAACGTGCACCAAAATACCAAACAAAAATTTTAAGGAGAATAAAATGAAAAATTCAATTGTAGATAAAGCTATAGAGCTTCTTGCTATTCCAAGTCCAACAGGTTTTACAAAAGAAGTTTCGAAATTAGTCTTTGCAAATTTACAAAAAATGGGTTATGAGCCTAAAATGACAAATAAAAGTAGTGTAGTCGTTTGTTTAGGTGGTCAGGGCGACCCTATACTTGTGACAGCTCATGTTGACACTTTAGGCGCAATGGTTTTTGGAGTTAAGCCTAACGGAAGACTAAAAATGACTGCCTTAGGTGGTTTGAGTCCTAATAATGTCGAAACTGAAACTTGCATTGTTCACACAAGAACAGGCAAAACTTTTGACGGCACTATTCAAATGGAAAATGCTTCAGGTCACGTAAACAAATCTTTAGCTGAAGCACAAAGAACTTTTGACAGCCTTGAAGTTGTGCTTGACGAAAAAACAAGTTCCAAAGCCGAAACAACCGATTTAGGCATTGAAACTGGTGATTTTATATGTGTAAATCCACGTACTATTTTCACAAGTACTGGATTTTTAAAAAGCAGATTTTTAGACGATAAATTATGTGCTGCTATTTTGCTTGAATACGCTAAAGAGTTAAAAGAAACAGGAACTACCCCAAATAGAAAAGTTTACCTTCATTTCACTGTTTACGAAGAAACAGGTCATGGTGCTTGTGCTAGTGTTCCAAGTGATGTTAATGAAATTTTAAGCCTTGACATGGGTTGTGTGGGTGACGGCCTTGCTTGCACAGAGCATGAAGTTTCAATTTGTGTAAAAGATTCTCGTGGGCCTTACGACTATGATATGACAACAAAATTAATTGAAATAGCAAAAGAAAACAGCATAAGTTACGCAGCTGACGTTTACCCTTTCTACGGTTCAGATGCTGATGCCGCTTTAGGTGCTGGTTGGGATTTACGCCACGCATTGATAGGCCCTGGAGTTTACGCATCACACGGATACGAAAGAAGTCATATTGACGGCATTAACGCTACATATGAGCTTATGAAAAAATATTTAAAATCTTAAAACTAGACAAAATTAGAGACGGATTTACTCCGTTTCTAATCAGACTGTCAAAAAACCTATATTGTAAAAAAAGTTGCACAAACATTGTAGGGGCGAGCTGTGCTCGTCTGTGGATAAAACAAAAAGTTTTGTCTTGTTTTGTGTAAAATAGAGAAATGTTTTTATTAATTTTATAAAAGCACTAAATTAACATCTTGATTTCGGACGAGCACAGCTCGCCCCTACCATTTTAAAAATATATTTTCAGTATTTTACACAAATACAAAACCTTTTTCGACAAGCTGAAATTAGAGACGGATTTACTCCGTCTCTAATTTATTTTATTTTGAAATTGTTTTATTTGATTTTACTTTGCTTGCTACAAATAAATTACCTAATGAGAAAAATGCAGCGAAAAAGAATACCCATTGTGGTCCAAAATTAGTCCAAATATAACCACTAATTTGAGCTGCTATAATTGCAACAACATGGTCTAAGCTAATTCCTGTTGAAAGCACAGATGTAACCTCTTTTTTGTCTACTGCAATAGATTGCAAATAAACTGAACGAACCATACCTATTTGCATTGAAAGTCTATCTAAAACAAACAAGAAATACACAACAGCAACAGATAACCCAGAACTTGGAATAACTGCCTCTGAAATTCCCCAAACAACAAAACCATAAACTACATAAATTATAATAAATGTCAAGGCATCAATGTACATCATAAATTTAATGCCGGCTTTATCCATCCATTTACCAACTTGTTTTAAGAAAAATACTCCTAAAAAGCTACTTGCAATTGTCAACAGTGACATAATGTCGGTACCTTTTAAAAGTAAATCAATTACAACCCATGAGCCAAAAACGTATGCGATTTGTTTTTGCACACCATTTAGAACAGTTAATAGATAATAATATCTATATTCATATCTAAAAATAAATTTAGGCTTTTTTGAAGTAGTATGTACTATTATGTTGTCTTTTTTAAGCTGTTTGATAAGTATAAGTAACGTTACACAAGCTAGCAAAGATGCCGCCGCTGCAATTAAAAACACTGATTTTACTTCAGTTTTAAAACTGAAGAAGTCGTATCTAAAACCAAAGAACACCACAATACCAGTTGCACAGGCAAAAGCTGTTTTCAAACTTGCTAAATCGCCCATTCGTTTGCCAACTTTGCCTTTTTCAGCAAGCGACATACAAATTGAGTCCTGTAATGGCATAAAAAGGTGCATACCAAGTGAATTGATAAACAAGAAAATTAACATTACAGAAAAACTTGGTGTTATAAGCCCTAAAACTGTTACACCTAAGCAGAATGTAAGTTGTGCTATAAATGCAACTTTAAAATCGCCCAAAAATGATAGTGCTGCAATTATAAATACACAAAGCACTCCAGGTGCTTCCCTTGGAAATTCTATAAATGCTCTTTGTTGCGTCGTTACGTCGTAAGCGTCTTTATAATAGTTACTGTAAATTGAGTCGCTCATGCCACAAGCAATAGCCACAAAAGCAACAACCACCATAAATAGTAACATTGTTTTGCTTACCCCTGTTTTAGCGCTTATACGCTCTAATAATTTGTTCAAAAAATACCCCTCCAATATGTTTATTCACATAAATTTTATTATATCACAACATATTGGCAAAAGCTATACTTTTTATTTATAATTTGAAATTCTGAAAAAAGTATATTACAACTTTCATGAAAGTAATTTCTTGTGCCGAAGTTTCAGCTTTAATCTCTATAGTTTTTAAAATTTCATCTTGATTTTGAACATAAATATAACCTAAAACGTCGTCTTCGTTTAGTGGCGCAATAATTGTGTCATTCATTTTCACTATACAGTTTATATTGTCACTTTGTGTACTTTGAGCTAGTACACTTGTATCACCTGTACAGTAAATTTCTATAGTTTCTACCATAGAGTTTTCAACCTCTATTTCGCTTGGAAGGTCATATAAAGGAGTTACTATTTCCCAATTAGCAAAACCGTAATCTAACAGTTTAGTCGCATCTGCCATTCTATCCGTCATATTATCAGCGCCTAAAACAACTGCTATTATATCCATTTCATTTCTACTAGCTGTTGCCACAATACAACTACCAGCTTGACTTGTTGTTCCTGTTTTAAGTCCAGTTATACCGTCATATGAGTTTAAAAGTTTATTTGTATTAACAAGTTGAGTTTCGCCATCTCTTAAATAATCAATATAAACAGTTGTGTAGTCATATATAAGCTCATGTTTCATAAGCTCACGGCTCATTAGTGCTATATCGTAAGCTGTTGTTAGATGACCCTCTTCGTCAAGTCCGTTACAATTCATAAAAGTTGTGTTTGTCATGCCAAGTTCTGCTGCTTTGTCATTCATCATGTCAACAAAAGCTTCCTCGCTACCAGCAATAGCCTCAGCTAGTACGACAGCTGCATCGTTTGCGCTCATAATAACAGTGGCTTTAATTAAATCATTCACTGTCATAGCTTCGCCCTCTTCAAGCCAAATATCTGAGCCACCCATTGATGATGCATGTGCGCTTGCGTAAAGTGTATCACTTAAATTTAGCTGACCAGACTCTAAAGCTTCCATTGTAAGAACCAAAGTCATAACTTTTGTTATAGATGCACATGCACGGATTTCATTTTCGTTTTCGCTGTAAAGTACTGTACCTGTCGAAAATTCCATTAGCAAAACTGACGCAGAGTTAATCTCTAATTCGTAAGCCTTTGTTTGCAAATTCGGAATTATCAAAACGGTAAAAAGCATAGCAAACATTAAACAAGATATTTTTTTTAACATATAATCACCTCAAGCATTTTTATAATTATATGTTTTAATACTTATTTTATTACATAAAAAAACGAGCGAACAATTTCGCTCGTCAAATTATTTGCTAAATAAATTAAACCTAAACAATTTACTTTCGTCTTCTTCTTTTTCGCACATTACAAAAGCTTCAGCGATTTTTCCACCCTCTATAAGTGCAGTTAAACCAACTAATTGACAAAGTTTACTTTTTAAATTAAGTCTATCTCCGTCACGAGTCATAAGATAAATTTCGCCTTGGCAGCTATCCAAAACATCTAAAAATTTTGGTACATCAATATCATGCAATTCTACCATTTTTGGTGGCATACATATCACCTCTTTAAAAATATATTCTAATTTTAACATATAATTCTTAAAAAATAAAGAGAAAAAATAAAAGAAATTTAAATTTAAAAATTTCTTTATTTACATATTGTAAAATATAAACAAATAATATATAATAATGTTATATTTTTTTATAATCTTTTTTAGGAGGATTTTTTATGGCTAAAATTATTGGAAAGAATTTACCTGACATGCCTTGGCAAGATAAAGCTGATGGCGACATAAACCCTGTTTGGCGTTATACTAACAATCCTATCATCAAACGTGATGCAATTCCTAGTTCAAACAGCATTTTCAACTCTGCAGTTGTTCCTTTTGAGGGCAGTTATGCTGGTGTTTTCCGTTGCGACAGCAAAGGTCTTATTATGGACATTTTCGCTGGTTTTTCTAAAGATGGAATAAACTGGGAAATTAATCATGAACCTATCATTTTTGAGGGTGATGAAGAAATTACAAGAAAAGAATATCGTTACGACCCTAGAGTTTGCTTTATCGAAGACAGATATTATATTTCTTGGTGTAATGGATACCATGGGCCTACAATTGGTATTGGTTATACATATGACTTCAAAAAGTTTTATCAAATTGAAAATGCATTTTTGCCTTACAACAGGAACGGTGTACTGTTTCCTAAAAAAATTAACGGCAAATATGCAATGCTTAGCCGTCCTAGCGACACAGGACACACACCTTTTGGTGATGTTTTCTATAGCGAAAGCCCAGACATGACATATTGGGGCAAACATCGTTTTATGTTTGGTACAAGTTCATACGCAGGTTGGCAATCTAAAAAAGTTGGCCCTGGCCCTACCCCTATCGAAACTGATGAGGGATGGTTAATGATTTACCACGGTGTACTTAACAGCTGTAACGGCTTTGTGTACAGATTTGGTGTTGCACTTTTAGATATAGACAAACCTTGGATTGTTAAAGAGCGTAGTATGTTCTATGTATTTGGCCCAGAAACCGACTATGAACTTACTGGAGATGTACCTAATGTGACTTTCCCTTGTGCAACTTTAACTGATGCTGACACTGGCAGAATTGCAATTTATTACGGTGCTGCAGACACAGTAACTGGACTTGCTTTTACTACTGTAGACGAACTTCTTTCATTTATGAGAAAGTACCCACACCCTTGTACAGCAGAAGAAAACGCAAAATATATAAATGAACATCAAGGACAAATTAACACATATTAGTTAATAAAGCATAATAGCAGGGGGAAAATCAAGCTGAAAACCCATAAAGCTAGAGTGCAAACTGAGATTAGGTTCTATTTAATAAACAGACTGTACCGACAGGTACAGTCTGTTTGCGTTTAATTATTCATTTTTATATCACATGCATATCACAAGAAAATGATAGTATAACAGACAATATACAACTAAATATTATTAAAAAGGAGTAAAAATGAAAAAAATTATTTCAAAAAACAAAATATGGTTAATAGTTGTTCTTTGGCTAATAACAAGTGCTTGCTTTGTGTTTGGAGGTGGACTTTTAGGTCTTGAGTATTTTCAAGATGAGTTTGTTACTTTTAGGTCAAAAGTTGTTTCTATAGTAAATACTTCGGACTCTGTTAGTGACGTTGTAAGTGAGGTTAATGATGCTGTAAGCGAAAGTTTTGACGAAGTTTCCCTTACCGTTAATGGCTATGATTTAGACATTAGTCTTGGAACTGACACTCACACATGGTTTGATGTGGAGCAAATGAGCACACTTATACCTAATACAATTAGTTTAGACGATACACCATCTGGTTATGATGTTTATATTGATGGTACTTTGATGTTAGAAGGTGAAGAAATCTCGATTGAACTTGAAGAGTTAAGCCAAGCTATAGGCATACAAATTCTACTTGTAAACCAAAACACAAGTGAAAAAACATATTACAATATCAGAACTCTTCACACAGCTTATGACGCTATTGCTTCTGGTGAAGGCGAGGGCGACGGATATTATTATTTCACACAAAGTGGTAATATATACAAAATGGACATGAGTGGTAACATAGTGTATTACAAAGACTGTGCTGGTAGTGCAGGTCGTAATTTCCAACAAGTTACAACTGAAGATGGTACTATTTATTACACTTATGTAGAAACAGCACAAAATAATACAGACGAAAAATTAGAGTCGGTTCAATACACTCAGGTACAAGGTGTTGTAATGGACGAAAACTATGAAGTTGTCGACATCGTTGAATTTTTAAACACAAGCGAAGGAATGGATGAAAATCACTCGCTTGAAAGTCATGAGTTTTACATGATAGATTTAGGCCACTATTTTGTTTCTGCCTATGTTGGCATGGAGGTTGACAACATTCCAACAGATGTTGAAGAGGATGGTTCTGCCTACGTTGCAGCTTCTGTTATTCAAGAAATCAAAGACGGCGAATTAGTATTTCAATGGGTCAGCACAGACTACGAAGAACTTTATGCGTATAGTGTAAGTAAAACAGACTATTCCTCAGACTCTTGTCAAGATTATATGCATTTTAACTCTGTAAATATTGCACCAGACGGCAACATAATTTGCTCCTTTAGACGTATTGATGCTGTTATAAAAATAGATAGAGAAACATCTGAAATTATTTGGATTTTAGGTGGCGAAGGAGATATGTTTGGACTTACAGACGAACAAAAATTCTCGTTTCAACATTTAGCTTACTATTCAGATGAAAACACTATAACTCTTTTTGATAACGGAAACGAAAATGAACAAACAAGAGCTGTAGAAATTACAATTGACGAAGAAACTATGACAGTTACCGATTACACCGCTTATGAGATTGAGGGTGCATACTCAGCAGCGCAAGGCTCGGCGATAAGACTTGATGACGACGAGGCTATATTCCTAATGGGTTGGGGAACAAGAACCGACGACGGAATTATTTTCTCTGAAATTAATTTTGATACTGGCGAGGTTTACTTCCAACTTATGGATTTAGATATGGATTCATCTGAATGTACATATAGAGTATATAAATTTGATTCGTAGAAATAACAGAAAATGTAGGGACAACCTTGGTGTAGGTGCCACGAACTTAAGTTTATGACATTGTCCACAAGGGTTGTCCCTACATAGTTATAGTTAAAACTGCTAAAACAAATATTATGTTTAAAATAATAGAAATTATATCGTGTGTCGAAAATGAAAGGGTTGATAATTTAATATGATGATAAATAGAAAAGGGATAATTCTTTCTATAACGATTTCGATTATTGCGTTAATATGTAGTTTCTGTTTTGTTTGGTATCAAAATAAAGCCACTTATGAGTTGCAAATTGAAAATTTTAATAACATTGAGTCCGTATGGGTTAATGGTACAATAGAAGAACAAGATTTATTTAAAAATTCTGACAATTATTTCGATTTAGAAAACTTACCTGAAAATATTTACGGTTTAGTAACAACAGAGTTTTCCTATGAAGAAATTGATACAGATAATATAGGTCATTATCAAACTCAAATTATTCTCACTTTAAATATAACAGATGATGAACAGCTTTTTAGAACAATTGATGTTAAGTACAGCATATGTTCAGTCGATTTAAACCCTGTAATTGAAAATGCAGAAGATGAATTGATACTTTTATGTGGCACAGATATAGAAGTGTCAAGCGATATTACTGCCACCGACTGCTATGGTGTTGAAATTTCAGTCATGGTAGACATTGACTCAGTAGACTCTACCAATCAAGGCTATAATGAATTTAATTATGTGGCGATAGATGAAAACGGAAATGAAACTACTGTTACAGCCACTGCCATCTATGTAAATGAAGTAGCTAATATAGTTGAAGTGAATATAGAAGACGCTGTTCACCCAAATGCCCAGGATTTTTTGGACGCAGAAACATTATACGGTTTAACTGCCGAATTTTCAGAAGAACTTAATGATTTTTCAGAAATTGGTTCATTTGATGTGCCAATTATAGTATCTAACGAAAATGGCGATAGTGTCGAAGTTACTGGAACTCTTGTTATTAGATATGAAAGCGACAGTCCAATAATAACTGGTGTAAAAAGCTTAGGCGTATCAGTTGGTGATTCTGTTACATATAAATCTGGTGTTAGTGCAATCGACTGCTATGGTAATGAGCTTAGCTTAACTGTTGATAATAGTGAGGTTGATTTAAATACTACAGGAACTTATGAAATCTCTTATACAGCAACTGATGAAAACGAAAACGAAACCACCGTCTATACAACAATTACAGTTAGCAATATAGATACGGAATATGTTTTAGAATTGATAGATGACATTTTAGATGAGATTATTGACGACTCTATGAGTGATTACGATAAAGCGTATGCTGCATATAAATGGTGTACAAATAATATAACCTATGCTTCATCTGGTTCGCATAGTGACATATATGAAATTGCATATTACGGCTTAACAGGAAGTCCAGGTGACTGCTATACGTATTATTCTGTGCTATATTTAATGATGCAACAACTTGATATTCCAGTTATAACTATGGAAAGAATTGATGGAACATCATCTAATCATAAATGGATAGCTATAAATTTAGGAGATGGTTGGTATCATGTCGATGCTTGCCCTAATTCGGAAGCAAGTAACACGTTTATGTTTACCGATACAAAAGCAACATATTACACATATCTACAAGACCAAAAACACGGTTACAGTTACCATTATTATGATTATAAAGATTTAGCTGATGGAATAACAATTGTATCTTAAGTTAGATAAAAAGATAAACAAAAAATCGGTGGATACAAAAAATATCCACCAAAATACATACAAAAATTAGTAAAATAGTAGGGGTTAAGTCACTCACCTTATAGGAAGTCAACTTTAGCTCGCCCCTACTATTTTTTTGTGTAAAATTACAATTTTATGTTCTATTTCTTATCGTCGCATTTTTGGTCAACTGCGCTTGGTGGGAAAAATTCATTTACCGGGAACTCGATTTGTCTGAAAATTTCGCATGGATTGTCACTGCTTGTTATGCACTCTTTGTCTGGTATACAGAAATCATAAGCTGGAATTAGCATTTGAGCATTTCTTATAAGCTGAACAATAATAAACATGCCTATGGTTACATATACAGTGTTTTTGCAGCAAGAATGTTCAAACTCTCCGCCAAATTTTCGGCATATTTTTTCTGGTATTGCGTGACAATTGTCGCCACAACCACAACTTATAGCAGCTGAACATAATTTAGCAGACAATGCTATTGGCTCGGCTACTTGAACCACTGCTTTAGGAACACCAATATTTCCGTCGCAATTGTCTTCGCAGTCGTTAGAGCTAAATATTTTAACACTTCCCTCGCTACCGTAAAGAATTACTTTTTTGTTAAATACAGAAACACCATTTACCACCGTAGAACAAGTTACTGGTGAAGTGAAAAGTTCTACCCCGACATCAAAGAAAAATGTCATATCAACTGAGTAAAAACCTCTGTTAAATGGAATAGGTTGTAAATCTGTAAACACGGTTATCACTTTAACATCTTTAATTCTAACATTCGTAGCAGAGTCTACAAGATCCTGAACGCATTTTGTGAACAGTACCCTAGTATCCTCGATGCAATCTTTGTCTGAACAACTATCGTATATACGCATAGCGTCAATACACACTACCTCTTTAAAACAACTATTTTCGTTATCAAAATCTTGCATCTAAATGACCTCCTTAAGAATTTCTCTTTTTTATCATATGCTTATAACTTATTTTTGTTACTATTTCATCTCAAAAATATTTGAAAGTATTCCTGTACTCTTTTTACTTTTTTGCAGTGGTTTATAATTTACTAAAATTGTATCACTACCAATAACTACAATATGTTCCCACGGTATTACAAAATCTTCTTCTCTGCCAAAAAGTCCGAACAATTTTGCTTTACCATATACGACTAAAGCCGTAAACTTTGCATCGGTGCAATTTATTTCGGCATCGCACACAAAACCTACTCTTGTTCCGTCGCTAACACATATAATTTCCTTATCTTTCAAATCATTAATTCTGCATATCAAATTTAGCCCTCCCCCACTTGCCATTTTCAATTAAATATGCTATTATTAGTTATATTAGAAAGTGAGTGATAATATGAATATTTGGCATGATATTTCCCCTAAAAAAATTACGAAAGATAAATTTTTTGCTGTTATTGAAATTACAAAAGGTGGCAAAGCAAAATATGAACTTGACAAAGACACAGGACTTTTAAAACTTGATAGAATTTTGTATACATCTACCCACTATCCTGCTAACTATGGATTTATTCCTAGAACTTACGCAAATGACGGTGACCCACTTGATGTTTTAGTTTTATGTTCTGAGAATATTTTACCTTTATCTTTAGTTGAGTGTTACCCTATTGGAGTTATTATTATGGACGATGACGGTAAAGCAGATGAAAAAATTATAGCTATTCCTTTTGGCGACCCAACTTACAACAGCTTTACTGATATTTCTGAACTTCCAGCACACATTTTTGCTGAAATGGGTCATTTCTTCTCTGTTTACAAGGCTTTAGAGTACGGTAGCGAAACAGATATTCAAATGGTAAAAGATAATAAAGATGCTAAACTTATTATTGAAGACTGTATGGAACGTTATTTAAACGACTTTTGTAGATAAAAAATTTATGGGGCGAACAAGTGTTCGCCCCATATTTTATTGAATTTTTATTTTTTTATCAAATATATTACCAATGTGCAACTGAACCATCTTCATAACGTGCTGATGGTGTTTCCCAGCTTCCGTCATATGCTAAAGTTTCAAGGCATGATTCGTCTACTTCAATACCTAGTCCTGGTTTATCACTTAGTTTTACATAACCATTTTCAACAACGAATGGCTCTTTTAGGTAACCCTCACCCATTGTTACTGTTTCTTGGCACAAGAAGTTAGGTATAACTGCATCAAGTGTTAAACAGGAGGCAAGTGCAATAGGTCCTAGTGGGCAGTGTGGTGCAACTGACATGTAATAAGCCTCAGCCATTGCTGCAATTTTTTTGCACTCCAAAATACCACCAGCATGTGAAAGGTCTGGTTGTAAAATAACAGCTGCTTGCTTTTCGATAACTTCACGGAAACCCCATTTTGTAAATAAACGTTCACCTGTTGCAATTGGTACTGTAGTTCCACGAGCAATTCTAGCCATAACATCAACATTTTCAGGTAAAACTGGCTCTTCAATAAACATTGGCTTGTACGGCTCCAATTCTTTAATCAAAATAGGTGCTAATGCTGGGCTAACTCTACCATGAAAATCAATACCTATTTGAGCTTTTTTTCCTAAAATTTCACGAATTTTAGCAAAATCATTTACAATTGTTTCAATTTTTTCAGGAGTTTCAACAAATCCTAGTGGAACTGGCATTCCCCATTTAAATGTATCGAAACCTTGTGCTTGAACTTTGTCTGCCTTTTTTTGGTATTCGTCCATATTTTTACCTTGAATATGACCGTAAACTTTGATTTTATCACGAGTTCTTCCGCCAAGAAGTTTATAAGCTGGCACGCCTAAAGCTTTACCACTAATATCCCAAAGTGCTTGCTCGATACCTGATAATGCGCTTGTCAAAACAGGACCACCACGATAAAATTGACCACAGTAAACTGATTGCCAAATATGTTCAACTCTTGTAGGGTCTTGACCTATAATAATACGTCCGATTTCTTGAACAGCTTGAGCAGTTGTTTGAGCACGACCCTCAACTATAGGTTCACCCCAACCAACTATACCTTCGTCTGTTTCAACTTTTAAAAACAGCCAACGTGGCTTAACAAAATAAGTTTTTAGTGCTGTAATTTTCATAATCAACATCCTTTTTATAATTTATGTATTTATTGTAGTTTTATTATTACAGTTTGTCAATAAAATTTACATAAAATGTCGCAATTAGTGAATTTTATATATGGTTTTTATTGCAATATGCACAATAAACTTACATAAATTCAAAGCCTTTGCAATATTTTAAATTTTGTGTTATTATAATTAAAACTAGAATACATTGGAGAGCAATATGACAAATGCTATTATATGCATAGTGAATTCAAAATATATCCATTCCTCTTTGGCACCTTGGTACTTAAAAGCAAGCGTTACCGACGAAAATATTAATATAGATATTTTAGAATGGACAATTAACCGTAGCCGTGATGAACTTTTTGAAAGGATTAGAAAAGAAAATCCAAAAGTTTTAGCTTTATCTTGTTACATTTGGAATATTGAATATATACTTCCTCTTGTAAATCAAATTAAAACAGCTAATCCTGAAATTATCATAGTTTTAGGTGGTCCTGAAGTTAGCTATAACAGCCGTGAAGTTTTGGACAACAGCTTAGCAGACTATGTTATAAGTGGCGAGGGCGAAATACCTTTTGCAAAAATAATGACTGCTATTTCAAGTGGTAGCAAAATAGAAGGAATTGACGGTGTTTTTGGTAAAGATTTTGACAGCGAAACTTTTATAAGCTGTGAAACACCACCAAACCCTTATACAAAAGAGTATTTTGACAGCTTGAACACTAGAATTGTGTATATAGAAACTGTTAGAGGTTGCCCTTTTTCCTGTAGTTTTTGTCTTTCTGGCAGATGTGGTGGAATGAAATATTTCCCAATGGATAGAGTTAAAAATGATATTATCACGCTTGCTAACTCTGGCACTAAAACCATTAAATTTATCGACAGAAGTTTTAACGTTAACGCTAAAAGAGCTTTGGAAATTATTTTATTTATTTGTGAAAATTACGATGAAAATATTCCTAAAAATGTTGAATTTCACTTTGAAATAGCTGGCGATATACTTACTAAAGAAATAATTAGCGCACTAAACACTGCACCTAAAGGTCTTTTTAGAGTTGAAATTGGTCTTCAAAGCTTTAACGAAAAAACATTGAACGCCGTAAACCGTAAAACTAACATAGAAAAACTTAAACAAAATATAACAGCTTTAGTTGTGCCAAAAAACGTTCATGTTCACATAGATTTAATTGCTGGTTTACCTTATGAGAATTTTGATAGTTTTAAAGAAAGTTTTAACACAGCTTTTTCTTTAAACCCTAACGTTTTACAGCTTGGTTTTTTAAAACTGCTTCACGGTAGTCCAATGGAAGAAAACCCTATGGGTAATTTTAGCAAAACAGCACCTTATCAAGTTATTAATACTCCTTGGATTAACGAAAATGAACTTGCAAGGCTTCACTTTGCAGAAGAAGCTTTGGAAAGGCTTTACAACAGTGAACGATTTACCGATTTATTGAATTTTGCTATAGATTATTTTGACAATGCTTTTGATATGTTTTTAAAATTTGGTGAAGAAAGTGGCTGGAAATACGGCGAAAGCCTTGACGAGTTCACCACAAAAACATATAATTTTTTCAGCATTTATACTGACAAAACAAAACTTAAAGATATAATGATAGAAGAACGGTTGTCTAGCAATTCAGTTGGCAAACTTCCACCTGTTTTACGAAATGAAAATTATAAAATGGGCAAACTGCTTGTCGCTCTTGACAAACATGAAAATTTAAAAAGGCAAAAATCTGTTAAGCGTTCAGCAGCTTTCCTAGAAAGCACTGGGGAAATTATTTATATTGATTATACTCAAAAGCAAGAAAATGGCAGATATAAAATAAACAAAATATTGTTAAGTGAGGTTGAAAGTAATGAAAAATAAAGCTTATGTTATAGGAATTTCGGGTGGTTCTGGAAGTGGTAAAAGTACTTTGTCTAATATTTTTACTGAAAAATTAGATAACGCTTACTATATTTGTGTGGATAAACATTATAAAAAAGAACTTCCTACAATGATTTCTCCGATGGACTCAAAAGAGTATCCCGATTGGAACCACCCTAACACAGTAAATGTGGGTAATCTATTAAAAGAGATAGAAGAAGAGCTTTACTCACACGATTATATTGTAATAGACGGAGCGTTTTTATTTTGTTTAGAAGAAGTTTTACCCTTACTTGATTACAAAATTTATGTTGATGCAACCATTGAAATGCGTTTGTTCAGACGCATTAAACGAAATGTTATTGAAAAGCAACAAACAATTGAATTCATTGGCTCTTATTATTTAAATTGTGCTAGATTTAGAGAGAAAGAATTTTCTAACCCAAGCAAATATTTGGCTGATATTGTAATTGATAATGAAAATGGATTTAAAGGCGAAGATTTAAAAGCAATTGAGATTATAAAAACATATAAAAAAATGAGCTTGCACAATTAAGTGTCAAGCTCATTTTTATATCGATTATTCTGATTTGAATTTTCACTAATAATTAATCAAGTAAATTTAGTCTTATTAAAATTCTTTCACTATTATTATAGTAGTTACAGGTGAAAAGCGTTAAGTCGTATGTAGCATCTTCCAGTGCTTCTATATTTGTTTCATTCACTATTGTGTTTGAAACTACTGTAAAAACAAATTCTTCGCCTGACATGTCTGTAAACAAAACTAAATCATCTATTTCTAAATTTGATATTTTACCAAAATGAGAAGTGTAGTTATGGCCTGCTATTGAAAATGGTTCTTCTTGGTATACACAAGGTGTGTTCGAAAGTTTTTCGTAAGACCAGTCACTTTGAACTGCTAACTCTAAATCTAAACTATAAAAATAAAGCACACCTATATACGTTTCGTTTTCGATAGTTGTTTCGGTTGGTAATTCCTCATAGCTAAATTCTTCACTTGGAATTTCGTAAAAATCTTCTACGATTTCTTCTTGACTATTTTCGATTTCTTGTTTTATTTGCTCTACTGCACTTTCGTTATAGCTTTGTGCGTTTAACTCTATTTGTTCATTTTTGACTAACAAAAGCACTGCGCAAAAAATACAAATAACACCTAATAATATTAAGATTTTATATAGCTTATTTTTCGACTTCATTTGGTTTACCTATTAATTTAATA
Source organism: Clostridia bacterium (assembly GCA_044432645.1). GTDB lineage: Bacteria > Bacillota > Clostridia > Oscillospirales > Acutalibacteraceae > SIG603. The sequence continues at coordinate 14,875 of JAWXUM010000018.1, read as the reverse complement.
ATAAATCCTAACAAAATCAAAATTAAACCACTTCCTGCAAAAATTGGTATTAAGTTTGCAAATGAACCTGTTTGTGGAAGTTCTGGTTCATCTGGAGTTTCTTGCTCTTCTGGCTCTTCTTGTTCTTCTGGCTCTTCACCAATATAGGTGTTTGTTATAACAAAATCATAAATTTCTTGGCTGTAATCTACTTGATAATTTTCAAATGTACTTGTTTCTAAAACTGCCCAGTCAGTACAGCAGTCCATATCATACCATGTGTATTCCCAATTATTTTCTTCGCTTAAAATAACCGTATCATAAATCTGTCCGTTGCAATACAACTCTATTTCAACACTCTGATTTTCTATAAACTCCTCAAAAGAATTTTCCCATACTTTGGTTACTGTAATACTACGGCTTGGCTCATAACTTAACATAGAGATTTTAGGTGTTACACTAAAATTATATAGCCATGCTTCGCCGTCGTATTGACCTACGAATATCAAAAATGGTTCTGAAAAATAAATTTTGTCATCATACACTGTATTTTCTGCCTCGATATAGTATAAACCTAGGCTTAAATCGTCTAAATTATATTCTCCCATACCGTCTGTAACAAACTGCATATCAGCTTGTATTTGATTTAAAGAAATATAGTTTCCTAAATTACCAACCAAATTTAACCAATATTCTTGTGATGATAAATTAGTATACTCTATTTCAAAATCTACAAATTTATCGTTAGTTTGTACTTCATCAAAAGATATTAAACTGCCAACATAATAAACCTTAAAATTAACATCGTCTAAAGGATCAGAGTTATATGTGTAATCTACGGTAATAGAACCAGCTGCACTTTCGTCAAAACTATCTTGTGCACTTGCAAAAGCAGTTAAACTTACCAAATTTACAAACATAAACACCATTAGACAAACACTTAAAAACCTTTTATTTGAACACATATACTCACCCCCTATAACTAATTGTTAAATCTATATTCTTTCTTTTTCTTTTTAACCCAAACAACAATTATAATCACGAGTATTGCTATTATTACTGCTGATATAATTATTACAATTGGCATTAAACTGTATTTACTCTCGTTTTCATCAATATTTGTGCTTGTTTCAAGGACTACTTCTTCGGTAACTTCTATTTGTTCGCCTTGAACTAGCAATCTGTGCGAATTTACACCGTAAGGTGTGCATGTTACTAAGGTAACTACGTCTTTTCCGTCAATAGCTTCCAAATTGTCAACTTCGTAAGGTTCTACTACAACTATGTTAAAAACTTCGTATGTGTAAACTTCATCAAGTATATACAGCTCGAAAGTGTCACCTATTTCCATTTGTGTTAGATTGGTAAAAAGCGATGCACTTGGCAAGCCTGTATGCCCTGTTAAAACTGTGTTGTTGCCTATTTCGCCTGTAGGAAGCGACGAGCCCTCTAGGTGTCCTACACCTGTTTGAAGAACATCTTCGTCTGTTCCGTGGTAAATGGGAAGTTCTACACCTATTTTATCAATTACTATATAGCCCATCATGCCGTTATATACGTCTAAACTTTCTATATAGTCTTCGGCTTGCGCCTCGCCTGTAACAAACTGTTTTGGTAAGCTGTGCAGTTCTTGGTTGTAGTCTTTTGCATCTTGCAATATTTGAGCAAATTCTTCTTCATTTGTGTCGCTTACTATATCAGCATAGCCTGATACAACGTATGAGTTCATTGTGCTGTTGTACCAGTCGCTGAATTTTGGATAAATCATAATTACGAGTCCAACTACAAAAACCAATATTATTAAAATTGTAGGGAGGTGTTTTTTCATTGGACTCTCGCTTTCTTATTTATATTTTACTGTTGTTTTTTTACGATTAACTATGTAAATTACAATTGCAGCTAACATAACTGCTCCACCAGCAACATAGAATATAGTTGTACCGATACCACCAGTGCTTGGTAGTAGTTGGTTAGATGTATTTACGATTGTGCCGTATAAACCACTTTCGCTTAATGAGAATGAACCTTCTGATGTTGAAAGTGTAGGAGTAGGAACACCACTTGCATCGTCGTATTCTGCGTAAATAACGAATGTTACAGGGTCAGCTATGTTGTAGCCGTCAGGAGCTGAAATTTCTTTTAACATGTATGTTGTTGCATCGTCAAGACCAATAATATCAAATTCACCAGAATCGTTTGTTTCTATGATACCATTTTCACTAGTTGCTGTACCGTTATCTGGGAAATAAGTTTGTGACAGATTTTCCAAATCTTCTGTATCTGTGTCTAAAGTTAGATAAATTTGTGTTAGAACTTGGCTGTCGTTTTCATAAGTTACTTCGTACAATGCAAATTTTGCATCTGCAAGTGGAGTCATACCGTCGCCAGCTGTTTTTAAAATATCTAAGTCAAATGTATATGAATATACTGTGTCCTCAATTTCGCCTGTGCTATATAAGTCATAAGGGTTGTTGCTGTATTCTAGTGAAACTACGTTTGACTCGTAATCGTTAGCAACTTCAGCAGCTGCTGTTACTCTTGCTTGGTAATAAATGTAAAATGTAGTTAAGCCTTCAAAAGCGTCTGTTTGGCTTATGTCATACATATCAAAATCAATTTGGAATATATAACCGTCATTATAAGTTATTGAATGAAGACCAGAGCTTACCATATTTGTTGAGCTGTCAAGATTTGCTGATGTATAAATACCAAGGCTACCATCTATAAACTCTAGCCCGTCTGATAATGTATCAGTTACTATATATGTATAGTCTTCTGTATAACCTCTTAAATCTGTTGGTACAGTCGCTGTAATTCTATATTCAATAATGTCGCCTATTTGGTAATCGGCTACTTCATCCCATGAACCAGTTGTTCCATAAGTTGGTGAAACATCATTGCTACTATTAGTTATGTCGTTGTGCCATACTTCTTTATTAATTTCTGGCATAGAACCTTTCATGTCTATTGTAACATCTGCTGAAAAAGTACCGTCGCTTGCAGTTCCTGGAACTGTTACTAATGAACCAGCTGGAACTATTCCACCCTCGGCTGCAGTTGTATCTGTATCAACTATTAAGTAATAACCATAATCTACTGCTTCACTTTGTATGTACTCAACTTCGCTTACGATTGTAGGAGAAGTACCAGTAGCTGTTTCGTATGCTGTACCATTAGTTTCAATATATTCCATTAACAATACTACTAAGTCAGCCATTGTGTTGGTTAAAAGTTCGCCATTGTCATCATATGTTTTAAATGAATTAATGTACTCTAAAGCTTCGTTGGTGTATATAGCTAACTCATTATCGTCTGTGCCTGTGTACTCACCAAGTACATCATCATCTTCAAAGAAACCCATAAAATCCTCATCAATTGTGTATTCTATGCTTTCGCTTTCTATATCTGTTGCTTCTATAACAGTTACATCAAAAACTTTGTAAAGTGCAAAAGATACTCCTGAGATTGAAGTTGCTGTTGAACTTGGGTCGTTTTTAATTGTTACTTTTGCTGTTGGTGTTATTTCTTCAGCACTTACCATTGTTGTTGTTAGAGCCATCATAAGCATTAATACTGCTAATAAACTCGCCATTAATTTTGTTCTTTTCATAATTTTTTTACCCCTTTATAATTCTTTTTTTATATATAACCACTGAACTTAGCATTAACGCAGTTCCTGTGATATAAAAGATAGTGTTGCCTATTCCACCAGTTGTCGGTAGAACATAGTCGATTAATTCGTTGTAAATAATATCGTTTGTGACAGTGCTTACGACTTTGTTACTGCTGTCGTATTCGGTTATGGTGTATGTTAGTGGGTCTGACGGATGAAGCGAGTTACCTGTGACTTCTATTAGCCAATAACCTGTATGAGGTCTGTGACCTACTGGCGTTGAGGTTTCTGTCAGCATGTAAACATACCCTGCTTCTAATTCATATATTTCAAAAGTTCCGTCTTGTGCTGTTGTGTATGTTTCGTCATAGCCACCTACAACGGTGTATGGAACTCCATATGGGTCTAATACTACACGTTGTAGTCTAAATTCAACGTTTTCAAGTAAATCTAGTGCTTCGTTTGATTTTGTTAAAACTAGGTCTAACAGTGCTGACTCCTCGGGGTCGTTATAGATAATTAAATCGCTTGCTACCTCTGGTGCGCCGTCGTGTGCTGTTATAGAAGATAAAAAGCCGTTTTCGTCTATATAAACTGCCCAGTAGCCGTCTGCTTTAACATGTCCATAGGCTGACTCGTATTCTTCTATTTGATAGTATGTACCCTTTGAAAGCCCAGTTATTGATATTTTACCACTGCTGTCACTTGTAACACTTTCAAAATAACCATTTGTAATAACGTCGCTACCGTCTGCGTTCATTTGGGTTATATAGAACTTAGCGCCTGGTAGTGTGTGGCCAGTTGAGCAGTATTTGTAAAGTGTTAAATTAACAGTTTCTGCGTCAGTTGTTAAATTGTTAAACGCAAATTCAATTATGTCAGTTTCTTCATCTAAAAGCTCTGGTACTTCTAAGGTGTTTCCGTCGCTGTCTACTATTTTATATTTCTCGGTAGAAGTAATTTCGTAAATTGTAATTTCTTCGGTACTTTCGCTTGATTTTTCAACAGTTATAACTAGTTTATACTGTGTTAAATCGTAGATTACATTGTCGGTTGCTGTGTCCATTGACGTGTCTTCTTTTAATATAAAGGTGTATGTTCCCTCATCGCTAAATGCGATTGTAGAGAATTTAACCTCCGTAGTACCTGAGCTTGAGTTTGCATACATTGGGAACGTGTTGTTCATAATGCCGTCTGGTATACTTCCATCTTCTTCATACTCAACATTTAAAACAAATGTATATTCGCTTGTAGGAGTTTCACCGTTAACAGTTTTATTGGCTTCAACACCAAATACAACTGCTTGTTCTGCTAAACCTGTGTATGCCCACATGTGCATTTCCATAGTACCTGAATAAAAACTTTTTACTATTGCAGTACCATTAAGGTTACCACCTAACCAGTTTCCGTCTTCATCATAATTCCAAAATTCTGCTTGTGGTGCTATGATATGGCCAGCTATGTTGTGTGACCTTTCTAAAACTGTAAGTCTGTTGTCGCCTGTTTCGCTATTGGTTACTACATTTGGCATATTCCAAATAATTTTGTTACCAACTTCACCGTACTCACCGTTTTCACCAAGTGACTCTGTAAACTCATCGCCATTTATTAGTGTGTATGGCATTACTGAGTGAATAGAACTTACTGTTTCCTCTACACCGTCACCATCTAAATCTTTAGTGAATTCGTATAATGTTGGGTTTATATACTCACACTCAAAGTTAATTGTTGTTGGTAGCATATATGGATTATCGTAGTAGTCATAATCTTCTGGTAATATCATATTAACTTCTAACAAGTTAACAGCATTTATAATAGTCCAGCTTTCTTCCATGTTTATGGTAAGCCTTATGCCGTCTGTCACGTCAGTAGCATAAGAAGCATCTGTTACAAAACTATTAAAATCTCTGCCGTCATAAGTTTCGTTATTTGTAGAAGTAATTGTGGCTACTAACTCTTCGCCCTCATACACTTTAATTGTAGAGTTTGCTACTGTGCCGTCTGTGTCAAATTCAAATGTAATATATTCTTCATAATCTTCTGCGTTGCCATTGGTGCTTATATAATCACTTGCGTTTATAAGTGCTGTTTCTAAGGCTGTGAAATCTATAAAATCATCATTTTGATATGTATAAGTTAAACCTGAATTGTTAGAAGATAAAACTTTTGTTTCGTAACCATCAACAAGGTAATAGTCTAAAGCGTTAGATGTTTCACCTGTTGGTACAATTTCCAAGCCAACTTCGTCGGAGTAAAAATAAGGTGCTGTGAAATATGGGTTTTGAAAAACATCGACAATGTAGTTTAGCGTAACGGATATATTTGTTCCATCGTAAATACTAAAATTGCCTACATAAGATGAAACTCCGTTAGAATAATCGGAAGCTGCTAGTTTGTCGTGAACTGTGCCGTCGGCTGAGTCTGCTGTACGTTCGGCTGTGTCTTGTGCTATAATAGGTCCTACTATATGGGTTGAGTTAATATCGTCTAGCGAAACTACATTGTATGCACTTAGCAAATATGTTAAAAAGTCATTACCCTCGTAGCTATCATAACCTGATAACGATAAGAGTGTGTCGGTAGTTTCTCTTACAAATGAAGTTTTTGTTTGTGTTGATATTATAGTGCTTTGAGTTACGGTTTCGCCAACTTCAAGCTGAATTAAATCTTCGTCGTAATCGACAAGTACAAGGTCTGTACTGTTTGGGTTTTCAACTGTTGTAGCCATGTATGTTATGTTGTAGTTAGACCAAAGTGCTGTGCCCCAAGCATCATATTCATCTTTTACAATTAGTACATTTTGCACTGTAACTGTGCTACTCGCAGGCACTTCTGGTATTGTAACTACACGTTCTTGTAATTCGTGTACGTTGTTCCAAGTTGCTGTAAATTTATAATAAGCTGAAAGCGATTCGTTTGTAGTTCCGTCTGCGTTTGTAACAAGTACATAATAAACTTCGTCACTTGAAGTTACATAAGTTCCGTTGTCAAACTGACTAATAATACCAAGTGTTACGTTGTATACACCTTCGTCTTCTGGAAGTTCAACAGAATAATTACCAACTCCACTTGTTGTACTTAGTGTGGTAGGTACTAATTCGGTAGCGCTTGTGATATATGAACCAAACACAACTGTTAATATTGTTAGAACAGCAAACCACTTAAATCTTTTATAAAATTTCATTCTATCGTTCCCCCTTTTTATTAATTTCGTCTAATCACTTTTGTAAGTACATTGTAACATATGAATGCGACAACAAGCGTACATTATGCGAGCATAAAGCGTACAATTCGACATTTTTTTAAAATTCGATGACAAATTTTTCATCAATTTTTCGTCAAAATATACAAAAAAAAAAAAAAAAAAGAGGCTTATTTAACCGATTGGTTCAAAGCATCTCTGTTTTTTAATTTTTCATTGCAAATTATTATATTTTTGTAATACTATTTTCTTGAATATTCCATATCGTTTATAACACGGTCAAAGATTGGAATAGTACTTTCACCCCATGAATACTGGCTCATATATTCACCGTTATATGCATTAACTGCATTAGCATTACCACGAAAAACCTCATACGAATCGCAACTAATTCTTTTTATGTCAATGCTAATACTGCCACGCTTACTTGTTAAAAGATCGCCTATTCCTATTTCATCAAGTTCATCTTTTAAAGCACGAACAGTTCGCCTTACGTAAGATGAAGTGTTTCTAGTGTATTCTTGACTTTCCCATAATGCATAAAAAATTTGTGTATTAGAAGAAGTTCCACCCATTTGATGAATTAAAAAAGCTAGTAGTTCTTTTGCTTTTGCATTTTTAAAGTGTATCGGTACGCCGTCTACCATAAAGTCGAAAGCTCCAAAAGTTTTTGCAAACAAATGGAAAGAATCTGTAAAAGGTTTTTCGACCATACTTTTTGGTGGGTGAACAAGTTTTTCCATTAATGTAAGTAATCTATTCATTTCTTCTTCGCTATAAGGTTTTGACAAATATGCCCTGCCACCCACTTTGTAGGCTTCCCTTGCGAATTCGTCATAGCCTGTAACAAAGGCTAATTCAATTTCTGGCTGAATAGAACATAGCTCTTTTGCAAGTTCTATTCCATTTTCGCCCGATAAAGAAATATCCAAAAACGCACAGTCAACTTTGTTTCCCCTTGCGTATTCTACAGCGCTTTTAAAGTCAAAACAATATTTAACCGAGCTTATGTCGGTACGGTCTTTAATAGAATACCTAAAATTAATATGAGCGCTTCGCTCGTCATCCACATATAAAATCTTCATATATATTACTCCTATAAATCTAAGTTTTGTTTTGGTATAAACATGGTAACCTTAGTACCTTTTAAAACTTTACTAGAAATAGTAACTGTGCCTCCCATTGCAATTACTCTTTTTTGTAAATTGTCTATTCCAACACCTTTTGTTGCTTCAAGTGTTTTTACATCAAATCCAACACCGTTATCACTTACAACTATTTTAAACATATTATTTTGTTCTTTAATTTCTATTTTTATTTCACCCAAATAATTTTGGTTACGCAAACCGTGGTTTATAGAATTTTCAACCAGCGTTTGTAGTACAAGTGGGGGAATCATTACATCTATACAGTTATTTATTATTGTGTATTTTATTTTATCTTCAAAACGTATATTTTGAATTTCCATATAACTTTCTAATAAATCTAGTTCTTCTTCCACGTCAATATACTCGCTTGAAGCAACTAAAGTTGAATAGGAGTGCATATACCTTGCCAAAATTTTAACTGAATTATCAGCCTTTGCTGGGTCTTCTTTACAATATGCACTTATCGTATTTAGTGAATTAAACATAAAGTGTGCATTAATTTGTTGGTTTAATGGTTTTTTGTTTAAATTATTATATTCTATCTCTAGTTCATCTTTTTTAACATTAGTATTAGATTCATGTTTAACAATAATAATATGCATATAAACTGAATATAAAGTAAAAGCTATAGCCAAGGCAAAACCCATGTATTTGCTGCTATTAACGCAGTTTAAATAATTAACTGATTCTATAAAAAATACAATTACAAATATAAACGCACCGTAAAGAGCCATATCCATTTTATCGTGTTTTTCTCTACTTCTATACTGTGCTAAAACAACTATAAAAGTTCTAATAGCTAGTATTATACCAACTAAGGTATTGAGCCAAATTAAATCGATTAAAGAAATTCCAAATACAAATTGTAAAATCATTGAAACAATGAAATTACCCCAAACTAAAGCACCTGAAATTTTCGTGTATATAGTTTGATTTTTTATCATAGTTAAGCAAAAATGATAATAAGTTATTGGAATAATTCGTAGAATTATCATTGCTAAAAGTGCCGATAAACCTGCCATTCCAAAAAAAGTAGATAAAATATTTATTTCTGCGCACATCCAAAAACCAGCAAACAAATACAGGTCTGCCATAGCGTAAAGGAATTTACGCATGTCGTTTACATGCCATAGTTTAGCGTTTAAATATGTTACAATTGCCAAACCTAAAATAACTATAGCAGCAAAATTTCTTACCGCTAAAGTTTTGATTTGCAAAATTAAAATATCGCTTTCCTGTACAAAATAAAAGTCTGACGGCATAGTGTTGTAAATAGTAAAATCCGAGGTTAAACTAACAGTAAGTGTATCGCCTATCATGTCATCTGTTATATGTGCATCGACCCAATCACGACCTGGACTGCCAAAAAACTCAAGATATTCTGGGCAATAGCGTTCGTATAAAACCTCGTCATTTACGCTTATGACAACCTCTTGGTGTCCAGCGTAAAAAGCAAACGCCTTATGCGCCATATCTTCGGTTATAATAGTTTGTATAACTATCGGCTGACCTGTATCAGTTTTAGTAAAGTCTGAAACATCTTCTAAAACTATAGTTTCATCATCAATAATTTGAGTCCATACATCGTTAAAAGCTTCGTTTTTATTTGGGGCATATAATGTTGACTCGTTAGGTAAAAGCCATCCCCATACTAAAACACCAATAATAAATACAACTGTACTAACCCGTAAAATCAGTCGAATATTTATTTTTTTTTTCTTTTTCATAACCCCACCCTCTTAATAATCATTTTATTTAATTTTAGCAAATCAGTTGAAAATTTGCAATGTTTTTTAAAAAATTAATTAGCAAGGTAAAACAATAGTAACTTGCGTACCTTTACCAATTTCACTTTTAATTTTCAGGTGACCATTTGCCATAATCTTAAGTCTGTTTTCTAAATTCTTTAGGCCAATAGACTTATTATTAGCCAAAATTGATGTATCAAATCCAGCGCCATTGTCACTAATGATAACTTCTACATATTCATCATATTTTCTGGTTTTAATACTTAATTTTGCATCTTTTTTACTTTTACCAAAGCCGTGAATCATGGCATTTTCAATAGCCACTTGTACAGATAACGGTGGAATTTTAAAATCTGTACATTCTAAATCTATTTCGTAGTTTAAGTACCTGTAAAACCTTATTTTGTCAATTTCAAGTATTGTTTCTATTAATTCCATTTCACTTTCAAACGGAATATTTTCATGTGTATTTATAAGGTGCATGTACGAACGCATATATTTGGCGAAAATATTTATCGCCCTATCTGCCTCTTTTGAATCGTATTTGCAAAGTGCGCTAATAGAGTTTAGAGTATTAAAGAAAAAATGCCCTTTGATTTGTTGTGTTAAAGTTGTATTTTGTAATCTGTTATAGCTTTTTTCCAGTTCTAATTTCTCTGACTCGATTTTCGATTCTCTTTTTAAAATGTAAAAATGATTTACTATAAGGTATCCAAGCAAGCCTAAAACTGAAGAAACACCTATTAAATCTATTCTCTGTGGTGCAAAACATAACACAATTATTTCTAAAATTGCCCCTGTAAAAACAATTAGCAAACTGACAATTTCAAAATCTTTCTTTTTTTCTGTCGCAATATGGTGTACAATTAAACCTATAACAAAGGTTGCACCTAACCCATATATGACATATGTTAGTGGTAATAAATCTAACAAAGAAATTTTAAACACAAATTGTAGTATCAATTGCAGTGCGAAATTGCCCCATAAAACGTAACCAGCAAAATTTGTCGCCTTGCTATATTTTGCAAAAACAACTTTTACAAATTCATAAAGTACAACAGGTATAAACACTGCCATAAGCATTGATATTATATAAGATAAAATTGGTTTATGTATAAAATAATCGAACGCATTATACATAGAAAACAACCACATTGATACACATAAATAGAAATTTGCAAGACGTATAAAACATATTTTTATGCGTTCGTTTTTCCAAATAGCACAGTTAAAATATACAAAAGCTGCCATAATAACAAGTATTATGGACATTAGTATTCTAAATCCCATTTCGCCTAAAATAACACTTAACGTTTCGCTTTCGTTAATTAAATAAAGATTTGTAACAGCTGATTGAAATCTGTTTGAAAAATTAGAACTAAGTTCTATACGCAAAGTTTGTCCAACTAATTTGGTAGGAATATCAATACTATTCCAACAGTTTCCAGGGGTTTTTAAAAATTCAAAGCCTTCTTGCATTTCAAAACTATAAATCAAAACATCATCGGCGTATATATTTATCTCTAAATCTTTACTATAAAAAAATAAAACTTTATCGTAGTTAATGTCTGGTACTTCGTACAAAAGAGTAAGCGTTTCACCCTCTTCTACATCGATATAGTCCTGTATGCTTTGCAAATATATTTCTTCACCGTCTATAATTTGAGTAAAGCCCTCGTCTAATGAATTATATAATACGTCAAAACTATAAGTATCGGCTGTATTTGAAGTAAACGCCCAAACAATTACGATTATCATTAATAGGATTACTATTAACTTCAACTTTTGTTTAGTATGTAAATTTTTTATGAATTTTTGCATATGTTAACACCCTGTTTTTTTGATTTTAATATTATTTTAACATTATAGCACAAACACTTTAATGTGTAAAATATTTTCAAATTAATTTTAAAAAAATTTAATATCTCAGCTATTTTATATTGTATTATTTAACATTAAGATATATAATATTATTTATAATACTTAGTGGTACGCTAAGTTTTTACTTTGTCCAATCACTACAAACATTTGTATAATTAAAAATCCAAGGAGGGTTTACATGAAAATGTCAAATATGTTTTCAAATTTTATGGAATTAGTACCAGATGCAGCAATTATTTTGGACGTAAAGAGCGACAAAATTGTTTATGTCAATTCTAGTTGTAAAAATCTACTGAATATTTCTGTGGGTGACTCTGGGGAAGACTGCTATAATCAGATGAATAGCAAAATACTAACCTTTGGAAACCGTGATAATACACGAAAAGAAGTGAAAAGCCGTGGCGTATTGGTATCGGAGCATATTAAGATAAAAACGCTACAAAACGAAAATGACTATTTTGATGTACGAATTTCATATACCGATGAAACACAAAGTGCTGCTTTTGTTGTTTTCACTCGCAGTGCTCGTGCCATTGAGGAAATGTCGTACCGCAACCAAAGGTACGATGCTAGAGCAGAAGCTTCTTTCTCATATCCTTTCTATTTGAATGTTGCTAAAAAGCGTATGGAGTTTTTTGGGCCTATTCGTGAGGAATTCCAGTTGCCACCTGTAATGGAAAACTTCCCAGAGCCTGTGCTAAAGGGTGGAAATATTTTAGAAGAAGATTTGCCAGACTACCGCTGTATGATTGACAGAATGTATAGGGGCGAACCACCACAAGATTCTTTCCGTTGTTACACTCCTGCTGGTAATATCATCAAGTATACAGTAAACTACGTGGTAAGCCGTAATGACGATGGCACACCAAAAGAAATTATGGGCGATTTTGTACATGTTGAGGAGAATATTCCAATGCTGTCTTCTCAACCAGCAACAAATGATGTGGGTGATGAGAACACTAAGCTAGTATATCAAATAAAAGCTCATTTCTTCTTCAACACTCTTAACACAATCAGTGCACTTTGTAAAAAAGATGCCACTCAAGCAGATAAAGCAATACTTACCTTTGCGTCTTTTATGCGTTCATATATGTACCTAATTAACGAAGGACAAAACATACCGTTCGAACAGGAGCTTTCCTTAGTGAAAAGCTCACTTGCTATTGAAAAAATGCGTTTTCCTGATAGTTTTACATATGATTTTGATTTAGAATACACTGACTTTATATTGCCACCACTTTGCCTACAACCTCTTGTAGAAAACGCAGTCCAACACGGACTACGCAAAACAGGTTCACATGGAAAAATGCTTATTTCAACAAAAAAAGTTGGTGATATGGCTCAAATTCGTGTTATTGATAATGGAGTGGGCTTTGACCCATCGATTTTAGAAACTACTAACTCTATCGGCATAAGAAACTTAACCAAGCGTGTAGAACTTATGGCGCATGGCACCGTTAGTTTTGAAAGTAAACAAGGCGAAGGAACTGTTGTATTAATCGAAGTTCCAACTGCCTCATAAAGGAGGGAAAAATTTTATGATACAAAACGAAGGAATTAGAATACTCTGCGTTGACGACGAACCTAGTGCGATTGTTAATTGTGAATATACACTTAACTCGTATAAAAATGTAAAATCAGCTAAGTTTTTCCTAGATGCTTTTGATGCACTAGAATTTGCTCAAAACAATCCAATTGACATCGCACTACTTGATATCGATATGCCGAAGATGAACGGATATGAACTAGCTAGCAAGCTAAAAGAAATATTTCCAACTATGCAAATAGCTTTTGTGACAGGAAATATGAACTATCTAAACCCAAAAAACAGAAAAATGGATGTTCCATACCTTTTCAAACCATATATGGACGAAGAAGTTTTTGAAGTGTTAGATAAAGTTGAACTTTGTGGTTAATACGTAAAAAAGATGTCATCGGTTTTATACCGATGACATCTTTTTTTTTTGATTTTAACTCTTTTTGATGAAACTCACTTACACTTTTATTGTACTATATCACACAACGTTTTACAACTTTTGTTATCAATCAATATTGAACTAATTTCGCTTTAATTTAATCAATCAAAAATCACTTGAAAATAGCCCTCTTAACCTTAGAAGCAACACTTCTAGGAAATCTAATGCATTTCCCCATAAATGTTGATTCACAATATTTTTTGACACACTTATCAAAACTCATTGTGTCTATATCTCTTAAAAAATCATCTCTTTTAGTGTTATAGCCAACCGACTTAATCATCGATGGATTATGTTTTATCGCTACTTGCAAATCAGCCTTTTTATAAGAAATTTGATGTTCAATTTCTTTAAAAATATTCTTACCTTTGTCCGAATTTATAATCAGTAATGAAGTTCCTTTGTCATCATCCATTTCAGGCATAACATTTTGTATACCCCAAAAATCTGCAAGAGTTATATCTGATTGTCTGTTAATATTTTTGAAATTGCAATCAAAACATGACGGTCTTAAAGAAACGTGTCCTAAGAAGACTTTACTCCACATATCTTTGTTTGCAATTTGTATATACTTATTTTCTCTTGAAAACTCAAATAAAATATTATAATTTTTCCACCCATTATCTTTGTTTCGAAATGAAATAAACTTCACTTCATCACAAGCCATTTTTTCACGAAAATTTACATATTTGTTCCAAACTTTCGGCGATGGGACTCCGTGACAAATAATATCTTGTGTTATGAGATTTTCATATTCTTTTCTTAAATAAGCATAAATACCACCTATTTGACAAGGTGTTCCTGTAAATAAAACTAATCGTCCATTATCTAAAAATTCTTTTGCTCTTTTATATGTATCTCCAATTTTACTTTGAACATATTTTGAACCTCTGAATTTTTCTAGGTCGTCAATAGTTTCTGCATAATCATGTACAACATTAAAATTATCATCAAAGCAAGCTCCAAAAACTACACCGTTTTGTTTTATAACATTTTCAGCTATTAGTGTAAATACTCCACCAGATGAGCTTTTCATGCGAATTTCTTCATTATTGTTAAATGCTGCATAAGTGTCAGTATTTGTCTTTATATCGTTGTGATTTTCATTAATAACAGGGCATACTTTTTCACAAAGATTACAGTTAATACAATTGTCCTCGTTCACATAAGGATACCAAAACCCCTCAGCATCCGTTTTCATTTCAATACAGCCTTTAGGACAAATATTGGAACACGCATGACATCCACTACATTTTGTTTTGTCTGTTATTTTTATCATTGTTTCACCGATTTTTTCTTCGCAAGTATTTTCAAAAATGGTTTTCTAA
>JAWXUM010000017.1:0-54669 GCA_044432645.1 Clostridia bacterium | reverse complement strand
CCAAAAACAAAACGGCGCTACTTTTTTAAACATATTATTTTAATAACGGCGCCAGTAATTTTTGCTTAAATATTTTTTTATTTTATGTACTTGTTTTTACTAATTTTACGTAATAAATTTTAGGGCGCCAGTCAAAATGGGGGATTTTTAGCCTTGACGAGAGTTCAAATCCAAAAATCTTAAAAATCAGCGAAAATCCATCGTCATTTTTGAAGTAAAAAAAACAGGCCTTTTTCCGAAGAAAAAAGCCTGCAACCCTCGATGTTTCCTAGGTTTTTTCTAGTGCACACCGATTTCGATGGGTAATATTGGCACCCTCAACAGGACTCGAACCTGTATTTAAGTCTTAGGAGGACCTTGTACTATCCCTTATACGATGAGGGCATATTAAATTTTGTTTGCAAGAAAATGATAAAAAAGGATTAGTTCAAACATAACCTTAGGAGGACCTTGTACTATCCCTTATACGATGAGGGCATATTAGAGTGCTTATAATTTTACCTTAAATGTCTTTAGTTGTCAAGTGTTATGATAAGTCAGTATAAGTAAAAGTCATAACTACACAAATTCAGTTATGACTTTTAAATGTTGATTTTACATAATTGTTTCTTTGCCACTTGTGTTAGGTAGCTTTTTAAGGAATATTAAAATCAAAATCATAAGAACTAAAGCTTTTACTAAAGTTGAAGCACTTACAGAAACCCAAATGCCGTTTAAGGCTAAATCGGTGCTAGATAGAAGTATGGACGCTGGAATTCTCATTGCAGTTATAATAATACTTGCTAAAGCTGGTGATAGAGTTTTCCCAAATGCATTCATAGTGTTACTTGCAATAATTTCCCAACAAAGGAAAAGCTGAGTTGCTCCGAAAATAACTAGGTAATTTACACCCATAGCGACAACTTCTTCTTCTTGCAAGAATATACAAAATAGAGGTTTGGCACAAAAAATAAGTAAAAGTGAAACTATAATTCCATAAATAGAAAGTAGGATAAAAGCTTGTTTGAACCCTTGTTTTGCTCGTATGTAATTTTTAGCACCATGATTTTGTGCGATAAAGCTGTTAAGAGCCATAGCGAAACCACCTGTTACCATCCATGAAACCGATTCAAGCTGAGAGCCAATTCTTTGAACAGCAACAGCGCTGTCACCAAAACCAGCAATAAGCCTTGAAATAGCTATGCTAAATATTGGATATAAGGTTTCTTGTATCGCAATTGGATAAGCAAGTTTTATTATTTGAAGAATTTTGTCAAATTCAGGCAAAGTTTTCATTTTTACATGACAGAATAAATGTGTGTCTTTTAAAGCGTGTATAACCAAAATCAACATCATCAAAAATTGGGCTACAATTGTAGCAATAGCTGCACCAATTACACCCATAGCAGGAATAAAACCAAAGCCGAAAATTAAGACTGGGTCTAGAACTATGTTAAACACAAGACCGACTGTAGTTGCAATAAACGGGGTTTTGCTGTCGCCAGTAGCAGTGGTAAGTGAAATCAAAAGTTTTGACATTAAAGTGAATGTGCCAAAACCACAGGTAATTAAAACGTAATTTTTAGCATCAAGTATTATTTGAGGGTCGTTAAGACCAAATACATTTATAATAGGGTTTATAAAAATTACAGTTAAAAGAGCTAATGTAATGGTTAAGCTAAGGCTTAAAATTATAGCAGCGTGGGCAAATTTGCCAGCTTCTTTATGTTTGCCGGCACCTAAACTTTTTGCAACATGAACTTGACCACCTATTTGAGCAACCGAATGTATGCCCATAAATAGCCAACCAATCATGCCACCAGTACCGATAGACGCAACAGGACCTGAACCAAGTTTGCCTATCCAAAACATATCGGTCAAATTGTAAGCCATTTGTAAAAGGCTCATACCCATTATAGGAATTGCAAGCTTAGTTAAAGAGAGGGCAATGTTCCCCTCTAGTAAATTTATTCTTTTAGCCATCAGTATCATCAAACGCTGTTTCTTCAGCGTCGCCTTTCTTTATATGTTCGCTGTCAAGCTTTCCGTAAATGTAAATATCGCCTATTTCTAAAGTTTGTGGAATAAGAGCCGATTGTCTTAGAATTCCTTCGAAAACAAAGTTGTTATCTTCAAAAATATCTTGCCATTTTTCACAGGCATTTATTTTTTTAGCATATACTCTTTTAACATTTATTTGATTAAACAAAAAGTCGAGCAAAGTATTAACTGCAAGTTTAGCACTTTCTAACTCATCATAATTAGGCAAAACTTCAAGTTGAACACTTTGTAAATCCTCGTCAATGTTTGTCATATTTAATGTACCTAAAAGCAAATTAGGCTTTTCGTTTTTGTAATAACCAAGTTCCACGTAACGCTTATTGCGAAATCCGTGTTCCGACATTTGTATATGATAATTTGCGTCATAATTAAAATTATTTTGTTTTAAAATGTCATTTAAATAGTCTTCATCTGTTATATAAAGTTGTGAGAGTGTCATTTTTTCATCACTTAAAAACGGAAAGTTTGAAAATAAAAATCTAGTATCCATGTCATTCTCCTATAATGTTTAATAATTCGATAGGTTTTAAGATTTTAGGGAACTTGCATTCGAAATCTCCAAAACCATAAGCTGCGTGAACAAAGTCTATGTTTGCAGAAATAGCAGATTGCATATCCCAAACAGTATCACCAATATAAACAGCATTTTTAAAGTTGTTGCGTTTTATCACGCTCTTTATATTTTCAAACTTAGGCTGCCTTGTGTTTCCAAAACATTCAAAATCTGTGATAAATTTTCCAGTTTTCATAGATTTCATGTATGCCTCAATATAACCTTTTCCACAATTACTTACAATAGAAAGTTTGTGCTTGCTAGAAAGCGTTTCTAAAACTTCGTAAATACCTTCATAATCAGTCGCTGCGTGATTTTCTAAATATTCATTTTCGTGAATAGAACATTCATTAAAAAGCTCTAGAGCCTCATCATCAGTTAGCTGTGGGAAAAGTGTCTGCATAAGTTCAATATCTGAAAGTCCCATAACAGCCATTAACTGCTCAAAACTAGGGATATTTAAATTAGAGTGTTTACTTATCGTTTCGCACCATGACTTGTAAATTTCTGGGGTAGAATTCCAAAGTGTACCGTCAAGGTCAAAAATTATTCCATCGTATTTCATTAATACCTCTTATCTTTTAATAGTCCAAGACTTCAAATCTTTAAGGTCAAATGGTGTTTGCTGATAAACGTAATAGTTAAGCCAATTTGAAATAAGCAAATGGGCATTACTTCTCCAAGTAAAAGGTGGAGTTTTTGTGTCATCGTCATTAGGAAAATAATTATAAGGAACTTTTGGGTTAAGTCCTTTATTTACATCTCTAAAATATTCCCTTGACAAAGTTTCCCTGTCGTATTCAGCGTGACCTGTCACAAAAAATTGACGTCCACTTTTAGAGGCTACAATGTGAAGCCCTGCAATGTCTGAAACAGAAAGAGCAATTAAGTCTTTATTTTTTTTAATATCAGCTATTTTAACATCAGTATATCTAGAGTGAGGAGCAAAATAATTGTCGTCAAAACCACGCATTAAAGGGTGATAAGGGTTTAAAACAGTGTGATTGTAAATGCCACTTAATTTTTCTTCTAAGTGGTATTTTTGTATTCCATAGTGATAATAAAGTCCAGCTTGAGCACCCCAACAAATATGCATTGTAGAGTAAACATTGCTCAAACTCCATTTCATAATTGACTGCATTTCTTCCCAATAATCAACATCTTCAAACTCAAGTTTTTCAACAGGCGCACCAGTTATAATCATACCGTCAAATTTCTTATGTTTAATGTCGTCGAAAGTTTTATAAAAACTATTGATGTGTGAAGCACTAGTATTTTTGCTTATATGGGTAGCCATGTGCAAAAATTCAACTTCCACTTGAAGTGGAGTATTACCCAAAAGCCTTAAAAGCTGGGTTTCTGTTTCAATTTTTGTAGGCATAATATTTAAAAGTACAATTTTTAAGGGTCTAATATTTTGTAAGTTAGCACGTTCGTTTGTCATAACGAAAATATTTTCAGAGTCAAGAACCTCTAAAGCAGGCAAATCTGCATTAATACGAATAGGCATAGCTATACCACCTTTTTAAAAACATATGAAGATTATTGTAACATGAATTTATATTTTATTCAACTAATAAATTTTAAGCTTAAACGAGTTTATAGTTCATATTCCCAGTATTTTCTGTCCAAACTTCTATACCTTACAGCCTCTAACAAATGTTCGGTTTCAGTTTCTTTGCTTTCTTCAATATCGGCAATAGTTCTTGAAACTTTTAAAAGTCTATGATAAGCTCTTGCTGATAAATTAAGCTTCTCGAAACTGTTTTTAATAAGATTTTCACCGTCGCTTGTCAGTTTAACAAATTCAGACAAAAGCTCTGCTGGTATTTGGGAGTTGTTTCTTATATCGTAATCTTTAAATCGTTCGTTTTGTATTTGTCTAGCTATGTCAATTCTAGCTTTAATTTCGGCAGAACTTTCACTTTTTTGTTTGTAGCTAAGTTCTTCGTAAGAAAGAGCCGGAACATCGACATGTAAATCTATTCTGTCAAGAAGTGGACCTGAAATTTTAGATAAATATCGTCTTACTGCATTAGGCGAGCAGGTGCATTTTCTTGTTGGATGTCCAAAATATCCACAAGGGCAAGGGTTCATAGCAGCAATTAACATAAAGTTGCAAGGGTAATTTATACTGCCAGAAACTCTAGCTATGGTAACTTCGCCCTCTTCTAAAGGTTGACGTAAAAGCTCCAAAGAGCCTTTTGCAAACTCTGGAAATTCATCTAGAAATAAAACTCCGTTGTGAGAAAGTGAAATTTCTCCAGGAATAGGGTTGGTTCCACCACCTACTAATCCGTTAGGTGAAATATTATGGTGAGGAGAACGAAAAGGCCTTGTTTTAATAAGTGAACTCACTTTGTTAAGTTTACCAGCTACTGAGTGAATTTTTGTAGTTTCAATAGATTCTTCAAAACTCATTTGAGGCAAAATAGAAGGAATTCTTTTTGCAAGCATACTTTTACCAGAACCAGGAGGGCCTATAAGTAAAACATTGTGATAACCAGCAGCTGCAATTTCTAATGCTCTTTTGGCATCGGGTTGAGATTTAACATCTGCAAAATCAGGAAGATTTTCTAGGATGTCATAAGCATCGTCAGGCTTTGTTGGCTCCATTATTTTTTCGCCTTGTAAATGAGAAAGTATCTCAAAAACACTTTCAGCACCATAAACATTAATTCCTTTAACAACACTAGCTTCTTTAGCGTTTACATTTGGTAAAAATATATTTTTAAAGCCAGCATTTTTTGCGTTAATAGCCATAGCTAGAACACCACGCACATTTCTAAGCTTGCCAGAAAGCGAAAGTTCACCTAAAAATATACAATCGTCAGTTGGCTTTCTAAGCTGTCCTGTCGATTTAAGTAAAGCTATGAACAAAGGTAAATCGTAAATAGGACCTTCTTTTTTTAGGTCAGCAGGAGCCAAATTCATGGTTATACGGCTTACAGGAAATTCAAATCCACAATTTTTTATTGCAGCACGAACTCTTTCACGAGATTCTTTAACAGCAGTGTCAGGTAAACCTACTATCTCAAAATTAGGAAGTCCAGCAGATAAATCAGCTTCTAACTCAACTGTAAAAGCGTTCATACCAACTAAACCCATGCTAAAACAACGACTAACCATATCTTACCTCCAAATGCAAAATTAATCAATTCACATATAATGTGTTAATTATACGGCAAAATGAATAAATAATCAAGAATTTATAAGGTGTTGACAAAATTTATTTGTAGAAAATATATAAAAAAGAAAGTAAAATAAAAAAGTTTTCACTAAATTTGTAATATCTGTTGACGGATTTAAATAAATAGTGTATAATTACGTAAAGTGAATGGTAAGAGGTGCGTCTATGCAAAAAGATTTCAGTGTCTTAAGTGATTGTGAACTTTGCAAAAATGCAGATTTCCCAGAAGCTTTCAAAGAACTTGAATCACGCTATTTATGGCTGATTAGAGTAAAAGCAGTAGAGCTTATGAAGCAAAGTTTGTATGATATTGATGATGTTATACAAGAGGGTTTTTTAGGGCTTTATGATGCAATGCGTAGTTTTGACGAAAATCAAAACGTGCTTTTTAAAACTTACGCTGGTGTGTGTATACAAAACCGTATAAAAAGCGAACTTAAACGTAGAAATAACAAGTCTAATTCGCTACTTACACATTCAGTACCCCTTGACGAAATACAGTTTTCTGTTCCATCGCCCGAAGAGGACTTGGAACGAAGAGAAGACTTTAATGCTGTTTTAAATCGAATCCATATATCCTTGTCTGATTTTGAGTTAAAGATATTGGCCCTTTATTTAAGCGGTTACCAAAGGTCCCAAATTCCAACGAGGTGCGGTATTTCTGTAAAAGCTTTCGACAATGCAATGCAAAGAGTACGCAAAAAGTTGAAAGTTCACAAAGTTAATTAAGGTTTTTACCTTAATAAATATGCCCATATTCAGTTAGCGTTGTTTTTCAATGAGCGGTGCGACTCCGTAACAGGGCGAAAAAATATCTTTAAATACTCAAAGTGAGGTAAGTCAAATGTTCGAAGACAAGAATTTAACATGCAAAGAATGCGGAGCAGAATTCGTATTCACAGCAGGAGAGCAAGAATTTTATCAATCTAAAGGTTTCGTAAATGAGCCACAAAGATGTAAATCTTGCCGTGCAAACCGTAAAGCTTCTACAAGAACAGAGCGTGAGCAATTCACAGCTACTTGTGCATCTTGTGGTGGACAAGCTACTGTTCCTTTCAAACCTCGTGAAGATCGCCCAGTTTACTGTAGCGAATGTTTCGCAAGAATGAGAGACGAGCAAAACTAATTTTAAATTAGAGAATTTATCCCCCTTTTAGGGGGATATTTTTTGCCTTTTTTTAGCAATATTACCTTGCATAAATTTGTTTTTAGGGTTATAATAATATAAATAAAATATACGAGGTGACAATATGGCTCAAATTAGTAAAGACACAATCATTGGTGATGTTTTAGACATTGATACAGGTACAGCGCCTTTCTTTTTAGAAATGGGAATGCATTGTTTAGGTTGCCCATCAGCAAGGGGCGAAACTGTAGAGCAAGCTTGTGCTGTTCATGGTGTAGATGTTGACACACTACTTGAAAAAGTAAATAATTATTTAGCTAGTAAATAATAAATTACAAAAGCGTCGCCATTAGTGGGGGACGCTTTTGTAATAATATAGCTGAAAGGAAAATAAACTTGAGAGAACTTTTTGAATTAGGCTCAAGACTTCGAAAATGTGCAAGTTTTGTGCCTGTTAATACACGCATTGCCGATATAGGAACCGACCACGGCTATTTGCCTATTTGGCTTTTGAAACAAGGCATTATAAACTCTGCTATAGCAGCAGATATAAATATAGACCCACTAAATAGTGCGAAAAATAACAGTATAAAATATAACGTAGAGCTTGAAACTATTCTTTCTAACGGCTTTGAAAAACTGCCGAAGGAAAGTTTTGATACAGCCATAATAGCTGGCATGGGTGGAGAACTTATAGCCACAATAATTGAAAATTCAGTTTACATAAAAAATAGTGACAAAACTTTAATTTTACAGTCCATGAGTAATACGTATAAGCTTAGAGAGTATTTATATTCTAACAATTTTATGATTATAAAGGAAGAATCTGTTTTTGAAAAAGGTAAAATTTACTCTGTAATGATGGTCAAAACTGGAAAAAATGATGTTAATTGCCCTTATATGGGTGCGATAGTTCCCAAAAGTGAATATAGCAAAGAGTATGCAGAGTTTACTGTAAAAGGTCTTGTCAACAAGTGTAAAGGGCTTAAAGGCGAAGAACTTTTAAGCATGCAAGCAAAAATTGATGAAATAAAAGGTAAATATTTATGAGTACAGTTAATAATATATACGACGTCATCGACAAAATAGCACCGTTTAGTAGTTCTATGAGTTTTGACAATACAGGTATTTTGATAGGTGATAAAAACGCTAGTGTCAAAAAAGCGTTAATCTGTCTTGATATTACAAACACAACTGTAAAAGAGGCTAAAGAAATTGAAGCTGATGTAATAATTTCACATCACCCAATAATTTTTCACGCTTTAAAATCTATAGAAGTAGGCACAGCAGTTTGGAACTTAATAAAGGGTGGAATTAATGCTATATGTTGTCATACTAATTTAGATTTATGTGAAGAAATTGGAGTTAATAAGGCATTAGCTCAAAAACTGTCTTTAACAAATTTAAAAAAGACCGAGGATTTTTTCACAGCAGAAATTTCTACTATTACTTCAAACGATTTAGCTAAGCATATAAAAATGTCACTAGGCACTTTTGTATCATATAATTTTGTAGAAAAAAACATAAAAACTATAGCCATGTGCAGTGGTGCAGGGGGTGGTATCGCTTATGAAGTAAATGATACCGACGCTATAATTTGTGGTGAAGCAAGTCACGACGAAGTTTTAGAGGCTACAAGGAAAAATATAGCTATGTTTGTGTGTGGGCATTATGAAAGCGAAAAAATATTCGATAAACTTTTAATAGATTACTTAAAAGATAATATAGAAGATGTAGAATTCGTGTTGTCAAAAGACGAAAAACCAGCTTTAAGATATTTATAATTAACACGCAGTACTAGTTACCAAAAGACTAATACACACCCAAAAAGGAGAACGAAAATGGCATTAGATGGAGTATTTTTACGCCATATTAAAAATGAATTAGAACAAAAATTAATAAATGGCAGAGTGGACAAGGTGTATCAGCCAACTAAAGATGAGCTAGTGTTAGTGATAAGAACAAGAGAGGCCACATATAAACTTTTGTTATGTGCAAGACCTGACACAGCAAGAGTTCATCTTACAAAAATTGCACTTGAAAACCCAAAACAGCCACCTATGCTTTGTATGCTGTTAAGAAAACGTCTACAAAGTGCAAAGCTTATGCAAATCACTCAAGAGGGACTTGAAAGGGTGTTGTGTTTTACATTTCAAGCTACAAACGAACTTGGCGACAAGGTGAATATCAGCGTAGTTATTGAGGTTATGGGCAAACATAGTAACATAATTATTGTAAATGAAGAGGGTAAAGTTATAGATGCACTTAAAAGAGTTGATGCTCAAATGAGTGCTGAAAGAATGATTTTTCCTGGCCTTTTGTACAGAAACGCACCAAAGCAAGACAAAGTTTGTATTTTAGACATAAACAGTGAAGATGTTTTGGAGAAAATTAAAGCAATACCCAAAGCGATGTATCTAAACAAAGCACTCATGACTATTTTGCAAGGTATATCGCCAATTGTAGCAAGAGAAATTGAGTATACTACATCAAGAGGTAAAGAACTTGTCACAACTGAGATGACAGATTATGATGAAAATAGGCTTGTTAAAGCTTTGGATAATCTTAGAGAAACCGTTAAAAACACCAACGGAAGCCCAAATACTGTTATCACAAATAAGCCGATTGATTTTTCTTTTATGGAAATAAATCAATATGGAACTTTGGCTAATATTGCAAAACAAGAAGATTTTTCTAGCCTGTTAGATAATTATTATGCCGAGCGTGACAGAGTAGAACGTATGAAAGTAAAAAGTGGAGATGTGCTTAAAATTTTAAGTAACCGTGCTGAAAGACTTTCAAGAAAAATCAATAACCAAAAAATTGAGCTTGAAAATTGCGATAAAAAAGAGGAAAAAAGAATAAAGGCTGACCTTTTAAACGCTAGTTTATATGCATGCAAAACAGGCGATACATCGGTTAAGCTTATAAATTATTTTGACCCTGATATGAACGAAATTGAAATTAAACTAGATCCAGCGCTTAATCCGTCACAAAATGCCCAAAAGTTTTACAAAGAGTACAGAAAAGCAAAAACAGCTGAAATAATTTTGGCACAGCAAATTCAACTAGCTTTTGTAGAACTTGAATATGTCGACACAGTTTTTTATGCGTTAACACAGGCACAAACAACCGAGGATTTAGACGAAATTCGTACAGAAATTGCAGGGCAAGGGTACATTAGAATTCAAAGGAAAAATCAAAAAGAAAAAATATCTAAACCTTTAGAATTTACAACTAGCGAGGGTTTTAAAGTTTTAGTTGGTAGAAATAACAAGCAAAACGATAAATTAACTTTAAAAGACGCAAATAGAAATGACATTTGGTTTCACACTAAAGATATACCAGGTTCGCACACAGTTTTAATTTTAAATGGACAAGTGGCAACCGACAAAGCTATAGAAGAAGCAGCAACTTTGGCGGCACTTCACAGCAAAGCAAAAGAGTCTTCGTTAATACCAGTTGATTACACAAAAATTAGGTATGTTTCAAAACCACAAGGCTCAAAACCAGGCATGGTGATATACGTAAATCAAAAAACAGTATTTATAAAACCTTAAGAGAGGTACAAATTATGGCAAATGAACACGCTGGACATAGAGAAAGAGTAAGAGAAAAAGTTGAAAAAGTAGGTGTTGACGCTTTATCAGATATTGACATGCTAGAAATAGCACTGTTTAATTGTATGACTAGGGGAGATACTAGAGGTATTGCAACTGCATTGGTTAAAAAATTTGGTAGTTTTTCAGCTTCCGTTAATGCTCCTGTAACAGAACTTTTGAAAATTAAAGGATTAGGTGGAAAATCCGTTGATTTTTTAAAGACAATTCCAGACCTTTCAAGATTTTATTTAGACGGAATTAATAAAAGTAAAAAGCGTATTTTTGACATAAATTCGTCTTACGAATATTTAAAATACAAATTTTTAGGCTTGACTAAAGAGTGTGTTGCTGTTGTAATTCTTGACGGACGCAGCAAAGTTGTTTTTAACGATATTCTTTGGCAAGGAACAGTTTCGCAAGTACCAGTTTATGTGCGTGATTTAGTCGCACTTTGTATTCATTACGACGCCGATACTGTTATAATTGCTCATAACCATCCAAGTGGAAATCCAGCACCGTCAAAGGGAGATTTATCGGCAACAAAGGAACTTCAAATAGCACTTGAAAGCGTGTCGGTCAGTTTAGGTGACCACCTTATTATAACTGATACAGATTATACTTCTATGAGAAAAAGTGGTTGGTTAGGCGATTTAATAACTGCAAGCGACCAATATAGAAAAAGTATTTTAATTGCAGCAAAAAAAGTTGAAGATGAACTTGATTTTGATGATTAAAGTGTTGAATTTTCGTAATAATATCTAAAAAATGTAAGGGCAATAATTGAGGGTGTTCAGTTGTCACGATAAAACCCATAGGATTGGAGAAACTTAATGTTCAAATTAAAAAGCGATTACAAACCAACTGGCGACCAGCCACAGGCAATTGAAACTTTGGTTAATTCTATTAATGATAACAATAAAGAGCAAACATTGCTAGGCGTAACAGGCTCTGGTAAGACATTTACCATGGCAAATGTTATAGAAAAACTTCAAAGACCTGCCTTAGTGCTTGCACATAACAAAACGCTCGCAGCACAGCTTTGTTCTGAATTTCGAGAGTTTTTCCCAAACAATGCTGTTGAATATTTTGTTTCATATTACGACTATTATCAACCAGAGGCATATATCGCTCATACTGATACTTATATAGAAAAAGACTCCGCAATTAATGACGAAATCGATAAGTTAAGGCATAGCGCAACGCTTGCACTTTCTGAAAGGAGAGATGTAATTATTGTCGCAAGTGTTTCTTGTATTTATTCGCTTGGTGACCCTATCGACTACCGAACAATGGTTATTTCACTAAGACCCGAAATGGAATATTCAAGGGATGATTTACTTGCTAAGCTTGTCGAAATTCAGTATGAAAGAAATGACATTAACTTTATTCGTGGTAAGTTTAGAGTTCGTGGCGATGTTGTGGAAATTTTCCCAGCAGGTTCGGGGGACAAGGCTATAAGGGTAGAATTTTTTGGTGATGAAATTGATAGAATAAGCGAAATTATTCCACTTACTGGCGAAGTTGTAGCAAGACTGAAACACGCAGCTATTTACCCAGCTTCACACTATATTGTTCCAGCTGAAAAAACGGAAAGAGCAGTAAAGGAAATAGAAAAAGAGCTTGAAGAAACTGTAGCGAAGTTTAAAGATGAGGGCAAATTAGTTGAGGCTCAAAGAATTGAACAACGAACAAGATACGATATGGAAATGCTTAGGGAAATCGGATTTTGTAAAGGAATTGAAAACTATTCAAGGATAATGTCAGGTAGAGCGCCAGGTTCAGTTCCGTATACTCTACTGCATTATTTTCCAAAAGATTTTCTGCTTTTTGTTGACGAATCACACGTTTCACTGCCACAAGTTAGGGCAATGTACGCTGGTGATAAAGCACGAAAACAGTCGCTTATAGAATATGGTTTTCGTTTGCCGTCAGCACTTGACAATAGACCTATGAATTTTGACGAATTTTATGATAATGTAGGACAAGCGGTATTTGTAAGTGCAACTCCTGGTGACTTTGAACTTGAAAAATCAAAGGTAGTTGCCTCGCAAGTTATAAGACCGACTGGACTTTTAGACCCAGAGATTGATGTAAGACCAAGTGACGGTCAAATTGATGATTTAATATCAGAAATTAATATGAGAACTCAAAAAGGTGAAAGAGTTTTAGTTACAACTTTAACCAAAAAAATGGCGGAAGATTTAACAGAATATTTCATCAAATTTAATATAAAAGTACGCTATATGCACTATGATATAGACACGGTAGAGCGTATGGAAATTGTAAGGGATTTGCGTAAAGGTGAATTTGATGTTTTGGTAGGTATTAACCTGTTGCGTGAAGGGTTAGATATTCCAGAGGTTTCATTAGTAGCAATTTTAGATGCCGATAAACAAGGATTTTTAAGAAGTTCACGTTCTCTTATTCAAACAATTGGACGAGCTGCTAGGAATTCTCAGGGTAAAGTTATAATGTACGGCGACACTATAACGCCGTCTATGGAACAGGCTATAAACGAAACTTTTAGAAGAAGACAAATTCAGCAAAAATATAACGAAGACAACGGAATTATTCCTCAAACAATAAACAAAAAAGTAAATGAAATACTAGAAATTAGTAGCGATAAAAGCACTGGTAAAGGCAAGGGCAAAAAATCCAAACTTACAAACGACCAAAAGAAAATTGAAATTGATAAGCTAACAAAAGAAATGAAATTAGCTGCAAAAATGCTAGAGTTTGAACACGCAGCATTTTTACGTGATAAGATAAAAAAGTTAAGTTCGTAAAAGTTTACAATCTGTTATTTGTAGGGAACAGTCTTGACTGTTCTTCGGTTGGGTCAAGACCCAACTCTACAAAACAAATTAAATTGTAGGGAACCAATCGTATGCGTTCCAATAACAAAAGTTTCAAAGGATAAGGAAAATATATGAGTTCAAAAAATATTATTGTAACAGGCGCAAGGGAACATAACCTTAAAAATATAGATATAGAAATTCCTAGGGATAAATTGGTTGTTTTGACAGGTCTTTCAGGCTCTGGCAAGTCCTCACTTGCATTTGATACAATTTATGCCGAGGGGCAAAGACGATATGTAGAGTCTTTGTCCTCCTATGCAAGACAGTTTTTAGGTCAAATGGAAAAGCCAGATGTTGATTCTATCGAGGGTTTATCGCCAGCTATATCAATCGACCAAAAAACTACTTCCAAAAATCCACGTTCAACCGTTGGCACAGTAACCGAAATTTACGATTATTTAAGACTTTTATACGCAAGAGTTGGCACGCCACATTGCCCTGTTTGTGGAAGGGAAATATCTCAACAAACAGTGGACCAAATTGTTGATAAAGTTATGGAAATGCCTACAAAAACTAGAATTCAAATTCTAGCACCAGTGGTTAGAGGGCGAAAAGGCGAACACCAAAAAGAGTTTGACCAAGCTAAAAAAAGTGGCTATGTAAGAACCCGAATTGACGGTATTAATTACGACTTGACCGAAGTTCCTAAACTTGAAAAAAATAAAAAACATAGCATAGAAATTATTGTAGATAGGCTTGTTGTTAAAGACGACATTCGTTCAAGGCTTGCTGGGTCTATAGAAACTGCAACAAGTTTAACAGGCGGACTTGTAATTGTAAATGTAGTAGACGGGCAAGATACTCTTTATTCTCAAAATTACGCTTGTCCTGAACACGGAATTAGTATTGAGGAACTTTCACCAAGAATGTTTTCCTTTAATAATCCATCAGGTGCTTGTCCTAAATGCACAGGTCTTGGTATTTTTATGCGTGTTGACCCTAATTTAGTCATACCAAACACAAAACTTTCGGTTAATAAAGGTGGTTTAAAAGGTGCTGGCTGGGCAATGGAGGGGAACACCATTGTAAATATGTATATGGAAGGTCTTTCAAAACACTATAAATTCTCTCTTGATACTCCTATTGCAGAGCTTTCTGACGAAATTGTAGATATTTTGCTTTACGGTACAAAGGGCGAAGCGATTAAACTTAGACGTGAAAGTAGAATTTTATCTGGTGAATATATGGCACCTTTTGAGGGCATTGTAAATAACCTTGAAAGAAGATTTAGGGACACCCAAAGTAGCTGGATTAAAGAAGAAATTGAAAGCTATATGAGTGCTGTTCCGTGTGATGAATGTAAAGGAAAAAGATTGTCGCCACAAGCTTTAGCTGTAACAGTAGGAGGCATGAATATTACAGATTTATGCGAACTTCCAGTAAACGAAGCTTATAACTTTGTCGATAGTTTAAAATTTACTTCAAGAGATTTAGTAATTGCAACTCCAATTGTAAAAGAAGTAAAAGAGCGATTAAGCTTTTTGCAAAGTGTAGGACTTGAATACCTTACACTTTCAAGGTCATCAGGCACATTGTCAGGTGGCGAAAGCCAAAGAATAAGGCTAGCTACTAACATTGGTTCGTCTTTGATGGGTGTTTTATATATTTTGGACGAGCCTAGCATAGGACTTCATCAAAGGGATAACCACAAACTTTTGGGTACACTTCAAAGGCTTAAAGATTTAGGGAACACAGTTATTGTCGTAGAACATGACGAGGATACAATGCTTGCTGCCGACCATATTATTGACATAGGGCCTGGCGCTGGTGTTCATGGTGGTAATGTTATTTTCAGTGGTACACCTGACGATATTTTGAAATGTGAAAAATCTATAACAGGTCAATATTTAAGTGGCGTTAAAAAGGTAGAAGTTCCAAAAGTTCGTAGAAAAGGTAACGGAAATAAGATTACAATAACAGGAGCAAGCCATAATAACCTCAAAAATGTTAAGGTGGACATTCCACTTGGCAAATTTGTTTGTGTAACTGGTGTTTCAGGTTCTGGCAAATCTTCTCTTATCAATGAAATTTTATATAAAAAATTGTCTGTTGTTTTAAATGGTGCAAGAGCAGTTACTGGTAAGCATAAAGACATCAAAGGCACTGAACATTTAGACAAAGTTATCCAAATCAACCAGTCGCCAATTGGCAGAACTCCACGTTCTAACCCAGCGACTTATACAGGTGTATTTACAGATATTAGGGATTTATACGCTAATACAAACGAGGCAAAACTACGTGGTTTTAAAGCTGGTAGGTTCTCTTTTAATGTAAAAGGTGGCAGGTGCGAAGCTTGTCAAGGTGACGGAATTATAAAAATCGAAATGCACTTTTTGCCAGATGTTTATGTAAGCTGTGATGTTTGCAAAGGTCAACGTTACAACCGTGAAACTTTAGAGATTAAATACAAAGGTAAAAATATACACGATGTACTTGAAATGACAGTTGAAGAGGGACTAGAGTTTTTCAAAGATATTCCTAAAATAAGCCGTAAACTTCAAACTCTTTATGACGTTGGACTTGATTATATAAAAATTGGGCAAGCTGCAACAACATTATCAGGTGGCGAGGCTCAAAGAGTAAAACTTGCAACAGAGCTTTCTAAAAGAGCTACAGGTAAGACAATTTACATCTTAGACGAACCGACAACAGGTCTTCATATTGCGGATGTTCACAAGCTTATAGAAGTGCTACAAAAACTTGTAGACACAGGAAACACAGTTGTAGTAATTGAGCATAATTTGGATTTAATTAAAACAGCCGATTATGTGATAGATTTAGGCCCAGAGGGTGGGGGAAAAGGTGGCGAAATAGTAGCCACAGGAACACCAGAACAAGTTGCAAAAGTAGAAAAATCATATACAGGTATGTATTTAAAAAACATGCTTGAAAAATAAAAATCAGGGAACGAAATCGTTCCCTGATTTTAAACTGTCAATAAACCTATAATTAGCAATATTTTTTAACAATATTTTCCATTTGTTCCCAAACTTCTTCCATGTCGCTAACAAGTTTAAATTGTGTACGGCAACGGTCAAGGTTGTGGTTTTCACGGTGAATTTTAAAATATGTATCTCCATCTAAATGGTCAGTTAAAAATCTCATGCCACATTCAAGTGTCATAAGTTTAGCGCCCCAAGGTAAATAAGCTTTTTCAGTTTCTGTTAAAGCCTTACCAGCACTGCTCATAAAACCTTTTGTAAAAACTTCAAATAAATCAAGGCTAAAGTTTACTTTTGTCAAATCTTGTTCGTCTTCAGCACAGTTGTTAGCACCAAAACGAATAGAATCGCCATAATCATGCAGTGCAAGACCAGGCATAACAGTGTCAAGGTCAATAACACAAATACCTTTGCCGGTTTCTTTGTCAATTAAAACATTGTTAAGTTTAGTGTCGTTATGAGTAACTTTTAAAGGAAGTTTACCAGCATCTAACAAGTCTTTTAAAACACTACAGTCTTTTTCATGTGCTAAAACAAAGTCAATTTCTTTTTGAACGTCTTTAGCTCTGCCCATTTTGTCAGTTTCTAAAGCAATTTTAAAGTTGTTAAATCTGTTTGGTGTGTCGTGAAATTTTTCAATAGTTTCATGTAAAGTATCAGCAGGATAATCGCCTAATAAATTTTGAAAGTTGCCAAAAGTTTCAGCTACTGTATAAAAATCATCAGCACTTTCAACTTTTTCAAGGCAAATTGTGTCACCAACAAAGTGGTAAACTCTCCAACAGCTACCGTTTGTGTGTGTAAAATACTTTTTGCCCTCATTTGTTTTAAGAAAGTTTAGTGTTTCTTTGTTAATATTTCCACCATGTGCAATTATTTTTTCTTTTAAAAAGTCAGTCACAGCGAAAATATTGTCCATAAGTGCGTCAGGGTTTGTAAAAATAGATGTATTTATTTCTTGCAAAATATATTGTTTGTTACTGTTTTTGGCTTTTACAGTTACAAGATATGTTGTGTTAACATGTCCTTGTCCAAAAGGCGTGCCTTCAATAACTTCGCCACCTAAATTAAAATTACTAGCTACGTTTTGTAATAATTTTTCCATGTATTTCCTCTTGTTTTAATTATAAAATATCAGTTTGTACATTATACAATATATTTATATAAAAGTCAAAGAAAATTCAGTGACCTGCTATACAGAGCACTGAATTTTTTGAGTTATTCGTTATCAATATCATCTTTAAGTTTAAATAAAATCGATACACACCAAATTGCTGAAATACCAACTAAAGCGTAAACTACTCTTGCAAGAAGTGCAGATTGACTACCGAAAATCCAAGCGACTAGGTCAAATTGAAAAATACCAACTAAGCCCCAGTTAACACCACCGATTATCGTTAAAATTAAAGCTACCATATCAATAATTACCATAATAATACCACCTTTATAAAGTTTGATAGTATTATATGTATTTATTTATTTTTTATACTTAATTTTTTAAACTTTGAAGTGGAGCAGGAATTCTTCCTCCACGATTTACAAATATAGCTGGAGAATTTGTGTTAACAGCCATAATTGGACCAGAACCTAAAAGTCCACCAAAATTAAGTTCTTCACCAGCTTTTTTACCAATTGCAGGAATAAGCCTAACAGCTGTTGTTTTTGTATTTACCATACCAATTGCAGCTTCGTCAGCTATAATTCCTGACAATATATCAGCAGTTGTATCACCAGGCAAAATAATCATATCAAGACCAACAGAGCAAACACATGTCATAGCCTCAAGTTTGTTAAGAGTTAAAGCACCACTTCTAGCAGCTGCAATCATACCAGCATCTTCAGAAACTGGAATAAACGCACCTGAAAGACCACCAACGTGTGATGATGCCATAACACCACCTTTTTTAACGGCATCGTTAAGCAAAGCTAGTGCAGCAGTTGTTCCGTGAGCACCACATTGCTCTAGACCCATTTCCTCTAAGATATAAGCAACACTGTCACCTATAGCAGGAGTTGGAGCAAGGGATAAATCAACAATCCCAAAAGGAACGCTTAGCCTTTTAGAAGCCTCTTGCGCTACTAGCTGGCCAGTTCTTGTGATTTTAAAAGCAGTTTTTTTAACAAGTTCTGCAACTTCTGTTAAATCAGCGTCTTTAGGAAGTTTAGCTAAGGCACTTCTAACAACACCAGGGCCAGAAACACCAACATTTATAACACAGTCAGGCTCGCCAACACCGTGAAAAGCACCAGCCATGAAAGGGTTGTCCTCTGGAGCATTACAAAAAACAACAAGTTTAGCAGCGCCAATACACTCTCTATCTTTAGTAGCAATAGCAGAGTCTAAAATAATTTTTCCCATTTTTTTAACAGCGTCCATGTTAATACCAGCTTTTGTAGTACCAATATTTACAGAAGAACACACAAAGTCGGTTTCAGCTAAAGCCTGTGGAATACTGTCAATTAAAGCTAAGTCACCTGCGCTAAATCCTTTGTGTACAAGTGCAGAATATCCACCAATAAAGTTAACGCCCAACTCTTTAGCAGCTTTGTCTAAAGTTTTTGCAAATACAACAGGGTTTGCTGACGGATTAGCACCAGCAAGCATTGCAATAGGTGTAACTGAAATTCTTTTGTTTACAATTGGAATACCATAGTCTTTGCTTATATCCTCACCAGTTTTTACAAGGTTTTCAGCATAACGGCAAATTTTATCATAAACCATGTCGCAAGATTTTGCAGTGTCAGAATTAATACAATCTATTAGAGAAATACCCATTGTAATAGTTCTAACGTCTAAATCTTCATTGGCTATCATATTTACGGTTTCAAGAATATCTTTAGTATTTATCATTATTTATCTCCATTATATTTTGTGCATTGAATTGAAAATATCTTCATGCATTACATGAATTTTAAGGCCAATTTCATCACCGAGTTTTACAAGTTCATCATTTAAATCGGAAAATGGAATTTTAGAATTATCAATTTCAACTACCATTATCATTGCAAAAAGGTCTTGCATTATAGATTGTGTTACTTCTACAACATTCACTCCATTATCAGCACACACATTACTAACTTTTGCAAGTATACCTACCATATCTTTACCTAAAACAGTTATTACAGCTCTCATAAAAGCACTCCTTAATTTTTTTCTTACTCTATTATCCTTTAATTTATCGTTTATGTCAATACTATTTACACTTTAAATCATTAAGTTTGTGTCAAATATTATATTTATTAATAAAAAATTCAATTATTTCACTTGAATATATTTCTGAAAAATAGTATCATTAATGTAACTAATTTAATTTTAGTAATAAAAAGGAGAATTTATGCATAAAATCAAACCGAAAATTTTAGCTATAATTTTAGTCATTGTTATGATTACTTTGAATGTATCACCCTATGCATACGCAAGCGATACTATATATACATATGATAGCGAACTTTTTGTGGCGATGGACGAAGATGGTAATTTAACTTATACGCCTGTTGATGAAGTTGAAACAATGCCTTTAGAACAGGTCGAAGCTATTGACAACATTGAGTATGAGGTTGTTGTTGGAATTGGCGATGATGAAGTCGTGGTTTCTACAAAAAGTACCGAAAGTGAAGCTGTACAAGAAATAGAAGTAATAGAAGAAATTATAGATAACCAAATGCAGTTAGAAGAAACAGTTCAAGAAATTGCAAACGTTACAGAAAATGAAGAGATTTTAGAAGTTTCAAAAAATATAGAAACAACTACAAACACAAAAACTAGTATTTATTCATCTTATTTAAGTGTTAATTCAGTTGTTTTAAGTGTAACAGATACCCAAATTGATGTTGAAGCTGATGATAAAGCTGATGATAAAGTTGTTGATGAAGCTGATGATAAAGTTGTTGATGAAGCTGATGATAAAGTTGTTGATGAAGCTGATGATAACGCTGTTGATGAAGCTGATGATATAGCAGTTGATGAAGCTGATATAGCTGTTGATTACAATGAAGTTGTTAATGAAATCGATTACGGTGTCCTTATCATATCAGGTTATGTTACTTATGAAAACGAAGACGGAGTTTTAGTAACTGGAAACGGCAGTAGTGCACCAGACGCAGCTTATTTAGGAATAGCAGACGATGGTACTTATATATTCAAGCAAGCTGCTGCAACTGGTTATATAAGTTCAGAGTATTCCTATGTTATAGATTACGATACTTTTGTAGAAAACGGGTATATTCTTTCTGTTTATACAACTTCTAACGGAAAATTATATCATAAAATAACAACAAATAACGAAACATACGCTTCTACACAAATAGTGGGCTATCAACAAGATTATATGGAAGACGAAACGTCTTATTATAGCTATGACGGAATATATTTTTATCAAGATTATAAACTTATGATTGACGATTATAAAGCTGGTGTTTCAGATAATGCGATAAATGCTACTGAGCCATATTACAATTATTATCAGTATTTATCTTATCGAAGTCAGAGTAGCTTTACAGCAGAACAAATTGACGAGTATTTAGAATATAAGCTTGGAAGTTCTAGCACAAGTGTTTTACTAGGCACAGGTCAAGATTTTATTGATAACCAAGAAATATATGGTGCAAACGCACTTCTTATGCTGGGTACAGCAATTAACGAAAGTGCATGGGGTACAAGTAGTATAGCAAATAATAAGAATAATATATTTGGTCATGGTGCTTACGATACCGATACTTTTAACGCTTTTACTTATGATACTGTAAGTGATAGTATAGCTTATCATGCTAACTCTATTATATCTATGGGATATTCTAATCCGAAAGATTGGCGTTATTATGGCGCCTGTTTAGGCGATAAAAATACTGGTACAAATGTTAAATATGCAAGTGACCCTTATTGGGGAGAAAAAGCTGCAGCGCAAGTTTATGCTATCGAAGAATATTTTAGCGACGACACTTA
Organism: Clostridia bacterium; assembly: GCA_044432645.1. Lineage (GTDB taxonomy): Bacteria > Bacillota > Clostridia > Oscillospirales > Acutalibacteraceae > SIG603. The sequence continues at coordinate 33,416 of JAWXUM010000017.1, read as the reverse complement.
TGATTACGACACTTACCAAATAGGTGTAACTTCTTCCGAAGTTATAGCGTATGATGAACCAGGTGGGGAACAGGTGTATAACACACTTAGTGGTGTGGGTAAAGTTGTGGAAAATCTTTCTGTTTTAATTTTGTCCGAAACTGAATATGACGGTGAAACTTGGTACAAAATTCAATCGGATGCTGTTTTAACTGAAGATAGAACAACCATAGACACGACAACTGGTGTATATGATTTTGATAATAACTATGTTTATATGAAAGCTTCGGAAATCATACTGGTAAATAATACCGATATAGAAAACGAAGAACCGTCATACATGCTAGGCGACCCAAGTGGGGACGGTGCAATTTCAGCAATAGATTACATGATGATTAAAAATCATATTATGGGAACATCAATTCTTGCGGATACAAATTTTCTTGCAGCTGATGTTAACAAAGATGAAGCAATTTCAGCAATAGACTATATGATGATTAAAAATCATATTATGGGAACAGCATATATTGAGTAAGAGGTAAAAAATGAAAATGAAAATAAATAGTAAAATATTAACTATTTGCGCTGTATTACTGCTTTTTACATTGGTAAGTTGGAATAATACAAATGTTTACGCTGCTGGAAGTTTCAGTGTTTCTGGTGGTGGAACAGTAAGCGCAGGTGCAACAAAAACTGTAACAATCACGACAAACGATTGTGCTGGTAAGTTTTCGGTAAGCGCATCAAATGGTGGAACAGTAAGTGAAAGTTCTGTTTGGGTTGACGGCTCAACATCAGTAACTGTAACTGCACCGTCATCAGGTAGCACAACTGTTACTGTAACTGCCGTCGATGTTGTAGACAGTTCATTAGCAAGTGTAATTGGCTCTAAATCTGTTACTATAACTGTAGAAATTGTCAGTGATAGTTCAAGTGATTCAAGTGATTCAAGTGATTCTAGTAGCTCAAGTAGCTCAAGTGGCTCAAGTGGCTCAAGTAGTTCAAGTAGCTCAAGTAGTTCAAGTAGTTCAAGTAGTTCTAGTAGTTCAAGTAGTAGTTCTACAACTACTAGCAAATCTACTAATAACAAATTATCTAGCCTTAAATTGTCAGACGGAGAGTTGTCACCATCTTTTTCAGCAACTACAACCGAATATACTGTAACAGTTAAAGATGTTGAAACTATCACTATAAGCGCTACTCAATCGCAAGAGGATGCGACTGTATCAGGAACAGGCACAAAAGACCTAGAAATGGGCGAAAACGAATTCGACATTATAGTAACTTCGGAAAGTGGCTCTAACAAAACATATAGCATAGTGGTAACGTTAGAACTTTCACCGACAGTTTACTTTGATTTAGAGGGTATAGAACTTGGCTTAGTTAAAAATTTATCAGATGTAGCTACTCCAGATAATTTCGAAGAAACTAATTTGACAATTCAGGGAGAAGAAACAATAGCGTGGACAAGTGAACTGCTTGACATGACATTAATTTATTTAATTGACCCAGACGAAAACGCAGATTATTATTTATATGACGAAGAAACTCAAACTGTTTCAGAGTTTTTTCCGTTGGGACTTCTTGGCAAAAATGTCTATATAGTAGAAATTTTAGAAGAAGAACAAACAAGAGAAAACATGGTTTACGGACTTGTAACAGTTGATGGAAATGAAATTTACGGTTGGTCTTTTGAAAATGAAGCGCTGGCTGACTATTTTATTATATATGTTATGAATGATGTTGGTCAAATGGTGAATTATCTTTATTATAGTGCTGATAACAGCATGATTTTAGCACCAGATATGCTACCAATTTCTGCTGAAAGTTACGATGAACTTTTAGCGACTATAGAAGATTATGAAGAACTAATTTTAGAAAATGAAGATTTACAATCGCAAGTCGATTCTATTACAAATAGCTACGAAACATCTGCACATTACCTGTTTTATGCTTGCATAGCAGTAGCTGTCTTGTTTGTAGGACTTGTTGTAGTTGTTGTTTTATTTAGTGTAAGTTTAAAAAGAGCAAAAAACAATTATCGTTAATTAAAATATGCTTAAAATTGCTATGTAAGGGACGAATTTTCGTCCCTTTTTGGCTGTGTGAAAACTATAATTATTTCCTTAAATTTTGTTCTTCTAAAAAATTATGAATATCGTCATAATTTTCGAATTCGTTTTTGTGAATTTCCAAACTTTCTTTTACCTCTTCAGGCAATGCATCAATATTATCGTAGCCTCTGTTTAAAACATAAGGCAAAGCTGCATAACCTAAATAACTAGCAGGATTTCTAAAAAAATTATTGTAATACATAAATTTCCCTCCATCAAAAAAATCTCCCTAAGTTATTTTAACCTAGGGAGATTTTTTGATACCTAATAAATTTTGGAAACTAATCTACGTCAAATAAATTTTCGTTTTCAACTATTGTAGTTAACATCAGTTTGTAAATATGCTCAGGGTTTTTATGAAAATTTTTCTTTACAATTTTAGCTTGGGAAAGGTCAGGAACATATACGGTAAAGCTCATTAAATCAAAACCACCACCAGAAATATGACAAATTACGTTATATCCATTTTCAATTTTGATAATTTCAACGTTATTCTCTTTTTCAAGTTTTGCTTGTCCTAATAAAGCGATAGCAGTTTCTAAAGCTTTTTCTTTTACAGAAGTAGGCAAACTGCGTTCTAAGTTTACAGAAATTTCTTTGCCAGTTTCAGAAAGAACAAAAACATCACCTTCGCAGTTTATAATATGTCCTTGTCGTTTTAAAGAGGAAATAGCATCAGTAGTTTCAAAATAATTCGCCAACGCTTTTCGCTGGAAAATATCTATGATAAAGTTTCCAGAAAGCGGAGCTTTTACGCTGTTTAACATATAACAAATTAAAATTTTTATTTCGTTTTGGCTAACAAGACCACCTAAATCCACACCAGCTGTAAAACCTTCATTAATCATAATGTTTATCTCCTTTTCGTTTTATGTAAATCGTTTTTTTATCCAATTGCATTTGAAAAATCGCCAAGTGTAAAAAGTTCCCCTACAAGCCCAGTCGGCAAACATTGCTATCCAAACACCAAATACGCCTAAGTCTAAGTAAATAGCGAATAAAAAGCAACTACCTATTCTAAATATCCACATTGAAAGCATTGAAATCCACATAGTGAACTTAACGTCGCCACCTGCTCTTAAAGCATTAGGAAGTGCAAACGAAAGTGGCCAAAGGAAGTTTGCAACTATTAAGTGAGCTATAAATATTTGTGTTGTAATCGCAGCGGCTTCGTCCGAAATAGAATATAAAGACAAAATAGGTTTTAAAAGTATAAAAAGAACAATTGAAAATCCCCAAAAAGCAATATAAGTTAATTTTATAAGTTTAATTGAATATGATTTAGCTTGTTCAATTTCACCAGCACCTATACATTGTCCAACAACGGTAATCAGTGCCAAACTAATTGCAAGACCAGGAATAAGCTGAATACAAGCCAAATTTCCACCTATAGCGTTTGCTGTAATAGCAGCAGTTCCAAAACCTGAAACTATGCTTGCAACAAGTAGTTTGCCTATTTGGAAAAGCCCGTTCTCAATTCCATTTGGAACACCGATATATAAAATGTTTTTTATGTATTTAGGCTTAATTTTAAATTTAAATAAATCAATATAGCAGATAGTTCTGCTTTGGTTAAATAGTAAAATTGTAATAATAACAGCGCCTATTATTCTAGCAATTAACGTAGCAAGACCAGCACCAGCAACACCTAAATTAAAAATAAATATAAAAATAGCGTTTCCTAAAACGTTCAGTATATTCATAAACGCCGAAGTAAACATAGCTGTTTTAGAGTCGCCCATAGAACGAAATAAAGCAGCACTGGCGTTAAAAACTGCTAAAAATGGATATGATAATGCAGAAATGAAAAAATATATCCTTGCATTTTGCATAACATCTTCAGTAATTCCATTATAAATTAAATTTAAAATTTGATTTTTAAAAATTAAAGTTATAATGGATAAAATTATTGAAAGAAAAAACACAGAATAAAATAATTGATTAGCAGCCAGACATGACTCTTTTTTATTACCTTTTCCTACATATTGCGCAGCTACAACTGCTCCACCAGTAGCTAAAGCTGCAAAAATCGTTATAAACAAAAAGTTTATACTATCTACCAACGAAATTCCAGAAACAGCAGCTTCACCACAAGACGAAACCATCATTGTGTCTGCCATACCAATTGTAACAGCTAAAAACTGGTCTATTACAAGGGGAATAATTAACCTTTTTAATGCTTTATTATCAAACAACTTGTCACCTTCTTCATAATTTATATTTTACACGGCTTTTATAATATTGTAAATAGAAAATTAAATAAAAATATATAAATTTCAAAAATATCATTGAAATATTGTAAATATTGTGATATTATTAATATAATTTCAATAAAATGCCGTAAAATGGTATTTTATTAAAGTCATTAATTTCCTTGAATAGTTTAACTAGTTATATTGTATAGTATGTACAAAAATATAGTATATCTTGTATAGGAAAAAAGTTGCATTGAAAGGAGGATGTGTACATGGAAATGTTGCAAGTAGTTCTAATGGGTTTTTGCACTGTATTTATTTGTTTAGTGTGCTTAATAGCAATTTGTAAAACAATGAGTGCAGTAATATCAAAATTTGCCCCAGAAAAAACAGTGGCTGTAGCACAAGCAGTCGCAACACCGGCAACACAAACTGTAATGGCAACACCAAATAAGCAACAATTAGTTGCAGCAATAGGAGTAGCTATCGCAGAGGATTTGGGAACAGATATTTCTCACATAAGAATTCATTCAATCAAAAAAATATAAAAGTTAAGGAAGGGTATTTTTCTATGAAAAAATATAATGTAAACGTAAACGGCACAGCTTATGAAGTAACAGTTGAAGAAGTAACAGGAGCTACAGCTCCAGTAGCAGCTCCAGTGGCAGCTCCAGCTCCAGTGGCAGCACCAGTAGCAGCACCAGCAGGGGGAACAGCAGTTAATGCTCCAATGCCTGGTAATATCCTAGCAGTTAATGTAACAGCTGGTCAAGCAGTTACAGAAGGTCAAGTTCTAATGGTACTAGAAGCTATGAAAATGGAAAATGAAATTATGGCTCCAAAAGCTGGTACAGTTACAGCTGTTTCAGTTGCTAAAGGCGCAGTAGTTGAAAGTGGTGCAGTTCTTTGCACAATCGCTTAATCGCCTTTTACCACAATAATTTAAGGAGTGTAATTAATAAATGAACGCTATTATGGATTTTATTAGCCAAACTGGTTTTGCTTTAATCGGCGAAAATCCACTTTGTTTGGTTATGATTGCTCTTGCATGTTTCCTACTTTACTTAGCAATCGTAAAGAAATTTGAACCACTATTACTTTTACCTATAGCTTTTGGTATGCTTTTAACAAACCTACCGGGCGCTGGTATGTATCATTCTGAACTATTTGCAGACGGACATATTCAATGGGCTTTGTTTGAGGATAGTACAAACACAGGACTAATCGACTACCTATATTTAGGTGTTAAACTTGGCATTTACCCATCACTTATTTTCTTAGGTGTTGGTGCTATGACAGATTTCGGTCCACTTATCGCTAACCCTAAGAGCCTTCTTTTAGGTGCAGCTGCTCAAATCGGTATCTTCGTAACATTTATCGGTGCTCAATTAATGGGCTTCGAAGCTTTCGAAGCTGCTTCAATCGGTATTATCGGTGGCGCTGACGGCCCTACAGCTATCTATGTAACAAGTATGTTAGCTCCGGCTTTGTTAGGTCCTATTGCTGTTGCTGCTTACTCATACATGGCGTTGGTTCCAGTAATTCAACCACCAATTATGAAAGCTTTAACTACAAAAGAAGAGCGTCAAATCGAAATGAAACAATTACGTCAAGTTTCAAAAACAGAAAAAATCATCTTCCCAATCGTTGTTACTATTTTTGTTGCTTTAATGCTTCCATCAGCAGCACCACTTGTTGGTTGCCTAATGCTTGGTAACTTGATGAAAGAATCTGGCGTTACAGAAAGACTTTCAAAAACAGCTCAAAACGAACTTATGAACATCGTTACAATTTTCCTTGGTATCTCTGTTGGTGCTACAGCTACTGCTGAAGCTTTCCTAGCACTTGATACAATCAAAATTATGATTATGGGTGTTGTTGCATTTGCTATCGGTACAGCTGGTGGCGTTCTACTTGCTAAATTAATGAACGTTTTCTCAAAAGAAAAAATCAATCCACTTATCGGTTCTGCTGGTGTTTCAGCTGTTCCAATGGCAGCTAGAGTTTCTCAAACTGTTGGACAAAAAGAGAAACCATCAAACTTCCTACTAATGCACGCAATGGGACCAAATGTTGCAGGTGTTATCGGTTCAGCTGTTGCTGCCGGTGTATTCCTTGCACTATACTTATAATATAGGAGGTAAAATAATATGGCTAAAAACCCACTAAAAATTATGGACACCATCCTTCGTGATGCTCACCAATCACAAGCTGCTACTCGTATGCCAATTTCTGACATGCTACCTGCTTGCGAAACACTAGATAGCATTGGCTACTGGTCAATTGAGTGTTGGGGTGGTGCTACATTCGACTCATGCCTACGTTTCTTAAACGAAGACCCATGGGAAAGACTAAGAATACTAAAAAAAGCAATGCCAAACACACCACTTCAAATGCTTCTTCGTGGTCAAAATGCTTTAGGTTACAAACACTATGCTGATGACTTACTAGAATTATTTGTTAAACGTTCAATTGAATGTGGTATTGATGTTATTCGTATTTTTGACGCACTTAACGACGTTAGAAATATGGAAGCTGCTATGAAATTCACAAAAAAATATGGTGGTAAAGTTGAAGCTACAATCAGCTACACAAAAAGCCCAGTACATAGCGAAGAATACTTTGTTGAACTTGCTATGAAACTTGAGGAAATGGGTGCTGACACTATTTGTATCAAAGATATGGCTAACTTACTTCTTCCTTACGAAGCTTATAGCTTAGTTAAAAAGCTTAAAGAAAAAGTAAAAGTTCCACTTCATTTACATACACATAACACATCAGGTACTGGCGACATGACTAACCTTATGGCTGCTCAAGCTGGTATCGATATTGTCGACTGTGCTTTATCTCCAATGGCTAATGGTACTGCTCAACCAGCAACTGAATCTTTAGTTGCTACACTTCAAGGAACAAGCCGTGATACTGGTCTTGACCTTGAAAAAATGTCAGAAGTTGCAGCTCACTTTAGAGTTGTTGCTGAAAGACTTAAAAAAGAAGGTATCCTTGACCCTAAAGTGCTTAATGTTGACACAAATACTCTTTTATATCAAGTACCAGGTGGTATGCTTTCTAACCTTATTTCTCAACTTAAACAAGCTAACGCCGAAGACAAATATTACGAAGTTTTAGCTGAAATTCCTAGAGTTCGTGAAGATTTTGGTTACCCACCACTTGTTACTCCAACAAGCCAAATCGTAGGTACTCAAGCTGTTATGAACGTATTAACAGGCGAAAGATACAAAATGGTTCCAAAAGAATCTAAAGGTATTTTACGTGGTGAGTACGGTCAATTACCTGCTCCAGTTAATGAAGAAGTTCGTAAAAAATGTATAGGTGACGACGAAGTTATCACTTGCCGTCCAGCTGACCTTCTAAAACCTGAGTTTGAAACTGTTAAAGCTGAAGCTATTGCTGCTGGTGCTAAATCAGACGATGATATTTTAAGCTATGCAATGTTCCCAACAGTTGCTCCTAAGTTCTTTGCTTGGAGAGATAACCCAGTAAAAGAAGAACCAAAATCTGCTCCTGTAGCCGAAGCTCAAAAAGCTGCTGCTCCAGCAAGCACAGGTCCTAGAACATTAATTATCGAAGACTTAACTGGTCCAATATTATAATGAATTTTAAGGGTAAACCTAGTGTTTACCCTTATTTTTATATATTAGTTTCTAAAAAAACTGGTGCGAACAATATTGTTCGCACCAGTTTCAAATTTAATTTTGTATGTAATTAAACGTAACCAATTTTTCTCATAACTTTAGATAAAGTTTTATAGCCCAAACGTGAAGCTTTTTCAGCATTTTCTTTAAAGCATTTTTCAAGATATTCTTTGTCGTTTATGATTTTATAATATTTCTCTTGAATAGGTGCAAGTTCAGCAGCAACAGCTTGTCCAACAGCAAGTTTAAAGTCGCCGTAACCTTTTCCTGCAAACTCTGTTTCAATTTCATCCAAAGTTTTACCTGTAATGCAAGAGTAAATTTCCATTAAGTTGTTAATGCCGTCTTTACCTTCTGCGTGTTTTACCACAGCTTCACTGTCTGTAACAGCACGTTTGAATTTCTTGATGATTTCATCTGGTGTGTCAAACATACTAATGTAAGAGTTTTTATTCTCGTCAGATTTTGACATTTTTTTAGTAGGGTCTTGAAGTGACATAACTTTAGCGCCGTTTTTAGGAATAAAACCTTCTGGTACAGTGAAAGTAGGGGAGTAGGCATTATTAAAACGCTCTGCAATGTTGCGTGTAAGCTCTATATGTTGCTTTTGGTCAGCTCCTACAGGAACTAAATCAGGGTTGTAAAGCAAAATATCGGCAGCCATTAAGCAAGGGTATGTAAATAAACCAGCGTTTACATTGTCAGCATGTTTAGCAGATTTATCCTTAAATTGTGTCATTCTTGAAAGCTCACCAAATTGTGTGTAGCAGTTTAAAAGCCAAGCAAGTTGTGAGTGCCCAGCTACATGACTTTGTAAAAAAAGCAAACTTTTGTTTGTGTCAATACCAATAGCTAAAAGCATGGCATAGGCTTCTAGGATATTTTTTCTTAAAACTTTTGGTTCTTGTCTAACTGTAATAGCGTGTAAATCTGCAATTGAGTAAATACATTCATATTCGTCTTGCATTTTCACCCAGTTTTTAAGTGCTCCTAAGTAATTACCAAGTGTAAAACTACCACTAGACTGAATAGCACTGTAAACTCTTTTTTTGTTTTCGTCCATTTTTTGCTCCTTGTTATTTATAATTTATGCGGTGGGGATGACCCCATCGTAGGGGAGGGGTTCAACCCCTACCGTAATTTATGTGGTGGGTAAGTGCGGCAAGAGCAGAGCCTTGCCCTACGGGTTATCGATAAAATAATCATCCGCAAAATTTAACATTTTCGCTTTATTCCATAATATCTTTAATTAACTGTCCTAAAACTTCAATACCTTTTGTAAGCTGTTCGTCGCTAGGTGTTGAAAAATTAATTCTAAATGCATCAGTTTCTTCGCTTTCGTCTGCTAAAAACGCAGAGCCTGGCACTACACAAACTTTTCTTTCAACTGCTTTTTGGCAAAAGTCAAGCATGTCTACACCTTTAGGTAAATGACACCAAGCAAATAAACCACCGTCAAACTCATCCCAAGTGATATAAGGTGCAAAGTTTTTCTCCATTAAATCTAAAAGCAATTTGCTTTTTACGGTGTAAAGCTGTCTAAGACCATCTAAATGGGCGTCAAAGTCGTACTCAGTCATAAATCTGTGGCAAACAACTTGTGACCAAATGTTTGTGTGAACATCAGCACCTTGTTTGCAAACAGCCATTTTACCTATAACTTCTTTTGGTGCAATTACATAAGCCACACGCATACCAGGTGCTATAACTTTACTAAATGAACCAGCATAGAAAACGATACCCTCGGTGTCAAAACTTTTAATGCAAGGTAAATGCTCACCTTGGTATCTTAAATCGCCGTAAGGATTGTCTTCTAAAATAGGAACGCTGTATTTAACTGCAAGTTCGTAAACTTTTTTACGTTTAGCAAGGCTCATTGTAATGCCTGACGGATTTTGAAAGTTAGGAATTACGTAAATAAATTTAACTTTTTTTTCGGTTTTTAAAGCTTCTTCTAAAGCTTCAATGTTAATTCCGTCTTTTTCCATAGGAATACCTTTTAATTTGGCATTGTATGAACGGAAAGTGTTAAGACAACCTATAAAACTAGGTGCTTCACAAATAACAGTGTCGCCCTCGTTGAGCATAGATTTTGAAAGTAAATCAGCTATTTGTTGTGCGCCACTTGTGATAAGAATATCATCGTCATCACTTCCAACACTGTGTTTTTCTGACATATAGTTCACAAGTGTTTCTTTAAGTGGAGGGTAACCCTCGGTAACGCTGTATTGTAGTGCTAAAATAGGTTCTTCCTTTAAAATTTTTGCAGAAATTTCTTCGATAGCTTTTGTAGGGAAAGCCTCTGGTGCTGGGTTGCCTGCTGACAAAGAAATATATTCTGGATTTGCTGCATATTTGAAAATTTCACGAATAGCAGATGGTTTTAAATTTTGTACTTTATCTGAAAATGTATAGTTCATAATATCACTCCTTAGGCCTTAATTTTAGACCTTTTTGAGCATTTTGTCAAGATGCTTACTGATTTAAAGTGATAAAACAAAATAATATTTTATATAATTAAGTTTCATTTTGTCATAAATTAAAATAAAGATTTAAAAAGACTATAAAAACCCAAAAATACATAAAAAAATACATAATAAAACAGCGTAAAAAGACATCAAATACCGTACAAGCGATGTATAATTATGTGTACAAAAACATATATTATTAGATTGGCGGTGTAGTTATGGAAGAAAAACGACTTTTTCGAGCATATGAAAAAGTAAAAACATTTATAAGTTCGGTACAAGCAGAAAAAATATGGTTAAATTTTGGCAGTTTTATTATTGGAATGATAAGTTCACAAGGATTAGCATTTGGAAAGTATGCACCATTTGCAGTTGCATTTGTTGCTTCTGTGCCTAAAGGTGGTACTTTGTTTGCGGTAATAGGTGCAATTATTGGCTATATGTTACCGTCTGCTATATACATGCCTTTTAGGTATATTGCTGCCATTATTGCAGTAGGTGCAATTAAATGGGCATTAAGTGAGCTTGTTAAAATTAACACTAGCTTGCTTTTTGCACCGGTTTTAAGCCTATTAGCTCTTTTGACAACTGGAATGACAATGGTATTAATCAATAGTTCATTGCCGTCTGTAGCAGTTATGTACATTGCAGAAGCTTGCCTTGCAGCTGGTACAGCATTCTTTTTTAGCAGATGCATAAACATAGCTTACAAAAAAAAGTTTAAAGGTGTACTAGAAAACGCAGACCTTGCAAGTATAGCGATAAGCATAGCAGTGGTTATTCTGTCGTTTAATAATGTAACTATTTATGATGTTTCGGTAGGCAGAATACTTATGATTATTGCAATACTTATTTGTTCAGGAACAGGTGGAATAGCAGGTGGATCGATTTCTGGTGTAGCAATTGGCGCTATAGCTGGGCTTTCTAGTTTAGGTTTATCATATCTGTCAGGTGCATATGGTTTAGGTGGACTTATGGCTGGAGTTTTTTCTTCGGTTGGTAAAATGTACGGAGTGTTAGCCTTTATTGTGGCACACGGCATAGCCTCACTTCAAATAGGCGACACTAGTACCGTATTAGTAGGTGCAATTGAAGTAGCATTTGCATCTATAATTTACATGTTCATTCCCAAAAGTCAAGCTATATCTAATATTTTTTCGTTCAGACATGAAAGTTTAACAGGTGCTGCTTTAAAAAGCAACATGATTTTAAGGCTTAATCATGCATCCAATGCTTTGTCAGAAGTTTCGAGTTCGGTTAATGAAATATCAAAAAAACTTGCCAAAAGTTCAAAAATAAACATCGGACAAGTTTACAATAAATCAGCAAGTGAAATTTGTGCTGGTTGTAGTATGAGAGCAATTTGTTGGAAAAAAGAGAAAGATGAAACTATTAAAACTTTTACAGCGTTAACTTCACCACTTAGAAGTAAAGGAAAGGTTGAAACTAGTGATTTTGGTGAAGAGCTTATAGAACGCTGTGGCAGAATAGGCGATATGCGTGAATCGGTAAATAAGTTTTACCGTGATTTTTTAACTGGTCAGTCAGCAGAAATCAGAGCAGAACAAGTCAGAGATATAGCAGGCGAGCAGTTCGAAATCACTTCGGCAATGCTTAAAGATATAGCAGTAGAATTTAAAAACTACCAAAGTTTTGACGAGGAGTCGTCTAACAGAATTTCAGAAGTTTTTAAAACACATAATATATATCCTATGGAAATTTGTTGCCGTACCGATAATTTTGGAAGAATGACAATTGAAATTGAACTTTCGAAAAAAGAATTTACCAGCTTAAACAAAACAAAAATCACAAGAGAAATTTCAAAAGCTTGTGGCAGAAATTTTACGCTACCTTGCGTAAGTAAAACTGAAACAAAGTGTAAAATTCAAATGTGTCAAAAGCCTTTGCTAGATGTAAAAACTGCAATAGCGCAAGAGTCAGCAGGTAATTTCTGTGGGGATAGCGTTGTTGGATTTTACGACGGTCAAGGTAATTATATAGCAATTGTCAGCGATGGCATGGGAACCGGTGGAATGGCAGCAGTTGACGGAACAATGGCTTGCACTATGATGGAATCGCTTTTAAAAGCTGGAATTTCTTACAATACAGCTTTAAGGCTTGTCAATTCGGCGCTTATGTCAAAATGTCAAGACGAAACATTAGCCACCATGGACATAGCAAGCCTTGATTTATTTACTGGAAAATGTATGTTTAGAAAAGCAGGCGCTACAGGAACTGTAATTAAACGTGGGAAAAAAGTTGAGTATGTAGAGCGTGAATCACTGCCAGTAGGAATAATGCAAGAAGTTAACTTCGCTTTTTTAGAAGAAAACCTTAAAAACGCAGATATAGTAGTTCTGCTTTCTGATGGAGCAACAAGTTGTGGTACAGATTGGCTTATAGAAACTGTTGAAAATTTTGAGGGCATAGACCCACAAAGTTTAGCAGATGAAATAGTAAATTACGCAAAAAGAAATAGAACCGACGGACATAAAGACGATATTAGTGCGCTAGTTATTTTTGTTAATGAGTAGGAAAATTTTTAGGGGAAGGTTAACCTTCCCCTAATTTTATGTAAATTAATATTACTGTTTAAATAAATTCTTCAATCCATTTTATAGTGCACCAAATTTTTTCGCCATCATTTTTTTGAACAGCACCTTTTGTACTTCTACCATCTTTAATGCATTTGATAAGAATATCTCGAAGTTCTATGAAAATTTCTTGATTTTGATTAATTATGTTAGTAGTTTCACCAATATCATCGGCTAAATTATAAAGCTGAAAAGAAGGGTAACCTTCAAGGCTTTCTATGTTACCTTTTGGATACGACCAACCACCAGAACCTAAGCACATTTCAAGTTTATAATTTCCTTTTCTAATAGCAAGGCTGCCATTTACACTTTGATGAACTGTATATTCACGAACAGGGTCAGACTTAGGCTCATACCATAAAGAAAGATTAGAAACACTGTCTACAGCTTCATTGTCGCTTAAAGTATCGCCTAAATATTCAGCAATTGTAGACATAAAATCGCATAAACAAACTGTTTTATCGCATTTGCTGTGTTGTGGTATTTTATTAGGCCATTGAATAACATAAGGAATTCTGTGTCCACCCTCGTAAATATCAGCTTTCATACCTCTAAATACATAACTAGGATTATGATTAAACTGTGAAAGTTCGTCAATATCTGCAATAGGGGAACAACCGTTATCGGTAGTAAAAACAATAATAGTATTATCAGAAATACCTAGTTCTTCTACTTTTCGTGTAATTCGTCCTACAACATCATCACATTGTAAAACGAAATCTCCATATTCATTAGTGCCAGATTTACCAAAAAACTCTTTTGTAGGCAATATTGGGCCATGTGGTGCAGGCATAGGGAAATAAATGAAGAAAGGTGAATTTTTGTGATTATCAATTTGTTGCAAAACTTTATCGCATAAATTATCCAAAACTTCTTCATGTATAAAGTCATCAGCACAAGGACCTGGTCTGTACCATGATTTACCAGGCTCAACAGTTTTAAAAAACGTTGGAGCTTTAGTAAATCTATCATTTTCGATATAAGTATATGGTGGCATATCTAAAGAAGCAGAAATACCATAATAATAGTCAAACCCATTTGTAATAGGCGAAAATTTAATAGCTTTACTATAATCAACACCATCATAAATATTGTCAGAATTTAAAGGATAATAATTAGGGCGTTCTTCAAAATCTGTAAAAGTTTCAAAGTCCATGCCAAGATGCCATTTGCCAATTGCACAAGTATAGTATCCGTTTCTTTTAAGTAAAGTTGCAAGAGTTGTTCTTCCGTCTTCAATTAAATGAGAAGAGTATCCACCCATAACTTGTGATTTCAGTCTGCTTCTCCAGTTGTATCTACCTGTCAAAATTCCGTATCGTGACGGAGTGCAAACAGATGAAGTGGTATGCGCATCTGTAAAAGCAAGTCCATTTTCACACATTTGGTCGATATAAGTTGTTTTGAAAGCACAATTTTCATTAAGTGCAGAAACATCTCCATAACCCATGTCGTCTGCAAGAATATAAATAATATTTGGTTTTTTCATTTTATTTTTCCTTAAATGTTATTCGCTATCAAAGTATTAACTTTTTGGCGTAAATTTAAAATATAATTAGCATCATGTGGATATTTACTAAAAGTTATTTCATTTTCTTCTTCGATTAATTTCATTACAGTTTCTTTATCAGTTAAGCTTTCTAAAAGCTTAAAAGCACGTAAATCTTGCAAAGCATCACTGAAAACAAGCTGTCTTAAAGACGGCATAGGTTTGCCGTCATCACCTGGGTAAACGCTAAAGGCATCACCACTTGGAAAAGCACCACAAGCGTCAGTAATGCGGAATGGGTTAATTTCTTTTAAAGAAAATTGGCTGTAATAAAAATTATAACCCCAATGTAAAAATCCAACAATGTCAAACTTGTAAAGCTGTGTAGCAATAATTCTGTTTCTAGCAGACGGCATAGAGAAAAATCTGTTGCTTACATCAATGTTTTGAGAACAACAATAGTAAGTCCAAAGATTAGGCACTTTGTTTTCTATAAAAGGTTCAACATGGTTATTTGCTGGAATAGGGCAAGGTACTAGACCTTTTTTGTAAAATTCAAAGCTAGAAAGTGCATCCATAACGTTACAATCGGCATAAACATCTTTTAAAACATCAACAGCTTTAGAGTAGCTTTCTAAATGCTCTTGGGTAGGTTCGTCAGAAATATGGAAGTAACAGTTTTCTAAAATGCCAAGCTTTTTAAATTCCTCTTTTAAACAAGTAACAAAGTGCCTAATAAATTTGCTGTAACCTTCACCTGTAGCAGAAGTATCCCAACCGAAAATCCGTTTGTATTGTCCATCTACAGTTGCCATAACCTTTGGTGCAAATTTGGCACCCCACTGTGTGAAAGGGTGAGCAATTTCAAAATGAGTAAAACCGTTATCTTGTGCCATTTTTATAAATTTCTCAAGTTTATCGTAAGAGTAAATATATTCACCATTTTTGATTTCTATATCAACTAATTGAACAGTAGGTCTTTGTCCACCTACTACGGTATCAAGTGGAGGAGTTAAAACAGGTGTAAGTATCATGTTAGCACCATATTTGCTTTGATTTTCAAACCATTTGTCAATTAAGTTCCAGTGCTCATCTGAAAAAACAGGCACTTTATAATAATCGGATAAGCAGTCATAGTGAAACCACTGTGTATAAAGAAGTTCTTGTTTTGGAAGTTCAATATTTATAACATCAATTTCAAAGCTTGCTGTTTCATTTTCAATAGTTACTTCAATGGTATAAGTTCCTGCTACTTTTGGTGCAGTAACTTCAATCCAAATGCTGTGCCATTGGTTACCTAATAGCTCAAAATTGTCTGTAATTTCTTCTAAAAGGTCTGGGTACAAACCAGGTTCATAACTTAAATAGTTGTCGTCTTTTCTTAAACCATAGCAAGGCATGTCAGACGGTATAGATTTAACATTATAAATTTTTACATCAATATCAGATTTTACAGAAATAGGGATTACAGCTTTCATATCGACTTCGTTAAAAACAGCTATTTGAAAGTTTACAAATTCGCCAAGCATGCAACTGAGCTTTTTGCAAGTAGTGTATGTAGGCTCTTTGCAAGGGAAAACTTTTTCTAGTGAACTTAATTGTCGAGTAATCATAATAGTCACCTCTTAAAGTATATTGTAATTTCATTTTACAACGTTTTTATATAAAAAGCAATAGAGATGATTAATAAAAAAATATTGGACAATAATATATATATCAACTTATAAAAAGGATGGTTATATGCTTAAAATTGAAAAAATATTTGGTACAGAAATTATCGATTCACGAGCTAACCCTACAGTTAGTGCTACTGTTATATTGTCTGATGGTTCGGTGGGAATAGGCATCGCTCCGTCTGGTGCATCTACAGGCAAATTCGAAGCACACGAACTTCGTGACGGCGATAAAAATAGGTTTGGCGGAAAAGGTGTTTTAAAAGCTGTTAATATAATTGATACTGTTATAGCACCTAAACTTTGTCAAATGAACTTTGTTTCTTGCGCTAGTGTTGACAAAGTGTTAATCGAGCTTGACGGCACTGAAAACAAGTCAAACCTTGGTGCAAATTCGGTACTTGCTGTTTCAATGGCAGTTGCAAAAGCACTTGCTATTCACTACAAAATGCCACTTTTTAGGTATATAGGTGGTGTTTCAGCAAGAAAAATGCCAATACCTATGATGAATATTATAAACGGTGGTGCTCATGCATCAAATAATATTGATATTCAAGAATTTATGATTATGCCTGTGGGCATCAAAAATTTTAAAGAGGGACTAAGAGCTTCTACAGAAATTTACCACTGTTTGGGCGATTTGCTTAAATCAAAAGGCTTTGCTGTTTCAGTAGGCGACGAGGGTGGTTTTGCACCTAATTTATCAGCCGATGAAGAGGCGATTGAAACCATAATTAAAGCAATAGAAAAGGCTGGCTATTCTACAAATGAAGTTAAAATAGCTTTAGATGCTGCTGGTAGTGAGTGGTACAATGGTCATGAGTATTTGCTTCCTAAAAGGCAGAAAAAATATAGTAGTCAAGAACTTATTGACTACTGGAAAAACCTTTGCCAAACTTATCCAATTATATCGCTTGAAGACCCACTTTCTGAAGATGATTGGCAAGGCTGGACAGTGCTTACCAATGAAATTGGGGACAAAGTACAAATTGTTGGTGATGATTTATTTGTAACAAACAAAAAAAGGTTAAAACAAGGCATTCAATCAGGTGCAGGTAATGCAATTTTAATTAAACCTAATCAAATTGGAACGGTAACCGAAACTATTGACACAGTAATTGCAGCCAAACGTGGTGGATTTAAAACTATTATTTCACATCGTTCTGGTGAAACAGAGGACACATTTATTGCAGATTTATCTGTTGCACTTAATTCAGGTCAAATAAAAACGGGAGCACCTTGTAGAAGTGACAGAACAGCAAAATATAACAGATTAATCAGAATTATGGAAATGACCTAAAATATGTCTAGCAATTCACCTTGGTTTATGTTAAAATAAATTGAGGTGATTTTTATGGAATATATTATTATTGTTCTTTTAGTTTTAAGCATAGCTTTAAATATTTATATCATTACAAAGTCGAAAAATAGCGACAAGACAAATGACTTAAAAAATGAAATTCTACAGCTAAGCGAAAAAACTCAAAAAGATACAAATGAAATTAAAAAAGATATTTTGTTATCAGTAGAGAAAAACCAAAAAGATACTATCGACTTTATTCAAAGACAACTTGAAACTCAAAATAATAGTCAAGTTAACTTACAAAAACAAATTGGCAATATGGAAAATGAAAGATTTAAAGATTTTTCCACCAACACACAAAATACAATCAATACGTTAAGGGTTACCATTAACGAGATGATTAGAATTAACGAAAATCAGCTTGTTCAAATGCGTGAAACTTTAGAGAAAAAAGTTTCGTCTATGCAAGAAAGCAACGAGAAAAAACTTGACGAAATGCGTTTGACTGTAGACGAAAAGTTGCAGAAAACTTTAGAAGATAGAATTAGTCAAAGCTTTAAACTAGTAAGCGAAAGGCTAGAACAAGTTTACCAGTCACTAGGTGAAATGCAAAAAGTTTCAGCTGGTGTTGATGACCTTAAAAAAGTTTTATCAAATGTAAAAACCAGAGGTATTTTGGGCGAAGTTCAATTAGGCGCAATTTTAGAGCAAATACTAAATAATGAACAGTATGACACCAATGTTATAACTAAAAAAGGCTCAAACGATAGGGTAGAGTTTGCAGTGAAACTTCCGGGAGATAACGGCGAACATGTTTATTTGCCAATTGACTCGAAATTTCCTATGGACGCTTACCAAAACTTACTTGATGCCTATGAAACTGGGGTTCAAACAAATGTAGATGAGTCAGTCAAGGTTCTAAAAAATAGAATAAAAGCATTTGCAAAAGATATTAAAAATAAATATATAGACGTTCCAAATACAACTGAATTTGGAATTATGTTTTTGCCTTTCGAGGGTTTATATGCCGAAGTTGTAAGGTGTGGCATGATTGAAGAACTTCAAAAAGAAAAAATTAATATAGCAGGCCCTACAACTATGGCAGCGTTACTTAACAGCTTACAAATGGGTTTCAAAACTCTGGCAATTCAAAAACGCTCAAGTGAAGTTTGGCAGGTTTTAGAGGGTGTTAAACAAGAATTTAGTAATTTTGGAAATGCCTTAGAAAAAACTCAACAAAGAATGAGGCAAGCCTCAGATGAACTTGACAAATTAGTAGTAACTAGAACAAATGCAATTAACAGAAAACTAAAAAATGTTTCAAGTTTAAGCGATAAAGTAGAACAATAAATTTTTAACAAAATAAAAAAACTCAAGTCTGATTTTTCATCGGACTTGAGTTTTTTATTGATTAGCAGAAGCCACGTTAACTCTGCTAAATTTTATTGTATTTTAAATTGCAACGGCTGATAAAATGTATTTAAGTAAGAATAAAGCAACAACTACATACATAACAGGGTGAACTTCTTTAGCTTTGCCAGTTGCTAATTTGATAACAACATAAGCTATAAAACCAAAGCCTAAACCGTCAGAAATTGAGTAGAATAAAGGCATACCTAAAACTGTTATAAAGCAAGGAATAGCAATTTCCATGTCAGCCCAGTCAATTTCTTTAAGTGAAGAGGACATCATAACTCCGACAACTACTAAAACAGGAGCAGTAGCAGCACCAGGAATAAAACCAAGTAGTGGAGATAAGAATAAAGCAAGTAAGAAAGCTGTACCTGTAACCATAGAAGTTAAACCAGTTCTTCCACCAGCAGAAACACCAGCACTTGACTCAACATATGTTGTAACAGTAGAAGTACCTAAAACAGCACCAGCACTTGTAGCAACAGCATCAGCAAGTAAAGCTTTTTCAACTTTAGGCAAGTTGCCGTCTTCGTCTAGTAAATCAGCTTTGTTAGCAGTGCCGATTAATGTGCCAATAGTGTCGAACATATCAACAAGTAAAAGTGTTACTAAAACAGTGATTAAGGAAGCAAAAGGAGCAGCAAATAACTCGCCAAAACCACCTATAAAAGCACCGAAAGTTGAAAAATCAACTGCAATAGCAAAGCTAGTTGGAGCAGTTAATCCCATTTCAAAACCTAAACCAAATTGAGCGATAGCGCCAATAATAGAAGTAGCGACAATTGAGATAAATAAAGAGCCAGGAACTTTTTTAACAACTAAAATGATAGTTATAATCAAGCCGATTAAAGCTAAAATAGTAGTTGGAACAGCTAAAGTGTTCATAGCGATAATTGTTCCCATATCAGATGACAATAAGCCACAGCTGTAAAGACCTATTAAAGCGATAAACATACCAATACCAGCAGAAATTGCTTTTTTTAGTGGCATAGGAATGGCATCAACAATTGCTTTTCTAGCACCAGTAATTGTTAGAATGATAAAGAAAATACCACCTAAAAATACTGCAGATAAAGCAGCAGAATAAGAAAGACCCATTGTTCCACAAAGTGTGTAAGCAAACACAGCGTTAAGTCCCATGCCAGGGGCTTGAGCAAGTGGATAGTTAGTTAAAAGACCAATAAGCCATGTGCCAATAGCAGCAGCAAGACAAGTTGTTGTAACAACAGCTAAGTCAGGCATATTAGCAGGTGAACCGTAACCAGCACCTAAAATTGTTGGGTTTACAAAAATTATGTAAGCCATTGTGAAGAAAGTTGTAAGACCAGCTATAATTTCAGTCGAAATTGTTGTGCCGTGTTCTTTCAGCTTGAAAAATTTTTCCATTGAAAATCTCCTAATTCAAAAATATTATTAATATTATATTAACAGAAAATTAAAATTTGTCAACAATAATAGACAAAAATGTCTAAAAAGTAAAATAAAAGAGCAAAACTCACAAAAGTTTTGCTCTAATTTTGTTAAAATGGTAAATTGGCCCTTTTTCTAAAATCTTCTATATACTTATTAACTGTAATAGAAGTTTTTTGACATTCCAAGTAAAAATCTTTGTTGTTTTCATAATCAGAAATAAATTTATAAAGGCTTACAGATTCATTTCCCATTAGCACAGTTTTTTCAAATGCGTTTGTTATTTGTTCTAAAGTGCCGTCAGTATATTTGATATATATATTATTAAGTGTAGAAATCGACTCAATATAAATTGTTCCTTTGTCAGACTGTAATTCGCTGTTAGCAATGGACTGCGAAATTTTTGAATATCTAACAGAAATAATTTTGTCGCTGTAAATTAAGTTTATAACACCTAAAGCATCTACACCTGTGTCAAGTTTAACCATGTTCACGGTGTAATCGTTCGGCTCTCCAAATAGATATAAAGCAGGGTAAAGACAGTAAATACCTAAATCCATTAAAGCTCCAGTTTCCATTTTAGGGTTAAAAATATTAGGAAGTTCACCGTTTAAATACGCATTATATTTGGAAGACCTTTGAGAATAGTCAATAGAGCCTAAAGTGACATCACCAATTTTAGCAATAGCTTCTTTTAAAAGAGGCATTGTTGGTTGGTGCATAAACATTATAGCTTCCATATAAATTAGCTTATTTTCTTTAGCAAGTGCTGTAAGTTCCATTAGTTGCCAGCTGTATGTAGTAATTGGTTTTTCACATATAACATGTTTACCGTTTTCAAGTAGTATTTTACATTGTTCATAGTGAAATTTATTAGGGCTTGCAACATAAACAGCAGAAAACTCATTGCTTTTAGCAAATTCTTCTAAATCAGTATAAACCAAATCAGTTCCATATTTTTCACCAAACTCAAGACCTTTTTGGTAAGTTCTTGAGTAGACAGCGCAAAGTTCCCATAAACCAGTGGATATAGCTCCGTCAATATAAGATTCAGTTATCCAACTTGTACCAATAACAGCAAATTTCATTAAGCTGTAACCTCTGCCCAGTAGCGTTTAAGGTTATCAAGTCCAATAGTTAAAGCAGTAATTACATCTTCGACGCCTTCAAATTCAATAGCAATAGCATCGTCATAGCCAGCTTTGTGAAGAAGATATAAGCATTGTTTAACAGGCACATTGCCGTGACCTATAATAGTTCCTCTTAAATAATTGCCTGAACGAGTTTGGAAACTACCCATGCCTGGGTTAGGTTCGTTGTAAGATTTAAAAATAAAGTCTTTAGCATGTGCATAGCCAGCTAATGGTGCAAGTTTTGCAAAAGCAAGCGCAGGGTCTTCGTCAGCACAAAGGAAGTTACCCATGTCACAAAGAATTTTGAAATTAGGGTGGTTAATTGCGTTATAAAGTTTTTCTACACGGTCAGAGTCTTGTGAGAAGAAACCGTGGTTTTCCATCATAGTTGTAATGCCTTTACTTTCAGCATAAATTGTAACTTCTCTGCAAGCAGCAGCTACTTGTTCAACTACACTATCAAAAGTTTTGTACTTGCCAACTTCAAAGCCGTAACCTGAAGTTGCATCATGGCGCATGCGTTTAACTCCAAGAATTTCACCTATGTCTACAAGGGTTTTAATTCTTTGCACTTCATTTTCTTTTGTTAAAAAGTCAGCAGCAACAGTAAAACTTGTAATTTCTAGTCCACATCTGTCGGCTTCTGCTTTAAGTTTTTTAGCGTATTCTACACGTTCGTCTTCAGGAATATGTAAAATGTCGATAAAATCAACAAATTCAATACCGTCAAAACCTAATTCTTTTGCTTTTGCTATACAATCAAAAGGGGTTATTTCTTTAGCTTGAATCATTTTTGCAAAACTATAACTGCTTACTGAAAATTTCATAGTATAAGGAGTGAAATTAATATTTCACTCGTTCACCACCTTTGTTTTTTTATTTAATATGATTATTATATCAAATAGCTTTGATAATTACAATAGATTTTAGTGATTATTTATGAACGACTTGAAAAATGCACAAAAAATGACAGTTATTTACAAAAATAACTGTCATTTGAAAATTAATCACCAAATGAAATTCCCATGTCTTTAGCAGCAGCGATTTCTTCGCAATCAGCAGGAACAACTTTAAGTTTACCAGCGCAGTCAGCAAGTGGCACAGGAACAATGTTTCCGTCAACTAAGCCAACCATAACACCAAAGATTTTTTCTTTAATAAATTTAGCAGCACCAGCTCCAAGTCTTGAACATAAAACTCTGTCATAAGCACACGGACTTCCGCCACGTTGAAAATGTCCAGGAACACAAACTTTAATTTCGTTGTCAATGTATTGGTCTAAATCTTTAGCAATTTTATAAGCAACAGACGGATAAGGACTGTTTGCAAGGTGTTTTTTGTATTCTTTTTTGCTCATAGCAGCTTCTTCTTTTGAAATAGCACCTTCTGCAACTGCTAGAATTGAAAATCTTTTGCCACTACTAATTCTATCGTTAATTTCGTCAGCAACTTTTTTAATGTCATAAGGAATTTCTGGTAATAAAATAATGTCAGCACCACCAGCAATGCCAGCGTAAAGTGGCAACCAACCAACTTTATGACCCATAATTTCAACCAAGAAAATTCTACCATGAGAAGTAGCAGTTGTATGAATACAATCTATTACATTTGTCGCAACATCAACTGAACTTTGGAAACCAAAAGTCATATCTGTGCCAAAAACATCGTTGTCAATAGTTTTAGGTAAATGGATAACATTAAGCCCCTCTTCTCTTAGCAAATTGGCAGTTTTTTGAGTACCATTACCACCTAAAATTACAAGACAATCAAGTTTTATTTTTTTGTAATTTTCTTTCATAGACTTAACTTTGTCAACACTGTTTTCGTCGATTACTCTCATTAGTTTGAAAGGTTGTCTTGAAGTACCTAAAATAGTGCCACCTAAAGTTAAAATTCCTGAAAAATCTGATTCTTTCATCAGTTTATATTCACCGAAAATCAAACCCTTATAACCATCTTTAATACCATAAATTTCAACATCTTTTCCAAATTCATGGTACAGTGACTTTGCAACTCCTCTAATAGAAGCGTTCAAGCCTTGACAATCGCCACCACTGGTCAAAATTCCAACACGTTTCATAAAAAATTCCTCCTAAAACTTTTATATTGTACTTATTATACAACAAAAATCGCTAATATTCAAGTGGTTTATTCAGCTGAGTGAATAGGTATAAGTGGTGAATCGATAATATCAGCTTTTAAATCTTTAAGTTTTTGGCTAGATTGTTTTGAGAAATATTGTTGACTATTTAGTTTTAGTTTTCCACGTTTATCTATATTGTTGTAAGTAGTGTCGTTTTGCATAATTCTTGCATTTGTTGTATCGCTTAGCATTGTGTCAAAAATATTTAGTACACGCTCTTTTAAATCGGTGTCGCTTACTGGAAAGACAAGTTCAACACGTCTGTCTAAATTACGAGGCATCCAATCGGCGCTACCTAAATATATTTTTGTAGAACAAGCGTTTTCAAAGATGAATATTCTGCTATGTTCTAAAAGTTGTCCTACAATACTTGTAACAGTGATATTTTCGCTAAGACCTTCAATACCAGGTATCAGACCACAAACACCACGAACAATTAGTTCAATTTTAACACCTGCTTGTGAAGCTTTGTAAAGCTCGGTTGTAATTTGTGGGTCAATAAGTGAGTTTACTTTTACTTTAATTCCACAAGGTAAACCGTTTTTAGCGTTTTCTACTTCGTTTTTAATCATTCTTACAAAGAAGTTTCGCATAGAATGAGGAGCTACCACAAAATGATTGTATTCAGGTGGTCTTGAGTAACCTGTTAATACATTAAACAGGGAAGAGGCATCAGCACCGTAACGCTCATTGCAAGTAAACATACTAAGGTCTGTATAAATTTTCGCAGTTGAGTCGTTGTAATTACCAGTGCCCATATGCACGTAGCGTCTAATTCCGTCATCTTCTTTTCTTACAACTAAAGCAATTTTGCAGTGAGTTTTTAAAGCAAATAAACCATAAATTACATGACAACCAGCTTTTTCAAGCTTTTTTGCCCAAATAATGTTATTTTCTTCGTCAAACCTAGCCTTGAGTTCTACTAAAACAGTTACTTGTTTACCGTTTTCAGCAGCTTTTATCAAAGCTGCTATGATAGGTGAATTTCCGCTTACACGGTACAAAGTTTGCTTAATAGCAAGTACATTTTCGTCTTCAGCAGCTGTTTGAATGAATTTTACAACACAATCAAAACTTTCATATGGGTGATGAACCATTCGGTCTTTTAGTTTAATAGTTTCAAAAACATCTTCACTTCCAAAGAAATCCGGTGCTGGATTAACTGGCTTAATAGGGTCAAAATAAAAGTTTTCAAATCCAGCAGTAAAAGCAAATTTCATTAAAAAGGTTAAGTCAAGAGGTCCTGCACATTCATAAATTTCTTTTGATTTAATTTCAAGATTTTTGCTTAAAAACTTTTTAATTGACGTTTCAGTTTTAGCAGTAAGTTCAAGTCTAATTGGGTTACCACGGCGTCTTTTTTTAACAGATTTTTCCATCTCCCACAAAAAGTCCTCTGCCTCTTCGTCAATAGTCATGTCGGCGCTTCTTGTTATTCTAAACATAGAATAAGCTGTAATGTCGTGTAGTTCGAAAAATACAGATAATTTGGCACATATAATATTTTCAAGCAAAATAAAAGTCATTTGACCTTTTTCATTTTCTATTTTAATGTATCTAGGTAAAATAGACGGAACTTGAACTATAGCAAAACAAGGGGTTTTTTCTTCTTTTTCTTCCAGTTCAACAGCTATGTTAAGCGTTTTGTTTGCTAAAGTAGGGAATGGCCTGCTATTATCTACTGCTAAAGGTGTGATTACAGGGAATATAACTTTTGTAAAATAATCGTCAATTTGCTTTTTGGCAGTTTTTTCAAGTGAGTCATAAGTTATAAAAGAAATATCGTTTTTCTTTAGTGCTGGTACAAGCGAACGATTTAAGTAGCTGTACTGCTTGTCCATAAAAATGTGAGTTTTTACGTTAAGTTTTTCTAAAAGTTCAGTTGGTGTATGACCAGAATCGTCTTTTTTATTTATTTTTGAATTAACTTGCGCTTTAACACCAGCAACTCTAACCATGAAAAATTCATCTAAATTTGAACTTGTTATAGCTAAAAATTTCAAACGCTCCATAAGGGGGTTGTCTTTTTTCAAAGTTTCGTCTAAAACTCTTTCATTAAAATCAAGCCAACTTAATTCTCTGTTATTAAAAGGTATGTTATACATAAATATCTCCTTGTTATATCAAATTAGATTTTACAACTATCCTAGGCTTAATTCCGTACAAAGCTGAAAAGTAAGACGCGCACTCTTCAAAAGCCCACTGCTCAAGTGAACTATCTTGCTCACAACTAGCTGTAATAATCAGTTCGTTATCATGAATTTTCATGTTGTTAATTGAAAGTTTATCTTTTTGAGATTTATCAAGTGCATTTGCAAGCCTAAATAGTGCAATTAGCTTGCTGATAATAACTTCTTCGTACATATCTGCATTTGCAAAGATGATGTTTTCTTGAACAAGATTAATAGTGTCATTGTAGCTTGACAAATAAGCAATAATTTTACATTCATCTTGAGAAACACCGTAAATTTCCAGGTTTTTAATAAGGTCAAACGAACTTTGTGACTTATGCCTTGTGTTTACATAACTACCACTGCTGTGAACAATAGAGGCAATTTCTAATATATGTCTGTAATGCATGTCAAGTCCATGGACTTTTTTTAGCTTATCAAACAACTGGCATGAAATTCGTTTAACTGAATTATAATGAACAGGGTTACAGTTGTAACGTTTAGCAATTAGTGTAGCAGATTTTATAGAGCTTTCTAAAATATGAGTTTGGTAATTATTTCTAATTGTTTGGTTTAAATTGTGATTTGCTACAATTCTCGCAAGATCAACAGGCGAAATTATAATTTTAGAAGATTTTGACATAAATTTTGTAATGGTATATGAAATACTTAAAGTAGTGGAAAGTATTTCGCCATGTTCTTCGCTTATACCATATTTAACACCGATGTTTTCAGCCGTTAAAGATTTAACTGATTTATATATAGTTTTAATTGTATTATAAGAAATAAATGACGGGGCGTCGTTCTCTAAATCTTTACCAATGTTTAAAATATGATTCATTTCACTGCCAGTTAAAACCAAAGATTTATATTTAGAAAAATCAATATTTAACTTGCTAAATATTGAGTGCAAATATTCTTCTACAACTAAATTATAATCAGTTGATTTTTTCCTAAGACTACCTAACATATCATTTAGTTTTAAAGCACCTATTGGTATGTTGTATGAATTTGTAATGTGTTTGCCGTCAAAACAAGCAAGTCCCATACTACCAGAGCCAATGTAAACCATTATTGCAGATTCTGGTTTTTCTGTGTTTCTAAGAAGTCTATGAATTATATGTGAGTAAATTAAAGATTTCTCTTTATTATCAGTTAAAACATTAATGTCTAAACCGTTCTTAATTTTAACTCTATCAGCTATTATATTGCTATTTCCAGCTTCTCTCATAACAGTTGTGGATACAACAGTTATGTCTTTTATCCCAAAATCATTACAAGCAAGTTTGTATCTAGATAAAATATTGTTAAGTTCATTTAAGGTTGCAAAATTAACTTGTCCGTTGTTGAAAATTTCATGCCCAAGCGTAACTGGGTATGAAAGCCTGTCTAAAGCGTGGATACCGTCTTTGGAATTTTCGAAAATCCCCATTTTTACATCGTTAGAGCCAATTTCAATAACAGCACAGTTGTTAGATTTTTTGTTCATGCAAAGGTCACGTTCCTTTCAAATGTATATATATTTATTATTATAACATGTTTTTGAAATTTTACATCAAATTCAAGTAAAATTTTACAAGAAAATAATAAAAAAATACTTGATTTTAAATTATTTTTAAGGTATAATACTTAAGTTGCTAAAATACGCAGAGGTATTCTAATGGTAAGGAGCCACATTGGAAATGTGGTGTGCTGTAAGGCATTGTGCGTTCGAGTCGCATCCTCTGCGCCAAAGACAAAATTATTCTTTTTTGAATGGTTTTGTCTTTTTTTATTGCTATTTATTATTAAAGTGTTATAATTTAATATATTATAAGGATAAAGCTTTAAAGCTAAGAAAGGATTATCAAAGATATTATAATCTTTGATGTGGATGTAGCAATGCAAAATAATAATAAATTAGTAATGAAATACCCAGCTTCATGGCATGGCGACAGGTACAGAGAGGCGACTTATTTAGGTAATGGTATGTTTGGAGCTACAGTTTTAGGTAGTGTTTGGGAAGAGCTAATAACTTTTTCTCATACAGATTTATTTTACCAATCTCAAACACCAGATTTACCAGATGTTTCAGGTTGTTTAGGAGAAATTAGGGAAAAGCTGTTAACTAATAAACCATTTGAAGCAGCAGAAGTAATGAAAAATGAATTGATAAAAAACAATTATAGCCCAAAATACGCACTACCTTTGCCACTTGCAAATTTAAAAATTAAAACTGAAGCCTTAAAAGGTTTTAAAAATTATAGAAGAGTTTTAGACATGGAAAAAGCTGAAAGTCTAATAACTTGGGATGATGGCGATAAAAAAATGTTTAGAAATTGTTTCATTTCAAGGGCTGATAATGTTTTTGTACTAAAATTAGGCACTACAAACGGCATGAAAATAAATTCTAATTTGACATTTGAATTACCTAATATTTCGAAAGTTAAAGATAGAATTGATATGCTACCAAAAAATATCGAAAAAACTATTACAGGTAACACTATAAGTTATTCAGCAGCTAACTCTGACAATACGATTTTTGGAATTGTTGCTGTAGTGACCGATTTTGATGGAAAACTCGAAAGCGAAAATGATGGTTTAGCTTTAAAAGATTTTACGGTTGCAACAGTTAAAATTAAAGTGTTTATTAAAGGAGAAAGACTTGATACATATAAAACAAAAAGTTCTATCGATAGCTTAAAAGATAGCTATGAGGAGCTTTTGCAAAGACATGCAAAACTTCATAGTGCAGTTATGAATAAATCAGCACTTAACTTGTACAGTGGCGACGATATTTCTAATGAGGAATTATTATTAGAAGCTTACCAAGGTGAAACACCAAGCGAAATGGTAGAAAAAATGTGGAATTTCGGTAAATACTTGTTAATTTGCGCCTCAAGTGAGAGGTCAAACCCTTGCACTTTGTTGGGGCTTTGGGGAGTTGACTATCTAGGTTTTTGGACTTTTAACATGGCTAACGAAAACTTACAGATGATATATTGGCAAGCTTTATCTGCTAATATGCCTGAACTTTTAATGCCAGTCTTTAATTACATGGAAAAATTAATGGACGATTTTAAAACCAACGCTAAAAATCTTTACGGTTGCCGTGGTATTTATATTCCTGCACCTACTATGCCAGATTCAGGACTTATAAAAAGTTTACAACCACATATTTTATATTGGACAGGTGCAGCTGGTTGGGTAGCAAGCCATTATTACGATTATTACCTTTGTACTTTGGACAAAGATTTTTTGAGAAATCGTGCTGTGCCATTTTTAAAAGAAGTAGCACTTTTTTACGAAGACTTTTTCACTTTGGACGAACAAGGTTTTTACATGACTATACCGTCCAATTCACCTGAAAATACACCACGTAATTTCTTTAAAGGACCAGAGGGAATGGGTGGAAATATGGAAACAACCATGAATGCAACTATGGACTTTGCTATAGCTAAAGAAGTTTTAACCAATTTAATTTCAGCTTGTGGAATACTTGATATAGAAAGTGAAAATATAATAATTTGGAAAAGCATGTTAGAAAAAATTCCTGATTATCATATAAATGAGGACGGTGCTCTTAAAGAGTGGATGCACGAGTTTTACGATGATAACTATAAACACAGACACCAATCCCATTTGTATCCGTTATTCCCAGGTAACGAAATTCACAAATATGACGCAGATAAAACAATGTACAACGCTTGTGTTGTTGCTGCTAAAAAAAGGCTGGCTATTGGTATAAATGAGCAGTCTGGTTGGTCGCTTGTTCACTTAGCAAACAATTACGCAAGAATGGGCGAGTCCGAACTAGCTATGGAGTGTTTAGACCTTATGACTAGGTCAATTGTAATGAATAACTTTGTTACAATTCATAACGACTACCGTGAAATGGGAATAGGAGTTAAACTAGAACGTGCGCCAGTTCAGCTTGATGCTAACACTGGTTATGTGGCGGCTATAAACGAAATGCTTATGCAGTCTTATGACGATAAAATTATTATTCTACCAGCACTTCCTAAACGTTGGAAAAAAGGTACTGTAAGCAATTTGTTAACTAAACAAGCAGTAAATATTTCAATTAATTGGAATGAAAATAAAACTGAAATAAGTTTAGAAAATAATTTTGATGAAAAACAACTTGAAATAATTTTTAAAGATAAGAGAGAAAACGTTGTACTTGATAAAAACTCAAAAATTAAAATTGTTTACAATTAATATGTATATTTTATTAAGCTACAGTGCTAAAATTAATATCAGTTTAATATAAGGAGCGTATTATGAAAAAAAAGAATGTTACAATTGGCGTGATTTTAACTTTTTGTGTTGTTATTTGTTTAAATATAGTTTATTTTTATAACATTAATAAAAATATCGACACATCAGAAGTGAACAGCGAAAGCGAAGAAACTGAAGAAATTGAATACGAATATATTACTGTTGACGGTATAGAGGGCGGACAAGTTCAATTTGATGCCGAAACTGGTACTATTATACTAGCTGAAGAAACAGTTACTGTAGCTAATATACCAAGTGAAATTGATGGTGTAGAAGTTACTACTATTGGCGAAGCTGCTTTTAATGTATGTGCTTCTTTAACAGAAGTTACAATTCCGTCTTCTGTTACTTGTATAGAAGATTGGGCTTTCTATGAATGTACAGCGATTACTTACATTGAAATTCCAGACACAGTAACAGATATGGGTGACGGAATATTCTATAATTGCACTGCTTTAACAACGGCTGTACTTCCAAATACCATTACTACTATACCAACTGGTACCTTTTACTGTTGCGAAAGTCTTACTCAAATAGAAATTCCTAGTTCAGTAACAGGAATAATTGATAGTGCTTTTTACGGTTGTTCAAGTTTAACTAATATAGAAATCCCTGATAGCGTTACATATATCGAAGGCGCAGCTTTTTATAATTGTTATTCACTTGTGTCTATAGAAATACCTAACAGTGTAACATCTTTAGGTGAGGCCGTGTTCTACCAGTGTTTTGCATTGTCAGATGTAACACTTTCTACTTCACTTAGCGAAATTCCATCTGGTGCGTTTTACGGCTGTGTTGCTTTAACAGAATTAGAAATACCCGAAAATATTACAAGTATAGGGGATGCAGTTTTTTATGATTGTATTTCTCTTGTAAGTATAGATATTCCGAATTCAGTTACTCAGATAGGGGATACGTTATTTTCTGAATGTGTAAGTCTTTCAAGTGTAACGCTTCCTGAAAATTTAACTTCAATACCTTATGGTACATTTTACGGCTGTACTTCTCTTACTGATTTACCGTTAACAGATAATATTACAAGTATATCTGAATACGCTTTTGGTTCTTGTACAGGTTTAACAGATGTAGTTATCCCTATAAATATTACTGAAATTGGTCCTTATTCTTTTGGCGATTGTATAAATATAACTTCTATATCTTTTAGCGAAGGTTTAATTACAATTGACGAGGGCGCATTATATGGTTGTACTTCGTTAACATCTGTTGTAATTCCAGACAGTGTAACAAGTTTAGCTTCAGCAGCACTTTATGGTTGTACTAGTCTTTCTTATGTTGAAATTGGAACAGGGATTACTGCTTTATCATCTTATGTTTTTAGCGAGTGTACATCTTTATATACTTTAGAAGTTCCTAGCAATATTACAAGCATTGAAGAAGGTGCATTTTACGCTTGCACAGGCTTAACTAGCATTATTGTACCAGAAACAGTAACAACTATTGGTACAGCAGCTTTTTATGAATGTGACGGTCTTTTAGAGCTTACTATAAACTCAAATATAACTGAAATTCCAGATTACCTTTGCTATGAATGTAACAACCTTATAACAATAAATATAGGAAGTGATGTTGAGTCTATTTTATCTTATGCTTTTAGTGTTTGCGAAAATTTAATTTATATAAATTATGCTGGTAGCGAGTCTGACTGGGCAGAAATTACAATAGATGAAACTAACGATTCTTTAGATAATGCCGAGATAAGTTATAATTCATAAAATTCAATTTTAAAAAAGTTAACAAAATTTTATTAATTTAATTAGTTAATTGACCGAAATTTACACTTTGATACAAAATCTGCTTGTATCAAAGTGTATTTTTGTGTATAATTATTGACGGATTTAATTAAATGAAAAGATTAAGGGGTATTTTATGAAAGAAAGAGAAACTTTTGGGTCAAGGCTAGGTTTTGTTCTAATCTCTGCAGGTTGTGCAATCGGTCTTGGAAATGTATGGAAGTTCCCATACATTGTTGGAGAATATGGAGGTGCTTTATTTGTAATTATTTATCTTCTATTTTTGGCTTTGCTAGGAATTCCAATTTTAACAATGGAATTTTCAGTTGGTAGAGCAAGTAGAAAAAGCGTTTCACGTTCATTCCACGAACTTGAACCCAAAGGCACTAAATGGCATGTTTACAGTTGGTTCGCAATGGCTGGTAACTATTTATTAATGATGTTTTACACAACTGTAGCTGGTTGGATGATGATTTATTTTTTCAAGACAGTAAAAGGCGATTTTGTAGGACAAGATGCTCAGTCAATCAGTAATTCTTTTGGCGAAGTTTTATCATCACCTGCTCTTATGTATTCTTTTGTAATAATTGTTATATTTCTTGGCATGGGCGTATGCTTTAGAGGTTTAAAAAATGGTGTTGAAAAAATAACAAAACCTATGATGCTAGGTTTACTTGCACTTTTAGCACTTTTAGCTGTTCGTTCAGTTACTTTAGAGGGCGCTGCTGAGGGGTTAAGCTTTTATTTAATACCAAATTTAAGTATTTTAGAAACTGTAGGTTTAAATGAAGTTATTTTCGCTGCTATGTCACAGGCTTTCTTTACACTTTCTATAGGTATTGGTTCTATGGCTATTTTTGGTAGTTATATTGATAAAAGCCGTAGTCTTACAGGCGAGGCAATCAGTGTCACACTTTTAGACACTTCTGTTGCATTTGTAGCTGGTTTAATTATTTTCCCAGCTTGCACAGCTTTTGGTATCGAGGTTAACTCTGGCGCATCACTAATTTTTATCACCTTACCTAATGTATTTAACAGTATGCCTGGTGGTAGAATTTGGGGAAGTTTATTCTTTGTGTTTATGACTTTTGCAGCTATGTCGACAGTTATAGGCGTTTTTGAAAACATAATCTCTTGTTCTATGGATAAATTCAATATTAGCCGTAAAAAATCTGTTATAATTAATCTTATAGCTATAGTGTTTTTATCACTGCCATGTGTTTTAGGCTTTAATTTGTGGTCTGGTTTTGAGCCTTTTGGCGCAGGAACAGGAGTTTTAGACTTAGAAGATTTTATAGTGTCTTATAATTTATTGCCACTAGGTTCACTGTTTTACCTAATATTCTGCGTTTCTAAATACGGTTGGGGTTGGGACAAATTTATCGCCGAAGCAGACAGTGGCAAAGGTATAAAATTCCCTAAACAACTTCGTTTTTATGTTACATACATTATTCCAATTTTAATTTTATATGTATTTATTATGGGATATAAAGAATTGTTTTTTTAAAAGTTAATCCTTTAAAAAAACCTATATTGTAAAAAAAGTTGCACAAACATTGTAGGGGCGAGCTGTGCTCGTCCGTTGATAAAACAAAAAGTTTTGTCTTGTTTTGTGTAAAATAGAGAAATATTTTTATTAATTTTATAAAAGCACTAAATTAACA
>JAWXUM010000016.1:0-55550 GCA_044432645.1 Clostridia bacterium | reverse complement strand
TTTTTTCGAAATTTTAATTTCTCACCCTCAGGCCGAATTAATTTCTCCCCTCACTTCTCATGAGGTTCCTATATATTATCACACTTATCTACAATTGTCAACTCTTTTTTCCTTTATTTTTTCCTTTTTTCTCTTTTTTCGTAAAATAGGGCGTTTTTTCCTTTTATAGGGAACGCATACGTTCCTAGCGTAGGGCGAGATTCGGTCGTCCGTGATAAGGGGAAAATAATTTGTACAAAAAAGTTTATAAAGGCTAGATTGCTTTCCCTTTATGTTCTGTTTTTTAGGTTAGCTTTCGTCCTTACCACGGGCGGCTACTAGTCGCCCCTACAATAAAATATCGTGACATTGGATTTGGTCGGCCGTGACATAGGGAAAAATTTACGAATAACGGAACGACGAGGACGTCGTTCCCTACAATATAAATTACATATAACACTTGGTAGGGTGTGGAAGACCTACCCTACAGAGTTTTTGCACTAACCAACTGGCTTGACTACAATATTTGAAGTTTTTGATAAAAAAAACACCACTACATTTAGCAGTGGTGCAATTTAAAGTGTATTATACTATAGGTTTCATTGTTGGGAACAATAGAACATCTCTAATGCTTACAGAATTTGTAAGCAACATAACAAGTCTGTCAACACCGATACCTAAGCCACCTGTTGGAGGCATTGCGTATTCTAATGCAGCTAAGAAATCTTCGTCTACTTCGCAAGCTTCATCGTCACCAGCAGCTTTAGCAGCTGCTTGAGCCTCAAATCTTTCTCTTTGGTCGATTGGGTCATTAAGTTCGCTGAATGCGTTTGCATATTCATGGCCTAATATAAACAGCTCAAATCTTTCTGTAAACTCTGGGTTTTCAGGAGATTTTTTAGCAAGTGGAGAAATATCTGTAGGATGACCTGTGATAAATGTAGGCTGAATTAATTTTTCCTCTACATAATGTTCGAAGAATAAGTTGATAATTTCACCTTTTTTATGACGAGTTTCAAACTCAATGTGATGTTCTTTAGCAAGAGCTCTAGCATCTTCTAAAGTTTCAACAGTCATAAAGTCAACTCCACTGTACTCTTTAATAGCGTCAACCATAGAAAGTCGTGCAAAAGGCTTACCAAGGTCTATTTCTACATCACCACAAATAATATTAGTATCGCCACAAACTTTTGCTGCAACAGTTTGAATAAGTTCTTCAGTTAAATTCATCATGCCTTCGTAATCTGTATAGGCTTGATAAAGTTCTAACATTGTAAACTCAGGGTTATGAGTTGTGTCCATACCCTCGTTTCTGAAAACTCTACCGATTTCGTAAACTCTGTCAAGTCCACCAACGATAAGACGTTTTAGGTGAAGCTCCAAAGCAATTCTAAGGTAAAGTTCAGTATTTAAAGCGTTGTGATGTGTAATGAATGGTCTTGCAGACGCACCACCAGCTTGTGTGTGTAAAACAGAAGTTTCAACTTCCATGAAATCTTTATCATCAAGGTAATTTCTAATCTCTTTGATAATTTGACTTCTTTTTCTAAAAGTATCTTTAACGTCTGGATTCATGATTAAATCCAAATATCTTTGACGGTATCTAGCGTCGATATCTTTTAATCCGTGATATTTTTCTGGAAGTGGAAGTAAAGATTTAGAAATAATGTTAATTTCGCTTACATTTACTGAAATTTCGCCACGTTGTGTTTTGAAAACACGACCTTTAAGTCCAACAATATCACCAATATCAACAACTGATAAAAAGCTTTTGAAAGCCTCTTCTCCAAGAACATCAATTTTAACATAAAGTTGAATTCTGCCAGTTGTGTCACGTAAATCCATAAAAACAGCCTTACCCATGCCACGACGGCTCATAATTCTACCAGCCATAGTAACAGTTTGACCCAAAGCGTGTGGGTCTTCTTGCTCTACAAAATTTTCTACTACATCTTTCGCATAATCTGAAACATCAAATTTTGTTACAGCATATGGATTTTTGTCCATATCTTTTAAAGTAGCAAGTTTATCTCTTCTAATTCGAAGAATTTCACTTAATTCTAGAGGTTCTTGCTCTACAAATTTTTTACTCATTTTAAGTCCTTTCTATTAATCAAAAGGTTACAGCTTATCTTGAAACTGAAACTATAGTGTAAGTGATTACACCAGCTGGAGTTTCAACTTCTACAGTTGTACCAGTTTTTTGTCCGAACAAAGCTTTACCTAAAGCAGATTCGTCTGAAATTTTATTATTCCAAGGTTCAGCTTCATTAGAGCCAACCATTTTAAGTTCTCTTTCCATTTTAGTTCCGTTAGCTGAAACACCCTCAACTTTAATAATAGAACCTAAGTTAACTGTTTCTTTGTTAAGTTCGCTTTCATTGATAACGATAGCTTTTTTTAGCATAACTTCTAAGTCAGCAATTCTAGCTTCTAAAATAGCTTGGTCATTTTTAGCTTCGTCGTATTCGCTGTTTTCAGAAAGGTCACCAAAAGACCTAGCAACTTTTAATTTTTCAGCTGCTTCTTTTCTACCAACAGAAATTAGCTGTTCTAATTCTTTTTCAAGGGCATCTTTACCTTCTTGAGTTAAAAATATTTTCTTTTCTTCCATATATATACCACCTTTATTTTTTATAAAAATAATTTGTGCTTACAAATTTATAACATTTCTATTATATTGTTTTTGCACATAAATGTCAATGTTTTTAGGGAATTAATCCTAGTTTTTTTATAAAGGGCAAGCACTTTTCACTCCCCATAATTTTTAAAAATATACCAAAAAGGAATGCCCAGTGGACATTCCTTATAAAATGATTTTAAATTATTGCGTTTTGACCTTCGTTTTTCAAATACCTACTAATGGAAATTGCACCACCGACTACGCCAAACAAAGCACCTAAAACTGCATAAACTCCGTAAATATACCACATATATGGGTCTATATCGACAATTGACAAAAATGGAACAATTCCATACACAACCTGGGTTGCTTTGTCGTATGCAAAAAATAAAATAGTAGCAGAAAGTCCACCAGAAATAAGACCTATTATTAAACTTTCTACGACAAACGGAATACGAACAAACCAGTTAGTAGCTCCTACCGATTTCATAATGTTAATTTCAACTCGTCTTGTAAACATAGTAACTTTAACTGTGTTAGAAATAATGAAAATTGAAACAACAGCCAAAAGCGACACAATAGCTATACTTGCGTAAGTTATAAGTTCGTCCAAACTGCTTAATTTTTCAGCAACATCAGAATAATCGGTGTAGCTTTTCACACCCTCAATTGCTATAATTTGATTCATTGTGTCTTCGTACAAACTTAAGTCTTCCAAAGAAATACTGTAAGCATCTGGCAAAAAGTTATCATCGCCGTCAAGACCCTCTAAAAGGCTTGAATTTTCACCTAATAAATCCTTTAAATCTTCTAATCCATCATCTTTTGAAATATATTCGCAAGTGTCAACATTACTTATTGACCTAATTGTTTCGCCTATTTCAATAGAAGTAATAGTTGAAACTTCGGTGTCTATATAAATAGAAATATTGTTGTCGCCCTCAATTGACTTCATTGTGTTTTCCATATTAACAGAAACAGCAATTGCAATACCTGTTAAAAGCAAACAGGATATTAAAACTGCAATCGAAGCAGCACTCATTGTTCTATTTTTCCATAAACTTTTAAAACCTTCGCCAAAAAGGTAGCTTAAACTTCTCATCCTCTGTCCTCCTGACCATCTTCTACTTCTACGTCATAGTCATTTGTTAAAAGCTCTTGAGTTTCTTGCATAATACTTAAGAAATCAATTTCTTCAATTTCTTCGTCTTCGTCTATACCTAGTTCGTAGTTTTGAGCTAATGTAGGTTTCACTGTTTCTTTTTCTGTATCTAAATTAAACTTTTCAGAAAGTTCTTGTTTGATTTTTTCGTCTTCTTTTTCTTTTTCATAAGCAGCTTGAGCTTCAGCACGGCTTACATTAGCTGTTTCCATAGCAGCAGTGTCGGCTACAATTTCGCCACCGTGTATTTGAATAATTCTTTTATGGAAATGTTTTACCAAAGAATGTTCATGTGTAACCATTAATATTGTTGTTCCACGTCTGTTGATTTCACTTAACAAGTCAACAATTTCAAAAGACAAAGCTGGGTCGATATTACCAGTAGGCTCGTCAGCAACAATTAAAGAAGGATTGTTAACCAAAGCCCTAGCAAGACCAATACGTTGTCTTTCGCCACCTGAAAGTTCTGACGGTTTACGTTTAGCTTTATGTTGCAAGCCAACAAGCGCCAAAATATACGGAACTCTTTTTTTAATAATTTTATTGGCTGTTCCAACAACACGCATAGCAAAAGCTACGTTGTCGTAAACATTCATATGCTCAATAAGCCTAAAATCTTGGAAAACAATACCCATTTTACGTCTTAAATAAGGTATTTTTCTTTTTTTAATATTTGTTACATCAGTTCCAGCGACGAAAATTTGACCCTCGTTAGCCTTTTCTTCGCACATTATTAGTTTTAAAAAAGTACTTTTACCAGCACCAGAAGAACCAACGATGAAAACAAATTCCCCTTTATCAACTTTTAAATTGATATTTGTTAATGCTGTCGTGCCAGTATTATAGGTTTTTGAAACATTGCGAAACTCTATCATGTTTTCACCTTGTCGTGTTTGTTTTAACACAACTTTTGCCTTTCTGTATTCATACCAGTGTCATATTACACTAAATTTACAATTGTTACTTTTTTGTAATAATATCACAATTAACGCAAAATGTCAACCTTTGTAAGAGTGATTAAATCTTATGCAAAAAACCGAAAAAAGTATGGACAACCTTATGTGGCTATCCATGATTTTTTCGCTATTTGTATAAATTTCTTTTATTTTTTGTATGGAACGACGCCCTCGTCGTTCCGTTACCTGTTTAATTTTATTTGCACTGCTCTCTTAAAGCTAAAATTTCTGGATATTTTTCGTCTTCGTCGTTATAGCGTTTTTTCTCTTCATCAAGCTTAATTTTAAGCTCTGCTATAATGTCGGCATATTTAGGGTCGCTGTAAACATTAAAGTTTTCGTAAGGGTCGTTTACAAGGTCGTAAAATTCCCAACCAGCAGGTGAAGTTTCTGGCAATGTGTCAGGCACATCAAGTGGCAAGCCATAATAGAATGTAAGTTTATATTCGTTTGTACGAATTCCGTAATGCGATGGATTATCGTGGAAGTTTGCACGGTGCATCCAATATCTAAAATAAATGCTGTCACGCACAAATCCGTCTTTATTTTGTAGCATGTTTACACAGCTTTCG
The DNA here is from genome assembly GCA_044432645.1 of Clostridia bacterium. Classification (GTDB taxonomy): domain Bacteria; phylum Bacillota; class Clostridia; order Oscillospirales; family Acutalibacteraceae; genus SIG603. The sequence goes on along the minus strand of JAWXUM010000016.1, from coordinate 50,258 downwards.
CCTTGCATTTCTTGAGGAATTTCAACACCAGCAAAGTCTAAAAGTGTTGGAGCTATATCAATATTTGCCATTAATTTTTTCTCTACAGTGCCTTGTTTTAAAAGTTTTGGGTATCTAATCATAAACGGCGCACGCAAGCTTTCTTCAAAACTCCAACGTTTATCTTGGTAGTCATGTTCGCCTAAGAACATACCTTGGTCAGAAGTATAAATAACGATTGTGTCTTCTAAAACACCTTGCTTTTCAAGCTCGCCTAAAATAATACCAACAGAATCGTCTATACCTTTAACTGTTCTTAAGTAGTCTTTTAAGTATTTTTGATAAGCAGAAATGCCTTTACCCTCAAAATTCATGTCCTGTGTGTCTTTCAAAGGGCCTGTTACATAGTCTTCTTTGCAGAAATCAACATAAAGGCTACGAATTGGATTTCTTGGAGTAACAGAACTTCCGTAATCTCTAGTAGATGGGTCACGGTGGCTTCTGTCTTCAAATAAATTGTTAGTAAGAGGAATATCAACACCGTCAAATAAATGCTCGTGACGCTCTGGATATTCCCAAAAATCATGAGGAGCCTTGTGATGGCACATCATAAAGAAAGGTTTGTCTTCGTCACGGTTTTGCAAATAATCTACAACCATATCGGTGATAATATCTGTTACGTAGCCCTCATAAGCAACAATATCGTCTTTGCCTTTTTCAGCAAATGTTGGATTTTGGTAAACACCTTGTTGCCCAGCGTGAACATCAAGACCACTACCTTTACCCTCAAGATATTTAAACTCGTCAAAACCCTCTGGTTTACAGCCTAAATGCCATTTACCAAATAAAGATGTTTCATAGCCAGATTTTTGTAAAATTTTAGCTAAGTTAAGCTCTATGCCTGCATCCCAAAAGTCTGAAAGACAGCGTACCCCGTTAACTTGGCCATATTGACCTGTCATAATTGTCGCTCTTGCTGGTGTGCAAATTGAGTTTGTCGCAAAGAATTTGTCAAGCCTTACTCCCTCGTTTGCAATTCTGTCCATGTTAGGAGTTTGGAAAACTTCTGCTAAAATTGAGCCATAACAGCTTATTGCATTAGCTGAATGGTCATCGCTCATCATAAATAAAATATTAGGTCTTTTCATTTTGTTCTCCTTTTTTAGTTTACCCGTACAGTGTGTTGGTTGAAAATTTGCATATCGATATGGTAGTGGAGGGGTTCCACCCCCTCCTAAAAGTTACATATAACACTTTGTAGAGCATGGAAGCCCTACACTACAGAGTTTAACGTTTTGTAAAGTTTTAGTATTAACACAGTGTCCGTCCCTGTGATTTATTTATGCAATTATTCAGCTAACAATTTATAGCTGTCTTTTAAAGCTGGATATATTTTTGTGTAAATATCGTACATTCTTTCATATTTAGGAATGTTTTCGTCAATTGGCATTTGCTCTGGGTTGGTTTTAACAAGCTCTTTACAAGCAGTTGGAACATCGGCATATAAACCTGCGCCAACAGCCGCCAAAATAGCAACACCTAAAGCAGGGCCTTCTTTTGAAACAACTGTTTTAACTGGGCAAGCGTAAATGTCAGCAAGCATTTGTCGCCAAAGTGGTGAAGACCCACCACCTCCACAAGCAAGCATTTCGCTAATGTCAGCGCCCATGTCTTTTAATATGTTTAGGCAGTCCATAAGTGAGTAGCTTACACCCTCCATAACAGCTCTTAACATATGTTGTTTTGTATGAATAGCAGAAAGTCCAAAGAAAACACCACGACAGTCAGGGTCTAGGTGGGGAGTTCTTTCGCCCATTAAATATGGTAGATAAACTAAATTATCAGCACCAATTTCAATTTTCTCTGCTTGTTTGTCCATTAAGTAGTAAGGGTCAACGCCCATTCCTTTTGCAGTTTCCATCTCTGAAACACAGAAATTATCCCTAAACCATTTTAAAGAAAGTCCCGCACCTTGAGTAACACCCATAACATGCCACTGACCAGGAACTGCATGGCAGAAAGTATGCACTCTGCCTTTAGGGTCAATGCTCATTTTTGAAGTATGAGCAAATACAACACCAGAAGTTCCGATAGTTGTAAAAGCTTTGCCGTCTTCAACAACAGCAGTACCAACAGCAGCTGCTGCGTTGTCACCAGCACCACCAACTACAATTGTTCCTTTTACTAAGCCTGTAAGTTTAGCTACATCTTCTGTTACATAGCCTGTAACTTCTGGAGATTCATAAACTTTTGCAAGCATATTCATGTCAATGTCAAGTTTTTGACAAACCTCTTCGCTCCAACATCTGTTTTCTATGTCTAAAAGTTGCATACCAGAAGCATCTGAAACCTCTGTTGCAAACTGACCTGTAAGCATGTATCTTACATAGTCTTTTGGTAGTAAAATATGTGCACATTTAGCGTAAACTTCAGGCTCATTATTACGTACCCACAAAATTTTAGATGCTGTAAAACCTGTTAAAGCTGGGTTAGCTGTTATTTCAATAAGTCTTTCTTTGCCAACTTTTTGAGTGATTTCATCGCACTCTTTAGCAGTTCTTTGGTCGCACCAAATAATAGATTTTCTTAAAACTTCACCTTTTTCATCAAGCATAACAAGTCCATGCATTTGACCAGAAATACCAATACCAGCAATTTCGCTAGCGTCAATACCATTTGTTACCATTTTAAGTGTATCCCTAGCAGCGTTCCACCAGTCAGTAGGGTCTTGCTCTGCCCAACCATTTTTTTCTTGATAAAGTGGATATTCTATAGTCGCACTGTTTACCACATTTGCCTTTTCATCAAATAACACTGTTTTTGTTCCACTTGTTCCAAGGTCAATACCTATTAAATATTTCATACCTACACCTCTAATTTTTTATTTAAATTTTAAACTATATACAAATAAAATCAAGCCAATAACAAATTAATACCACTCAAATTTTTCACTGCAAATCTTCTTTTGGGAATTTCCTACTTACAATAGCACAGCCTATAAGAAGAGTTGCAGCTGTTATAAACCATGATATAGGATATGACCAGTAAACTGACTCAATAACTGGGTTTATTGGGAAAATAACGTAAATCCAGAAAATTCTTAATCCGCATACGCCGACAATCGATGTAATCATAGGGATAAGTGATTTTCCAATACCTCTTAAGTGGGAAACCGTTACGTCCATAAATGCACAAACAAGATAAGATACTGCCATAAATTTAAGTTTATATACACCAATTGCTATAACCTCTGGGTCGCTATTATAAAGTGAAACTAATTGTTCGCTAAACAGAAAAATTATACCAGAAATACAAGCTAAAACGATAACAACAAGACCTAAACAAGTCCATAAACATCTTCTCATGCGTTTGTATTTTTTTGCGCCTAAATTTTGGCTTGCAAAGTTAACATTTGCTTGGCTAATTGCGTTCATAGAAGTAAAAATAAAGCCTTCTATACTGCTAGAAGCTGCACAAGCTGCCATAACTACAGAACCAAATGTGTTAATTGTAGACTGAATTATTACATTAGAAACAGAGAACATTGCACCTTGAACACCAGCTGGAAGACCGATTTTAAGTATTTGAACAAACTCTACATTATGTATCTTAAGTTTTTTATAATTAAAGTTTAAAGGTCCTTCACTTTTTATCAAACATCTAACAACAAAAACCATTGATATAGCCTGTGCTGTAATTGTAGCAATCGCAACTCCAGCTACATCCATATGAAACACAATAACAAAAATCAAGTTAAGTCCTACGTTGAAAAGTCCGGCAATACTTAAAAAGTAAAGTGGTCGTTTTGTGTCGCCTACTGCCCTTAATATAGCAGAGCCGAACATGTAAACCATGTTAAAAGGCATACCTAAAAAGTAAATTCTCATATAAGTTGTAGCTTTTCCAATAACATCTTCAGGTGAATTCATAAGCTCTAACAAAGTTGGGGTTAAAATATAGCCTATGGCGCCCATCAAAACACCACCAATAATGGCTAACATTATAGAAGTATGAACAGTTTTTTGCATGCCTTCGTAATTTTTAGAGCCATAATTTTGCGACATTACAACCGATGTACCAACCGACATACCACTAAATAGACAAATAACTAAATTTATCATTGTACCTGTCGAACCAACAGCCGACAAAGACTGTGTCCCTGCAAAGTTGCCTACTACTATAACATCTGCCGCATTGTATAGAAGTTGCAAAGTGTTTGCAAGCATTAAAGGAATTGCAAACTTTATCATTTTGGGCATTAATGGCCCTGTACACATGTCTATTTCGTATTTTGAAGATTTTACCATTTTTTCCCCTTTAACTTTTGTTCTCTACGGTGTTTATTCTTCTGCTTCTATTTCAGTTTCTTCGATTTCTTCATCTAGACTTTCTTCTAAAACTTCTTCCTCTATAACCTCTTCCTCTATAACTTCTTCTATAACTTCTTCTTCTATAACTTCTTCCTCTATAACCTCTTCTTCGATAACCTCTTCTTCGATAACCTCTTCCTCTATAACTTCTTCTATAACTTCTTCTTCGATAATCTCTTCTTCTATTCCAAGCAAAGACGGATACATAACACCTGCCATGTAAGTTGCGCCTGTTATTAAACTTCTACCGTTCCACAAAATTTGTGATTCACTCAACTCATAAACATCTCCGTTTTGAACTGCTTTTATACTTGAATAATCAGAGTTTGTCAAAATTTCTTCTGCTAAACCCTCCAAGCAGAAAATATAGTCTGGGTTTGCCACTAAAAGGTCCTCTAAATCATAATAGCCGTCGCTGTTTCCTTTAAAAGAATTAGTCGCGCCAGCACTTGCAATTACATCGTCACCAGTCATGTCGCCAGTAACAGTAGAATTTTCTAAGTCAATCAAAATCACAGCTGTAAGTACAGAATCAGTTGTTGGAATTAACCTTGAAATGTCGTCCAAAGTTGTGTAAACACTTTTAGCTTTAGTAACTCCGTTTTCATAACCTGTTGTGGAGCCTCTTAAAACAGAGCCTAAGTCGCTATACATTCTTTCAAAATCACTTCGACTTGTTGCGCTTTCTAAAACAAAAACAGTTATATTATTTTCTTCAAAAAAAGCTTTCGCTACGCTGTCAATTTCGTCGGTGACTACCAAAGTTACACCCGCATCTACAAAAGCTTGGTAATTGTCAATCTCTACTTTTTCTAAATCTATCAAATCACTTTGAGTGCAATCTTCTGTCGCTAAAACCAAACAGTCCTCGTAACCTAAAGCCAAAATTATGTCAGCAACATTTGGCGAAAGCACCGCAACAGCCGTTGGTCTTGAAGAAATAGTAACGTCATTTACAGTTACTGGGTAATCTTGCACAGTTATGCTAGTTTCTATATCTTCTAAACTAACTTTCTGTGAACAAGCGCTAAAACTTAAAGTTAATGTCATAATAGCTATTAATATAATAATTTTTTTCAATTTCATATGTTTTCTCCTAAAATATTACTTCTTTTATTTTACTATTAAAAACGGCTTAGGTCAACCTTTATATAAATTTGTTTTCATTTTCACAAAAAATTAACCTGACATTCATAAAACATCAGGTTAATTTATCGTATTAAATTATTCCAAGCAACTTTAAATATTCCTCTGTGATTACAGCGTGACCTAAATCTGACGGATGAACTCCATCTGCTGACAAAGCATCAGGGCCGTACTCGCAAGCACTTTTTGCCATAATTCCATCAAGTGGCAAGAAGTAGTCAGCATATTTCATAGCAAGTTTTCTTACTGCTTGAATTTTAGGGTCTAAATCTTCGTGCCAAGACTCTTTTTCTTCTGTAGCGTGAAGTAAAAAAGGCTCTATAATCATAATTTTGATATTAGGAAAATCACTTACAATTTTTTCAAGCAATGTGTCGTATGAATTTTCAAAATCTTCTAAAGAAGTAGCATCATTTGCGTCGTACCTTCTCCAAACATCGTTTATGCCTATTAAAATTGAAATAAAATCTGGTTTAATATTTTTAATGTCCTCATCATATCTTGCAAGAATGTCTTTAACCCTATTGCCTGAAATTCCTTTATTGATAAAGGTAACATCACTGCCAAACAAAGTTTTATACATACTTGTAACTTTATTTGGGTAGCCGTTTCCTAAATTATATACGTCTTCTTTATCTCTACCACAGTCAGTTATGCTGTCGCCTTGGAACAAAACTGTTTGTCCTTTTTTAAAAAATGTGTTCATTTTTCTACCTCTTCATTAACTTTTATAGTGTTTCAATTTTAACACTAAGATATATATAAGTCAACTATTGAAAATTTCTAATAAAAATAGTATAATGTTTTTTAAAGTAATTATTTTAGAAAAGTGTGACTTTATGCAACTTAAAAAATACAAAAAAGACTTTGAGTTTTCCTACGCTTTAGGGCCTTTCCCTAGTTTTGAACTTATAAACACCCTGCCAGAAACCGTGTTAGAAGTTCACGCAAGCGAAAGCTTTAACGATTTAGAAAAGCTTGAAACTTTATGCAAAGAAAAGAATATTCCTATTATAATAGGTGAAAAACAACTTAACAAAATTAGCACAAAAGAAAAATGTTATGCAGCTGCTGTTTTCAAAAAATTCAATGGTAATTTGGACTTTGACAAAAAAGCACATGTAGTTTTGCAAAATCCAAGCGACATGGGTAACCTTGGCACAATTATACGAAGCATGCTTGGCTTTGGCATTAAAAACTTGGCAATTATCTCACCTTGTGCTGATGTTTTTGACCCAAAAGTTGTTCGCTCCTCTATGGGGGCCATTTTCAAAATGAACATAGCTATGTTTGAAAGTTTTGAAGATTATTTGCTATCTTGCAGTAAAAAAAGGGATATTTACCCATTTATGTTAACTGGTAGCAACGATTTAAGGCTTGACAATTGCCCAAAAAGCGACTGTTATTCATTAGTTTTTGGCAACGAGGCAAAAGGATTGCCTAAAGATTTCGAAAAATACGAAACTATATTTATTCCCCAAACAAAAGATGTAGATTCGTTAAATTTAGCAATTTCCGTAGCACTTGGAAGCTTTGTTTTTTCAAGCGTTAACGGCATATAAAGGAGATTATTATGGTTAGACATTTAGTTATGTACAAAGTAAAAGACAAGGCAAACATTCAAAAAATGGTAGAAAATTTTAACTCAATGAAAGGTGAAATCGCAGTTTTAAAAGACGTTAACGCACACCAAGACTTTTTAAAATCTGAAAGGTCTTTTGATGTTATTTTAGACATTACAGTAGAAAGTTTAGCAGATTTAGAAGCTTACAAAGCTCACCCTTATCACGCAGAAAAAATTAAACCGTTTGTTCATTCAATTATCGAAAACAGCGTTAGTGTTGACTATGAGTTTTAATGATATGCATACAGAAAAAATATACCACGAAAATCGCCACGCCGTTTGCCAAAGAACTAGACGCTCTGCAAGGGGTATAGTTATAAAAAACGGTAAACTTCTACTTGTAAAAAACGAAAAACAAGACATTTTCATGCTACCAGGTGGTGGCCTTGAAGACGGTGAAACCATAGAAGAATGTTGTGTTCGTGAACTTTTAGAAGAAACAGGCTATATTTGTAAAACTATTAGCACAAAAATTAAGGTTGAAGAATATTGCCACGAAATGTGCTTTTTAGGTCAATATTTCGTGTGTGAAATAATAGCACAGGGCGAAAAACACCTAACCGAAGATGAAAAAAAATTAGGTTGCGCCGTGCATTGGGTTGATTTACAAGAGGCTTTGACCATGTTTGAAAATTACGAACAACACAAAGACTATTGGGAAAAATTCAGCACTTATCTGCGTGACCACACTGGACTTAAATATGCTTTATCTTAATATTTTTTAGATTTATCATATGCAACGCATCGCATTTAAGCGTTAAACTCTGTATGATAGGGCTTCCACGCCCTACCGAGGGTTAGACACAACTTTACAAAACCACAAAAAATAGAGGCGAACAAATCGCCTCTATCAGCTTGTCGAAAAAGGTTTTGTATTTGTGTAAAATACCGAAAATATATTTTTAAAATGGTAGGGGCGAGCTGTGCTCGTCCGAAATCAAGATGTTAATTTAGTGCTTTTATAAAATCAATAAAAATATTTCTCTATTTTACACAAAACAAGACAAAACTTTTTGTTTTATCCACGGACGAGCACAGCTCGCCCCTACAATGTTTGTGCAACATTTTTTACAATATAGGTTTTTTGAAAGTCTGATAGAGGCGAACAAATCGCCTCTATTTTTTTAATTTAAAACAAAAAACTGCTCATACCACACGATAAATGTGTAAAAAGACCAAATTTTTTGCATATTTCCATTTTTACCAGCTTTATGGTCATCCAAAAGTTTCATAATTTGACTTGTATGGAAGAATTTTTTAGAAATATCACTTAAAAAAGCTGTTTTTACTATTTCGTAATATTCATCTTCTCTTAACCAGTCATTAAGTGGAACTGGGAAACCTAGTTTTGGCTTTTTCGCTGTTTTTTCAGGAAGTTGTTTTATTGCAGCGCCACGAAGCGCAACTTTTGTTATTTCGTTTGCTGCCCTAAACTTAGTTGGAATAGTCAAAGAAAGCTCTAACATTTCTTTATCTAAAAATGGAACTCTAAGTTCTAGTGAATTAGCCATGCTCATTCTGTCAGCTTTTAGCAATATGTCGTACATCATCCATGTTTTCATGTCTACATATTGTAGTTGAGTAACTTCGTCTAAGCCTAATTTAGCAATTTCATCAAAATATGGTTTGCTATACATTTCTGGTTTTTCAGTTTTGATTTCTTTTTTTAAGTATTTTTGAGTTTCACCCTGTTCGAAAACATAATTAGCACGCATGAACCTTTCGAAAGGCTCCATAGCACCTCTTATAATAAAGTTTTTACCACTGAAATGTGGTAATTTTTTTGCAACTCCAGCAGCTGCTTTTCGAATAGGTTTTGGAATTTTACTGTATCTTGCAAAATGTCCACCAGCTAAATACATTGGGTAGCCACCAAAAAGCTCGTCAGCACCCTCGCCTGAAAGCACAACTTTGACATGTTTAGCAGCGTTTTGTGCCAAAAAGTAAAGTGGAATTTCTGACGGATTAGGCATAGGCTCGTCCATGAAATACTGAATGTTGGCAACGCTGTCGAAAAATTCTTTTGAGCTTACTTTATTGCTGATATTTTCAACTCCAATATGCTTTGAAAACTCCTGAGCATATGAAAGCTCGCTGTATTTTTCTTCTTCATAGCCAACTGAAAAAGTTTTAACAGCTTTAGCTCCCTTGGCAACTTCGTTTACAACATAGCTAGAGTCGACACCACTTGAAAGAAAACAACCAACTTCAACGTCAGCTATTTGGTGAACATCTACTGAGTCCACAAATTTCTTTTCTATTAGATTTTCCCAATCTTCAAGTGTTTTTGTGTTGTCGATTTTATATTTAACATCGTAATATTTTTCGGTCTTAATTTCGCCTTTGCAGTATTCAAAACAATATGCGCCAGGAAGTTTAAAAACATCGTTAAAAATAGTATTTTCGTTTGGAATATACTCATAAGAAAGATACAACGGAATCATATCTTCGTTTAAACTTTTCACAAATTTTGGGTGGTCTAAAAAGCTTTTAATTTCAGACCCAAACATAAATTCGCCGTCTTTTAGGTAATAATAAAACGGTTTAATACCAAAAATATCCCTAGCGCCAAAAAGTTTTTGCTCCTTTATATCCCAAATAACAAAGGCAAACATGCCACGAAGCTTTTGAAGCAAATCCTTGCCCCACTGCTCATAGCCGTGAAGTAAAACTTCTGAGTCCGTTTTTGTTGTAAAAATATGCCCAGCTTCAATCAGCTGTTCTCTTAAGCCTTGATAGTTGTAAATTTCCCCGTTGAAAAGCAAAACTTTCGTTCCATCTTCGTTCAAAATTGGCTGTCTACCACCCTCAAGGTCAATAATGCTAAGACGTCTAAATCCTAGTGAAATTCCACCGTCTACATAATAATGAGCATCGTCAGGTCCACGGTGGACAATTCTATCGCACATAGATTTTATGACCTCGTCGTGGTTAAGCACGTGGTTTGAGTGTGTGTATCCTACAAATCCGCACATATATATACCTATCATGTTAAATAAAAAACATGATTTACCTTTCTTTTCATATTTGTGGGCGAATATGAAATTAATGTCACAAACTTAACAAAATTGAGTTTTATTGTGTGGAACGCATACGTTGCGTTCCCTACCCAAATCTCAAATTTGTAGCATTGGTATTCAATTCGTCCCTGCTATTTACGCATTAACTGTGTATCGCCTAATCTTTTAAACCTTTATTGCCAAAATATCTTTTATATTTGGCAATATAGCTGTACTGATTTTTCATATACGCTATAAATCTTTTTACATTTCTGTCTTTTTCATAATAATAAGAGCCACAAACTTTGCCTTGTTTTATGAGTTTTTTTGCCTCTTCTTTTACTTTTTCATCTTTTGTGTATTTATAAATTACGCTTTTAGGGATAATTGTATAAAGCACTTTGTTAGTAGCTATTGTCAAGTCCATTTCTTTGCCGTAAACAACATCGTCAGCCAAATATTTTGCAATATTATAACCAGCAGCTGTTACAAAATAACTACTTCTGCCCTGTCTTAAATTCATCTCGAAAAGTTTGTATTTGCCGTCACGACAATCATATTTCATGTCGAAATTGGCAAAACCAACATATCCAATGCTTTCTAGAAACTTTACCATTGTTTCGCTAAGTTCATAGTCGGTGCTATTTATAATTGCGCCGTAACTTCCTATGCCCTCTGGAGAATGTTCCTCTAAAACTGCGTTTCCTAAAGCGACAAGTTTAACTTTTTTGTCCTTGCCACAAAAACAGTTCATAACACGCATATTGCTGTCGTCACCTGGGATATAGTCTTGTATAATTAAATTATCTTTATAGCTAGAGCCGTAAATCGCCTTTAAAATCTCATCGTATTCTTCTTTAGTATGTGCTAAAAAAACTTTCTTTTTATGTGGAAAAGAACAGTTCCAATAGGCAACGGAGTTTGACGGCTTGATAATTACAGGAAAATCAAACGGAAGTTCTAATCTTTTATAATTTTCGAAAGTAGCAGTTGTAGTTTCAGGGAATAAAAATCCATTTTCGCTACAAACCTGATAAAAACTTTCTTTAATGCTAAGTCGCATTAAAAGGTCATTCTCTATACACTCAAACAAATATGTTCCTTTTAATTTATCTTGATTTCTAACTAACATTTTAATGTAGTTATCCCCACAAGGAACCAAAAGTTTTTTGATGTTTGGGTATCTTTTGGCAAAATCTAAAAGAGTTTTAACGAAAATTTCGTCTTCTTCAAGACGTGGCTCTACGCACTCTACTTTTACAATTTTGCTGTTTGTGCACACGGTTAAAATGCCTTTTCCAACTGCTACAGAATTAATTCCGTAAGCCTGATGAAAAGACCTAGCCATGCCGTATACATTTATATCACTGCCCAAAAGGACAGGTAAAAAGTCGTTAGTCATAATAACCTCTCGTTGTCGTTTTTTCGAAGCGCACAATGCACGTTCCCTACAGCTTATTCCTCAATAAAAAACCTTTTATACCATACTAAAAATGTGTAAACCGTCCAAACACGTCTGCTGTTGTCGGCTTTTAGATTTTTGTGGTCGTCTAAAAGTTTTACTAGCATATCTGTGTGGAAAAACTGTCCAGCAATATCATCTGTAAACGCTGTTTTCACTACATTATAATACTCGTCTTGCTTTAACCACTCACGAGTAGGAGTTGGGAAGCCTAGCTTTTTCTTAGTTGACCATTTTGGTGGCATACGTCTTGCAGCTGCTGTTCTCATAGCAAATTTTGTGTTTTCTTTATTCACTTTATATTTAAGTGGTATTCTCCCAGCCACTGCCATAAGTTCTTTGTCTAAAAATGGAACTCTAACTTCAAGCGAATTTGCCATGCTCATTTTGTCTGCTTTTAAAAGAATATCACCTATCATCCACATATTTATATCGACAAACTGCATTTTTGTAACTACATCTTTGTCTTTAACCATGTCGTAATAAGGTTTAACAAGTTCAGCCGGAGATTTTGCATCGGTTTTGATTTTCAAAATAGCTTTTCTCTCTTCTTCGCTAAACATATACGCATTGCCAATAAATCTTTCTTCTAGTGTTTTACCACGTCTTATAAGGAAATTAACACCAGATTTTTTAGGAAGTTTTGCAGCAATTTTTCCGATAAATCTTCTAATACAAAAAGGAATTATATTGTAAGCTGGCACTGAAAGTGGTTCACGGTAAATGTTATATCCGCCAAAAAGTTCGTCAGCACCCTCGCCAGAAAGGCAAACTTTTAGATGTTTCGAAGCTGTATTACAAACAAAATAAAGCGCAGCTGCAGACGGGTCTGCTAAAGGCTCGTCCATATGGTATTGAATTTTGCTAAAATTTCCCCAAAATTCTTCTGGTGTGATGATTTTACTTATATTTTTAACAGGAATTTGCTCTGAAAGTTCTTTAGCGTAGCTTGTTTCGTTGTATTTTTCGCCATTGTCAAAACCAACTGTAAAAGTTTTGTCAACATTGGCAGAACAAGCAACATAGCTTGAGTCAACACCACTTGACAAAAAAGAACCAACTTCAACGTCGCTTATTTTATGTGCTTCAACAGAATTATCAAAAACTTTTTCAATTTCATCTGTCCAATAATCTAAATCTTTATCTTCTTCACTGTTAAACTCTGGTATCCAGTACCTTGTAATTTCAGCTTTGCCGTCTTTAACTTTTAAATAATGTGCTGGTGGAAGTTTGAAAACATTTTTGAAAAATGTTTCATGCCCTACTGAATATTGAAACGAAAGATAGCTTTCTAAGGCTCTTTCGTTGAGTTCTTTTTTAAAGTCTGGGTGAGCTAAAAAGGCTTTAATCTCTGAACCAAACATAAATGTACCGTTCATTTGGCTGTAATAAAACGGTTTAATACCAAAAAAGTCACGTGCTGCAAAAAATTCTTTGCTTACTTTATCCCAAATAATAAAAGCAAACATACCACGAAGTTTATTTAAAAGGTCAGTTCCCCACTCTTCATAGCCATGAAGTAAAACTTCTGAGTCGGTTTTTGTTGTAAAAACATGTCCTTTTTCTAAAAGTTGTTCTCTTAAGCCTTGATAGTTATAAATTTCGCCATTGAACATTAGAACTTTGGTTTTGTCTTCGTTTATAATCGGTTGTCTGCCACCCTCTAAGTCGATAATGCTAAGTCTTCTAAAGCCTAGCGAAATATCTTCGTCAGTGTAATAATCTGCATCGTCAGGTCCACGGTGGGCAATTCTATCGGTCATATTTTTCAATATTTCCCCTTGCATTTGGCTGTCTTTAACGCCAATAAATCCTACAAAACCGCACATAACATTTCCTTTCTAATCGTCGATTTCTGCTTTCTCTACAAGCAATTTAATTTCATTTTCCTTTTTCATAAATGTCTGTACATTTATAAGCTTTTCATTTAATACTTCTTTTTTAATAGTTTTCTTAATATTCGCCTTACACAAGGTCATTTTTGCACTTGTTAAAGCCGAAAAACTATCTTTATCTAAATCAAAAAAAGCTTCATCTTCTTTGCAAATATACCTTAATATAGTGTATACAGCAAAATTTAAATAATGTGTAACTTCTTTTGATAAATTTTTACTATTGATTTTTTCAAGCATATCAAATACAATAGTAACACTAGAGTTTATAGTTTTTTGTTCTTTGCTATTTTTAGTTTTGATACTTTTATTTTCGGTGTGAACACCTAAAAGATAATCGCAGGAAACATCAAAATAATTTGACATTTTTACAACAAAATCAAGCCCACATTCACGAATTCCTTTTTCATAGTGTGACAACAGAGCCTGTGAAATTTTTAAATCAGCCGCAACTTGCTTTTGGCTAAGCCCTTTGTCCTTTCTAAGGGCTGTGATATTGTGTGCGAAATGGTTGTCCAAAAATATTCCCCTCTTTACTTTTTCTTAACATATAGTATAATATATACATACAGTAAAAGTCAACGAATATAAGGGTTTTACAGAAAAAACAATTAAAATATTCTACATTTAGTATATTATTTAAAACGATACACAATTAATAAATCAGAGGTATTATATGAAATCTTACACAATTCATCTTATCCGTCATGGTCTTTGTCAAGGTAACATTGAAGGACGTTATATTGGCAGAACTGAATCGCCACTTTCTATGGAAGGCTTAAAGGCTTTGGTGGCTAACAAAACCGAATTTGATTACCCAAAAGCTTTAAGCTTTTACGCAAGTCCTAACACAAGAAGTGTAGACAGTTTAAAAGTTTTATACCCCGAAGCTGACCCAAGCGTTATTTTAGAAATGGCAGAATGCGACTTTGGCAAATGGGAAAATAAAACGGCTAAAGAGCTTGAAAACGACCCTAATTTTACTAAATGGATGGCTGGAGAAGCTGGTGTAAACCCACCAGAGGGCGAAAGCATGGCTGTTTTTATGCAAAGAGTGTGCAGTGGTTTTGAAGTTTTAGTTAAAAACATGATGTTTACAGGCACAACTTCTGCTGTTTTGGTAACACATTCAGGCGTAATTATGACAATTTTAGCAGCTTACGGAATGCCAAGAGCGAAAATGTCAGAATGGATTTGTGAAAGTGGCAAAGGCTATTCAATAAGAATTGACCCAGGCCTTTGGAGCAGGTCAATGATAGCCGAAGTTTACCAAACACTTCCTACACCAAAAGAAACAACTTGATAACAGTCGACTATTTTGATTTAAATATTGATGATAATATTAAAAAGATTATACGAGGTAATTTTATGGAAAACCAAGAAAAGCCACATGTTCGCCGTGTAAGATACGGTGGAACTCACCCTAAAAAATACAACGAAAAGTACAAAGAACTTAACCCTGAAAAGTACGCAGACGATGTTGCTAAAATAAAAGAAAAAGGCAAAACACCAGCTGGTATGCATATTTCAATTTGCGTTAAGGAAATTTTAGACATTTTACAAATAAAACCAGGTCAAACTGGGCTTGACTGCACATTGGGTTATGGTGGACACACAAAAGCGATGATGGAGTGTCTTAAAGGCAGTGGGCATATGTACGCAACAGATGTTGACCCTATAGAATCACAAAAAACTAAAAGCAGGCTTGAAGATTTAGGTTTTGGCGAAGATATTTTGACAATTAAGCTTAGAAATTTTGCTCAAATTGATAAATTTGCAGACGAAGGCATTAAATTCGATTTTGTTTTGGCAGATTTAGGTGTTTCTTCAATGCAAATTGACAACCCAGAACGAGGCTTTACTTTCAAACAAGATGGCCCTTTGGACTTAAGGCTTAACCCTGAAAAGGGGATTACAGCTGCACAAAGGCTTAAAGATATTTCCGTGCCAGAACTTGAGGGAATGTTAATAGAAAACTCCGACGAGCCGTATGCAAGGCAAATTTCTAATGCGATTGTAAAGGAAATTAGAACAGGACATAAAATTGACACAACAAAAAAGCTAGCCGAAGTTATTACAAATTCGCTTAGTTTTATTCCAGCTAAAGACAGAAAAGAGGTTGCTAAAAAGTCGTGTCAACGTTGTTTTCAAGCACTTAGAATTGACATAAACAACGAGTATGAGGTTCTTTTTGACCTTTTAGATAAACTTCCACTAGTTTTAAACGAAAATGCAAAAGTAGCAATTTTAACTTTCCATTCAGGCGAAGATAGACTGGTGAAAAAAGCTTTTAAACAAGGTATGCGTGATGGCGTTTACAGCGACGTCGCAAGAGATGTAATAAGACCGTCACAAGACGAATGTTTTGTGAATTCAAGAGCAAGATCAGCAAAACTACGCTGGGCGATTAAGGCATAAAAAAGCTCTATAAACAAAAACGGACGAGCAAAGCTCGCCCCTACAAAAATAAATGATGAATAAAAAAGGTCTATAAATTAAAGGTGATAAAATGAAATGTGATTGCGATATTTGCTTAAACTTCGAATACAACAATGAAATTGAAGATTACGAGTGCATTATAAACATGGACGAGGACGAATATAGCCAGTTTTTAAACAACAGCTACTACAAATGCCCTTATTTCAGAATGGGTAACGACTACACCATCTTGAAAAAACAATAAATTAAATCATTTATTAACTTGATTTTGAGGTGTGCGTTTTATGCATGCCTCAGCTTGTATAAAACGGTTTTGTATTTGTGTAAAATACCGAAAATAGATTTTTAAAATGGTAGGGGCGAGCTGTGCTCGTCCGAAATCAAGATGTTAATTTAGCGCTTTTATAAAATTAATAAAAATATTTCTCTATTTTACACAAAACAAGACAAAACTTTTTGTTTTATACACGGACGAGCACAGCTCGCCCCTACAATGTTTGTGCAACTTTTTTTACAATATAGGTTTTTTTACAGTCTGAGGTGTGCGTTTTATGCACACCATTTTATTTTTCCTTAGCTTTAAAAACTATACATCTTTAAATAAATAATTTATACTAATTTTAAAAATAACAGCTAATTTTTTAATAGTTTTCAAATTAGGCTCGCATTTTCCTGTTTCGTAATAAGTATAAGTAGAACGTGAAACATTTAAAACTTTTGCTACATCAGCTTGTGTCATTTTACGTTTAATTCTAATTTGTTTTAAATTATTACCAAATTTATTTTCCATAATAAAACTCCCCTGTTTTGTGTTTGTATCACTTTTACAACCGATTATAACAAATAATAATGTTAAAATCAATAGAGAAGTGCAGAAAGTGATACAAAAGGGTGAGTTATGGCTAGACCTTGTGAGGAAAATGGAAAAAGAAATTTGGTGTCAACCAATTTAATACAACTTAGAAAAACAAAAAATTGGTCACAACGTGATTTGGCTAATCAATTACAACTTTATGGAATTGATATGGATAAAAATGTAATTACTAGAATTGAAACAAATAAACGATACGTGACAGATATAGAAATAAAAGCTTTATCTAGAGTTTTTGATGTTAGCTATAATTTTTTGCTTGATGGCAAAGAACAATAAATTAAATCATTTATTAACTTGATTTTGAGGTGTGCCTTTTTGGTACATCTCAATATTTTTTGCGACAATATCAACAAGCCTTTGTCTTGCCTCTTTAGCTGACCACGCTATGTGTGGTGTAATTATACAATTATCAATTCCAAAAAGTTCGCAGTTTTTTTCTGGTGGTTCTTTGTCCAAAACATCAAGTCCAGCACCTGCTATAATACCATTTTCAAGGGCAAAAGCTAAATCTTTTTGATTTACAATTCCGCCACGAGCAGTGTTTATAAAAAAGCTAGTTTTTTTCATAAGTTTAAAAAGATTTATGTCAATTAAATTCGCAGTTTCGCTATTTAAAGCTAAGTGAACTGAAACAACATCACTTTTAGAAAAAACCTCTTCCAAACTAACTGTTGGAATTTCTTTAGGACTTTTTGAATAAGCAATAACGTTCATTCCAAAGGCTTTCGCCATTTGGGCAACTATTCTTCCTGTATCGCCATAACCAACAATGCCCATTGTTTTTTCGAAAAGCTCGGTAAAAGGAGCTTTTTTTTGCCCAAAAGATATACTTTCGTCCCAATTTCCACTTTTTACTATGTCGCTGTGGTCTTTGCAGTGGTTGCAAAGTTCAAGCAATAACGAAAAAGCCATTTGAGCAACAGTAGTAGCACAATAACTTGGAACATTACTTACAACTATGCCTTTTTCTTTAGTAGCTTTTAAATCTATAGCATTGTATCCTGTTGACAAAGTACCTATATACTTAAGTTTAGGTAGTTTATTTAACAAGTTTTCATCATATACTATTCTATTACTAATCAAAATTTCGGCGTTTTTTGCTCTTTGTACTATTTGACTTTCATCACTATCGCCATAAATAGTAACATCGCCTAATTTTTCTATTTTCCCCCATGAAATATCCCCAGGGTTTGTAGTCGCTCCGTCTAAAACAACTATATTCATCTATCTTGCTCCTTAGTAAATTATACTTAAAATATCAACTTATATTTGGTATTATATACTATATAATAAAAAAAATCAAATATTTAATTAATTATAATACTTGATTAAATTGTTAAAACGTGTCATAATTAATATATCAATATTTATAGAGGTGTTTTATGAAAAGCAACAGTTATTTTAAAAGGTTTATTCCTTATTATAAAAAACATATGGGTGTTTTTATTTTCGACTTAGTATGTGCTTCGCTGACAACAGTTTGTGCTTTAGCCCTGCCAATGATAGTTAGATATTTAACTGGCATAGTCCAAACCGACCCATCACAGCTTACAATGAAAATTATTTTAACAGTTGCTGTATTTTATACAACATTAAAATTAATAGATTGTGCTGCAAGCTTTTTTATGGCATCAATCGGACATGTTATGGGTAGTAAAATTGAAACCGAGATGAGGCGTGACCTTTTTGCTCATTTGCAAAAACTTTCGTTTAATTATTACGACAACACAAAAGTTGGTCAAATAATGGCAAGAATTACAAGCGACCTTTTTGATGTAACAGAATTCGCTCACCACTGCCCAGAGGAATTTTTTATAGCTGGTATTAAAATTTTGGCAACATTTTTCATATTGTCTTCTATTAATATACCACTTACTTTAATAATGTTTGCTGTTTTGCCATTTATGCTTGCAGCAGCTATGTATTTCAACAAAAAAATGAAATCACTTTTTCGCCGTCAAAGAGTACAAATTGGCGAAATCAACGCACAAGTTGAGGACTCTATGCTAGGCGTTAGAGTTGTTAAATCTTTTGCTAACGAAAATTTGGAAAAAGAAAAATTTGAAGAGGGCAACCAAGCTTTCTTAGTAATAAAAAAATTATCTTATTACTGCATGGGTGGTTTTGAATGCTCTAACAAATTTTTTGACGGACTTATGTACATTTTAGTTCTCTCATTTGGTGCATATTTTATGATGACTTCAGCGATTACTGTTGCCGATTTCACAGCATATCTTTTATATGTAGCAACTTTAATTGAATCTATTAGAAAAATTGTCCAATTTGCAGAGCAGTTCCAACGTGGCATGACAGGTATCGAAAGATTTTACGAAGTTTTAGATGAACCAGTTGACATAAAAGACAAAGAGGGCGCAAAAGAACTTAAAGATGTTAAGGGTGATGTTTCCTTTAAAGATGTTAGCTTTAGCTATAACGACGATGGTAAATCTGTGCTTTCTAATGTAAGTATCGACATTAAAAAAGGTGAAAACGTCGCTTTAGTTGGACCATCTGGTGGTGGTAAAAGCACAATGTGTAACCTTATTCCAAGATTTTACGACATAGACAGTGGCGAAATTTTGATAGACGGTCAAAATATTAACGATTTAAGCTTGTTTTCTCTTAGGTCTGAAATCGGTTTTGTTCAGCAAGATGTTTACTTGTTCTCTGGCACAGTGTTCGAGAATATTCAGTACGGCAAACCAAATGCAACTAAAGAAGAAGTTATCGAGGCTGCTAAAAAAGCTGGCGCACACGAGTTTATCAGCGAGCTTAGCAATGGTTATCATACATATGTAGGAGAGCGTGGTGTTAAGCTTTCAGGTGGTCAAAAGCAAAGAATTAGCATTGCAAGGGCTTTCCTTAAAAACCCTCCAATACTTATTTTGGACGAGGCTACATCTGCACTTGACAATGAAAGCGAAAGAATTGTTCAAGCGTCACTTGAAAAACTTTCAAAAGGCAGAACAACTTTCACCATTGCCCACAGACTAACAACCATAAAAAATGCCACAATAATATTAGTTCTTACTCCAAATGGCATAGAAGAAAAAGGTACTCACCAAGAACTTATGAACAAAAAAGGCATTTACTATAATCTTTACAGCTCTTATAAAGAAATGAATATTTAAGGAGTAGATATTATGAAAACAGTAAGACTGGGTAGAACTGAAATTATAACAAATAAAAACGCTTTTGGGGCGCTTCCAATTCAAAGAATTTCGCACGAAGAAGCTGGAAAACTACTTGTAAAAGCTTATGAAAATGGAATTAATTTTTTCGATACTGCAATTAGTTATTCTGATAGCGAAGAAAAAATGGGACTTGTTTTACCTAAATTTAGAGATAAAATTTTCATAGCTACCAAAACTCCGTCAAAAACTGTAGAGGGTTTTTGGAAAGACCTTGAAACAAGTCTTAACTCTTTACAAACCGATTACATTGACATTTACCAGTTTCACAACCCTAGTTTTTGCCCAAAACCTGGCGACGGTACAGGTCTTTACGAAGCTATGCTTGAGGCAAAAGCTCAAGGCAAAATTCGTTTTATAGGTATAACTAATCACCGTCTTGCAGTTGCGATAGAAGCTGTAGAGTCTGGTCTTTATGATACTTTACAATTTCCTTTCTCTTACCTAGCAAGTCAAAAAGATATAGACTTGGTTAATTTATGTAAGGAAAAAGATGTTGGCTTTATATGTATGAAAGCACTTTCTGGTGGACTTATTACAAAAGCTGACGCTGCTTATGCTTATTTGGCAAAATTTGACAACGCACTTCCTATTTGGGGTGTTCAAAGAGAAAGCGAACTTGATGACTTTATTAACTTTACAAAAAAACCACCAACTATGACTGATGAGCTTGCAAAGTTTATTAAAAACGAGCAAAAAGAGCTTATGGGTGACTTTTGCCGTGGCTGTGGTTACTGTATGCCTACATGTCCAGCTAAAATTGACATTGCAACCTGTGCAAGAATGACACTTCTTTTGCAACGTGCTCCAACAGCTGGTAGTATTTCAGCCGACGGTCAAGCCAAAATGGCTAAAATAGACGATTGCATTAATTGTGGCATTTGCTCTACAAAATGTCCATATGATTTAAATACACCAACACTTCTTAGAAAAAATTACGAAGAATATAAAGCTTTTCTTAAACAAGGATAAAACTTATGAACTTAGAAACTTATTATAATTATATAGATGGTAAAACTGTCACTTTTTGTGGTATTGGCAGAAGCAACATGCCACTAATTGAAATGTTTGCCAAAAAAGGCGCTATAGTCAGCGCTAGGGATAAAAATAAAAATTTAGGCGAAAATATTGAAATTTTAAAAAACTTAGGCGTTAAAATGTATTTAGGAGAAAATTATTTAGAAAACTTAACCGAAGATATTATTTTTAGAGCGCCTGGTATGCCTTATTTCATGCCTGAACTTCAAAAAGCAATAAAAAACGGGCAAACTGTAACAAGCGAGATTGAAACTTTTTTTGAGCTTTGTCCTTGCAAAATTTACGCTATAACAGGAAGCGATGGCAAAACTACAACCACTTCTATTATAGCTGATATGCTAAAAAAACAAGGTAACCGTGTGCATTTAGGTGGAAATATAGGAAGACCACTTCTTCCTATTATTGAAGATGTAAGCAAGTACGACTATGCCGTTGTAGAGCTTTCAAGCTTTCAGCTTATTTCTATGAAAAAAAGTCCCGATGTAGCTGTTATGACTAACCTTGCCCCTAACCACTTGGACGTTCACAAAGACATGAAAGAGTATGTTGATGCTAAAAGAAATATTTATTTGCACCAAAATTCTTCTTCAAAAATTGTTTTAAACATGGATAACGACATCACAAGAAGTTTTAAAGATGATGTAAAAAGTGAACTTTGGAGTTTTTCTATGAAAGAAACTCCTAGCCGTGGCGCTTACTGCAAAAATGGTGAGATTTTTGTAAATGGCAAAAAAACAATGAATGAAACTGACATCAAACTAGAGGGTAAACACAATG
Source organism: Clostridia bacterium (assembly GCA_044432645.1). Lineage (GTDB taxonomy): Bacteria > Bacillota > Clostridia > Oscillospirales > Acutalibacteraceae > SIG603. Next base: position 28,467 of record JAWXUM010000016.1, on the reverse strand, counting down.
TCGAAAACTTCCTAGCTGCTATTTCAGCCGTCTGGGGAGATGTTTCGCCTGATAATGTTATCGCTACTGCTAGAACTTTTGGTGGTGTTCCTCATCGCTGTGAATTTGTAAAAAAAGTAGCTGGCGTAAAATATTACAACGACTCTATCGCATCAAGTCCGTCAAGGGTTTTGTCTGGTACGCTTGCAATGTATGATAAAAAAATCATAATGATAGCTGGTGGAGCAGATAAAAACGTTGGATTTGATGAACTTGGACACAAAATTTGCGATAAAACAAAAGTGTTAATTTTAATAAAACCAGAAGAGCAAATAGATGGTTTTAAACCATCAGCTGCCGATAAAATAAGTTTATCTGTTAGAAAAAGTCACAAATATATGTTAAATTACCCTGTAATTATAAGGGTTACTTGTATGGAAGATGCAGTAGCAGCCGCACACGAAATTGCAAAAGACGGCGATATAGTTTCATTAAGTCCTGCTTGTACATCATTTGACATGTACCAAAATTTTGAAGTACGTGGCAACCATTATAAAGAAATAGTAAATAAATTGTAACACTTAAACTCTGTGGTGTAGGGCTTGAGGAGTGGAAGCCAAGCGTGTTAATTAGGAAATATATTTGTAGGGGCGAGCTGTGCTCGTCCGTGGATAAAACAAAAAGTTTTGTCTTGTTTTGTGTAAAATAGAGAAATGTTTTTATTGATTTTATAAAATCACTAAATTAACATCTTGATTTCGGACGAGCACAGCTCGCCCCTACCATTTTAAAAATATATTTTCGGTATTTTACACAAATACAAAACCTTTTTCGACAAGCTGCGGTATGCATACGATGCATACCCTACTATGGATATTCTTGTTCCTTAAGTTCGTGACATTGCGACCACAGGTCGCCCCTACTCTAAGGGGCACGCTTTCATACAATGCGTTCCCTACTAAAATGTAAATTTAAAATACTAACAAGATACTACGCTAATCAGAAATTCAAACACAAAGGAAAATATGAAAAAAAATAATAAAGATTTTAAAAAATCAAAACAAACAAGACCAAAATCAAAAAAAAATAAAAAATCAAGCTTTTTAAATCCTATAGAGAATAAAATTTTAGACTTTTTAAAAAGAAGAAAAGATGAAGTTTTTTCCTCTAGAGAACTTATGAAAAAAAGTGGAATTAAGGACAAAGAAAGTTTTTACAACGCTTTGCATAAACTATGCGAATATGACCTTGTAAATGTCGATAAAAAACATAAAGTTAGTTTTAACAGTCCTAATCAAACAACAGGCACAGTTGTTTCGCTTTCTAAGGGCTTTGCGTTTATTTCTGTCGACAATCAAGACGAGGACGTTTTTGTCCCTGGCAGATTTATGAAAAAGGCATTTATAGGCGATAAAGTTGTACTTGGCGACATTGAAACTGACGCTAAAGGCAAAATTGGCAAAATTTTAGAAATTACCGAAAGTGGCAAGGAATTCACAACTGGCACTGTTATAAAAGAAGAATTCGGACTTGCTTTAGTGCCTGACGGTGCAATTCGCTATAATCCAATAATTTTAAATCCAGAAAAAGTTAATATAGGCGACAAGGTTTACGCTAAAATCGTTCAAGACCACTACGGCGACTGGACACGTGCCGAAATTGTGCGAGTTTTTGGTAGCTCCCAAAGTGCTAGAGTTTGCAGTGATGCCGTAATTGAGCAGTATGATATACAGACAGTTTTCTCGAATGAAGCTGTTAAAGAGGCGAAAACTATATGCACAGCGCCGATTACAAAAGAAGAATTTAACGGCAGACTTGACCTTAGGGACGACCCTATTTTCACAATTGACTCAGCCGACTCTAAAGATTTAGATGACGCTATTTCTATTAAAAAGCATGAAGATTTTTGGGAACTTGGTGTTCATATAGCCGATGTTTCTCACTATATTAAGCCACATTCTGACCTTGACAAAGAGGCTTTTATGCGTGGAACTTCTGTTTATTTTGCCGATAGAGTTATCCCTATGCTTCCAAAAGAGATTTCAAACGGAACTTGTTCGCTTAACCCTAACGAAGACAGACTTTGCCTTTCTGCTATAATTAAGCTTGATTTACAAGGCAATATCAAGAAATACAAATTTCACAAAAGCGTAATTCACTCAAAAGTTAAGGGTGTATACAGCGAAATTAATGAGATTTTTGCTGGAACAGCTAGTGATGAAATTTTAGAAAAATATAAAACTGTTCAAAATAGTTTGAATTTATCGCTTGAACTTGCCAAAATCTTAGAGCAAAACGCCAAAGGCAGAGGCACTATGGATATTGAAAGTGACGAGTCGAAATTTGTGCTTGATGCAAACGGTGTTTGTGTCGACATTAAACCACGAACATCTGGCCAGTCACAAGAGCTTATCGAACAATTTATGGTTACAGCCAATATTTGTGCATCAAGATTTGCAAAAGACAACAATCTTCCGTTCATTTACAGAGTACACCAAAGCCCAGAACCTCAAAGAATTAGAGCTTTAGCCGAAATTTTGCAAGCTTTGGGCATAAACACAAAAGATATATTAAAAGAAAAACCAAACACTGGCGACTTTCAAAAAATTCTTGCAAGTTCAAAAGGAACTCCAGCGCATAGCTTAGTTTCACAAAGAATTTTAAGAACTATGGAAAAAGCAAAATATTCGTCAGAGCCTTTAGGCCATTTTGGTCTTAATTTGAAAGATTACAGCCATTTTACCTCGCCTATTCGCCGTTACCCTGACCTTAGTATTCATAGAATTATCAGCTTTGTACTTGAGGGCGAAAGTGGCGACGTTAAAAAAAGGTTCGAAAATTTCGTTCAAAATTCTTCTAACCAAAGCTCCGACTGCGAACTTAAAGCAACAAGAGCCTCACGTGATGCAGATGACTGCTACATGGCAGAGTACATGGGCGCTCATATTGGCGAGCATTTCACTGGCGAAATTAGTGGTGTAACCAAAAATGGTATTTTTGTTAAGCTTGAAAGTTCTGTCGAAGGGTTTTTACCGATTTCAGAGTTTAAACACAACAATTTTATCTTTGACGGTACTATAAATCATCGTTGTTCTAACACTGGTAAAGTTCTAACAATAGGGGAAAAGCTTAATATTATTGTTGCTTCTTCCCATGTTGCAACAGGTAAAGTGGACTTTTCTTTAGACGAATAACTAAGCTTTTTTGCTCATATCTTTTACAAAAGGAGTTGAGCAAATGGGAAAAATATTAACATCATCATTTATGGGAGTTTTGTCCCTATTAATAGTAAATTTAACAGGATTTATTACAGGAATTAGCCTTGGAATAAATTATTTAAGTCTAATTATAAGCGCTGTTTTAGGAATGCCAGGCGTGATTAGCATGATTATTTTTGGGTATTTATTTTTGTAATGGTTATATTTCAGTGCTAATTACGAAAAACAAAGGAGCTATAAAATGATTTTTATTAATTTAGAGTATTTAAACGACGATTTCAAGCTTGTAAAAGGTGATATTGAAATTGAAGACGGCAAATTTGTAAAAGTTTGCGATAAAATAAATTACACAGACAGCGACATGGTTGTCGATTGTGAGGGATTTAAAGCTATCCCTGGGTTTATAGATATTCACATTCATGGCAGTGTTTTTTCTGACGCTTCTGACGGCATAGCTGACGGTGTTCAGCAAATGGCTGACTTCCTTTTCACTAAGGGTGTTACAAGCTTTTGCCCAACAACTATGGCAATGTCAACTGAAGAGATTGAAAACGCTTTATTAAGCATAAAAAAAGCCAAAGAAACTCAAACAAGTGGCGCTTCTATTGTTGGTATAAATTTGGAGGGGCCGTTTTTCAACAAGGCTAAAAAAGGTGCTCAATTAGAATCTGCAATTGTTGACCCTAATTTTGAGCAGTTTAAAAAATTCTATGACCTTTCAGGTGGACTTATTAAACTTGTAGACATTGCACCTGAAAGACCCGGCTCTATGGAACTTATTAAAAAAGCTAAAGAGTTTTGCACAGTTTCTATGGCACATTCAACTGCCGATTACGACATTGTTAAATATGCTTTTGAAAGTGGCATAACCCACGCAACACATATGTTCAACGCAATGACACCACTTCATCACCGAAACCCTGGTGCAATAACTGCAATTATGCTAACTGACACTGTGAATGCCGAAATTATTTGCGACGGCAAACATATTCACCCAGCTGTTGTTAAAGCTATGTTTAAATTTATGGGCGACAGGCTTATTGTTATAAGCGACGCTATGAGATTAAGTGGTTGCAAAGACGGCGACGAGGGTAAACTTGGTGGACAAGATGTAACAGTGACAAAGGGTGTTGCAACGCTTACCGACGGAACTATTGCTGGTTCTATTTCTAATTTGTACGATGAATTTATTAACCTATTAAATTGGGGGATAGATTTTGAAGTTGCTGCTAAAGCTTGTAGTTTGACCCCAGCAAAAGCTATAAAAATGGACAACGAAATTGGCAGTATTAAAACAGGTAAAAAAGCTGACTTTATTATTTTGGATAACGAAAATAATATAAGCGCAGTTTATCATTAATAAATTATAAAAGTGAGGATTTATCATGAGTAAAATTCGTTTAGGCCTAATAGGTGGAGGCAAACGTTCAGAGTATTTTATGCGTGCTGTAAAATATTTACCAGAAGTTTTCGAGGTTAGTTCAGCTTATATGAGAAACCCTGAAAAAGCTGCTATTTACGGCGAAAAATTTGGCATTAAAACAACAACTTCTTTTGAAGAAATGTTGGCAGACAAACCTGAATTTGTTATTTTATGTTTACCACGTTCAGTTACACTAGGTTACATAGAGAAATTATTCCAAGCAAAAATGCCAATTTTATGCGAAACTCCACCAGCAAGTAGCGTGGAAGAACTTAATGAACTTTGGTCTTTAATTAAAAAATATGACGGAAAAATGCAAGTTTCCGAGCAATATTTCGCTTGGCCACTTTATTCAGCATGGCTTAACGCAATTGACCAAGGCTTAATAGGCGAACCTAACCTTGTAAACATGGGTGCAATTCATGGTTATCATGGAGTTAACATGATTAATCGTTTCCTAAAAATTACAAACGAAAATTGCGTAATTCGTGGAAAACAATACAAAACAGCCGTTACACTTTGTGAAGACAGAACTGGTAAAGTTTACACTGACGAAATTACTGAACAAGTTCAAGACATGGTATCTTTTGAATTTGAAAATGGTAAATTTGCTTTTTACAATTGGTCAAATATGCAGTATCATTCTGATATTAGAACACGTCACATTACAGTACAAGGCACAAAAGGTGAAATTGACGACCTTACAATTCGCTATATCAACAGCGAAAACCACGTAGTTGCTCAAACTCTTAACCGTGTTGACTTAGGTGTTTACAACATTACTGAATGGTCAAACAAAGGTATAATGCTTGGCGATAAATTCATCTATGAAAGTCCGTTCCCACAAGCAAGAGTTAACGACGATGAACTTGCTGTTGCAACTTGCATGTACAAGATGAGGGCATTTGTAGAAAAAGGCGAAGAATTCTACCCAATGAAAGAAGCTTTGCAAGACAGTTACCTTTCACTTTTGCTTTACCAATCTGTAAAAACTCCACTAGAACCAATCCAAAGCGAAACACAATCTTGGTATAAATAAAATTTTAAAAGGGACGGATTACTCCGTCCCTTCTTGCTTGTCAAAATACCTATATTCGAAAAAATATTGCAAAAACATTGTAGGGGCGAGCTGTGCTCGTCCGTGGATAAAACAACAAGTTTTGTCTTGTTTTGTGTAAAATAGAGAAATATTTTTATTAATTTTATAAAAGCACTAAATTAACATCTTGATTTCGGACGAGCACAGCTCGCCCCTACCATTTTTAAAATATATTTTCGGTATTTTACACAAATACAAAACCTTTTTCGACAAGATTTATTGTTCTGTCCACTGACGACTACGTGCAATGTCACGAACTTAAGCTTTTTGGTACGAAACATACCATTGTATTTTTTATTTTAATAAACCAAAAACATTACATAACATAAAACAATGCAAACAGGGCAAGCGAATTTTAACCATTTCTTTTTTGTTTTAATCAATAAATACATAAAAGGTGTTGCAATAGTGCCGAAAATCAATAAAGCTTGAGTTTTTGTGTCGCTAAAGTCGTAAACTCCACCACCGATGTATAAAATATCAGTTAAGCCTAAAATTACAAAGTTAAAGATGTTGCTACCGACAATGTTACCAAAAGCGATGTCGAAACTTCTCTTTTTAAATAAAGCCACAGTCGAAGCAAGCTCTGGCAAAGATGTAGCAATTCCTAAGAACAAAGCACCAGCTAGTCCAGCTCCTAAGTTATGAATAGTAGCAATTTCGTCAGTAATATAAGTTATTGCAATACTTGAACTTATAATAACTAAACTGACAAGCACAAATCTTACGCTAATTTGTTTAACGGTTAAAGGCGAAGTATCCTCACTCTCAGACTCTGGCGAACTTGCAGTTGACATAGATTTTATGCCTATTATATAAAGTATAACAATTAAAATAGAAGTTATATTAACGGTTAGAATTTCAAAAGATAAAACATTTAGCATGTTTAAAACCATTGCTAAATAAATAAGTCCGACAAAAATTGTAACTTTGCCGTGGCTTTTTGAAAGTTTTCCCTTTAAAAAAGGTGTAAAAGTCAAAATAACTATTACAGAAAGCATAGCAACGTTGAATAAATTACTGCCTAAAATATTTCCTATAGCAAGTCCTGGCTCGTCCAAAAACAGTGTAGAGGAAATGCTTGTGAAAAGTTCTGGCAAAGACGTTACAGCCGAAAGCATAACTCCACCTATAAATGCGCCTGAAAGTGAAGTTTTTTTGTCGAGTAAATCAACATAGTCCGAAGCTTTTGTGGAAAGTATAACTATTAAAGCCGCCACCACAATGTAGAGTAGATAAATCATTTGTTTTCTCCTAAAATATTATTTTTTAGTATTCCCCAAAAAAAATAAAACAGCACATAATGTCGCTGTTTTAAATATTAGCAAATACAGCAAAGCTATATTTGCGTCTCATCAATTAAGATAAACCAGGTTTTTACACCGAGATTGTTGACTTACCACGCCAAAGCGCCGATTACTCCCACAAATTATACCTAAAGATAACATAATTTTTGGCTTATGTCAATATATTACGCAAAATTAAACTTTTGTACATATTTAAAAATATGTACAATCATGAGTTATGCCACTTGTTAGCAGACGAAAAATGAGCGTCCGAAAAAATAACGGACGCTCATTAAAAATTTATTGGAATTAATACATTCCACCCATGTCTGGAGCAGCTGGAGCCATTGGAGTTTCCTCTTTAATGTCTGCAACTAAGCTTTCTGTTGTAAGAACAGTAGAAGCTACTGATGAAGCATTTTGAAGTGCTGAACGTGTAACTTTAGTTGGGTCAACGATACCTTGTTTAATCATGTCGCCAAATTCTTCTGTTAATGCGTTATAGCCGTAGCCAACTTCAGATTTTGTGATGATTTTGTCAACGATAATTGAACCCTCTATGCCAGCATTAGTAGCAATTTGACGCATTGGTTCTTCTAAAGCTTTTAGAACAATGCTTGCGCCAGTTTTTTTGTCGCCTTCAAGTGTTTGTGTAAAAGCTTTAACAGCAGGAATAGCGTCGATTAACGCAGTACCACCACCAGCAACAATACCCTCTTCAACGGCTGCTTTAGTAGCTGATAGAGCATCTTCAATTCTAAGTTTTTGCTCTTTCATTTCGATTTCTGTAGCTGCGCCAACTTTGATAACAGCAACACCACCAGCAAGTTTAGCAAGTCTTTCTTGAAGTTTTTCACGGTCGAAGTCAGAAGTTGTTGTTTCAATTTGGCTTCTAATTTGTCCAATTCTTGAAGCAATATCGTCTGCATTGCCAGCGCCGTCAACGATAATTGTATTTTCTTTATCAATTTTAACTTGTCTTGCACGACCAAGCATTTCAATTGTTGTGTCTTTAAGCTCTAAACCTAATTCCTCTGTAATAACTTGACCACCAGTTAAAGTAGCAATGTCGATAAGCATTTCTTTTCTTCTGTCGCCAAAACCAGGAGCTTTAACGCCAACACAAACGAAAGTGCCACGAAGTTTATTAAGGATAATTGTTGTTAGCGCCTCGCCCTCAATATCCTCTGCGACAATAACAAGTTTTTTGCCAGATTGAACAATTTGCTCTAGCACTGGTAAAATTTCTTGAATGTTTGAGATTTTTTTATCTGTAATCAAAATATAAGCATCTTCAATGTCAGCTACCATTTTGTCAGTGTCTGTAACCATGTAAGGTGTAACGTAGCCACGGTCAAACATCATGCCCTCTACAACTTCTGAATAAGTTTCAGCAGTTTTTGACTCTTCAACAGTGATAACACCATCGTTTGTTACTTTTTCCATTGCATCTGCAATTAATTCACCAATTTCTTCACTAGCAGAAGAAACAGCTGCAACTCTTGCAATGTCTTGTGTTCCTGATACTTTTTTAGAGTTAGCTAAAATAGCCTCAACAGCAACTGCAGTAGCAGCCTGAATACCACTTCTTAAAACCATTGGGTTTGCACCAGCGCTAACGTTTTTCATGCCTTCTCTAATTAAAGCTTGAGCAAGAAGTGTAGCAGTAGTTGTACCGTCACCAGCAATGTCGTTTGTTTTTGTAGCAACTTCTTTAACAAGTGAAGCTCCCATGTTTTCAAAAGCATCGTCAAGTTCAATTTCTTTAGCAATTGTTACACCGTCGTTTGTGATAAGTGGAGCGCCGAATTTTTTGTCAAGCACTACGTTTCTACCTTTTGGGCCTAGTGTAATTTTAACTGTGTCGGAAAGTTTGTTAATGCCAACCATTAAAGCTTTTCTAGCGTCTTCGCCATATACGATTTTTTTAGCCATAATAAAATCCTCCTAATTATTCAACAATCGCCAAAATATCTGATTGTTTAATTATTGTATATTCTTCTTTTTCAATTTTTATTTCTGTTCCTGAGTATTTAGCTGTGATAACTTTGTCGCCCGTCTTTATATACATGTCGGTTTGGATGCCGTCTACAATGCCACCTGGGCCAACAGCGACAACTTCTGAAATTTGTGGTTTTTCTTGTGCAGAACTTGTAAGAACAATTCCGCTTTTTGTTGTTTCTTCAGCTTCAACAGCTTTAATAAGTACTTTGTCTAGTAAAGGTTTAATAGTCATAATACACCTCGTAATAATTTTGTCGTATTTTAGCACTCTTAGTGTTTGAGTGCTAAATATATTTTAACACTTAATTTTAAAAAAGCAAGTGTTTTTTTATAATTTAACAAATATTTAAAATTTAAAGAAATATCCAATGCTCACTCTTGCAATTTTCTTAAAAAAATATTCACAAAAATTCAATATAATTCTCTTAAATATCTTGTATTTTTACAAAATGTATGGTAAAATTATACGATTTTAAAACAAAGAGGAGCGTATTTATGTCAAAAAAACAAAAACCATCGGATGCTATCTACGATGCATCAACCCTTGGCAAACCAAAGATGATTACACTTGGCGTACAGCATTTATTTGCTATGTTCGGTGCTACTATTTTAGTGCCAGCTATCACAGGTCTTTCTGTAAGTGCAACACTTTTATTTGCTGGTTTAGGCACAATTTTATTCCACTTAGTAACAAAATTACAAGTTCCTGCTTTCCTTGGCAGTTCGTTTGCCTTTTTAAGCGCATATGGTCTTGTGACAGCAACAGGCGAAGACATTCCACTTCAATATTCATGCTTAGGTGTAGCAATTGCTGGCTTAATGTACTTAATTTTATCAGCACTTGTTAAAGTGTGGGGTCCACAAAAAGTAATGAAATTCTTCCCACCTATTGTAACAGGGCCTGTAATTATTGCAATTGGTCTTATACTTTCCCCGTCTGCTTTCAACAACATTACAGCAAATGGATTTGTTGCTTTTGTAGCTGTTGCAGTTGTTATTGGATTTAACATTTGGGGCAAAGGCATGGCAAAAATTATCCCTATTTTACTAGGCGTTGTAATTAGCTATGTTCTTTCTATGATTATTGACCCAAGTACAAGAGAAGTATTCGTTGCTAACTGGTCAAACGCTGCTTGGTTCGGTGTTCCTTTCCTATGGGAAAACACAGCTTTCTCAGTTTTCGGTGCTGACTTTAATTCTTCTATGGCTATTTCAGCTATTATAACAATTTTACCTATTACACTAGCAACAATGATGGAGCATATAGGCGACATTTGTGCTATTGGTTCAACAGTTGGTAAAAATTATATTGAAAAACCAGGTCTACATAGAACACTTTTAGGTGACGGTTTAGCAACAACTTTAGCTTCACTTTTCGGTGCTCCTGCTAACACAACATACGGCGAAAACACTGGTGTTCTAGCTTTGTCAAAAGTTTACGACCCTAAAGTTATTCGTCTTGCAGCAGTTTTTAGCGTTGTTCTTTCATTCTCACCAAAATTTGCTGCTATTATCAGTTCAATGCCTACAGCTACTATTGGTGGTGTTAGCTTAGTTCTTTACGGTATGATTGCTTCTGTTGGTGTTAGAAATATCGTTGAAAATCAAGTTGACTTTACAAAGAGCCGTAACGTTATTATCGCTGCTTTAATCTTAGTTTTAGCTATTGGTATTAACTTTAGCACAGTTGGCGCAATAACATTCACACTTGGTGATATTAACATCAGCCTTTCAGGTTTAGCAATCGCTTCATTAGTTGGTATTATTCTTAATGCAATTCTACCAGGAAATGATTATAAATTCGGTTCATCAGAAGAAGGCGACACAGCAGTAAACTTTGAGGTTTAATTTAACTAAAAAAATGTGTGGTACGTTTATACCACACATTTTTTATGTTTAATTGTAGGAGATGAATTCTCCGTGCTTTTTAAAATACGCAGTAAGTCGCCATGTAATTATCCATAAGCTCTAAAACACCAGCATACTCTTCTTTAGTGCTTAGGTATTCTCTAATATCTCTAACATCTATAATAGGGTTAACAGTTAAACCGTACTCTTCACTAACTTCCATAATAGCAGTTTTGCCAGCAGTAGCACCAACTTCGCAACGGTTAACAGAAATAAACATGTTTTTAACAGTTGTGTCAGCAACATTTTTTAGTATTGGCATAACTTCTCTTATAGCTGTACCAGCAGTGATAACGTCTTCAATAATAATAACATTGTCGCCGTCAACTGGTTTGTAACCTATAATACTTCCACCCTCGCCGTGGTCTTTTTCTTCTTTTCTATTAAAGAAAAATGGTTTATCAATTTCAAAATTATTGTACAAAGCACAAGCAACAGAAGTTGCAAGAGGAATACCTTTGTAAGCAGGTCCAAACATGCAGTCGAAGTCTTCGCCTATAGTTTCTTTAATAAGTTTTGCGTAATAAAACCCAAGTTTTGCAATTTGCTCACCAGTTTTGTAATTGCCAGTGTTTACAAAGTAAGGAGTTCTTCTTCCACTTTTAGTCATGAAATCTCCAAAGCGTAATACATCGGCAGACATCATAAATTCTATAAATTCAATTTTATCGTTAGTTAACATAATATACCTCCAATTTTTTATTAATTATATCACGAAATATCCGTTAAATCAACTTATTTGAACACAAAAACAGCAATGTCACAAATCAAATTGTAACATTGCTGTTTGATTATTCTGCACCATTTAATAAATACATAAAGTAGTCGTATGAGTCATAACAATACTCAACAGTTTCTTCGTCGCTAGAAATTGCTCCGTAATTTTCTCTAACAGAAACGCTTAAATTTTGGAAATAATTTTCGTAATATACAGGGTAGTCCACACCACTGCTTGAAAAATCAAAATCAGCAAAAACTGCCACGTCATAGAAAGAAACCACTGTAGGGGTAGAATCGTCTTCTAACTCTACAAAAGAACCCTCTTCGTCGCCGTCCATATAAAGCCAACCACTCTCGTCGTGAACCCAAATCATACTTGTGCCAAGCATAAAGTCGGCAGCCATTTGAACATAGGCAACTTCCTCGGCAGTAGAGTCGTAGTCTGTGTCTAAACAGTAGCTGTAAACTTGTACAACAACTTGTCCGTCGTCGTTTCTGTCATCAGCGTATTCTTCTAAATAATCTCCAAAAGCATCTAAAACATCGGTTTCTATGTAGGTTGAATACATAAAAGCTATACTGTAATCAGGTTCAACTTTTGTAAACACTGAAACTAAAGCATAAACTAAAAAAGCAACGCCCGCAAGTATTAAAAAGAATGCTCCTTTATTGTAAAGCCACCAGTTTTGAAACTTTTCTTTCTTTGTGTTTAATGTAATCACATTGCTATGTATCGATGACTCCTCATGCTCTATTAAATATCTTTCTCTAGCCATATTTAACTCCCCTAATATATTTTATATAATTTTAACATTATACGCATTTAAATGTTTGAACAAACCTTGAAATAATTATAAATCATTTTCGGTTTTTGTGTGATAATAAGCTGAACCTAACAAAAATCATACCATATATGTTATAAATAAGCAACAGTTTTACTGTTTAAAAGCTAATTTTTTCTTGACTAAATCTACACAAAATTATATAATAAAAATATATTATAAGATTGGACTTGAAAATAATGAAAAATGTAATGGTTATATTATGCGACCAATTTAGACCTGATTTTATATCATGTTATAACGAAAATTCTCCTGTAAAAACACCAAACATCGACAATCTTTATCACGACGGACTACTTTGCGAACACGCAGTTACAGCCTCGCCTGTTTGTGCCCCTGGTAGAGCTTCTATGATGACTGGAACTTATTTAAGCAGACACGGTGTTTGGACAAATGATGTTCCTTTTAACGACGGCTTAGACTTTTTACCTATGCGTATGAAAGAAATGAACTACGCTTGTGGTGCTTTCGGCAAACTTCACCACTTTCCAGGAAAAGACAGCAAAGGTTTTGATGTTGCTTGGCAAATGGAAGAAAGACGTCTTGGCGATGAGGACGATTATCTTAAATACCTAAAAACTTTGCACCCAGATGAAACAACGGTTTTTCCGACAGATGAAAACGGTCATTTTGCATATAATTATCAAGAATATTACGAACACCAAATAGCAAACAGAGCTATGAGCTTTATTGAAGAAAACAAAAATAGCAGTCCGTTTTTCACTTGGGTTTCTTTCCAAGGTCCTCACGGGCCAATGGATTCCCCTATTTTCGACTACACTGTAGACGCTGACGCAGTTCCTGCCCCTGTAAATCCTGAGTTCAACCCTCCTTGTCAAGTTCCACGCTACAGAAAATCTCGTGGCGATGTACACACATACGAGCAAAACAAAGCTTACCGTGCTGACTATGTTAAAATGATTGAATTTATCGACTTTGAAGTTGGTAGAATTACAAAATACCTAAAAGAGAATAATTTGTACGAAAATACCGTTATAATTTTTTCAACAGACCACGGTGACCTTTGTGGAGATTATAACATGCACCAAAAAGGGCCATTTTTGTACGCAGCACAACTTGAAGTTCCTATGATAATTGCAAACCATGATAACTTGCCTAAAAACACAAAAACAACTATGCTTACAAGCAATTTGGATATAGGTGCTACTATTTTAAACGTTGCTGGCGATTACAAAGATTTTGCTTTTTCAAGAGATATTTCTGCTATGTACTGTCAAAAATTTGACAAACGAGAAGAAGTATACACCGAATTTGCTGACTCTATGAGGTTGTTATCAACCAAAGAATACCGTTTTGCATACTTCCCTTTTAGTGGCGAATGTGAACTTGTCAAAATTTGTAACGAAACCGAAAACCTTGCTAATAAAGCTGAATATCAAGAGCTTAAAGCTAAGTTTTTAATGAAAATTATAGACTACATGATAGCTGCTAAAGGTGTGAATATTGAGGCACAGGACTTAACACCAAAAGTTCAACAAGGACTTTCAAAAATTAAGCCAAATTATAAAGACGAACTAACTTTAGTTTTCCCAATTGCAAGCAAAGAGCAAATTGACGCTTTAGAGCGTGACGGATTAGACTCTACTTACAACGAATTTTGCAAAACTAGAAATGTAGTTAAATTTTACGGAAAATATTGGGATTAACTTAATATTATAAAATTATACGGAACGACAAATATGTCGTTCCGTATAATTTTGTTTGTATTTTTTTGTATTAAGATACCTTTAACATCAAAATTTTCTAAATCTGTTGTATCTTTCGTCTAAAAGTGTGCTTACATCTTTTTCTTTTAACACATTTATTTCAGAAGTTAAATCTTCTTTTATTCCCTTATACACTTCGTCCATGTTTTCAGTTTCTAAGATTAATTTTTCTACTACACCGAAATTCAACATGTCTTTAGCTGTAAGTTTTAAAACCTCTGCTGCCTCATCTGCTAGTTTGGAGTCTTTCCACAAAATACTTGCACAACCCTCAGGCGAAACAACAGAATAAACAGCGTTTTCCATCATCCAAACTCTGTCAGCTACCCCTAAGGCAAGTGCTCCACCAGAGCCACCCTCGCCCACTAAAATAGAAATAACTGGCACTTTTAAAGCTATCATTTCCATTAGGTTTTCAGCTATTGCTTGCCCTTGTCCACGCTCTTCAGCGCCCATACCACAAAACGCACCTGATGTGTCAATAAAACACACAATAGGTCTATTAAACTTTTCTGCTTGTTTCATAAGCCTTAACGCTTTTCTGTAACCCTCTGGGTACGGTGAACCAAAGTTTCTTTTAATTCTCTCTTTAGTTTCAGTGCCTTTTTCAATTGCAATAACTGTTACCGGCATACCGTCAAGCCTTGCAATACCTGCAACTATAGCGTTGTCATCTGCAAAACGTCTATCACCGTGAAGCTCTATAAAATCGGTAAAAATATTATTTATATAAGAAAAACCAGACGGTCTACCCTTTGTTCTAGCAAGTTGAACTTTTTCATATGCTGTTGCCATATTAAACGTCCTCCTTTACTTCGCCATAGCCGTGAAGCGACATTATGTCTGCTAGAGTTTTCTTTTGTGCTTTTCTAGGTGTAATTAGGTCACAAAAACCATGCTCTAGCACAAATTCAGCCTTTTGAAACTCTGCTGGAAGTTTTTTTCTTATAGTTTGCTCTACAACCCGTCTGCCAGCAAAACCAACAGTCGCACTAGGCTCTGCCATAATTATATCGCCTTCCATTGCAAAACTAGCTGTTACTCCACCAGTTGTTGGGTCAGTCAAAACAACTATATAAAGTCCACCACTTTCGCTGTGTCTTTTAACAGCTGCGCTAGTTTTTGCCATTTGCATTAAAGACAAAATGCCCTCTTGCATTCTTGCACCACCAGAAACAGTGTAAGCAATAACAGGCAAATTGTTTTCGGTAGCAAATTCAAAAGACTTTGTTATTTTTTCACCCACAATAGTTCCCATAGAACCCATCATAAATTCAGGTTCCATTATAAAAAGAACACATTCAATCCCTTTAATCACAGCTTTGCCACAAATTACACCCTCAATTTCACGGCTTGTAAGCTGTGCAGTTTTAAGCTTTTGTTCGTAACCTGGGAAGTCCAAAACATTTGTGCTTCTTAAATCACGAAACATTTCTTCAAATTCGTCAGTTAAATAAGCGACCCTTTGTCTAGCAGTCATTCTGAAATGATAACCACAAGCGCAAACATTGTGGTTATCCCAAAGCTGACTTATAGGTGTAGCCTTTGCACAAACAGGGCAACTATTTGTTACTTCGCTGTCTTGTGAAGCAGAAGCTACTTTTTTGCCACCACCCTCAAGTTCATTTTCGGGAGATTTAAAAAGTCCCATTAAATTCATTGGCATAATTAATTATCCCCCTCAAACCTTTTCATGAAATCGGTGTAATAATCACCATTTTGGAAGTCTTTGTCCCTGATAATTTCGATTTGACTGTCTATATTATTAGGTGCACCCTCGATAACTATTTCGCAAAGTGAGGACTGCATTTTTCTAATTGCCTCTTCACGGCTTGAAGAATACACTATAAGCTTGCCAAGCATTGAGTCGTAATAAGGTGGAATTGAATATCCTTGATATAAAAATGTATCAAAACGTACCCACGGACCTGACGGAATATGTAAAAAGTCAACTTTTCCAACAGCAGTCGCATTAATTCGGCACTCAATAGCTGCCCCTCGAATTTTAATTTCATCTTGTGTGAAATTCAGTGGAACACCTGCTGCAATTCTAATTTGCCATTTTACAATATCATGACCAGAAACAAGCTCGGAAACTGGGTGCTCTACTTGTAGCCTTGTGTTCATTTCCATAAAATAGAAGTCAGAATTTTTGTCCATTAAAAATTCTATTGTGCCAGCATTTGTATATCCAACAGCCTTTGCAGCTTTTGTAGCAGCGTCGACAAGTTTTGCCCTTACCTCTTTAGTAACAAAAGGTGACGGACTTTCTTCAATTAATTTTTGATTGTTTTTTTGTATAGAACATTCACGTTCACCAAGGCAAACAACGTTTCCGTCGTTATCGCCTAGAAGTTGCACTTCGATATGTTTAGCAGGGAAAAGGAATTTTTCCATGTACATTCTGCCGTCGCCAAAGCCTTTTAACGCCTCATTTGATGCAGTTTTGAAAGCGTTTTCCATTTCGCTTTCTTCTTTTACAAGCCTAATACCTTTGCCACCACCACCAGCTGTAGCTTTAAGCAGTACAGGATAACCGATTTTATCGGCTGTTTTCAGTGCTTGTTTGAAGTCTTTTAAAATAGGACTCCCTTTTATTATAGGCACATTTGCCTTTTCCATAATGGTTCTAGCAGTGTCTTTATCTCCCATTTTAGAGATAATTTCTGCACTAGGGCCTATAAAAACTATGCCATGTTTTTCGCATAGCCTTGCAAAATCAGCGTTTTCTGCCAAAAAGCCGTATCCAGGGTGAATAGCCTGTGCTTTTGTAGCAATTGCTGCCGATATGATTTTTTCAGGGCAAATATAACTTTCAGTAGCAAAAGCTGGACCTATGCAAATAGCTTGGTCGGCAAGTGCAACGTGTAGGCTGTCGCTGTCAGCTTGCGAGTACACTGCGACAGTGTCTATTCCCATTTCTTTACAAGCACGAATTACCCTAACGGCAATTTCGCCCCTGTTTGCTATAAGTATTTTTGTAAACATTTTATGACCTCCAATAGGTTTGGTGGGTTGGTAATTTTGTAGGGACTGGGCTTGCCCCTGTCCGAAATTACATATAACTTACGGAAAACCGCAAGGGTTTTCCCTACAAATTTTGTGGACGAGCAAAGCGCTCTCCTCTACATATCAAATGTAAACACATTACACTTCTATTTTATTTAAGCGCAAATGAAAATTCAGCTGAAACTGCTAATTTTCCGTTTACATACCCTTTACCCTCGGCAAAGTAAAACACTCCTCTTGAACGTGTGATGTTGCATTTGGTTTCTAAAGTATCGCCTGGTTTTACTACTGCTTTAAACTTAACATTATTAAGACCTGTAAAATATGGTGTTGCACCTTTTGCTATATCAGCAAGTAAAACGCATGAAGATTGTCCAAGCATTTCACATAAAATAACGCCTGGAACTACAGGGTTACCTGGAAAATGCCCCTTTAAAAAAAACTCATCACCTGTTATGTGGCATTTACCATGAGCAACACCTTCTATTAGTTCAACTTCGTCAACTAAAAGCATGTTATCCCTGTGTGGTATAATATTTTTTATTTGTTCTTTATTCATTTTTATGACCTTTCAAGTGGATATTTTAAATTTTACAAAACGATAAACTCTGTAGTGTAGGGTTTCCATGCCCCAGAGTAGGGGCGACCTGTGGTCGTCCGTGGATAGAATGATAAATGTTGTATTTTTTTATACAAATAAAAGCAATATTTAATCTTACCTATGAAAACAAGCAAATTAACGCTTTACTCTCGGACGAGCTAAGCTGCCCCTACGGGTTTAATCTGCAATTTTCTCCCTAATCAACACGCTTGCTCCTTATGCGTACCCTCCACTACATTAAGTTTATTTTATTCTAAAAAGAGGTTGTCCGTACTCTACAACTTGGCCGTTACCAACCATAATTTCTACAACTTCGCCGTCGCAGTCTGCTGTAATTTCGTTCATCAGTTTCATAGCCTCAATAATACAAACTGTGTCGCCCTTGCTAATACTTGTTCCTATGCTAACATAAGGCGCTGCGTCTGGTGATGATGAACTGTAATACACACCAACTGTTGGAGAAACTATAACTCTGCCCTCTTCTATAGGTGCTACTGTTTCTTCAGGCTCTTGATTAACTTGTGGAATTGTTACAGGAGCACTTGCCACAGCAGTAGTTATATTTTTTTCAAGCTTAATTTTAAGCCCATTCTCTTCTATATCAATCAAGCTTAGCGAATGTTGTGTCATTATTTCAGCCAAAGCTTTAACTTCATTTATGTTCATTTTTACCTCCGATATTTTTTCACGGAACGTCCAGTTGCGTTCCATTTTTATAAAGTAAATCTATTTTACCCTAAAAACTTCTTAAAAGCAAGACAAGCGTTATGTCCACCAAAACCTAAACCGTTTGAAAGTGCATATTCTGCCCCAAATTCTTTAGCAGTATTTACACAATAATCTAAATCACATTCTGGATCTGCCTCTACAAAGTTAATTGTAGGAGGAATTATTCCTTCGTTTAGTGCTAAAAGTGAAGCGATTGCCTCTGTTGCGCCAGCAGCGCCTAGCATATGACCTGTCATAGATTTTGTAGAGCTTACAACAGCTTTTTTAGCGTTTTCTTCACCTAAAGCTAATTTAATAACTTTAGTTTCGCCTTTGTCATTAAGTGGAGTGCTTGTTCCGTGAGCGTTAACGTAAATTTTTTCGCTACCAGTAATTCCAGCTTCTTCCATTGCCATTTTCATTGAAGATGCTCCACCGATACCATCAGGGTCTGGTGCTGTTATGTGGTGAGCGTCACAAGTTGAGCCGTAACCTACAATTTCGCCGTAAATTTTCGCCCCACGAGCTATAGCATGGTCGTAACTTTCAAGCACAAGGCAAGATGAACCCTCGCCCATTACAAAACCACTTCTTCTTTTGTCAAAAGGACAACAAGCAGTGTTTGTGTCTTCGCTTTGAGAAAGTGCCATCATATTTGAAAAGCCAGCAACACCAACTTTAACAATTGCAGCCTCTGAACCACCAGCGATAATAGCGTCCATATAGCCGTGTTTAATTGCACGGTAAGCCTCGCCAATAGTGTTGTTACTTGTCGCACAAGCTGTTACCATTGGTAGGCATGAACCTTTAGCTTTATACTTAATTGCAATTTCGCCACCACAAATATTACCAATTAACATTGGAATAAAGTAAGGTGAAACCCTTTTAGGCCCTTTTTCATTAAGTTTTGTTACTTCTGTTTGGAAAGTGTCAATTCCACCGATACCAGAACCAAAATAAACACCTAGTTTTTCTTCTTTAACATTGCCTATAATTCCACTGTCTTCTACCGCTTGAGTGGCAGCTGCTATACCGTATTGGCAGTATAAATCTCTTTTTCTAGCTTCGCCTTTTTCCATATATTCAAGTGGGTTAAAGTCTTTAACCTGTGCTGCTACTTTTACTTTAAAATCAGAAGTGTCAAATCTTGTAATTAGACCAACACCGTTTGTGCCAGCTTTTAAATTTTCCCAAAAATCTTTTACATTGT
The DNA here is from genome assembly GCA_044432645.1 of Clostridia bacterium. Lineage (GTDB taxonomy): Bacteria > Bacillota > Clostridia > Oscillospirales > Acutalibacteraceae > SIG603. Next base: position 8,733 of record JAWXUM010000016.1, on the reverse strand, counting down.
TTCCAATAGGAGTGATAGCTCCTATACCAGTTACTACAACTCTGTTCATTTTCTTTTTTCCTTTCGTTTACATTGATTGCGTTATTTCGTAGTAATAATTTTTTATTAATCTAATTTATATTGTAGGGGATGCCCTGTGTGGCATCCCACGGACGACCACAGGTCGCCCCTACGGTTTGTGTATAATTTCGCTTGGTTTACATTGCCATTCCACCGTCTACTCTTATAACTTCACCTGTTATGTAATTTGCTTCATCACTTGCTAAGAAAAGCACCGCATTTGCAATATCTTGTGGTGTGCCAACTTTCTTTTGAGGAATAGAGTTCATAAGTGGGTGATTATCAAGGTCTAAGTCGTGTGTCATGTCTGTTGCGATAAAGCCAGGTGCTACCACATTACAGCAAACACCACGCTCGGCTAGTTCTCTAGCTACTGACTTTGAAAGTCCAATAAGTCCTGCTTTTGATGCTGAATAATTAGCTTGACCAGCGTTACCCATTAAACCAGAAACTGAACTTATATTAACAATTTTACCTGTTTTTTTACGGATAAATCCACGGTAACAAGCCTTTATCATATTAAATGCGCCTTTTAAGTTGATGTCTAAAACTGCGTCATAGTCAGCCTCTTTCATAGAAAGAATTAATCCGTCACGAGTGATACCAGCGTTATTGATTAAAATATCAACACTGCCAAACTCTTTTGTAACTGCTTTTACAACGCTGTCTGCATCTTCAAGCGATGATACATTGCATTTATAATAGGCTGTTTTTACACCAAGTTCAGCAATTTCAGCCATTGTTTCTTCGTTTTCGTTCATATCAAGAACAGCTATGTTAGCACCTTGTTTTGCAAGTGTAAGTGCAATAACTTTGCCAATTCCACGGCTACCACCAGTTACAATAGCATTTTTATTTGTTAAATTAAACATGTTATTCCTCCAATTTTTGTGATATTGTTTTATTCGTACGGAACGGGATCCCCCGTCCCGTGAAATCATAATTCTATTTTATTCAAGCTTTCTTCGTCTTGAACATTATAAACTCTAAGTTCTGGGTTTGTTTTTTTTACTAAACCACTTAAAGTTTTGCCAGCACCAACTTCTATAAAAACATTAGCGTTAATGTTTTCAATTGTTTGTTGCCATTTTACTGGGTTTTGCAGTTGTGCCACTATGTTTTCAGCTACATTTGCGCCGTACGGCATTGCTGTGTAGTTTGAGTATAAAGGAACTTTTGGTGCGTGAATTTCCATAGTTTCAAGCATTTCTTCTAAGCCCTCGCCAGCTTTTGCCATGAAAGGAGTATGGAAAGCACCACTTACATTAAGCATTTTAGCTCTACCTTTTTTCTCTGCCACTGCTTTACAAAATTCCTCTAGTTGTGATTTTTCGCCAGCTACTACAAGTTGCCCTGGACAGTTGTAATTAACTGGAAAAACCTTGTCGAAACTTTCGCAAATTTCTTCTACTACTTCAAAACTTAGCTTCAAAACAGCCGCCATTGCTCCGTTTGTGCTTTCGGCACATTCTTGCATAAGCTGACCACGTTTTATAACAAGTTTAAAGGCATCTTCAAAACTTAACACACCTGTATATGCAAGTGCTGGAATTTCGCCAAGTGAAAAGCCTGCAACATAATCTGCTGTAAAACCTTTTTCTTCTAGTGCATAAGCTGCTGCTAAATCCACCAAAAATAGGCAAGGTTGAGTATTTTTTGTAATGCTTATCTCTGTTAAATCAGCCTGAAAGCATTGTTTTATAGTTCCTGGGCGAATTTCTTCTGCTTTGTCAAAAATTTCTTTTGCCTTTGGGCTAGTTTCATATAAAGATTTACCCATGCCAACGTATTGTGAGCCTTGACCTGCAAAACCAAAAATTATTTTAGCCATTTGTTTGCTCCTTTTAAAACTTCTTCAGCTTGAATGAAAATTTCTTCTATCATTTCGCTTGCTGGTTGAGCCTTGTTAACCATGCCAGAAATTTGACCTGCTAAAAAAGAACCTGTTTTCTCGTCGCCTAAAATAGCAGAGCGATAAAGCGAACCACCACCTAAAGCCTCAAGCTCTTCGTCACTTATTGCGCTATATTCAGCTTTTAGGTAATCTTTAGAAAATTGATTTTTAATTGCTCTAACTGGGTGACCTAAACGTCTACCAGTTGCCATAGTTGCAATGTCGTTAGCTTTTAGGACTTTTTTCTTATAATTTTCATGAACTTGACACTCGTCAGCTACTAAAAACCTTGTTCCAAGTTGAACGCCAACTGCACCAAGCATAAACGCTGCTGCAACACCACGACCGTCACCAATACCACCAGCAGCGATAACTGGAATGTCAACAGCGTCAACAATTTGAGGTACAAGTGGCATTGTGCCAAGGTCACCGATATGACCACCACTTTCGCCACCCTCTGCAATAACAGCAGTAGCACCAGCTTTTTGCATCATTTTTGCAAGGGCTACAGAAGCAACAACTGGGATAACTTTAATATTAGCGTTATCCCACATTTCCATGTATTTTCTAGGATTGCCAGCGCCTGTTGTAACAACGGCGATTTTTTCGTCTGCCACAAGTTTAGCAACTTCGTCTGCATGGGGGCTTAAAAGCATTATATTAACGCCAAAAGGCTTATCTGTTAGAGTTTTGCAAAGGTCTATTTGCTCTTTTACATATTTTGCATCTGCGTTCATAGCAGATATTATTCCAAGACCACCACCGTTAGAAACAGCAGCAGCAAGTTTAGCTTCTGAAATCCAAGCCATACCACCTTGAAAAATTGGGTATTTTATACCGATTATTTCACATATTGTTGAGTTTATCATAAGTTGTTTCCTTTTGATTTTTTATATTGTAGGGCATGGGCTTGCAACCAATGCCACGAACTTAAACTTTTGGGTAGAATAATCATCGTATTTACAACAAGGGAAGTTGTATTTTTTGTAGGAACGACGCCCTAGTTGTTCCGTTATCTATTAATTTTCCCCTATCACAGACGACCACAGGTCGCCCCTACGATTTAATTATTAATCACCAACGTATTGCCATTGCACCACTGCAAAGTCCTGCGCCAAAAGCTGCCATAATTATATTGTCGCCACGGTTAATTTTGCCAGCACGGTTAACCTCGTCAAGAAGTATTGCAACGCTTGCAGATGATGTGTTGCCAGTGGTGGCTATATTTGTACAGAATTTATCTTTATCAATCGGCAATTTTCTTGCTGCCTCTTTGATAATTCTGATATTGGCTTGATGAGGGACAACCCAGTTTATATTGTCATTTGTTAAATTTGCTTGCTGCATTACATTTAAAATATCTTTTTGCATTGAACTAATTGCAAATTTGTAAGTTTCGCCACCGTTCATATATATTTTTGTATGCTCTATTTTTTCGCCTTTATAAAAAGGTGAAGTTCCAGTAGCTGACGGAATGTTTAAAACTTCGTCGCCACCTGTTGTGTTTAAAACAGAAGCAAGCAAGTTGTCTTCTTCGTCACTTACAACTACAGCACCAGCTCCGTCAGCAAAAATAATACAGGTGCTTCTATCTGTAAAATCTGTTATAGAAGAAAGCCTTTCTGCGCCTACTACTAAGATTTTATGAGCTTTTCCAAGTGCCATATGTGCAGCAGCAGTTTCAAGTGCGAAAATAAAACCAGAACACGCAGCACTTACGTCAAAAGCTGGGCAAGTAGCGCCAACTGCATTTTGAACCATACACGCAACAGCTGGCGAGGCTCGGTCTGGTGTGATAGTTGAAACAATTATCATATCCAAATCTTCTGCTTTAACATTACTATTTTCAAGTGCGTTAAAAGCTGCCTTAATTGCCATACTAGAAGTAGTATCCTCTACTGAAATATTCCTTTGCTTTATGCCTACTCTTTTTGTAATCCATTCGTCATTGGTTTCAACCATAGTCGAAAGGTCGTCGTTAGTTACTACATTGTTTGGTGTGTAACTGCCAGTACCTAAAATTTTAAAATTCATAATGACTGCGTCATGTTTACCGTAACAAAGTTTATTTTAAGCTAAACTTTTTCGCTCGGTACCCATGCCTTTCTTTATATTTAACTTTTTTTGACTGCGTCATGTCTACCGTAACAAAGTTTATTTTAAGCTAAACTTTTTTCGTTCGGTGCCCATGCCTTTCTTTCATTTTTTTGTGCTAAAATACACATTCAATTTATCGATTGCTCTAAGCAGTATATCTCTTTCTTCGTTTGTAAAATCTTGTCCTAAATTTTTTATAACCTCTCGTTGACATTTAGTATGCAAATAGCTTACCCTTGCGCCGTCTGTACTAAGTTTAACGGTGAGTTTTCTTGCATCTTTGTGAAGTCCTTCTTTTACTAAATAGCCTTTTTTAACCATTTTACTAACTGAAGTGGAAATAGTGGGTCTTGAAACATCCATTGAACTTGCTATTTCACATATAGTTATACCATTTTCATGATGGCTAATAAAGTCGATTAAATGTACTTCTGACATAGTTAATCCAAAATTTGCTTCTTTTAAGGCAGTTTCTTCAAGTTTTGTTACATCTCGATAAAGTTGCCCTAATTTGCTAGAAAATTCTCTTGCAAATTTGTCCATATATTTCCTCCTAAAACAAGTTAGTTTCCCTAACTATCTTATCATTTAACTAGTCAAAAGTCAAGTTATGTTATTTTTGTTTTAGTGTAGAGAACATGCATTTTACGACGAAAAAAACAAAAAGGGACGGAAAACCGTCCCTTTTGCTTACTGTGTGAATTCTTTGTTATCAAAACTTACCACATTAATAACACCGTCGTCAGTGCTGTAATAAGTTATCTGTACGCCGTCGCCCTCTAAACTTAGAGCAAGTTCGTCGCTTAAACTTGAACTAGCTATGAAAATTTTATCCTCTTTACCCTCTATAATAAATTTATAGTAAAGGCTACTGTCTAAGCTTTCACTTGCTATTCTTACAATTTGACCTGTATAAGTTTCAAGCTCGCCAGTTTCTTCGGTATCAACCACAAAAGAATTAGACTCACTTAAAGATTTTTCGTAATTGCTAATTGCAGAGCTTATACTTTCGCCAACGCCAACAGTTGTAACATCGGCTACAGAAACAAATGCGTACTGCTTAATTAGACCACTGTTATCTTTTAAAGTTATAAAATAACTTGGTATTCCTTGGTGATTGATTATAATAGGTGAAGTTGCTGTGTAGCCATATTGCTGAACAGAACCTTCTGCTGAATTCATAGCAGCAGTTTCAGTAGCACCACTTATTTGATAAATCTTAACCTCTTTAGTAACCATGTCAACCATAACAAAGCCTATTGCAGATTCGTCAGCACCTACAGAAGTAAGCCCTGTAAACAAATAACAATTGCCGTCATTATAAATAATTGCACTTTCGTTACTTGTCATAAATTTATCTTTATTAGAAAAATTAAACACACCATGAACATAAATACCTTGGTTGTTAATTTGGTCTATAATAAAATCTTCTGGCTGAACTCTGTCCACCCAATCTGGGACTGTATCAATAGTATACTGTGATGTTTGACCAGTTGTTGCATTTAAAATTATAACACCAGTTGCCTCTGGTAAATCAAAAAGCCATGTGTTTTTATAAGTTGTAATAATCCAATAAGGTGTGCCGTCATCATCAATTTCAAAAGAATAATCGGTGATACCGCTAAACACATATCCTTTTACAACTCTTAAATAACGGTCTATATCATCGAAAAAGTATGAACTTGGTTGATATTTAATTGCAGACTCCACAAGAGTTATGTCTGTTTGGTCGGTTGCTGACACTATAATATAACCAGCTGAACCACTCAAATTATTAAGCCACTTGAAAAAGCCTGAGTGCTGAAGTGGAACAACCCATACAAGTTTACCGTCAACTTGTTGCATAACAGGTTCGCCAACAAATACTTGCGAACCAATACCAGCGTCTTCGCCTAGTTTTTTGTCGGCTAAAGTTTTAGCTAAATCTTGGTCAACTATTGGCACTTGGCTTAAATCCATAAGCTGTACATCATCTGAAAACTCTGTAACTTCCATGTCGCCTAGTTGATCTCTATATGCCCAAAAGTTGAAAAGTGGAATAGATATAAAGTTAACTAACATATAAACGCCCCACAAACAAGCAAGGGTGATAACCAAACCTTTCAAGCCTTTTGTCTTTTTGTCAACATTAATCTTAACTTGACCTAGTTCGTCTTTGTCAATTTTAATTCCTGCTAAAGCTGCTGTAGAATTTACAACAACGTAAGCTGAAACCATAAATAAAAGCGAAAATGCGCCTTGAGCATACAGTGGGTTTAAATTTGATGGATTAACAATATATGCGATAATAAAGAAAACTGTTAGCCCTAAATTTCCCCATAATTTAAATTTTTTCATTATGACCATGCCATGGTTTCCGTACCAAATGCTATAACACATTAATTTTTCGCACGGTAGCCATACCTTTCTTTTATTTTTTCTTTTCTTTATAAAATAATATCACAAATTTGTGAATAAACAATTACAAAAGCTCATAATCCTTTATTTTCTTTTAATTCTAAATACTTTTGCCTAGTAGCAATCCCACCCCTTATGTGCCTTTGAGATTTGTTTTCTTCTAAAACATCTTTAACTTCAGCATAAAGCTTTTTGTTAATATATTTTAGCCTTTGGCTTACATCTTTATGTACTGTGCTTTTAGATATGCCAAAAACTTTTGCTGTTTGCCTAACTGTGGCTTTGTTTTCTATTATATACTGCCCAAAATGCACTGCTCGTTGTTCTACAAAATCATTCACTGTAACACACCCTTAATTTCTATGTGTTAATATATATGTTTAAAAAGTCAAATTAAGTATAATTTATTTGTATTTAACCTATGACGATATTTGCAATGTGATGTACACTATTTGCAATTGTAAATTTTGGTTAAAGTGCTATAATTTATGATATATATGTACGAAATTATTAAGCGATATAACAAAGGAGCTAACTAATGATTAAAGAATTAAATTTTAAAATTTCAGGTTTTGCAGACGAAATCAACCCTGATTTTTCAGTTCAACTAGAGTTTTTAAACAAACTTAACGTTAATTACATGGAAATAAGAGGCGTAAACGGCAAAAACATTGCTTCTTTAAGCCTTGACGAAGTAAAAGAAATCAAAAAACAGCTAGACGAAGCTGGTGTCAAAATTTCTTCAGTAGGCTCACCTATTGGAAAAGCTGACCTTGACAAACATGAAGAAGATTTTGAGAAATTTAAACATGTTGTAGAAATTGCAAAAATTCTAGAAACTAAATATATTCGTATGTTCTCTTTCTTTATTCCAGAAGGCAAAACTAAAGAAGACGTACAAGAAGAAGTTTTAACTCACCTAAAAACTATGATAGACTATGCAAAAGAAAACGATGTTGTTCTTTTACATGAAAACGAAAAAGGCATTTTTGGCGATACACTTGAAAGCTGTTTGTATATTATGGAAAACCTATGCTGTGAAAATTTCAAGGCTTGTTTCGACTTTGCCAACTTTATTCAATGCGATGTAGAAACAGTAAACGCTTATCAAAAGCTAAAACCTTTCATCGAATATGTTCATATTAAAGATGCTATAGGCGCAAAAGTTGTTGCTCCTGGTATGGGTGACGGTGAACTTGAAACAATTATTGGTGATATTTTAAATGACGGCTATGCTGGATTTTTCTCACTAGAGCCACATTTAACAAACTTCTTTGGCTTTGCTCAACTTGAAAACGGCAGTGACGAAAAAGAACAAAAAGCAAACGACGGCAAATTAGCTTGGTGGACAGCACTAAATTCATTTAAAGCTATTGTTTACAATATTCAAAACTGATACAATTTCAAAAAGGGAGATATTATTTTGTCAAATTTAATTAAAATTGCAGTAGTCGGTTGTGGTGGCATAGCACAAGTTCATAGCAATGTTTTAAACGAATTAAAAGAAATTAACATAGTAGCATTTTGCGATATAAAGCCTGAAAGAGCAGAGCTTTTATCTCAAAAATACGGCGGAAATGTTTATGATGATTTTGAAACAATGCTTGAAAGTGAAGAAATAGACGTTGTACATATTTGCACACCTCACTATTTACACACACCAATGGCTAAAAAATGTAGCGAAAAAAAAATAAAAGTTTTCAGCGAAAAACCTCCTGCAATTACAAGTGAGCAGTGGGAAGAGTTTAAAAGTATAGACACAAAGATAGGTGTTTGTTTTCAAAACAGATACAACGGAAATGTTTTGAAAATTAAAGATTTGATAAACAGCAAAAAAGCTGGTAAAATATTGGGTGCTAGAGCTTTTGTAACTTGGACAAGAGATGCCGACTACTACACAAAGAGTGGCTGGAGAGGTTCTCTTGAAACTGAGGGTGGTGGCGCACTTATAAACCAAAGTATTCACACTCTTGACTTGCTTGTTTATTTAATAGGCACTCCTGTAGATTGTTCATCTAGTATTCACAATAGGCATTTAAAATCTGTTATTGAGGTTGAAGACACTGTAGAGGCTTATGTTAAATTTAAGGGCGAAAATGTTGCCGATAATATGTCTGCACTTTTTTATGCCACAACTGCCTACAGTACCGACTCACCTGTTTTCATAGAAATTCACTGCGAAAACATGACTTTACAAGCAAACGGAGCAGAGCTTGTTATAATACATAAAGACGGCACAAAAGAATTAGTAGAAATTGAAGAAACTACAACTACACTTGGAAAAT